>NZ_JCAUAQ010000001.1:0-824725 GCF_059692035.1 Paenibacillus sp. J22P143
CACGTTTTATGGAGGCGTCCTTTTCCTTTACTGTGATACGGTCATTATATTCGTCAATCCCTGGACAGGCAATTCCGTCAGCTTTTGGGCATTATGATTCAGCGGCAACACCATTACAGCAGCAGCTCCGCCTGCTGTACCTGCTTTAACTGCAGTAAAATACTCTGGAGCATACTTAAACGCAGCTTGCTTTGCCATTTTGCCAAAAAACTGCATCTCTAAATGTTAGTTTGTGTCTAACATTAGAGGTGCAGTTCAAATCGTAGTTATTATTATCAGCTTCTAACTTTTAGAGAAACGGAAGCTCAAATAAATCCAATTCATTTTCAACAATTTTCATTATGCTAGCTACCACTATATACCGATTATTATTTGATTTTAAGATATGTATAGCTTCCTTAGCAACATTGTTAGTAAGCTTTTCACTTACATAGTTAATATCTTCTTCTTTAACTTCTTCAAATTTTATACTCGGAAAAAACCGAGGTACCTCAATATATCTAACATCAAAAAACATTATATCGATATTCTTATAATATTTATCATTCTTCGGGCTCCTGATAAGTAGTTCACCATGACTAACTTTATAATGCCAAAGTTGAAACTTTCTCTCTTCAAACTCTCTACTCATTCCCATTCACCTTCTCCCTTACTCAAATGGAATTGAAATTATTCCACCTCATTGTACCATTTAATGGAATCCCACCATTGAGTCTTTTGCTTGATTTGCAAAAGGCAAAAAGACGACCTACACCCAAAAAATTGGGTACATAGGTCGTCTTCTATTTTCGCCTCATTCTGCTCCGAAAAACCAAAGTCCTTCATCGGTCTCATCGGATGCACCATTCTTTCAACTAAATCTACTTACTAATCCCCACTCACTTCAGCCCTAACCTCATAATTCGAAGACACATAAGTCACTGCCTTCGCCTCAGTCATGACTTGTGCATACAACATGTCAGGTTGCGGCTCCTGCAACGAATACTTCACGATCGCTTGACCACCCGACTGGAACTCGATGCGATCAATGGTAATGCCATAGCCAGGATTTGGTTTGATACCTCTGGAGAGTGTTACTTTGTTCACATCAGCGTTCACTTTTTCAACCAGTACAGTGACTTCTTCTACTTGTGGTGGTTTCTGCACATGCGTCTCTAGCACACGAATGGCGTTGTACAACCAGTTCGCGGCTTCTCCTCTTGTTAGCTCACTTTTGGGATTGAAATTTCCGTTCCCATCTAAAGCCGTGATTTTGTACAGTAGCAATCTTTGAATCGTACCTTGATAATCCACGGTAAGTTGATCCTCATCTTGGATGGGGATATACATTTTAACCAGCGGAAACTGACCCTTGGTCTCAAGTGCTTTTACGAGTAAATGACCGAATTGTTCACGGGTGATCGTGGCGTACGGATTCACATCTTTCGGAATATCCAAATTGCTGTAATGAGCAATGATGAACGCTTCGGCAAACCAGGCATCATTGGGGATGTTCGAATAGCTATCAGATGCTAAAGGTTGCTTGATGAAACGCAGATTGTCCATATTCAGGTTCAGACCTTTGACGATCATTTGGACACTTTGCGCATAACTGATTTTACCCTTTGGCACAAAATGCTCGTTATCAAATCCACTGACGATACCTCGGTCTTTTAACGCAAGAATGGCTGTTGCTTGTCCCTCCTCTACATCTGTGAACGCGTAAGCCGAACCGAAGGTCAAACTACTGCACAACAGGATGGATAAGCTGAAAGCTGCTATTTTTTTCATAATTGTACTCCTCTCGTTAATTGGATAGCACCATGCACCATTTGATGTGGTTACCTTCCTAACGCAGGGATCAGAGAGATTGTTGCAGCCACTTGCCAACTTTTATCCAAGAGAGATTAACAATTCCCGCAAAGCAATGGCCTCTTCATGCTCAGGAGATTGCAAAATCGTTCGATCAATAAACTGCTTCGCAGCATCATCCTGCCCCAACTCGTAGTAACACACTGCCATCTCATAGAGAACGGTCGCATCATTTTCAAGCTTAGGCTGTGTTCGTTCAAAATAAGGGATAGCCTCCTGATACATATCCATTTGATATAACAGGATCGCACAAGCTAACGCAACATCCGTATTGCCATCCATTGGATAATAATGTGCCCACATTCGTTCAATTCCTTGCTGAAGCGCAATCCATTCATGGTCAGCAGAATCTGGAATCAACGTAATGAGGCGTTTGGTACAAGGCAGCAGAAATTGCGTATCATAGCCGCTCAACCGCCATAAAGCCAGAAGCTGAGGCATCGTTTTATGCTCGACTTGCGTATCGAAGGCTTCTTTTAAATTGAAAAAATCATCGGGACCAAACCGTTCAACAAACCTCTCATAGGCTAGTCGCGTTAGTCCATAACGGACGGGTTCGGAAAGATTGAGAATACATCCAATGTTTATATAGATATAGGGATGCTTCGTGAACAGCGGCAGGGCTCCCTGCGCTTCGCACACATAGCTTAACGCATGATAATTCGCCGTTAACGAAATACTGCCATGATGTATGAGCTTCGGGGGCTCGTTATACTCCCAGCATTCTAAGCGATGATCTCCTTTATCGGCAGTAATCAACAGAAATCCACCTTGAGACAGTGCGTTTAACCGGTCTAAACATCGCAAGCTTACTTCAGGGATTAGGATATGTGAATCCTTTAGGCTCTGCCGATACACATCGATTAACGCACGATAAGGATAGGAATCCTCTTCATACGCCTGCTCCCGCTGATAATGATAACTGCCTACGACTTCTTTCAACTGCTGGGAAGCACTAAGTTCATGAGCCTTCTCTGGAAATTGCAACGAAATCCGACAATCATACACCTGTTGATCTTCGACATAAATTAATTCCTGTGGCAGGCTATCGAAAAAATAATTCGCCACAATCACAAGCGGCTGCACCAGATCACCTGATTCAATGCGTTCCCCGGTATGCTGTAAATGAATGTCCTGATCATGAACTGCGTCAAATTTAGCAAAGTCAAGAACCCCTTGCTCCACAAATGGTGCTAAACTGGCGTGCTGCCGCCAGAAGGCGATATTTTTCTCTGCCAAATCACTCATCACATATTTAAATGGCGGCAATGGAATTCCTGCCGTTTGTGTAAGCTTCGTTAACTCTTGAAGCACATAAAAAGCGAATTGACCCGATCCCGCACCGAGCTCAAGAATCACTACACGTTCCTTCAATTGCCCCATTCTCGCACGATCCTGCAGAAAGCTGAACAGCATTTCCGCATACGAAATGGCCATTACCCGATTACTCGTTATGTATTGTGGAACATCTCCACTTTGCCAAGCTGTAATCCCCTCTTCCTCATAATAAGCACGCTGCAGCTCCCATATGGGTGCTTCACTAAATCGGTACATGTTCTGCTCTAATTGCGTCATTCGTTGCCCTCTTTCCTTGCATTTCATTTTATTTTCGCACTTACGTTCTCTGGGCATATAATAATTCATCACTAAGCGAGAGGAAGACCACAATGACATACCTGAATGAGAATTACTCAAATCCCGACACATCATGGCCAAACCCATATCAACAACCGTATGCTCCTACACATTGGCCTTATATGCCAACCCCTTGGATCCAAGAGGATTACTCATCCTACCGAGCAAAAGAGCAGCCGCTAACATTCGTTCTCGTCCATGGCTCATGGGCGGATACCAGTTTCTGGGCAGGCATTGCTTCTGAGTTAAGCAAAAAAGGTCATACCGTCTACGTCCCAGAGTATCCAGGACATGGCGCTGACCCCAATAAAAATGTGACCCATGCGATGATGTCCAAATCGATCGCGGATTTCATCATCTCACATAAGCTGCATAACGTCATCCTTGTTGCACATAGCTTTGGAGGTACTTTGATCCAAAAAGCAGCTGAACTTGTTCCCGATCGCTTGAAGCGACTGGTATTTCTGAATGCCTTCGTCCTCAAGGACGGTGGTATGCCCGCCGATGAGTTCCCTCCACACATCATTGAACAATTTAAGCAGCTCGTCGCGAGCTCTAAGAACAACACGCTCACGCTGTCTTTTGAACTGTTTCGGGAAACATTTACAAATTTGGCTACGCTGGAGCAAGCAAAACGCATATATAGTAAGGCATTACCTGAGCCTGCCGGACCGTTATTCGAGAAATTAGATCTGAAGAAATTTTATAGCCTATCTATTCCCAAAAGCTATGTACACATTACGGAAGACAATGTCATTCCATTTGGCGACCCTAACTATGGCTGGCATCCGCATATGTCTAGCCGACTCGGCATTTTCCGCTTCCTACAAGTCCACGGTGATCATATGACGACTCCGCAATACGAGCCCAAGCTTATAGCCCGAAAGCTGTATGAAGCTGCCCGAGACTAACTCGGATGGACTATGAAGAGCAAGCGGATGCGCCAGCCTTAGGATTGGCCTTCAGCCAATTCAAAATATCGTCTAACGTGCGAACGGGCACGATTCTCAGATCACCCGCACCTTTTCTCGCATCCGCTTCATTCTGAGCAGGAACAAAAAACACATCCGCATTCGTACGGCTCACCGTATAAGCTTTCTGCACGAGCCCACCGACCGGACCTACCGAGCCATCGGGTTCGATCGTCCCCGTCCCTGCAACATGATGCCCATACGTTACACCACATGGTGTCAGCTGGTCAATTAGCGTTAACGCAAGCATGGCCCCATGGGACGGTCCACCCTCATGCAATAAGTAATTATGATACGTCACGAGATCTGGGATATCGTATCTGAGCTCGTTCGCAATCATGATTCCGATGGATGCGCGCGCGGGATCGTCCGTACTTGCACGTGTAGCAACCGTCAACTCAATCTTCGCATGATTACGAATGACGGACAATCTGATGGATTCGCCTGGTTTGACCACCTTCAATCGCTCGCTAAGCTCCTGGATCATCGTAACCGGATGTCCGTTCAATGCCGTAATGACATCGCTTGGTTGCAGCACTTCAGCAGCTTGTGTATTTTGCAAGACAGCCGTAATCCGCACGCCTTCCGACGTGACCCCTTTGCCCAAACCCACTTTTTGGAAGGCAATCGCACTACCCGCGGCGTTCGCATCTTCCTTCATCGTACGTACTTCCTGATTATATTCGCCTATAGACATACCTAGTGTTTCAACCTTCTCAAACGTGTAGTCTTTAAAAAGCTTCGCATACAACCAATCGATCGGGAACGCCGGCCGTTCGAAAATAAGAACACCTGATATATCACCATGGGATGATCCACCTTGCGCTTGCGCATACCGATTCATGTTGAGCGTTATGCCCGGATAGGTTACTAAGTACTTGGTCGGCCACAGCATCAACAATAAGAGACCAAGTGTCACACCAAATACAATCATACTTTGGCGTGGCACTTTACGTTTCTTCCGTTCGTACAGAACCATATCCACTGAGATCAGAAGAAGACTAAGAATCATAGCGGAAGCAGAGAACTCCAGCTTTTTGGGTATGGCAACCACGATAACAACACTTATCAAACATACGAAACTGATTAGGCCACGAAATATTTTCAACCTCAGCGATTGCGACTGGACGAGGTGCAGGCGAGCGGCTATCATCCAGAGCAATGGAACAAGAGCAATTGCATAAATCAACAGATCGATGAGATCTATCCAATACAAGCGTGTCCCCCATCTTAGCGGATCTGGCAGCCAGACTAGCTCTCCAATCATGATTAACAGGAGGATTACACCGATCCCCCAGAGATACAGTTTGTGCCAAAGTGCCATCGCACACATCCTTTTTGCAGACAAATACTAAGGTTACAACGCGATGCTTAACTGCTGGACAACCTCATCATACGAGAGTTTCCCACCGAAAATATCAAGTGCACTGCCAATCGTAATATCAAGTTTTCCTTGGGAAAGCTCTCTAAACAATGCCAAATCCTCAAACGATCTTGCACCGCCAGCATACGTTGTTGGAATTGTGACCCACTGTGCCAATGAGCTTACCAAGCTTTGTTGAATGCCGCTTTGCTTCCCTTCTACATCCACCGCATGAATCAGAAATTCATCGCAATACTGCTCGAAGAACTGAATCGTCTCTTGATTTAACTCCACATCACTTAACTGTTTCCATTGATTGGTAGCGACATACCACTTGCCATCTTTTTCTTTGCAGCTCAGATCAATGACCAATTTCTCTTTACCGATCGCTGCTACGATACACGTTAGATTATCCATATTCAGCTGTCCATCGCGGAAAATATAAGACGTCACGATTACATGAGACGCCCCTTGCTCCAGATAAAAGCTCGCATTCTCCGCCTGTATACCGCCGCCAATTTGCAGACCGCCTGGATAAGCCATAAGCGCTTTGATCGCTTCTTCCTTATTCCCATCGCCAAGCATGATCACATGCCCGCCAGTTAAACGATCTCTTTTAAACATCTTCGCATAATACGTTGAGTCATATGAAGACACAAAATTCTCAACAACCGGTTGACCCTCGCCACCCAAGGTTTCACCGACAATTTGTTTCACTTTTCCGTTATGTAAATCAATACAAGGTCTAAATTTCATGACGTTATGTTTCCCCTTTGACATTCGAATACTTGAACGATTTTCCATCTAGTATACCACAAAAAAAGCCCTCCAAGGAGGGCTCTCACGTCCGGATTACTTCTTATCGAATCCTTCTTCTTCCAAATACTCTTGAACCTCTTCATACGTCTCAAAGGCACAATCGAGATTCTCACCCGCATAGATATACCACAAATCTTCCACGAAAGTAACACTCAACGTATTGCCGTCCTCATCCACCCAAATTTCTTCTTGGGGAGCTTGAACATCCTCCGACTTTGAAACCTTAGGACTACCGCTACGAGTTAAAGACTGAATCGACTTCGCGATGATTGCGCGGAGCTCGTCTTCACTATAATCCCGGATATTAATTAAACCTTTGGCATCTACCGTACAACCTGGGATGTATTCGGCATACACAAATCCATTTCCATTCGGATGAAGATGATAAAGAACAGTTGTCTTCTCATAGTCACTTTCTACATAATGAAAATTGATTCGTCCCAAAGAAACATCCTTACGCTGCAGTTCTGGGAAGGATGTTGCAATTGCTAATTTTTCGTCTAAACTAAGCATACATGCCCCCGTAACTTACTCGATCACTTGAATTTTGAACACGTTCTCCAACTTACCGTCCGCTCTTTTCTTCAGGGGCACTTTAATATCTCTCCCAAGCTCTTTGAAAAAAGTCTCAACATCACATTGTACATTGGAAAGAACAACTTTAAATGAACCATCCTGTACGATATTCTGATTAGCTTCAGCAGGCACCGTAATATCAACTGCGTACTTTTTCGTTAACGTGTTAATATAACGACTAAAAATTTCAATGAGCTCCTCATTATTGAAATTTTCGATTACTACTTTGCCCTTGTTTGTAAAATTCAAATGAACGTTCACTATTAAATGTCCCCTTTTCCTGTACACCCTGTATTTGCTTGTGGGTAAAAGCCTACATCGTTCGAATAATGCTTCACTTCTATTTTACTTGTTAATAGGGGTATGAAGCAACATAAAAGCCAAATTCATTTTCTGTACACAAAAAGAAGCAGGTATTTCCTGCCTCTACGGGTATTGCTTCTATACTAATTATGCCACATTTACCTAATTTCTACGCACAAATGGCATTAAGCTTTTTCAGAAATTCGTCTTAAACGCGTTTGATATCGGTTAATGGAGATGATTCGAAACTCACCGAATGTCATGATCCGGTCGAGCACAACCGCCGGAAAGCTAGGATGGTACACTTCCAAACGATCGTCAAGCTCGTTATACCATGGTAATAAATTCATTTTAATGACGAGAACTCGCTCACTCACATCCCAACTCCACCTTTTCGACGCAGCTTGCTATTTGCGAATGACAACCGCGTCTTTTTGGATTCACTTGCTCAATAAATATTTCGCATATAGCATCGGTGTTTCATATGTGCGATAAAATGTCTTATTCAAATTCAAGTGCTTATATTGATAACGCTGATCCCTGCCATTCACTTCGATTAACCAAATCGCACCTTGATCATCGATCCCGATATCCATCCCAACATCGGAGATCGATGGAATTTGCTGACTCAAGCTCTCTGCAATTTGCAAAGCCGCCTTTTCAACCTGCTCCCTTTTCAGAACAGGGTCGAAGCCATTACTAAGAAATAACGTTTCACAAATCATGGCTTCACCGCCTCTTGCCAAATTCGTGACATGACGACCCTGTGCAGCAACCTTTCCAGCTATCCCAGTCACAACCCATTGTCCTTTGTCTCCACGTTGTACAGATACACGTAAGTCATAAGGACGACCATCATACATTGCTAGAGGAATCGCTTTTTGAATCAAATATGATTGACCGCTGACTTTCTCATCTATAAAATCAATGACTTTTTGTTCATCAAGCTGCCTAGGCTTTTGCTTACTCCACCACACCTGCCATAGTTGCTCTGGCAACGCAGAAACCTTCAGCACACCTTTTCCAACAGAACTGTTAGTAGGTTTCACAAAGAAGGCCGTATATCGGCTCATCGCCTTTACCACATTATCACGCGAGTAAGTCATGGCTTTAGGAAGAAAGGCAGAGCTTTCGGTACTCGCACGTAACAATCGATGAATGCGAAGCTTATCATGTCTATTTTGACCATTGAAAACATGGCTTATCTTCGCTAGTTCATTTAATTTCTTTTGTGAAAAAGGGGAAAGCGTCATCGCGCGGTTATGAATGACCTTAGGGATCGGCAGCCGTTTTAATGTGTACTTATTATTCTCATAACACAAGCCAAGAGCTGTCTTCGTGGTCACGTGCTTTAAGCACATGTAAAAAGGAGTCATCCCTAGCTCTACAGCTGCTTGGTTATAGAATTCGATATGTTCATATCCGGTTTGCTTCCGAAGAATGCCGAGATAGGTTTTACGATCTAGGAGAATTCCGATCACATTCGTCACATTTTCACCTCTCACGCTTGCGTTCATCCTACTAATGTATGCAGAATTGGCCTAAATGGACCTGTTTCACAACAGGAAATCGTGACATCAGGCTACGCCTGTAGCGAAGTTGACTCATGGGAAGTGAAGTGCTACAATTCAAGCAAATTTGGATTTTACATAGTTTGGAGGAAATGTCCCTGAACCCTTTTACACGCAGATGCTGTTGGACAATCATGGTCTGGCTGATTCTCGGACTATTCGTCTTTCCTTTAACACCCCCTATTTCCAACCATGCTTCAGCCGATACTGATGTTCTCATTTCAGCCAATACCACTCAGGTCTTGACCATTCAACAGCAGCCGCCTTCTAAGGAAATCATACATGTTTATGAAAACAAGATTCACCTGCATGACCAGTTTAACAAGCAATATGAAATGACAATATTTGTTGTTTTCATCGTGTATCTAGCTAGCCTAATCTGGAAAAAACTGAAAGTTATTCTGCTTGCTTTTCTCAAATTCACATCACGTTATGCGGGCCTCATTCATTCTTACTCATTAGTAACGAAATTGAATGATTGAGGAAAAGAGGCAACTTTCATGGCTAATTCATTATCGAACTCCGAACAAACACAAGCGCAGGAGCAGGCGCAGGCACACGCGCACGAGCAACATCGGAAATTAACACGTTTGAAATTTGCACGCAGAATTCTTTTTATGATTATTGGTACGATCCTCGTTTCCATCGGATTAGAAATTTTCTTAGTTCCCAATCACATTATCGATGGTGGCATAGTCGGGATTTCCATTATCCTATCTCATTTATCGGGCTTCCCTATCGGAATATTTCTTGTTGTACTCAATCTGCCTTTCGTCTTACTCGGTTATAAACAAATTGGCAAAACCTTTGCCATTTCAACAACATTCTCGGTCATCCTCATGTCGATTGGCACCACGCTACTTCATCCTGTTCAAGCACTTACCATCGATCCTTTATTAGCTGCTGTATTCGGTGGAATTATCTTAGGGGTTGGCGTTGGACTCGTGATTCGATCAGGAGGCTCACTTGACGGCACGGAAATTGTAGCCATTTTATTTAGCAAAAAAATGCCCTTCTCCGTTGGCGAAATTGTCATGTTCTTCAACTTATTCATTCTAGGCAGCGCAGGCTTTGTCTTTGGATGGGATCGTGCGATGTATTCACTGATTGCTTATTTTATTGCTTTTAAAATGATTGATATCACGATAGAGGGTCTTGATCAATCTAAATCCGTTTGGATTATCAGCGATGAATATGAGAAAATCGGGGATTCCATCACGAGTCGGCTGGGTCGGGGAGTCACGTACCTCAAGGGCGAAGGCGCCTTCACAGGCGATGACAAAACAGTCATCTTCAGCGTCATTACACGACTAGAAGAAGCGAAGCTCAAATCCATCGTCGACGACTTGGATCCCAAAGCCTTTCTTGCCATCGGGAATATCCACGATGTGAAGGGTGGACGGTTTAAGAAGAAGGATATTCATTAAGGGTGGCTGGAACTGCCACACACACAGAAAAGCCTACAATCACGCACTCCGTGTGGATTGTAGGCTTTTTCCATGCCACGCAGCTTACTCTGCGTGGCTCCAATACGAGCGCAGATCAACCTTCTGGCCAAGCTTTGCGCTGTCCAATGCGCCCAATACCATTGCCATGCTCTTGATATTGTCGCGGCAATCAGTCTCCGCGCGGCGGCCTTCGGCCAGCGCCGCGAACATCTCATCCAAGCAGCCGGCATGGCCGCTGCGACCAGACCAGTTCACGTTCGCGTCCACGCGCGTGAACTCGCGCAGGAACTTGCCGTCGTCATCAGTGCCGGCAGCGACAACCTCCGCGTACGGCGCACCCGATCCGTCCCACAGAGCGGTGCCCTGCTGGCCCGTCACGCGCCAATCCGCCTCCCAGGAGGTCGGCGCACCTTCCGCGCACCAGGAGCCGCGGTAGCAGAACACAGAGCCGTCTGACATCTCATAGATGCAGATCGCAGAGGCATTCCCGGCATACCACGAGCCGGGTGGGTTAAATTCTTGGCAGTACACCGAAACGGGGTCTGCCCCGGTAATAAAACGAGCCTGATCGAACGTATGGATCGCCATATCCAGAATAAGCGGGCTTTCCATCGCTTCGCGGAAGCCACCAAAATGCGGACCCAGAAAGAAGTCCGCCCCTACATAACCAACACGACCAATCGTGCCGGATTGGATCAACTCGCGAAAGGCGCGGATATTCGCGTCATACCGACGATTTTGCATAACAGCTAACGATTTCCCCGATTCTTCCGCAATCTGAATAAGCTCCCTCGCCTCGTCCATGGCAGCAGCCATCGGTTTCTCTCCAAGCACATCGCATCCGTTACGAAGCGCCGTGCTTCCGACTTGGAAGTGACTCGCTGGAATCGTAATATCCAGCACCAGATTGGCGCCATTGTCATCAATGGCCGCTTCAACATCCGTATACACGCCACAAGTTAGCCCATGACGATCAGCCATAGCTTGCGCGAACTCCGCTTTAATATCTACGAGCGCGACAATCTCACACTCATGTCTTTGCTTCATATTTTCAACCCACACGTTTGCCATACCGCCACAACCCACAACAACCACGCGATAGCTACTCATCGATAAATGACCTCCAACAGCCTTTACTAGCGTGTCTCCACACCGATTATATCTGCTATTCTATCCCTTTTATCGTTTCATCGCTCTATCCAATCTTGTCGTAAAATGGTCCCATTTTGTGCATTGGAAGCGCATACGTACAAGCCGTTAACAAAAGATTTGAAATAACTCAAAAATAAAGTGCATAGCCTCTTCCTCGTCCTTCCCTCTCGTTAGCAAACGCAGCGTTGTGCCTGCCTTGATAGGAACTAACAGCATACCTAATACACTTTTCACATCAACCTTATGGTGCTTATCATCAAACTGAAAGTCCAGTGTGATATCCGAAATAAAATGAGATGATTTCACCGAAATACCAGATAAATCACTTCGTTCTAAATCTTTTGAAATCTTAAATTCATGTACGCGCATGCCGCTCAACTCCCTTTCCAAGACATTTGGAGGTTTGTGATTTCTGATTATGTGTGGTATTATACAAAGATATTTCTGAAAAGTGAAGTGTTGAATATGCCATATATTGATAGTTTACTAGATTCCCATAAAAAAAATCAGCCCAATCCCCCGACCTTAGGTCGAGGGATTTTTTTTCCTTCGGGAAACACTTCTGCAGGAGGTCATCATTCATGCATAATAACAACAAGTCATCCGTGTGGGCCATATGGCTCTCCCTCATCAGTAACATTTTACTAACGATAATCAAACTTATTATTGGCCTCATTTTTCACAGTGAAGTCCTGCTAGCTGACGGCGTTCATAACGCAGGAGACATCATCGCGACCGTAGCCGCACTTAGTGCCATGCGGATCTCCAAGCTTCCAGCGGATGAAGATCATCCGTATGGCCACGGCAAAGCCGAAGTACTTGGCTCGGGATTTGTTGCTTTTATCCTGGTGATTGCTGCACTGTATATCGGTTATCACGCCGTGACTGCTTTATTTCACGAGCCTAGCGCGCCAAGTACCATCGCCTTAATCGCCTCTGCCGTTTCGGTTGTATGGAAATACCTCCTATATATATACACCATGCGGATCGGGCGCAGTACCAACAGTAAAAGCTTGATCGCGACGGCTAAAGATCATATAGCTGATGTGTACGCCTCACTTGCAGCAGTTGTAGGTATTGGCTTAGCCTTTGTCGGCAAAGCCAATGACATTCACTGGCTTGCCTATGGCGATGCAGCGGCCGGAGTGATCGTATCCTTATTAGTTTTGAAGCTTGGTATCGAAATGGCGAAAGAATCCTTCGACGTTCTCATGGAAAAAACCGTCGATCAGCATATGCTTTCGCAATTTACTGCGCTGATCGAAGCGGTTCCTCAGGTCAAACGTATTGATCGTGTACGTGCTAGAGAGCACGGACATTATATTTTGGTCGATGCGCGAATTTCCGTTCCTGGCGATCTTACGATTCAACAAGGGCATGACATTTCGCGTGCGATCAAGAAATCGATTATGGAACACCACAGCGACGTGGATGAAGTACTGATTCATTTGAATCCGTGGTATGAGAAATGATCCTGTTAGTGCTTTGCCCCAATGTCTGATACGATTTGATCCTTAATCTCCGGCAGCGAGCTTATACCAAGATCGCCTTCTCCTCGTTTTCTAACGGAGACACCGCCGGAGATTTGTTCTTTTTCGCCAAGGATGAACATGTACATGACTTTTTCAAGCTGAGCTTCGCGAATCTTATACCCTAATTTCTCAGATCGGGCATCTAATTCCACGCGTATTCCCGCTTCCTCTAGCGACTTCTTCACTTGGAACGCATAGTCCAGATAGTGGTCTGAAACCGGCAAAAGTTTAACTTGAACAGGTGCTAACCACAAGGGGAAAGCTCCAGCAAAATGTTCAGTTAAAATCCCAATAAACCGATCAATCGAACCATACACAGCCCGATGGATCACCACTGGCCGATGCTTCAGATTGTCATCCCCGATGTACGTCAAATCGAATTTTTCAGGCATTTGGAAATCCAATTGGATCGTGCCGCACTGCCAGCTTCGTTTCAACGCATCTAGAATATGAAAATCGATTTTGGGTCCATAAAAGGCACCATCACCTTCATTGACACGATAGTCAATCCCTCTTTTATCCAACACATCCTTCAAAGATTTCTCCGCCTGGTCCCACAACTCGC
This sequence comes from Paenibacillus sp. J22P143, assembly GCF_059692035.1. Classification (NCBI taxonomy): domain Bacteria; kingdom Bacillati; phylum Bacillota; class Bacilli; order Caryophanales; family Paenibacillaceae; genus Paenibacillus; species Paenibacillus sp. J22P143. Next base: position 13,787 of record NZ_JCAUAQ010000001.1, read on the forward strand.
TTGCACCCATGAAATCATCCGGACGTGTGGACAGCTCTATCCTGTACTGGAATCCAAACACATGATAAACATGAGAAATCAGTTCTATAACACGACCGATCTCATCCTCAATTTGTTCTGGCAAAACGAATAGATGGGCATCATCCTGGCAAAATGTACGTACTCTCATCATCCCGTTCAAGGCGCCAGAATACTCATGACGGTGTACTTGACCAAATTCCGAGAGTCGTATTGGCAACTCCCTGTAGGAATGTAAACTGTTTTTATAAATGAGCATGTGACCTGGACAATTCATTGGTTTAAGAGCGAACTTCGTCTCGTCCACATTCGTAAAATACATATTGTCTTTATAGTGATCCCAGTGTCCAGATTCCTCCCAAACGCGATTATTCATCATCAGAGGAGTACGCACTTCATCATAGTCTCTTCGACGCTGCAGCTCACGAGCGAAATTCTCAAGTTCATTCCGGAGAATCATCCCCTTCGGTAAATAGAATGGCATGCCCGGCGCTTCTTCCGAGAACATGAAGAGTTCAAGTTCTTTTCCTAGCTTTCGATGGTCACGTTTCTTGGCTTCCTCGAGCATATGCAGATGATCGTCCAACTGCGCTTTTTTCAGAAATGCTGTTCCATATATCCGCTGAAGCATTTTGTTCTTAGCATCTCCACGCCAATACGCCCCTGCCACATGCAGCAGTTTAAAAGCCTTAATCCGTCCTGTTGAAGGAAGATGAGGACCTCGGCAGAGGTCGAAGAATTCCCCCTGATCATAGATCGAAATTAAAGTGTCTTCCGGCAGATCTCGGATCAGCTCAATCTTATAGGACTCATTCCACTTATCAAAAGTGTCCATCGCTTCTTTCCGGCTGACGACTCGGCGAACAATCGGAATGTTTTCCTGAATGATTTGGTTCATTTCATCTTCAATAGTTCTTAGATCATCACTGGATAACGGGTTATCAATTTCGATATCATAATAAAAACCATCTTCAATGACAGGTCCAATACCAAGCTTGATTGCTTGCATGCCATAGATGCGTTTGAGCGCTTGAGCTAGTACATGAGCTGTGCTATGTCGATAAACTTCTAACCCTTCCTTACTTTCCAACGTGACGATTTCGATGTGACCGTCCGCTTCAATCTGTTGCTGCAGATCGACCAATTTGCCGTTCATTATGCCCGCTATGGCATTCTTCTTTAGCCCCGCACCAATCGATTCTGCTACTTGTTCAATCGTCGTCCCTTGTACATACCTCCTACTTGTTCCATCTGTTAAAATAACTTGAATTTCCATGTCATTATGCCTCCCTTTCCCTGTATTTTTAAACGCAAAAAAACGCCTCTCTCCCAGAAAGGGACGAGTGCGTTCAGCTCGTGGTTCCACCCTAATTCGACTTGCTCCGTCATAAAAGCAAGACCTTATTGGTATCCGATATCGGGGATAAGACGGTGTCGCATACTTCCAAAAGGATGAATCAATGGGTTCAACGGCACAGCTACAAAGGGGTAATTCCCAACCGGCAACAGGAGAAGATTTCAGCTGATACTTCTCTCTCTGGGCAGTTCGTGAAGGAAATCATGTCTTTGATCATAACTTCAATATGTGATTATGGAACTCATATTACCTAGCCAAAGGGATCATCGTCAAGAGGCATCCGTGGATAAAATATCTATAGCTATTCTCTCCTACAGATACTGAACGACTGTGAACATGCCACCTGTAGGCTTCGTCATGTTATTTGACGTATGATGCGGCATGTGACAATGAAGCGGCCAAGCGCCCGGATTTTGAGCTGAAAATTCAATATCCATGGTGACACCGCTTGGCACCAGCACCGTATTTCGCAGCTCCCGATTAAAATGAGGTATCGTGTTCCCATCTGCGGCTACGACCCAGAACTGATGACCATGCAAATGAATGGGATGCGCATTCATCCCGATATTTCCAAAACGAACGCGCATTTCTTCTCCATATCGAACGGGTAACGGAGTAGTATGTGGAAAGCAGCGACCATTCATCGTAAAAAAATTAAAGGCATCCGACATCGTATCCAGCTCATAATGCCCTGTCTTCACCACACCTTTTTCCATTCCTTTTAAGTGAAACTCCTGCAGCATAATGAAATAGTCGCGCTGGGTACTGCATTCGTACGGATCTTCAATAATAAAGCCACCGCCCAAGCCCATTAACGCTTGAAACGCCGTGTCCACATGGGTGTGATACATATGCGTACCTGGTGGATTTACAATTTGAAAATGATAATCAAAATATTGGCCATGCTCGATATATGGTGAGGGCTCAACGGCCGGCACGCCGTCCATGCGATTCGGCACATCAAGACCATGCCAATGCACGCTTGTTGCCTCAGGCAGCCGATTATGCACACGAATGGTCACCCAATCCCCGGGAAACACACGTATCGTCGGCCCTGGGATGCTGCCGTTGTACCCCCACCCTTTTAAGAACACGCCTGGCAGAATTTCTTGCACAACCGGCTCAGCGACCAACTCAAAAAACTTCACACCTTGCAGATGAACATAGTTAAGATCTCGTAGATCCGGTGATACGACCATGGCAGATCCCTCCCGCTTCAACGCTCCATATTTCAATGTATGCGCCAAAGCTCGGGACTTACCTGCATGGTACTACTTCTGATCAAAGAATCGAAGATAAGCGCCGTAACCTGCCGATTCCATTTCCGCCAACGGAATGAAGCGCAGCGAAGCGGAATTGATGCAATAACGAAGACCATTCGGACCAGGACCATCATTAAAAACGTGACCTAAATGCGAGTCCGCCTCCGTGCTTCGTACTTCGGTACGTATCATAAAATGACTCGTGTCCGTTACTTCTTTCACATGACCTTCGAATAAAGGCTTTGTGAAGCTAGGCCAACCGCAGCCGGAGTCAAACTTATCGTAAGATGTGAATAAAGGCTCGCCTGAAACGATATCCACATAAAGACCTTTCTCATGTGAATCATGGAACTCATTTTCGAAAGGACGTTCTGTCGCATTATTTTGGGTAACCGCATATTGGATTGGCGTTAGTGATTTCTTGCGTTCTTCCTTATCCTTGGCTGTGTTCCAATATTGCGAAATATACGCATCGCGTCCTGAGCCTTTGCGGTAGGCTTTGTAGTGAAGTGGATTTTTGTGATGATAATCCTGATGATACTCTTCCCCTGGGAAAAATGCTTCGGCATCAATCCGTACGATTTCCGTTACGATTGGACGATCGAATCGGCCGCTATCCTGCAGAGCTTGCTTGGAAGCCTCGGCTTTCGCTAGCTGCTCATCGCTATGGGCAAAAATCGATGTGCGATACGACGATCCCCGATCATGGAATTGTCCTCCCGCATCGGTTGGATCAATTTGACGCCAAAACGTCTCAAGTAATTTATCATAAGGGTATAATTCGGGGTCAAATGTAATTTGCACGGCTTCCGCATGCCCTGTCGTCTCTGAGCAAACTTCTTTATATGTCGGATTGCTTGTGTGCCCACCTATATAACCGGAAACCACGGATATAATGCCTGGCAGTGATTCGAACGGCGTCACCATACACCAGAAGCATCCCCCTGCGAATGTTGCTTTATCGGAATGAACGCCTTGTAAGTTATCTGTCATGTTAACGTCACCTCTTTCTCAAAGTATCCTCTTATCATACCAAAAGTTGCGAGTAACACCAAAAAACACCGTTCATCGAATGAACGGTGTTCGTCTATGCATCGAAGCTATGGATCCTACAGGTTGTTGAAAATGTCTGTAAGCACAGGCACGATTTGAGATTTACGGGAAACAACGCCTTTTAGAACGGCTTTGTTGTCAACTAGGGATACGTTGTAAGCTTTCTCAACGGCATCTGCTTTACGCCCAAGAGCAAGACCTACGGAATCATTGTTCAAAATGTCCGTTACAACGAACAAGAACAAGTCTAGGTTTTTCTCAGCGATAATAGCTTGAAGTGCTGTTTCGATTTCAGCTTGCCCAGAAAGAACATCGTTCACATCAACCGCATTCACTTGTGCGATTTCTGCTTTGTAGCTGCCCATTTGGAATTCTTTGGCATCCAAAGAAATCAATTGTGCAACGGTTTTGTCACTTAGATCTGCACCTGCTTTAAGCATGTTAAGACCATAAACTTCAGCGTCAACACCAGCAATAGCAGCTAGCTCACGAGCAGCAGCAACGTCTTGCTCTGTGCAAGTTGGGGATTTGAATAGCAAGGAATCCGAAATGATGGCAGAAAGCATCAAGCCTGCGATGTCTTTGTCGATCGCAACGCCGTTTTCTTTGTACAATTTATTTAGAATCGTTGCTGTGCAACCAACCGGCTCCGCACGGTAGTAAAGCGGGTGGCTCGTTTCGAAGTTGGCAATACGGTGGTGGTCAATAACTTCCACAACGCGTACTTGATCGATGTCGCTAGCGCTTTGTTGGCGCTCAACGTGGTCCACCAAGATGACATTTGCTGCTTCGTTAGCAACGGTTTGAACTTCACGTGGAGCTGCTACTTTGAACGTATCAAGCGCGAATTGTGTTTCGCCGTTAACGGAACCTAGACGAACTGCTTCTACTTCTTGACCTAATTTCGTTTTCAGTGCAGCGTAAGCAATTGCGGATGTGATTGAATCAGTGTCCGGATTTTTATGTCCGAAAATAAGTGTTTTTGACATGGTACGACTCCTTAAACGACATATTTTAGTGAGAGTGGCTATCATTTCTATATACGATTATACTCAAAATTCTGGGTAAATCCACTATTAAACTCGGAATCTGCCTATATCCACCCGAGATTCTTGGTAAATTGACACATATAGTAGACCATCACAAGTCTAAAATGAATCTCGCCTACTGTGACGTCGGCACGGACAATTGCCCAACCCAATCTTCGAATGGTTTTTGGCTGTCTACGACGATGCGATGCAGTTCCAGCGGGGGTTGCTTGGATGATGCCCAGCCCTCTAGGGTCGTGAAGGCGTACTGAAATTTGGCCTTTCGTAAAATCTTCAGCGTCGCGTGATTGTAATCGCCGTAAGGATAAGCGAACGTATCCGCTGGCTTCCCCAGCTCTTGCTCGATGCGGGCCCGTGCTGCGAGGATCTCTTCGCGCTGCTCTTTCTTGCTGAGCTTGGGCAGATGCGGGTGCGTCACGGTGTGTGACGCAATATCCCACCCTGCTGCGCTCAGCTCCTTAACTTGCGGCCAGGTTAGGTACCCTGGCGTGCCCACAAGGCCCGTCGACAAGTACAACGTCGCCGGAAATCCGTGCCGCTGGAGGATGGGCAACGCCACCTCCGCATTATTGGCATAGCCGTCATCGAACGTGAGCAGCACGGGGTGAGCCGGTGACGGCATTTTGTCTTCGAGGACGCTGGCGAACTCAGCCAGCGTCAACGGGGTGTAGTGATGCGCGGCCAAATAGTCCATTTGGCGCGCGAACGTATCGGGGTGAAGCACGTACGTGTTCCCGGAGGCCACCCCGATGCTGTGGTAGTTTAGCACGGGGATGGCGATCCCGTGCTTGGCCTCCGCTGGAGCAGCGAAGCTGGCCAGCAGGAGGCACGCGAGCAGCAAAGCACGCGTGACCGCAATCCGCACAGCGCGTGCTGTTTGCGACGTGCTCATTAACTTTTGCAATCGTGTGCTCATAGATCGCCTACCATGATTAGGCAAAGTGGACATTTGCTTAGATCGCCTACCTTTTATTGAACATTTGCTCATGCCCAATGGTTGATCTCCTAAGCCTCCCCTATTCGATCACCGAATATGCAAAAAATCCCAACTACCCGTCACAAGCCACCAGTCTACTCGATTTTATTAACCTGATGCATTTCACCACAAATAAGAGCGCTCTACCACCTCTATTTCGCCATTTCCACCTCATTCAGCAGAGATAAGAGCGGTTAATCGCTCTTATTCTCTTACTATTACCGCCAGTAACAGCATTTCATTTCAAATAAGAGTGGTTTACCACCCCAATTTCTCTCATTTAGCCTAATTATGCCAAAATAAGAGCGGTAGACCGCTCTTATCAACATGCATCCTGCTCTTTGGTACTCAGAATTAACCCCAAACACCTAAAATGATGACTCCCAGTGTAATTAAGAATGATGTTAGTAAACGTCTTGTCCCTTGCTTTTCACGTAAGATAAATACTCCCATAAATGTTCCAAAAACAGTTCCTATTTCTCTCATAGGAGCCAATTGTGAAACAGGTGCGAGTTTTAAGGCAAATAAGAATAGAAGGTACCCTCCAGGTGCGATAAGTCCACCAAATAACATTATTCTCCAGTTGCTCCTCAATTCTTTCCCCATGCCCTTTGAGTTAAAAGCAGCCCATGACAGGGCTAGTAAATTTCCGATATTTGTAGCTTCATTTAGTACTACAGCTGGAACATAGGTTAAGGCAACCTTATCAACCACAATGTAACTGGCAATGCAAATCCCCACTGCTAATGCCAGTAATGGTACTCTCATCGATGAAAATTCATAACCTTTGAATTTAATATTACTTAACAATGCAATTCCTGCGACAATTGAGATAACACCTGTCCATCCCAAAGGAGAAAACTTTTCGTTAAGTAAAGTCACTCCGAGAAGTGGTACTAATAACGGACTAGTTCCTCGTATTATAGGATATGCCTGTGATAAGTCACCTATTGTATAGGTCGCAGCCAGTAATACGATGTACAGCCCGTGCAGAAACATGGATGCAAAAATTATCAACCAACCTGTAGAAATTAATTGTGTACTATTCCATTCTATAATTGTCCATGGCAAGAAAAGGACTACGGCGATTAGTTGGCAAAACCAAAGGAATACATTTTTGTTAATGCTCCTCTTCGTATAGAGATTCCAGACCGAATGAAGGAATCCTGACCCGAGTACGAGCAATATTGCTAAGTTTAACATTGCCACCAACCTCCCAATTGAGTCAGTTAAGCAAACTTTTTACCATTAATTCCCTTCCGCCAATTGAATCAACTTGTTCACCGTCTCCCAGTTCCGTGTGGTAGCAGCCACGCCTAGTTTCTTCTCAATAAAATTGTTACTGAACTTGGAATCACCGTAGTTTTTACGAATGAGTAGATACACCGTTATTCCCTTAACGTGATACTCGTCCACTTCACTTTGTGCAGCTTGTAACTTAGCAAGTGCGGCCTCTGTCGGGGCCTGGGACAGAAATGTAACATATCGTTGCTCATTTTCATCCACATTCACAGTCGGATAAGGTGTGTCTTGCACGACCTCTTGCATCTCAACTGGTGTGCGAATAATGACAGAGATATCAAACGTCAACTGTTCCTTCAGCTCATGCACAATGCGATCACGCAGGACCGTTGGGTCCACCTCTTCACTGTCAAAAATCACATTCCCGCTCTGGATATATGTACTCACATTTGTAAACGCCATCGATTCGAAAAGCTGTCTAAGCCGATCCATTTTAATAATCTTCTGGCCACTAACATTAATTCCGCGCAACATCGCGACAAACCTTGACATAGCCACACCCTCCCTTTTCACTTGAATTTCACTCGCCCTACTCTTAATTCCCCTCTCAGCCTACCCTACCTCATCAACACGCACCCCTCCAAGACGAGCAGCTATATAACTAGCTACGCCATCCTCATCATTACTCGCTACAATCTCATGCTTATTCGCTTCATTCGGCCGACTCGCCCAGAATTGATGATCCCCCGTGCGTGCCAACCACTCATGAAATACACGCTCGTTATCCTGCTCATCCAACGCAAACAGCAGTGGCGTTACACCAAAGGTTTTGCCCATTTTAATAATCGCATTGCTTCGTTCACAATCCAACCAGCGACCGTCTAGCACCCGCTTCACAATAGGATCAAACAACATCGCCCCGTTATAGAGAACGAGCGGATACCGCCACGGAATTTCCGACACGACAGCGTGTGAACTCTGATAACTACGTGCAGTCGCGTAACTAACAACCGTTCCCTGCTCAAGCGCTTGCGTAAATATGCTTACCGGATAGTCAGATGGCTTCGCATTGGATCTCAACATGGTTCCGTCCAAATCTGTCAAGAAATAGTCTTTTCTCATCCGATTTCCAAGCTCATCGCTGGTTTCCTCCAAGTCCTTTGTTTATGTCTATAGGCATTTTTATCCAAGAATTATAGCACAACCACACAGAAATTTGTCCATTCCGCACCTCGCTCATTTTCAATATCTTCCAACATGATTTATACTAAGGTCAATTACTTCAACTGAGAAAGGATACGGATCACATGACGCAGCAGCCTGCAGCGACGAATTATGAAATCGCACAAGTGTGTTTACTCGCAGGTAAAATCATGCTGGAAAACGGCGGCGAAACTTATCGCGTGGAAGATACGATGACCCATGTTGCCGAGGCCTTCGGCATTCCCAATTCGCATAGCTTTGTCACGCCAACTGGCATTATTTTCTCGATCGACGGGCCTGAGCAGACGACGCGACTGATTCGCATCTCTTCTCGATCAACGGATTTACGAAAAGTAACCGTGGTCAATGCCATTTCCCGCAGAATCAGCCAAGGTGAGCTAACTCCGACTGAAGCGTATCAGGAGCTAGAAACGCTCAATACGGATAAACGAAGATATCCTGCTTGGTTGCAGACATTAGCCGCAGCGATCGCTAGCGGTTGTTTTCTCATCATGTTTCAAGGTGAGTGGTCGGACTTCTTCCCGGCCTTTCTTGCGGGTGGAGCAGGTACAATTTCCTTAACTTATTTCCATCGTTTAGTTCCTATCAGATTTTTCGCCGAATTTCTGGCGTCATTAATCATTGGACTTATTGCTTTTTTAACTGTCAAAACAGGGCTAGGTCATAATCTGGATACGATTATTATCGGCTCCGTTATGCCGCTCGTGCCTGGACTTCTCATCACGAATGCCGTGCGTGATTTGATGGCAGGTCATTTTGTATCTGGCGTTTCCAAAGGTGCCGAGGCATTTTTAACCGCTTTTGCCATTGGAGCAGGGATCGCTTTTGTCTTAACATTTTATCCAGGGAAGGGGTTCTAGCATGGACATGTTGGAGCAGCTGATAACAAGCTTCATATCGACTTCCGCTTTCGGCATCATTTTCAATGTACCTCGAAGAACGCTAGTGCAATGTGGTTTTGTGGGCATGGTCGGTTGGATGCTCTATTTCTCTTTTCAAAAAGCAAATCTGGATCCCATCTTAGCCACACTCATTGCGTCTTTTGTTGTGACGATTATTAGTCAGTTTTTTGCAAAAATATATAAAACACCCGTCATCGTTTTCAGTGTTTCCGGAATCATCCCACTAGTCCCTGGTGGACTAGCCTATGACGCTATGCGAAATGTCGTTCAAAATCACTATGATGTGGCTGTGCAGCTTGCTGCGAAAGCTTTTTTGCTCTCAGGTGCAATCGCCATTGGATTGGTGTTCTCCGAAGTCATTAACGTGCTTCTAAGACGGACAAGAGCGTAACGAATATAAATCAGTCCAAAAAACCAATAATCACATACATATTAATAGGTTCAACCTATAACTTCATGCCTTTTACATCTTGGATTTTTTCCCATCTGCCCTTTACACTAAGGATATAGAGTAAATAAGCCAAAGATTGGAAATGGAGCCGATGACAAATGAATGACAACGCCAACCATCACATTTTAACGAAATTCGATGAAATTGCCCAAAAGTATGACAGTCAGCGGAGAAAGCTGATTCCTTGCTTCGATGATTTTTATAATACGGCCGCTTCCTTAGTCCAATTAGGACATGAAGCTCCGCGCATTCTTGATTTAGGTGCAGGCACGGGACTTTTCTCATCCTATCTGCTTCGCACTTACCCGCAGGCGAGTTTAACCTTGATTGACTTATCGACGGGAATGCTCGACATTGCCAAGGAAAGATTCCAGGATGCAGGAGCTGCTGAAGTGACGTACCTTACTGGAGATTATTCGTCATTCGAGGATGCAGAGCCATATGATGCCATCATCTCTTCCCTTTCGATTCATCATCTTGAGGATGTGGCCAAACAGGCGCTATACGCTCGCATTTTTCAATTATTGAAGCCAGGCGGGGTATTCGTTAATGCAGATCAAGTCTTAGGTAAAACACCATTTCTAGATGGCTTATATCGCTCAGATTGGGTCACGAAGATAGAAGCAACGGATCTTTCTCAAGAAGCGCTGCAAGCGGCCTACGAGAGGACGAAGCTGGATAAAATGGCACCACTAGACACACAGCTTGGCTGGCTTCGCGACTCCGGCTTCAAGGATGTGGACTGTGTCTACAAGTCCTATAATTTTGTTGTGATGTTTGCGAGAAAGCCGTAATCGCTCCAGGAATGAGCGCACTTTTCTCGCTCCGTTATTACCAAATCATCGGCTTAGACACCATGAACCACATCATCGCAAGCGTAATAATCACATATAAGATCAAGGCTTTCCGAAGCTTGTTTACGATGAGATCACGATCTTCGTGGGGAGCTTTCAGCTGTCTCAGAAGCGGTGAGAACGCACGTGCGATGAAGTACAACGAAGCTACCATGATCAGGACTGTAGCGACAATCCACGAGGTTTTCCAACTCCATGCCGTTATCCAAGTCAGAATAATGCCTGTGGCCACCAATACATGTCCTGCATGCTTCGTTAGTCGAACTGTAATCCGAAATGGCTCTAAGTAATCTGGAAGCTGCTCAAATGGGGCTCTACGAATAAGGGCAAGTAATGGAAACAAGACGAAATAAGGGCCGATGCTTAACACGACGCTAAAAATATGAATATAGAGCATGACAATGTACCAAGACAAGTTGACCATCCGTTCTATCATGAATTTGAATAAACCGTGTGAATCCAAGGATCCACACGGTTCTTTGTGTTATTCTGCTTTTTGGAATTCGTGAACCCAGACTTTCATTTGCGGCAGCCATGGCATACCCGGGTGCATAGCAAGAATACTGTCGCGATACTCATCAACGGTTTCGTGACCTTCTTGTTTCGCATGCTCAGGTGTAAGTTCACCTAGTGCTTGTTGATACACATTGGTAACCGTAAAGGCTGTACCTTGTAAGTCCATCGTTTCACCAATATCCGCATAACGTCCATTACGACGACAAGCCGTTTTTTGGCCAGCAAGCACTTTGCTTACTTCTGCTTCTTTCGTTACCAGTCGATCGATGGAACACGTTTTTGGTGGTAATGTTTCATTCACGTTCGTTTCACTCATGTTAGTTCCCTCCTTTTGCCAGTTTTTATTATAACGAATCCCATCCACTTTGTCGAACTGACTCGTTTCTTCGTATTTTACTGCCGAAATTACTCGCGCAAGGCTTCTTTAAGCTTCGTTGACATGCTCTCCATTGAACCCGACGCAGGAGGCTTTACGCCGCGTAACCGTGCGATTTCCGCCTTCAACCTTTCGTTTTCAAGCGATAATGCCTCGACTTTAGCCTCGATCTGCTCGCGATCTAAGTGATCCCACTTTCCCATCCGTACACCTCCTAGTATTAAAATACCCCCTCCTCACAAGTCGATCATCCCATTGGATTCTCGCCATGCATCAAAGGGGGCGGTTCCTTTTACTATCGCTTATTTCGTGATTGTAATCGCATATAAACGAGCTGTTTCTTCCCAAACTTCGCCTGGCTCTAGGGAAACAAGTCCGATTTGATCTGCAGGAAGATCCACATTCGGCGCATTGACCAAATTCATTTGCGGCTCTGGGCAGAAGAAGCCTTCTGTTTTGCCATTGTTCCAGATCATCCATTGCTTATAGGAAGTTCCTACATCATAGACTAGTTTGATCCCTTCACGAGCATCTGTCAATGCCATGAAGTTGCGGCTATTTTGCGGAACACTTGTGTAATGATTATCCATGTCAGCAAAGAATGGCGACAACCCGCCTACTTTCATCGTCTCTTCATCCGAGGATAGTGCTTGATATTCGCCCGTTGGCAGCATACGCTCGTTCAACGCCCAACGCTCGCCGATCGTCATTTGGAACGTATAATCAGAAGGCTGACTGTTCACAGCAAAAGGAGCATTAATCGTCGTATGGAACGCCAATAAGCACGGCATCGCTTCATTGCCTTCATTATGTACGGAAATTTGTTGATGCAAACCTTGCTCATTCAAGGTATAGATCAAGCGGATCGTAAAGTCAAAAGGTAAAAATTTATGCACAGAATGTCCTTCGCGCACACGTAACGCTAGTGTTACACGACTTTCATTGCCATCTGCGCTGAAATTCTCAACTGCCCATGGAATATTGTGTACAAATCCGTGCAAATGATTGCCTGTCTTAGGTTCATTGACTGGGAATTGAAATACCTTCCCATTCCAAGGGAATTTACCATCTTCATACCGATTCGGCGGAAATAACACGGGAATTCCATGAACGATTGGACGCTCTTTAAACGATTCCATCTCTTCGAGCGCAGGCTCGCGCAAGAAACGATATTCTTTCTCTATATCACGAAAAGCAATCAGATTTGCACCGACATCTGGCAAAACAACCGCTTCATAACGCCCAGCTTGCAGCCAAATTGCTTGTTCACCATTGTACGTTCCTTCATATGCTTTGGTAGACATCCTCTTCATTCTCCTCCTAAATGACTGCTTGTCCTCTGTCCAATAATTGGACGGACACATTGATTTCACTTTAGCCCATATTCGCGAAAAAAGTCAATGGACGTAAATTGCTTTTATATAGACAAATGTGACTTCCCTATTAGTGTGAAGAAAAACCTGAGGCTATAAGCCTCAGGTCATTCGCAATCACGATCTGATTAGCGTCTCCAAACCGCATCGTTCCAGCGAAGCTCATTACGGAACTGAAGAGGTGACGTATTTTTATTAATGATAACCACTTCAATACCAGCTAGCTCTGCCCAATCCACAAGTTGCTCTCTACTCACTGTGTAAGAGAACACCGTGTGATGAGCACCGCCTGCATAAATCCAAGCTTCTGCTGATTCATTCAGTGAAGGCAGCGGCTTCCAAAGAACGCGTGCTACAGGCAATTTCGGCATAGCTTTAACCGGTTGCACCGCATCAACTTCGTTAATAAGCAAACGGAAGCGATTGCCCATATCGATAAGTGAGGCATTAAGCGCTGGGCCTGAAGCACCGTCGAAAACAAGACGAGCTGGATCCGCTTTGCCGCCGATACCAAGCGGGTGTACTTCGATTTTCGGGCGATTTGCCGAGATCGTCGGACAAATTTCAAGCATATGCGAGCCAAGTACGAGCTCATTGCCTGATTCCATATGATACGTATAGTCTTCCATGAAGGAAGTCCCTTTGTTGTTCGCCATGATTTTCATCACACGAAGCAAAGCGGAAGTTTTCCAATCCCCTTCACCGCCAAACCCATACCCTTGCTCCATTAAACGCTGAACAGCGAGACCAGGCAATTGCTTAAGTCCATGCAAATCCTCAAACGACGTCGTGAAAGCGCCAAAGCCGCCTTCTTTCAGGAATTCCTTCATTCCAAGCTCGATACGAGCTTGCTCACGAATCGCATCACGAATCGGACCTGCTGTACGACCTTCTGGCGTAATATCATACACTTCGTTGTATTCATCCATCAGTTGATCCACTTCAGCTTCTGAGATATCGCCTACACGCTGTACAAGATCACCGACTCCGAACCCATTGATGGACCAACCAAATTTGATTTGCGCTTCAACTTTATCGCCTTCTGTTACAGCAACATGACGCATATTGTCACCAAAACGAGCAACCTTTAAATTACGACCTTCAACGAATCCCATGGCTGTACGCATCCAACCGCCAATACGCTCCAGAACAGCTGGATCTTCCCAGTAGCCGACAATGACTTTACGGGCAATCCCCATGCGTGCACCGATAAAGCCATACTCGCGGTCACCATGCGCGGCTTGGTTCAAGTTCATGAAATCCATATCGATCGTATCCCATGGGATATCACGATTGAATTGCGTATGCAGGTGAAGTAATGGCTTGCGGTATTCCGAAAGACCTGCAATCCACATTTTTGCTGGTGAGAAAGTATGCATCCACGTGATAATTCCTGCACAGGAATCATCCGCATTTGCATCGAGACACAATCTACGAATCGCATCTGGTGTCGTTAGAACTGGTTTGAATACAAGCTTGCTTGGAATTGCTTCTGCACGATCAATGCCTGCAGTGATCTGTTTGGAATGTTCGTCGACTTGAAGCAATGTTTCTGGACCGTACAAATGTTGACTACCGGTAACAAACCAAAATACTTTTTCCGTAAAAGGGTTCATGGGCTTGATGCCTCCTAGGATAATGGGATGTATGATTGCAAATTACGCTCATTTGGGGACAGTAATTAGTGACGAGCTTCCTCACGAATCGAGCGAAGACGTTTCATGACATCATTTTCACCGCAACCAAAATAGTCATGCAGCTTGCTGTACTCTTGGTACAGATTCTCGTAAACAGCCACGTTCTCAGCAATCGGCTTAAACGTTTCTTTACGAACACGAGCCATTTGCTTCGCGGCATCCACGATGCTGTCATAGCCACCTTTGTCTGCGCCAGCAGCCACCGCTCCGAACATCGCAGCGCCAAGCGCTGGCGTTTGTTTGGAATCAGCGATTTTAATTTCACGATTCGTTACATCCGCATAAATTTGCATCAAGAGACGATTCTTCTGTGGCAGACCGCCACAAGCGTACAATTCCTGCACTTCTACCCCATTGCTGTGGAAAGCATCGACAATCTTACGCGTTCCGAAAGCTGTTGCTTCCAGTAAAGTACGATAAATTTCTTCTGGTTTCGTTAGCAAAGAATATCCTAGGATAAGTCCATTTAACTCTGTATCTACAAGCACCGAGCGGTTACCGTTCCACCAATCCAAAGCGAGCAAGCCCGTTTCGCCTGGTTGGTAAGCGGATGCACGGCGCTCCAACCATTCATGAACATTGACGCCTTCCTCTGCGGCGACTTTTTCCACATAAGCAGGGACACCTTGCTCCACATACCATGCGAAAATATCACCAACTGCCGATTGCCCCGCTTCATAGCCTAAGTAGCCAGGAATGATGCCGTCTTCAACGACGCCGCACATGCCTTCTACTTCTTTCTCTTCTGTGCCAAGCAGCATGTGACAAATGGATGTTCCCATCGCCATCACTAGCTTGCCTGGTGTAACCACGCCAACGCCTGGTACAGCCGCATGCGCATCTACGTTACCAACCGCAATTGCCGTTCCCGCTTGTAAGCCCATCCGTTCAGCCATCGCTGCCGTCAATTCACCAGCTTTGGTTCCTAATGCAACAACATCACCGCGTAGCTTGGTAGCTGTCACATGCTCAAGACGAGAATCCAATGCTTTAAAGAAATCTTGGCTTGGATAGCCATCTTTCTTGTGCCAAATGGATTTGTAGCCTGCCGTACAGCTGTTAAGCACGATCTCCGATTGACCTGTCATTTGAGAAACAACCCAGTCTGTCGCTTCTAAGAAACGATCTGCTTGATCATAAATGTCAGGTGCTTCGTTCAAAATTTGCCAAACCTTAGCGATCATCCATTCGGACGATATTTTGCCGCCGTAACGTGGTAAGAAAGCTTCCCCTCTGCTCGCTGCAATTTCATTAATAAGTGTCGCTTCATCCTGTGCTGCATGATGCTTCCAGAGCTTTACCCAGCTATGTGGATTAGCAGCAAGCGCTGGTTGGAAGCACAGTGGTTGACCCTCTTTATCGATAGGAAGCATTGTACATGCTGTGAAATCAATTCCCAGCCCGATAATATCGGACGGATCTACGCCAGATGCACGTACAACTGCTGGAACAGATTGTGTTAGTACATCCATGTAATCCTGTGGATGCTGTAAAGCCCAATCATACTCCAACTTCACGCCGGAAACCGGCAGTTTCTCATCAATCACATTGTGCGGATAAGGAGTAACGTGATCTGCAACCTCTGTGCCATCACTCAAATCAACCAGAACTGCACGGCCGGATTCCGTACCATAGTCAACACCAATCGCATATTTCTTCGACATGGGGAGCCTCCTTCAAAATTGCACCTATTGCTTGATTTCAGTATAGCACTTGTACGTACAAGTTTGCTACCCCCATTTTTCAACTTATTGAATGCGAATTGTTGACTCTCGGATGATTAATTCAGGCTTGTACACTTTCCCCGTTTCACTGCCGCTAACACGCTTATTCTCGATCATATCAATCAAAATGCACGCTGCATCGCTACCAAGTTCTGTTTTAGGATGTGAAAGAGATGTTAATTTCACCTCTGTAGCCGTGGCAAGCGTGGAGTCATCGAACCCGATTAGTGAGATGTCCTGTGGCACCTGCAAGCCAATTGTACGTACAGCTTCAAGGAGGTGAATTGCGAGCTCATCATTGTAGCAAACGAATGCCGTTGGTCGCTCCTGTGAAGCACCGTACTCTAGCATAGCAAGCGCGCTAGCAAATGGCTTTTGCCATTTCTCCTCCGTTGTATAATGAATGACAAATTCCGGCAACAGCGGGATCTGATAGTGCTGATGTGCACGAATAAAGCCTTTAAGCCGGTTCACACCTTGTAAATCGTCTGTTTTGAAAAAGCCAGCCAAACGTCTGTGCCCAAGCTCGATCAAATGCTGTGCAGCCTTATAGCCACCCTCTTCATCATCCACAATCAAAGAAGGACAATTCATCTCTGGGTATCGCTCATTAATCATGAGATAAGGAATATGCTGGTAATCCAACGACAAATAGTAGCTAAGATTCGGGTTACCTTCAGCGCTTTTCGTCGGCTCAATAATAAGTCCGCTCAGTGGTTGACTCATCATCATATCCAAACTTTCTCGCTCTTTCGCTTTATCGTTATCCGTAGAGGAAAGCAGAAGTCTGTACCCTCTTGCTCGTAACGCGGCCTCTGCTCCCCTAACAATATGCGGAAAAATATAGTCAGAAATATAGGTCGTCAGGATGCCAATGGTTTGTACATCGCGTGATTTTTGAGTTTGTGGCGTGGATACATAGGTCCCTTTTCCTTGCATCCGGTAGAGCCAGCCTTCCTTCTCTAGCTCACCAAACGTCTGCCTTACCGTCTGCCGGCTCATTAGAAACTGTTCAGCAATTTCATTTTCAGAGGGCATTTGATCATTGGGTTTGAGCTTTCCTGTATGTAACCAAGATAATATTTCCTGTTTCAATTGTTGATATTTCGGTAATTGCTTTTCTTTCATACTTCACCTCAGGGCTTTGATTGTGAACGTATTATACCATTCGGTTAACTTGTATGTACATATTTTGATGTAATGACGTTCATCGTAAAAATGGACATCTATTCGCCTAATTTACTCATCAGCAGTCTGATTTTCGTATCGGGATCGGATCCAATGGACGGGGTATACACACTGCATCTCAGATCCATTCTCCCTTGCACCTGCAGGGTTGTTAGATCGAATAGCATTTTCCCCACCTTGGCATGTCGAAATTCTATGAACTCTTCAGGTGCCGTGCTGGCATCACTTTCATTCCAAAAGGCGCGAAAATCCTTGCTCCGCTCACTCATTTCTTCAATAAATGCACTATACCAGTTATCCCCCACGTATTGTCCATAATAGGAACGAAACATCGATAAGAAGCCATTTGCAAAGTCACTCCAGTTGACATCCAGTGCTTTTAATTCTTTTCGTGTAAAAAGCAGCCAAATCATATTACGCTCCCCCTCTGCAAGCTTAGCAAAATCCAGAAAACTGCCGCAGACGTTTGATTCCAGCCGACAATATGGCATCTGCGATCGGATACAATCGTCGGACAATCATGAAGCTCAGTCAAAATTCGATTCAAAGCCGGACTTATCGTCGGAATGTGATCAACAAATGTCGTTGGCGCTGGCAGCGCGGAGGCGCAGATGCCGTTATTGCCGGCGGCGCCGAAGCGACGGTCACCGACCTCGCGCTCGCGGGCTTCGGCAATGCCACCGCGTTGTCGACGCGCTGTGACGCGCCGGAGCAGGCGAGCCGCCCGTTCGACGCGCAGCGCGACGGATTCGTCGCTGCCGAAGGCGCCGGCGTGCTTGTCCTGGAGTCGCTCGAGCATGCGGAGCGACGCGGGGCTCGTATCCATGCCGAGATCGTCGGCTATGGATCAACCTCGGACGCCTACCACATTGTGGCGACCGATCCTGAAGGCTCGGGGGCTTACCGAGCCATGCGCGAAGCGCTGGTTGATGCGGAGATCGACGCGTCGGAGATCAGCACGATCAATGCGCCCGCGACGAGTACCGTCGCGGGTGATCTCTCCGAGACGCTCGCGATCAAGCGACTGCTTGGCCGCGGCGCGTTCGACGTGCCGATCAGCGCGAACAAGTCCATGATCGGCCATATGCTAGGCGCTGCCGGCGGTGTCGAAACCGTTGCGCTGATCAAAACCTTGCAGGACGGCCTCATCCCTCCGACCATCAATTTGGACAATCCAGATCCGCAGTGTCATTTGGACTATGTCCCGCATGTGGCGAGGCGCGCGGAGCTGCAGTATGGATTATCAAGTTCGTTTGGGTTTGGCGGGCATAATGCGGTGTTGATTTTGAAGCGGTTTGGGTGAGGGCTCAGTACGCGTACTCGCCTTGTAAATAGGTAGGTAACAAATTTCAAATAATGTCAGTTGTAAAATGATTTTCGGAAGAATGATCAATCAATAATAGTTCATACCATGGAGCGTAAATCAAACCTTAGACGATATCTACGAGTGATTTCACGACATGGGACTGCTGCTTATCCAGGTTCAGCATATCGCCCTCAGGTACTTGGTTTGTACTTACAACATAATTAGCACAGTAACAAAAATCAAATAATGTCAGTTGTAAACTGATTCTAGGCAAACCGATCCATCAAAATCGTTTCTCCACCAAGAGTACATGCCAACTACTTAGACGAACTAGATAAGTTTTCGGCATGAAACTGCTGGTTTGACAAATTGGGCAGCTTCATATCACAACAAAAAACCGTGCGATGCACGGTTTTTTGTTTATCCACTCTATTCGATAGTTTACTTCTACAACGTTTCCCGCGCCGCATTCACAAGCAGATCGAACCACTCATCTTCCTCAAGCAGCTCCTCTACCGCCTCGATGTCCTCTTCTTTACCGGATTCTAGCAAAAAGTGAAGCGCGTAGCTCCAGTCGTTTTTGCCTTTATTGCTTTGAAGTGTGATTTCATAAGGGTGTTCATGACCTTCGACTTTGAATTCGACATGCCCGAGGTAGCCATCTTCCTTGCTGTGTTCCATTCTTGCTTTTAAAATTTCAATCATGTTCAACATCCTTCTCTAATGTTAGTAGCCATGTCCAAATTGTGTTCATGGTTGTTTGTAAATTCGTCGCTTCTTGCCATATATAAGGTGAGTGGTCTCGGAAATAATCCGCATGTCCGCCTATGATGGGGAGCACATGGTGATGATTTGGCGCATGCTTCATGCGATTCCAACCTAGCAGACCTAGCCGCGTTCGGCTCCACCCCCCCCAGGTTCCAAGACGAGGAATGGGATCGCGCGATTGATCTTGCTGATTCGTCGCGTTCACATAGAGTACTTTGTGCTTAAGTGAATGAGAAATTGCGCATTTCGGTGATCCGATTTGAATCACGCCGAGTACATCGCAGCCCTCCTGCTCAAGCTCCCTGGCTGCCATGATGGAGGCAACGGCACCAGCACTATGCCCGATAAAGAGCAGCTTACCCTCGTGCTCCCTCGTATCTTTGACAAAGTGATACAGACTTTTACCGCCATAGCAGGATTTTTTTCGATGCGCATTATGCCACATATCCCGTATGATTTCTTGTAGCTGACCTCGCTTCGAGCGGTCCCAATCGCCGTAAGGAAAGTGAACATGAACACGCACACGCTTTCCCGCTTGCTCATATCGCGAAGCCAGTTTAACTGCAAAGTCATCCAGGAAATTAGACGCGGTTGCAAATCCAGCTGAAACATAAATGACGATGTCCGTGGTATCAGCGTGAATAGTCATGACTTGCTCCGTTCCTTTCTCGGATAAAATGGTTCAGGTTCTTGGCTTCGCACGGTTCGTCGGAATCGCCGCCATGGGATCATCAGGCCAGTAGTGCTTGGGGTAGCGGCCTTTGAGATCTTTTTTAACTTCGAAGTAGGCTTCTCGCCAAAAGCTTGCCAAATCCTTCGTCACTTGCATCGGTCTTTGTGCTGGAGATAACAAGTGCAAGGTCACTGGCACCCTGCCTTTGGCTATTCGAGGGGTATCTGCCAATCCAAACATCTCTTGCAAGCGTACGGATAATGTCGGTGACTCCATATTGCTATAGTCAACTGGGATACGCGACCCACTCGGCACTTGAATGTGCGTAGGCGCCCATTCGTCTAACGAACGACGCTGCTCCCATGTTAGCATTTCCTCTAATAGGCTTGTCAAGTTAAGGCGGCTCAAGGCACCTTTGCTTTTCACACCATACAGATGCGGTCCAGCCCAATCCTCAAGGGTTGCCAGTAAGGTTTCATCGCGAAGATCAGGCCAATTTTCTGTAAAACGGTGCAAAAAGATGCTTCGCTCCTGAAGCTGTCGCGCTGATCGTGTCCAAGGCAATACCTCCAAGGATTCTGATCGAATCCCTGCCAGCAAAGCTTGCAGGACGAGATCCGGATTAGGTTCATGAATCGGTTTGTCTTTGAGTGTAAGTGCGCCAAGCTGCCACC
Organism: Paenibacillus sp. J22P143; assembly: GCF_059692035.1. Taxonomy (NCBI): domain Bacteria; kingdom Bacillati; phylum Bacillota; class Bacilli; order Caryophanales; family Paenibacillaceae; genus Paenibacillus; species Paenibacillus sp. J22P143. The sequence goes on from NZ_JCAUAQ010000001.1 coordinate 34,470, forward strand.
GTTCTCTCGCTCGCACCGAGCCCACTGTTACATCCCACTCTACAACTTGTTCCTTGCGGATGTGAGTTTCAAATGCGGTGAACAGCTCCTCCTCTTCCAGAGGAGCCGCGAGATAGATCCGGCTCTCCGTTCCGCTGTCATCCAGCTCCGCTGCGACGATATAGCGCTCATTCGAGAGCGGCTGCAGCTCAGGCAGCACGGCCCCGCGGCCGTTCGCGAGCGTAAACCGCCCTGTCGACCGCCGCTGCGCGACGCGGTCGGGGAAGGCGAAGGCGAGCAGCAGCCCGCTCGCCGCTGCCTTACCCTCGCTCGGCCGCACGCCGAGCGACTGCATCAAGACCTTGGCCTCCGCCGCGATGCGGCGGCAAAGGCCAAGGTCCACCCCATCGCGCGCGTCGCCTCGCACCGCGCGCCAGAGCACTTCGATGCGGCTGCGCACATCCGCATCCCTGCTGGCGGCGCGCATGAAATCGCGCTCGCTCAGCATGACCGCGAGCTCGCACGCCAGCGCGCCGAGCTCAAGCGGGATGGCTTGCAGCACCATGTGCGCAAGCCGCGGGTGCAAGCCTAACGTCGCGACACGCTTGCCGTGCGGCGTTAGGCTCCCGTTCTCGTGCAGCGCGCCTAGCTGCACGAGCAGTTCTCGCGCCTGCTGATACGCAGCAGCAGGCGGTGGGTCTAACCAGACCAGCGCAGCGGGGTCTGGCGCGCCCCAGGCGGCAAGCTCCAGCGCCAGCGGGGCGAGATCAGCTTCGCGGATCTCGGGCGTAGAGCTCAGCGGGAGCTGCCGATGCTCGGTCTCGGTCCACAGGCGGTAACACACGCCTGGACCGAGACGCCCTGCCCGGCCTCTGCGTTGGTCCGCAGAGGCGATCGACACCTGCACCGTCTCAAGACGGGTCATGCCGGTGCGGGGTGAGAACCGCGGCACGCGCATAAGGCCGCTGTCAATCACGACCGTGATCCCTTCGACCGTTAAGCTGGTCTCGGCGATCGACGTGGCCAGCACGACTTTGCGATGGCCAGACAAACGGACGGCTGATAACGCTTGGTCTTGTGCTTCTATGGATAGATTCGCATACAGAGGCGCGATTTCTACCTCCTTACCTAAGCGTAATGTCGCAAGTCCATTCGCAACACGATGGATTTCGGCCGCACCAGGTAGAAATACAAGGAGGCTGCCCGCGTGCGCCTGCAAAGCTCTCTCAATACTCGCGACAACAGCATTCTCGATTCTCCCTACAGCTTTCTGCGGCAGATGATACGTCTCAACAGGATAAGTGCGTCCTTCACTCGCAATAATCGGCGCATCATCTAATAACGCAGAAATCGGTTTGGCTTCCAAGGTTGCGGACATCAGCAGTATTCGTAAATCATCACGAAGCAGCGTTTGTGATTGACGACACAGGGCAAGACCGATATCTGCATGCAAGCTGCGCTCATGAAATTCATCAAATATAACGATGCCCACCCCATCCAAGGCAGGATCCTGTTGCAGCATGCGCGTTAGAACACCTTCTGTGATCACTTCAATCCGCGTCTTAGGTCCAACGCAAGTATCATTTTTCACCCGATAGCCAATCGTCTGACCCACATCCTCACCTAACAGCTTAGACATGTAACGCGCCGCGGCGCGGGCAGCCAGTCTTCTTGGCTCCAGCATGAGTATCTTTTGACCTTGAAGCCACGAGGCATCCAGTAGCGCTAATGGAACCTGCGTCGTTTTGCCCGCTCCAGGCTGCGCAACCACGATGGCACAGGTATGTTTTTGTAAAGTATGTAATAGTTGTGGCAGCACTGCGGCAATAGGTAACACGTTCATGAGGTTCACTCCGAGTTCTCTTTCTTATTAATGCCATTAAGTATTAATGCAATCAATGAAAGATCACGATTTGTTCATCTGTTTTCTATTTGGAAACCTGTTCCTTCGCTTTTCAATCGTGTATACTAGAAGACAATCTAGTCACAAAAGGAGAACTTTAACATGAATGTACATGAAGCGATTTCCAAACATTCGAATGCACAGCATCTGCATCTCGTTCGATTTGCTGAGCTTGATGCACAGCGAGAGCACGCGATTGACGCAGCTGTCGATTTGTGCAAACGCGGGCTGCCTTTTAACGTTGATACAATCAACGCCATTACGGCCCAAATTATCGCCCATGCCCAAAAAGGTATTTCTCCTCTCCGTTCCCTTGTAACTGAGGATATGGTCCGTGATTACGTAAACAAAGGGTAAGGAGATACATTTTCATGGGTGTACTAACTTTTATTTCAATGCTTATCATGGGATCCGCCTTCAGTGCGGGATTCTTGCTCTTGTTTAAGCAAAAAATCGCATGGGGAATCACCTGCATTGGTCTCTCCATTGTGTGCTACATCGCTTATGTCTACATTGCAAATGCTTATTTCGTCTAAAAGCAGCTTTGCACGGTGAGAACCGATCAGTTCATCTGATTCGGTTCTTTTTCGTGTATGTATTTATTCATGTATGGATGCATTTACGTTCTCAGTTCCAACCATGTTCCTCCATTTTTTGAAAAAGCAGCTCAAAATAAGCCGGAGGATGTGGTACTAATTCGTTCATTGAGATCGGCCATTCTACATCTACGTACTCGCTGATCTTTCCCATTTTGAAACCACTCGCAATAATCTCCACCTGTTCACCGCTTATGAGTTGTTTAAAATCAGAAACGGTCACAGCAAATAGACCACTCACCTCATCTGGCTGCAGGACATAGCTCTTCAACGGTTGATCGCAGCGATAGATGAATACATGGCAGAACTCACGATCTATGAGTTTGTCCGAGATCAGATCTTCCTCTGCAAATACGCCGCATGAGATCAAAGACTCGAAGTGAACGGAAAGTCCCAACTCTTCCTCCAGCTCCCGTGTCCCATCTTCGACGGTCTCACCAGCAGCAAGATGTCCTGCACAGGAGATGTCCAGCAAATCCGGGAACAAATCTTTGTCAGGATGCCTTAACTGAAGCAGAAGCTTCGGCACTTTCTCTTCCAAACTGACAATCCAGCATTGGAAGGTCTGGTGCCATTGCCCCTTGGCATGAACTTCGGAGCGAGGCGCCACGCCGAGCCAATTCCTTTTCGCATCAAACACATCAAAAAGCTCTTCCGACTTCATCATTATCCCTCCCCACTCCAATCAGCCTGCAACACTTGTTCATTGACGCTATCTCCGCGTAGTAATCTTCGTAACTTTCATAGCGTAGAGATCATCCTCTAGCACCGTCATTCGGTCTTTTACACCCTTAAGTGCATCCTCGATGGCTTGGTTATAAATCGGAGCTGTTAGCTGCTGAAGCATATAATCAATCAATTGCTCTGCTGCTATTTGACCAACTGTCACTCCAAGCTCTACATCCAAGTGCTCTTGCAGATCACTGATTAATGCATCTTTTTCATCCTTGGGTAATTTTAAAACTTTCATATTGTACTGTACGCCCCCGATTACTCAAAAATTTGCAAGTCGATTTCCTGGAAGGTGCTAACCCTTCCATTTTCTATCTTCGCTTATTATAGCGGATTTTGTAGCTAGGAACTATATGGGCTCACTCTGTTACCTCCCTATTCCTAAAAAGGGAATAAAATCCTCCTTCTTGGTGCACATTAACGGGGAACTGCAAATCAACTGAAAGGAAGTGCTCCTATGGAAAACAAGAAACATGAAGGCAACTATACAGGAACAACGAATACGAATGCGAAAAATCAAGATATGGCTTTCGTTAATGATACGTTGGAAAACGCACCTAGCACATCTTCTATCAATCTGGCCAAAGACGATATCAGTGAAGACAATGAAGAAAATCAGTTGAACCAAAAATAATCGACCGGTGCTAGGCAGAGCAGTCATTTCGTTCCTTTTCAGGAGCTAATTGCTGCTCTTTTTTCGTTAATTCGACTTAACTTCAGAGTTATTCAATCTTGGCATCTCCTACCACGTGCGCTAGTATAGACAAAGGAACATGTATTGGAGGAGATTGTTAACATGGAACAAGTCATCGTTATTGGTGCGGGGCCTTGCGGATTATCGGCAGCTGTTGCCTTGAAGCGCGCAGGGCTGTCACCTTTACTCATAGAGAAAAGATGTATTGTGAATGCCATTTATTTATACCCTACGTATTTGCAGTTTTTCAGTACACCAGAACTACTCGAGATTGGCGGTTATTCCTTTACGACCCCGCATGATAAACCTTACCGCCAGGAGGCCCTGGTTTACTATCGTGAAGTCGCTCGCAGAGAGCAGTTACGCATTCGTTCTTATGAGGAAGCTGTTCAAATTGAACAAATTGAAGCTGGCTTCAAGGTTCATACTTCCGATCAGTTTGGCAACAAAGCCACTTACGATACACATAAAGTTGTTGTCGCTACCGGCTATTTCGATCACCCGAACATGCTGGGTATTCCTGGTGAAGAGCTTCCCAAAACGACTCACTATTACAAGGAAGCACATCCTTATGCCGGAGCTAAAGTGGCGATCATCGGCGGCAACAATTCCGCTGTGGATGCTGCCATGGATTTACTCCGCGTTGGCGCAGATGTGACCGTTGTCTATCGAGGGAAAGATTTCTCAGCCAATATTAAACCCTGGGTCCGTCCGTTATTTGAAAGTATGGTTAAAAAAGGACGCATCCAGATGTGGTTTGACGCTCAGGTCGAACGAATTGACGAACATACTGTACTCGTGCGAAAAGGAAACGAACATGTCACCTTGGATAATGACTTTGTTCTTGCATTAACCGGCTTTCGGCCGGATCGGCAACTGCTTACAGATATTGGCGTTCAGTTTCATGAAGAAACCAACGCGCCTTTGGTCAATCCCGAGACGATGGAAACGAACATTCCCGGCTTATATGTCGCAGGTGTGGTTGCTTCTTCCAAGTATGATGCGAACGAGATCTTCATCGAAACAGGCCGTTTGCATGGACTTTCCATTACCGCACATATCATTTCCGGCCAGAGCCATCAATCTTAGAGATTGGTGGCTTTCTCTCTGGTTAACTCTATGAAAATTTTTCCTTTTTTTTCATAGCACCCCCTTCCATTGAGAACATTTGTTTGCTATAATGAAAACAAGAACAAATGTTCCAATTAGATGAGGAGGTTGTTAACATGATGAACCCCAGTCACAATTTCCGTTTTATCGAGAGAGATTATTGGTACCAGAAGGCATTGTGTGACACTGACCATCTTCTTCCCGAACAGATCGATGCCTTTCTTGACGAAGCTCACTCCTATTATGCCGACTATACGTTCAAGTTCTATGACGATGGGTCGGTGACAATCATAGATAACGACACGAACAACCGTATTAAACCAAGAGAACTTACGGGTGCTGTTTATGATTTCTACATCCGCAAACGGATTTATATGATCAAGGCCAATTTAATCGAGAAACAACTCCAACATGCCAATTGAAGCACAATTAGGCCATCTGATTCGGACAATTCGTCCTCTCAGATGGCCTTATGTTTACCTACATGCTATTCGTTATGATATCGAAAACAAGTTTGCGTGTGATCACTTACCATGCCCACAGCTTGCATATAGGCATAACAAATCGTTGAACCAACAAATTTAAATCCACGCTTCTTTAAGTCCTTACTCATACGATCAGAGATATCTGTTTTGGCAGGCAGCTGACGGCTATCTTCCCACTGATACTTTATCGGTTCTCCGCCTACGAAGCTCCAAATGTACGTATCGAACGTACCGAACTCCTGTTGAACCTTAAGAAAGGCTTTCGCGTTCCCAACAACAGAAGCAATTTTCAAGCGATTGCGCACGATGCCAGGATTTTGCAGTAAATCCTGCAGCTTCGCTTCGTCATAGTTCACGATCACATGCGGATCAAAGCCGTCGAACGCTTCCCGATAGTTCTCTCGCTTCTTCAAAATCGTATACCAGCTTAAACCAGCTTGAGCGCCTTCCAAATTCAGCATCTCAAACAAGACGCGATCATCATGTACGGGAACTCCCCATTCATGGTCATGGTAATCTTGATATATAGGGTCTTCATTAACCCAACCGCAACGGTTTGTCATGTAACTCTTTCACCTCACCCAAGTATAGAACATGTGTTCTGTTTTATTATAAAACTATAACGAACACTTGTCCAGTTGATTTAGCGCAGACTTAGTGACAAGCCATAAAAGTGTTCGGTGTTTTGAAGTAACATGGCCGCCGTTTCTTGCACACCCTGCCCTTTTAGCTCAGCGATCTGTTCAATAACAGCATGAATCATACGAGGATGGGTCTCTTCGCCTGCGAACGGCCCCTCAAACGGCCAAGGACCATCCGTTTCAACCATCATTTGAGCTAATGGATATTTACGAACAAGCGCTCTAATTTCATCTTCATAGAGGACGTCCGGGGTGATCGATATATAATAGCCAGCGCTTATCATACGTTCCACTGTTTCGCTCGGTCCCTTAAACCAATGAAAATGTGCTTTCTTGATTCCATATTTCTCAAGAAGCTCACATACAATCGCAGCATCATCGTACACGGCATGAAGTACAACTGGTTTATCCCACTCGGCAGCCAGCTGGAAGAAGCGCTCCAGCAGCTGAATGTACGGCGCCAAGTCGAACACCTGTCCCGCATCTTCTACCTCTTGTCGTTTGTAATAAGGCAGTCCTATTTCGCCAACTGCAATCATTTCGCTTGCATGCTCACCCATCCAACCGATTAATTCATCCAACTGTTCTTCCGTAGGCAAATCCTGCTCTGGATGAAACCCATAAGCCGCAAAAACACGCTCTGGCGCTAATGACTGCAAGTGTTTCGTGGCCTTACAGGAGTCTATGTGTCTGGACACCGCAATCAATGCATGCACCTGTGAACCTTCCAAATCTGCGATAATCGCCTTCGCAGACGCTTCCGAATACATATCAAGATGTATATGCGCATCAATGGCCACCATCGTTTGTTCTCTCCCGTCGCAAAAGTCCTTGAATATGCTGCCTAAGCGCTAAAAATTCAGGTTCCTGCAGAACAGCTTCCTGTCGCGGTCTTGCGAATGGAACTTTCAACTCTTCCACGATACTAGCTGGCTTATTGGAAAGCACATAGATGCGATCAGATAGAAAAAGCGCTTCCTCGATACTATGCGTTACGAATAGAATGGATCGTTTATTTTGCTCCCATATGTTAAGCAGCCACGCCTGCATATCCTGCCGTGTTAACGCGTCTAAAGAGCCGAATGGCTCGTCCAAGCACATGAGCTCTTGTGGACTTAATAACGCTCGCAGAAAGGAAACCCGCTGCTGCATCCCGCCTGAAAGCACGTGAGGAAACTCCCGTTCATAGCCCCCTAAGCCGACTTTGGGCAGCCATTCTCTTGCTTTTGCGATCGCCGAACTGCGCGACTCCCCTGCCACTTCCTGCCCTAGCGCCACATTTTCCTCAATGGAGCGCCATGGAAACAAGGCCGGTTGCTGCGGCATGTAAGAAATTAATCCCTTTTTCCCAGTTACCTGCTCGCCATCTAACCAAACTTCACCTGAAGTAGGCTGTAGGAGTCCACCGATGATATGGAATAACGTACTTTTCCCACTCCCAGAGGGTCCAATGATGGAAACGAACTCACCTTGTTCGACATGCAGATGGATATCTGCAAGCACGGGGACTATCGCTTTTTTGCTAGGAAACCCATGTTGAATTCCCGACAGCTCTAATTTGCTCATGGTCACTGCTCCCCTTTCTACGATGACCGTTTGACGTTCCAACGAATGACGAGCTTCTCAAGCCCTGCAATCAGCCAGAAAAAGAGTAAACTCAAGATCACGATAATGCCAATCGCAACAAATTCCCGATCCGCGCGGAAGGCTGATTTTTGAAGGATCATATAATAGCCGAGCCCCACATTTCCGCCCAGCCATTCGGCAATAACAGCGCCCATGACACTATAGGTGGCCGATATTTTGAGTCCCGTAAATAGAAATGGCAGTGCGTGAGGCAGCTCCAATTTATAAAAAATTTGGCGTTTCGATGCGCCAATCATTTGCATGTAGGTATACATGCTGCGATCGGTCTGCATAAAGCCATCTAGCGTCGACATCGTCACAGGGAAGAAACAGACAAGTGAAATCAATAGAACTTTAGGTAAAAGGCCAAAACCGAATAAAATAATCAAAAGCGGTCCCAGCGCGATGACAGGGATATTTTGAGATAGGATGAGCAGCGGATAGAAACCCGCCTTAACGAGCGGCAGCCTATGTAATACGCTGGCAACGAGAACACCGCCAATGGCTCCTACACTAAATCCGATACACATCAAACGTACCGTTGCCCACATATGCATCCACACGCGCGGCATATCTGATGTGCCGTCTCGCCAAATTTTGAGCGGACTCGGAAGCAACCAATCTGCAGTTCCACCCCACGTGACGGCAAGCTGCCAAATAAACAACAGAAGGATGACTACCACAAGTGGTGGCCATCCTGCTTTGATCCAGCGAAAGATGTTCATTATCTGTATTTCTCCGTCAGCTTGTCCATTGAAGCACCAGACGGATTAAAGTAAATTTTCACTTGTGAAATGACGTTCGGGCTGCCCATCTCAATCATCGCGGTATTCATATCTTGGATAATCAGAAGGAGCTGATCCAGCTCGCCTTCCATTGTCGTCTCCAAGGGTGATACGAAATACTTGACACCTGAATTCGCGATCACTTCGATCGCACGATCTACATAAGGAATAACATCTTCGCCATTTACGGTTTTTGGAATGATTTGAATGCTGACAAGCGCATTTGCCATTGGAATTCTCCTCTTTTAGAACATGGGATTATTTCTTACTTTCAGGTAAAAATGTATTCGTAAATGCCGCATCAACATCCAGCTTTTTCTCCAAAAGCTTGTGGTCCAGCATCCAAGTCGCATAATTTTCCCACACGGATTTCTTCTGCTCGCCCCAACGTGCTGCATCGTCTTGATAGCGTGGGCTTAACCATTTTTGACTGGCAACGACCAATTTAGGATCAAGATCTGGCACGGCTTTGATCAAAATATTAGCTGCATCTTCAGGCTTCGTAATCGCATATTGATAGCCTTTGGACGCTGCTGCAACAAAAGCTTTAACGATTTCTGGTTTCGATGAGATCATCTTCTCATTTGTCGCCAAAACCGGTGTATAATAATCCAGTTTATCCGAATATTTGTTCAAATAAATCATATTGAGCGGCTCACCACGAAGTTCCGCATCGACTCCCGTCCAAGCGTAGTAAATCCAAGCGAAATCGATATCGCGTTTGACCGCTGTAAAATAATCCGCATCGCCGATATTGACCACTTTCACCTTCGTCGGATCCGCTTTCTCGGATTGCATCAAAGAATCAATCATCGCACTTTCAGCAGGAGCACCCCAACCGCCGTACGATTTGTTCTCGAAATCCTTTGGTGTTTTGATGTTCTTCGCAACTGGTGAAGCAAAGCCAGATGTATTATGTTGAATAACTGCTGCAATCGAGACTAACGGAACTCCTTGAATACGGCCCTGTGTAATACTTTCTTGATAGCTCACGCCAAACTCTGCCGCCTCAGATGCGATCATCGTATCCGCTCCGCCTTCGCCTGGCGCAATAATTTGTACATTTAAGCCCTCTTGCTCAAAAAAACCTTGATCCTTCGCGACATACAGCCCCGTATGATTCGTATTCGGCGTCCAGTCTAGTACAACCTTTACATCCGTTAGCTTTTTGGCTCCCTCTGTCGGTTGAACTGACTTCGCTGAATCGTTGCCGCAGCCTGCGATGAAAACTGTAAAGCTGACGAACAGAAGTGGTGCAATTTTTTTCCATTTCATACCTTGTTACCCTCTCCTTGTTTCTCTATGTACCCATACGAAAAAGCCCCCGATGTCCGGGAGCGCCATGTGTAGAAAATGATATTTCCAATCGACAAATGATACCATCGATGGACGTGCATTTATATGAGATCTCTACGCTGGCATTATCCAGATCAGATTAACGGTTAGTGACAAAGACGGTCACAATCTCAGCCTGACTTCTCAAGCTCCCGTGGGTTCTAGTTGGGTTAGCTTCTAACATACCGCATGTTTCGACAAAATGCAAACCTATACTGAAAGTAAACTAATCTATACCCGCCAAAGATGTCTGCCCCCTGCCGCTTCACTCCCGCTGTCAAGAAAGCCGATTTCCAACGCAGAAAAAACTAATAATATCGGGTTTCACTTGGTGGAAAGCACTAATCCGCGATGTTTCATATTATCTTATATAACACAAAAACCACCCTCCGTGGTTGGAAAGTGGTTTCACTCGTGGTTTCATCATTCAATTGTGCGAAGCTATTTCTCGAGACTCAACTGCCAAGTTACGCCGAAGCGATCGCCTACCCAACCGAATCTTTCGCTAAAAGGGTAAGTATCTAAGCCCATATAGACTCTGCCGTCTTGCTCTAGTGTTGCAAATACGCGATTAATTTCCTCGACAGTATCGCATGTCACAAACAAAGATATCGAAGGTGTAAAGGTAAAAGCGTGCTCAACTGGACTGTCACTACACATAAATTGTTGCCCATGAATAGAGAATGTTGCCTTCACAACACTTCCCTCAGGACCTAGTTCATTAGGACCATATCGCTGAATACTGACAATCTCAGATTGATCAAATATTGATGTATACAAATTCATTGCTTCCTCAGCTTGCCCAGTAAACATCAAAAAAGTCTTAACCTTCTGTTTCCCATGACTCAATCCATACAACCCCCTAGTGTAGTAACCATTCCTTTAACTGAGGTCCAAGCTTCTTCACATCTTCATAGCCAAGCTCATGTAATTTCTCAAGCTTACGCGGATCCTTCTCCATGCGTCCTACTTTCACTTTGGTGGACGGTCGGATAATAAGCGCACTTCCATCTGCTTCCATGCGTTCAATCGTTTCTAACGTGTTATTGTAAATTTCGCTGCGATTGACAAGCACATCCACTAAGCCATTATATTTCGGATAAAAGCTCTTTGCCAACCAACGCTGTGTGTTGTTTAAGGGCCGTTTACGGTAGCCGAGCTCTTTCGTTAAGACAATAATATGCTTTTTATTGCCGTCAGCCACCGACTTCTGAACGGGGATCGGATCGACCAATCCGCCATCAAATAAGGTTCTGCCCTCATAATGAATCGGCGTAGCTACAAAAGGCAACGAACTAGAAGCTTGTATGATCGGCATCGTTTGCTGCAGCAGCTCATGTTTCGTATAATAAATCGGCTCCCCTGTATGCGCATCTGTCGTTCCAATAGCAAATTGCTGTGAAGAAGCATAGAACGTGTCATAATCAAATGGGACTAGCCGGTTCGGCAGTTCATTAAATATAAAATCCATGCCAAATATACTTTTACTGCGCAATAAGTTTCGATAACTTAAATAACGGTGGTCCGCAATATAGTCGATCGTTACTTTCTTATTCCGCCCAGGTTGTTTAGAAATATATGAAACGGCATTGCATGCCCCCGCTGAAACACCTACCACGTAAGGGAAATATAAATCCTGCTCCATAAAGTATTCCAAGACTCCTGCGGTGTATACCCCTCGCATACCTCCGCCTTCCAGTACGAGTCCAATTCCTTCCATGGTGTCACCTTCTTTCTGTCTGTCTCAAGCCCCTTTCTAGCATACAGGAATTGTAAATTAAAAGAAACGGGTTTTTTTCTTCGAAAAAGAGACATAGACGACGATTTCATCCTACTTTCTAAGACAAATTAGGGGAAATCCCTGTTCAACCGTATTTTTGCCGAAATTTAATGTGTGTACGTCAACTTATCAAACCCTTGTACACGTACATTATATTACGTAAAAACCCTTGCTCCTAAGAGTAAGGGTTAACAGGTGATCCTTATCTTATACCAACCTGAAATCCTTAAGATGATTAACGATTTTCTTTATACATTTCTTTGATGACCATAAATTCATCCAAATTGCCCAGAAAAAGATCTACAATGACGGGATCAAAATGTTTACCGCGTTCAGACTGCAATAAATCTAACACACGATCTAATTCCCACGCCTTCTTATATACACGATCGCTGCAAAGGGCATCAAATACATCTGCTAAAGCTGTTATCCGGCCGTACAGGTGAATGTTTTCCCCGCTAAGTCCTTGTGGATAACCAGTCCCGTCGAATCGTTCATGATGTTGATGAGCAATAATCGCCGCGGCGTGAAGTACTTTCTTGTTCGAATGCTTGAGCATTTCATAGCCTAAATTAGAATGAGTTTTCATGATCTCGAATTCATCTGTTGTTAAGGGGCCAGGTTTGTTGAGAATGGCATCAGGAATACCAACCTTGCCTACATCATGCATCGGTGTTGCTAATCGAACGATTTCGGCTTCCTGCTTGGATAAGCCATACTTCAGGGCTAACAAGCGCGAATATTCGGCCACCCTTTTCACATGATGACCCGTTTCCTGTGACCGAGTCTCTGTGATCTCACCCATCGTATAAATAATTTCCTGTTGCGTGCTTTCGAGCTCATTGTTCAGGTAAATATTCTCGAAGGCTACAGACACGTTCGCGCAATAAATATCTACGAGGTAGTGCTCCCATTCGCTAAGGGAATTAAACCCATTCATATAAATCACATTTTCCATCCCCATCTTACTCTGGAAATAGATGACGAAGCGATCCGCAGCAAAGCTGCTTTTGCGGGATTGGAACGCAATTTCAATCTCCTCGAGAACATTCGCAGGAACGACATCACGTGCTCTCGCATCTTGATTCGACGCATAATCGCCGCTGGCCGCGAGAATATAAATATCCTCGACACCCTTAGTCACCGCGAAGCTGCAATGTATAGCATTCTTATGTAAATTTACTATGGAAGTCATTTGGGTCAGTACACCTGACGCAAATTTCTTCATAGATTGTAATTCAAACAAAGTCGCCGATGACTTAATAATTTCTTCCAAACCGACTCTGCTTTTCTCAATCGTTTTGATATCGCGGAAGGACCGCAGCGCTGTAACTACTGTTGTAAATAGCTTCGTAGAGGTAAGTTCTGTCTTTTCTTTATAATCGTTAATGTCATAATCCATGATGACCGTTCGTTCGGGTGCTTGGCCTGGCTGACCAGTCCGCAAAATAATGCGTACAGCTTGATTATTCAATTCTTCACGAATATATTTAACAATCTGCAAACCCGAGTCCTCGTATTCCATAACAACATCTAATAACACAAGGGCCGTTTGCGGTTGCTCTCTTAATAGCTGTTTAGCTTCAAACGCAGAGAATGCACTATGGAACTCCAATTTCCTTCCAGCAAATTCAAAATCCTGCAGCACCATTTTGGTCACTTGATGAATTTGTTTCTCGTCATCCACAATAAGTACGATCCACGGGTCCTGCTGGGCAGTTTGTAGACTTGCTATTTCACTGTCTTCCTCTGCAGCAAAAAGAAGCTCATCCTGATCAACAGACTCCACTTTCTTGGTCATATCTCAGCTTCCTCCTCTTTGGGGATTGTTATCGTAAATAAGCTGCCTTGACTCAGTACGCTGGAACATTGAATCGAGCCGTTCAAAGATTCTTTCACGAGGTTATAAAAGATATTCATGCCTAATCCCGTCCCGCCTTGTCCGCGGCTTGTGGTGAAGAACGGATCAAAAATGCGAACTAACACGTCCTCAGTCATCCCTTTGCCATCATCGGAATAGGCGAGCAGGAAATGGTCGGTACTGTCGATCACACGAATACATATGTTACCTTCATCTTCGGGCTCATAAGCGTGATTCACTGAGTTCATGACTAAATTGGTAATAATTTGAGATAGAGCTCCAGGATACGTGTATAACCGAAGTCGTTCATCGCAGAATACGTCCAAACGTATATGTGTTTTCTTAAGTGCAGGCTTCAAACTTGCAATAATTCCTTCCAGATACTCTTTCAAAAGGATCGTACGTTTAATCTCAACACTTTGATCCACAGAAATCTGTTTGAAGCTCTTCACTAAGGAAGATGCACGTTCCAAATTCGACTGTACCATCTCATTCGTCTCATGGGCAATGGACAGAAATTGCTCGAGATCCGACTTTTTCATCTTGCCAGATTCATACAACGACTGAAATTCGTACGTTTTCTGATCGAGATAACTGATGGCTGTTATACCAATACCGATCGGGGTGTTTATTTCATGCGACACGCCAGCGACCAGATTGCCCAGTGCACCCATTTTCTCCGAATGTACTAATTGATTCTGAGTGACATGAAGTTTATCTAGCACCTGTTGAAGCTCCTGATATCGTTCATCCAAATTGCTTACCATGTCATGAAAAGCATCGGAAACCTCAGCAATTTCCGGTGATTCTTTGAAATTCAACTTTGGTAAATCTCCGCCTTGCTTGACAATAACTGCCGCTCCACGCAACCGACTTAACGGCTGAATGACTATGACTCGTAAAATAAGCCATAACAATGTTGAAAGTATGATTGCTATACTTAAACCAACAATGATAATAAGACTGGTTCGCTTTTTGAGTAATTCTTCTTCCTCGGAAGAATCGAAAATAACCTCCACAGCACCAACGACATCTCCATCCTCTTGCAGAGGCGCAGTCAACCTAACAATTGGCTTATCACTAGCGGCCATAGGAACCCGATCAACAATGGTTTTATCCTGTTTAGGCATGACAATCGTATCTTTAATGATATGAGTTCCGATTTGCGAACGATTCGAAGCTGCAAGAATAAATCCTTCAGCGTTATAAAGCTTCAATTCCAACACACGACTATTTTTATACTGAATATAATCGAAAATTTGTTGCACATCTGAGATTGATTTAGACTCTTCAAAACGTCCATTAATGGCAATCGTCATTCCACTTATTTGGCTGACATAGGCTGCTCGGATGGATTGATTCAAGGAGACCGTGTCGACAACCAACATGGTCGAAATCATGCCTACCGTTACTGCTGTGACTAGAAATACAATACGTCCTTGTAGACTAAACTTCTTTCGTTGAAATGACATAGCCATCCCTACTTCACATCGAACGTGACGATTTTGCTGACATTGTAAGGCGTGTGGTCGTTATTATGTAAAGAAACTTTAACTTCGTGTGGGCCTTTGGCTAATGGATCCAACACTTTTTGATTATCCGTTACAACGATTTTCTCGCCTCCGTCAACAGAAACATGGACATGACCTTCACCTTGAACCTTTTGCTGATCATAATGCTCTTTGGAGAGTTTCAAATCAGTTGTCAGATCAAGTGTAGCGATATTATCATTGACGGTAGCTGAGACCTCTAATGTTGGTGTATAAGATGTTGCCGTCGACGTCGTCGTCTTCGCTTTACCACATCCGGAGATTACTATAATTAATGCAGCAATTACAATTAAACCCTTGATTTTATACATTATGTGATCCTCCATGAAGATGTTTTTTGTCTAATCATGCCAAAAAAACTATTCTCTCTAGCTTAAGAATAATCATGTACTTTGTCCACTTTTATTTTGGAAACATGTGTCATATAGAATGTATTTTGATGAATAGTTTTTTTATTCACAATTGTCTGACAACTTATGTCGAATCTTCATGATAACGCTCACATTTTGCGCTTACCCAGGAAATAATTTCATTTCCCGAATGCGAATGATTTCCCCAATTTTGGTGCAATGTAGTAAAGTCGCTTTTCATAGCTTCTCCCTTCTCATCATGAACCTATAGGAGGCCTTTCCCAATGACAGGAACCAATCAGCATCAACAGCCTGTTCAGCACGCCATTGACGCCGCTGATCATGCCATACTTCAAGCACAAGCCGCCCAGCATGAGCTGCAAGTCGCCATAACAGAAGCCAATCCACATGCCATCCAATCCGCTCAAGCGGCACTTGTTCAAGCAGACCAACAGGTCCAGCAAGCACAAAGACAATTAGCAGAGTTTGCAAACGATCAGTTCGGACAGCAAATTAAGCAAACCTTCGAGCAATTAAACCAAGCCGCTCAGGATATCGAGGCCAATCAAGAGAAGTTTCATACGCCTAAGCAAATTCGATAAGGTCTTTCTCAAGCTAAAAGTGATCGATATTCGATCGCTTTTTCTTTTTATGTACACATTATGTTAAACTACGTAGGAAGGTTTTCAAGTTATTTGGGGAGGCACTACATACATGCTCGTGATTGGAATTGCCGGTGGAACCGGTTCAGGTAAAACAACAGTAGCTAGGTCAATCATTACAAAACTCGGATCCACGAATGTGACTTTAATTTCACAAGATAATTATTATATTCATCATAGCGGTCTGACCTTTGAAGAACGGGAACGCATTAATTATGATCATCCTCGTGCATTTGAAAATGAATTGCTCCTTCAGCATTTGACTTTGTTGAAGAACGGGCAACCCGTCGACATCCCTGTCTACGATTTCACCCAGCATGCCCGCTCGCAAGAAACGATTCGCGTTGATGTTAAACCGATTGTGCTTCTTGAAGGTATCCACGTATTAACGGATGAAGACCTGCGCGGCGCACTGAATATCAAAGTCTTCGTTGATACAGATCCAGATGTCCGTGTACTCCGTCGCCTATCTCGCGATATTAATGAACGCGGCCGATCCTTGCAATCCGTTTTCGACCAGTATTTGACGACGGTTAAGCCCATGCATGATGCGTTTATCGAACCATCGAAGAAATACGCGGACATCATTATTCCTGAGGGCGGAGAAAATCAAATCGGGATCTCACTACTTACGATTTTGACAGAACGATATATGACCGACCAAGCAGCCAATTACGAAATCGGCTAAAACACGAAGAAGAAGCCACCTTCCTTGGATAAGGAAAGCGGCTTTTTTCATCTCTCACGAGCTCGAAAGATTGAGCCTGAGAGTCCAAACAACAAGTAAACTAGGCCTAAGAAGTAGAAAATACTGACCACACTCATATAGTGAAGCGCCATCCCTCCCACTAAAGGGCCAATGATACTTCCCACGCTATATTGGATCGAAGCTATTATATTGGCAGTTGGCAGCAGATGTCGCGGCAAAATATCAGCTGCATACGCTAACCCTAGCGAAAAGAAAGATCCAACCATCCCCCCTGCTACACCTAAACAGAGTCCAAGCCCCCATAAGTTCGTCCCAACTAATGGAACGCAGCTAAAAGCAATGGCTCCAATAATAGCCGTTCCCATCAAAATCGGCTTTCTACCTATACGGTCACTCCAAACACCGAGCGGCAGCTGCATGATAAGGCCTCCAATGCCGGTAACCGGAAGCAAAAGTCCAATCGTCGACTCAGATATACCTATACGAAGCCCATACAAAGGAAAATTACTATTCAGCGTTGCTTCCATATAGCCAAAGAGAAGTGACGTAATAAGCGGGAACCATGCTAATGAAATGACCGTTGTAGCACGTTTGTGCGCGGCATCCATGCGTTCTGCCCGTTCTGGCTTCTCATTCTTGAGCCTTGTCAGGAGGATCAATATAAGAAGAAAGAAAGCACTTGTGACCATAAAAGGTACCCAAACCCCTGCTTTTAGCAACGTAATCCCTAATGGTCCCAGACTAAACCCAATCCCATACGCCATTCCGTAGAGGGAGATATTGCGTCCTCTCTTCTCCTTCGGACTGGAGGCTACAATCCAGAGTTGTGTGGCAAAATGCAAAGCGCTGTCCCCAATGCCCACTAGAAGACGCAGTACAAACCAAAAACCAACATGCTGCCACACGGGGAACAGACAATTGGCGATTATAATCAAGCTCATTCCGATCATAATGACGGGTTTATAGCCAAAACGTCGAACAGGCTTTTCTATGAAGAACATTGTCGCAAAAATCCCAATATAAAGAGCCGCCGCATTTACACCGTTAGCATCAGTTGAAACACCCGAACGATCTAGCAAAATCGTGAGCAAGGGCAGGAGCATACCCTGACTCATTCCCGCCACGATGATTACCATAATTAATGTGGTTAATTGATAATTGGAACGCAGTAATTTAAGAGCCATTCCCAAAATCCACCGTTTCCCATCTCTCGGCATAGTCATTTAGCTTGCCATGAAGGGGAACACGGAACTGCGTAAATATGACGAGTCTTGCTTTTTTAATCCACTCTTTGAAGGATGGGTATGTAACAAACAGGTTCGCGTAACGGTCACTCATACAAATAAAGTGAGGCCCGGGAGATTTCTCTGCAAGAAAGCTTAAGGAGGTATCAAGCGGCGTGTATTTCTTACGCTTTCCTTCCCATTTATCCACTTCTGCTTGAAGGGGTGTATCTACATTCTCCAACAGCTCTTCGAGATGCTTCACACGGGCATAATAAGGCATTTCGGCACGAATATCCATCCTGCGAAGCGTTTCCTCGTGCTGTGGGTAAAAAATCGCGCGCACGAATTTCCGTTCCTCTGCCCACGTCATAAAAGCGCACATTTCGTGCTCTGTCCAGTCTTCGAATGTTTCGAATACCAAGACGGTTCCCTTCTGTGTTTCTGCCGGGGGTTCATACCCGAAGGGTACTTTAATTTGATCTCTTGCCATAGCGTCCTCCTCTAGTTGTCTATATACCTTGTTGAATATTGTAATGACCCTACTCCTATGTGTAGTATACCCCTTCGATGTTTATGAAGCCATTTCCTCGATTGGATTACGCGAACGCGTTGCGTTATAATTTGGGGGTACGTATTTTTGATTAAGGGAGACCTACAGTATGAGAGATCCAAGACTTCAGACTTTTGCCCGAAACATTATTCGGTATTCCGTGAGCCTACAGCCCGGTGAGAACATATTGATTGAAATGATTGGTGTTAAAGACCCCGAACTCTCGAAATGCTTAATTGAGGAAGTTCATGCTGCTGGAGGTAACCCCTTCATCGAATTGCGCGATCCTGCGATAACGCGGAGTCTACAAATGAAAGGCACACAAGCACAATTCAGCGCGTGGTCTGACATTGAGCTTGCTCGGATGAAACAAATGGATGCCTACGTTGCTGTTCGCAGCGGCGATAACATCACCGAATCCTCCGATGTGCCTGATGCGCAAATGAAGCTGTTCCTGAAGTACTTCCAACGTCCGATCTTCGACGAGCGTATTAATAACACCAAATGGGTCGTTATGCGCTATCCGAATCCTTCTATGGCGCAGCTGGCTGGTAAAAGCACCGAAGCCTTCGAGGATTTCTACTTTAATGTGTGTAACCTTGATTACAGCAAAATGGCGAAGGCCATGGAATCCCTTGTCGATCTGATGAATCGCACGGATCGCGTTCGTTTGATCGCCAAAGGAACGGATCTCAGCTTCTCGATCAAAGATATCGGGGCCGTTCCATGCTCTGGCCTGCGAAACATACCGGATGGCGAAGTGTATACGGCACCTGTGAAAGATTCCGTAAATGGTGTCATCAGTTATAACACGCCAACCATCTATATGGGCACATCCTTTGAGAACATTGTGCTGACCTTCGAAAATGGCCGCATTACTAACGCAACCAGCAACGATACCAAGAAATTGAATGAGATCCTTGATACGGATGACGGAGCTCGCTTCATTGGCGAATTCGCGATTGGCGTGAACCCTTATATTCAACATCCGATGAAAGATATATTGTTCGATGAGAAAATTGATGGAAGTATCCATTTCACACCAGGTCAAGCCTATGAAACCGCGGATAACACCAACCGTTCTTCCGTTCACTGGGATATGGTTCTGATTCAACGACCTGAATATGGCGGCGGCGAAATTTATTTCGACGATGTGCTTATTCGTAAGGACGGTCGCTTCGTCATTCCTGAGCTGGAGAAACTAAATCCAGAAAACTTAATGTAGTTAACTATAGGAAGTAGTGTCAAACTGAAAAGCAGTTGAGACTTCCGAGAAAATGTTCTCGGTAAGCTTCAGCTGCTTTTTTAACCTAACCAATGGAAAATGACCTTTTCCGCGGATTCCGAATGCTGGGGTAAACTTGCCGGGATCAGCTGTGAAGTGTGACTCTCCTGACCAAGTAGATTAGGTGTGTTTTCATTTGAAAGTATGCGCACCTCAGCGCCTTTGGGTACGAAAGGGAATACCTGCTGTATGTCCTCATTCGTTAATCGAATACAGCCCAGGGATTTATTCCCTCCGATGGAGCTCTCATCATACGTGCCGTGTAGAGCGATTGCACCTAGTCCTAGGCCTGCATGACCATAGCTCTGACTTGTCTTCCCATTTGGCTGTTGAACGCGGTCTACGACCCGAAATTCACCTTCTGGTGTGCTCCCATTGGCACCGAGTCCGATTTCTTTTTCCCATAACAAATAGGGGCCGCTAACGAGCTTCAATTGATACTCCGCCTTATTGACATCGAGATGAACGGGGTCAAAAGGAACCCCTGTTCCTCCTACGGTATTCGCATAAAACATGTGTGCGACATCTGCCGCTTTGGGGTCATATACCCACCCCCCATCACCGTTGTAAACTTCAGTGACCACATTGGAGCCAGATACAGCTTCGATAGGGATGAAGCTCAAATAATTATTAGGATAATCCTGCAGTAACGCATCTATTTGCGGCGGAGCTTGTCCAACATCCGTTCGATACGAATCCAAAGCGGTTCGAACTAAATTAGCACCAATCGCGCTAAGCGGTTGGTGCTCTTCAAATTCAGCGTTCAAAAACCGGATGTGAACCATGGCGTCTGTCTCAGGCTGATACGATGCGACGACCATCGCGCGCTTGATATCGGCCTCATTGGTCAGCAGCTTGGTTTTCCCTTTATCCCTGTTATCCTCAGAGACAATGCCATAAATCATAATATTTGCATTCGGTATTTCTTTGGCTAAAACCAAGGCTTGATCATGAAGCTTCTTTTCGATTTCTGATCGCGTGGTCTCAGGCGTGAGATACAGGATAAAAGGCTTGTCCACCGTCTCATAGGTTACCTGAGCGCCTACTCCCCAAATTTTCATTTTGGAAATCGTCCGAGAGATCGACTGATCTCCAACAAAGAACAAAACTAAGAGCACATTCAGAATCAGCAGTACGAGCAACAACATTTTCATAAATGGAGGTAATAAGGGCTTGGGCTTCACTTGTAATGTCTGTTCTAGATTCGCAACATGTGAGGCTTGCTGCTGATCTATCAAGTGAATTGCACGATTCGCAGCAGAATAGAATGGTGAGGGATAGGTTTTGAGCACTTCCGTATAGTGAAACCGAGCTCTTTTCCAATTCCCCTTCTCGCGAAACTTCTGCCCCAAATTGAAGTGAGCCTCTGGAGAATTCGCATCCAAATAACGAATAACCTTCTCATGATAGAGCGGATCAGCATGACTAATGAACAAATTTTTGTGCAAATGGACGAGTTGATCATCGAGTTGGTTACGGAATCGTTGGTTTCGTCGGAACATTTGGCTCCTCTCCGTTCAGAAATGTAGTTTGTCTCGCCAGATGAATGATACGAAAAGTATCTCTGATACATAATGTATCACGCGTTAAATGGAAAGACAACCCTTTTTGTTGCTGAACGATCCATGAAAACCAATAACCCAAAAAGACGCCATCAGCCAATACTTGTTTGGCCGAGAACGTCTATTCATTCATCCTATTAAAACCTTAATGAGCAACTGTATTATACGTCATAATCCAGATTGAACCGGCTACGATGGTCAGTAGAATAACAAGTCCAAAGATCAGTGCCATGATATTCCACCGGGCATTCTCGCCCTCTTTGACATGCATAAAGAAAAACAATTGCACACCAAATTGAAGTACGGCTGTGATGAGAATGATAACGATGCTCCCCGTCTTTCCAAGCATGTGGTTCATCACAGCTACAAGCGGGATGATCGTCAAAAGAATCGAAAGTGCGAAACCAATGATATACGATTTCAATGAACCATGCGATTCATGATTGTGCGAATTTGTATGCGATTGACTCACCTACATCACCCCCATGAGATAAACGACTGAGAAGACGAAGATCCAAACGACATCAAGAAAATGCCAGTAGAGTGAAATGACCGCGACTTTACGTTTCGTTACCGTTGTAATTCCACGGCGTTTCAATTGCAAGATGATACCGATCATCCAGATTAAACCAACGGAAACATGCAATCCGTGCGTACCTACCAACGTGAAGAAGGCAGATAGAAAGGCACTGGTGCTAATCGTCGCTCCCTCATGATTAACCATGTTAATGAATTCTGCGAGTTCTAAGCCAATGAAAGAAGCCCCAAGAAGCACGGTTACAATCAACCAACCGATCAATTGCTTCATATTCCCTTTGTGCATGCCAAGCACGGCCAAACCGCTCGTAAAGCTGCTTGTTAGCAAGATGAATGTCTCCGCGATGATACCTGGCATTTTGAATAACTCTTCAGCCGTTGGTCCTCCATTGGTATTTTGGTGAAGGACGATATAGGTCGCAAAAAGCGACCCGAATAAGATACAGTCTGTGATCAAAAATATCCAGAATCCAAACGTCTTCATAGATTCATGTTGTTCATGTTCATGATCGTGATCATGATGATGCCCAGCTTGCGAAACCGCGTGTGCCATTACCCCTTCACTCCTCTCCAAGCGTCTTCTGTCGCTTTCACTTCATCCGCTGGAATATAGTAATCTGTATCGTAGCTGAAGGAACGAGCCCACATACAGAGGGCAACACCGATCAAGGCCGGAATCGTAAGCCACATCCAATTCCATACGAAACCGAATCCTGCGAAGAACCACATGGCCGAAATGATGAATGGGATTCCTGAATTCTTAGGCATATGAATCGGTTCATACGTTGTAGGCACGGGTTGTTTCTTAACCGTACCTTGCTTCTCTTCCCACCAGACATCAGCCACTTCTGCTTTCGGCAGCACGGCAAAGTTATAAATTGGCGCTGGTGAAGGAATCGACCATTCCAACGTACGCCCATCCCACGGATCGCCCGTCACTTTGTGCTCCTTTAAGAACTTTATGGAGTGCGCGATTTGCCACACTTGGAAGAGGAAGGCTAACCCCATCAAGAAGCCGCCGACGGTAGAAACGACGTTTAACGGCCCCCAACCCATATCCCAGCTATACGTATACGTACGACGAGTCATCCCGTCCAAGCCAAGGAAATATTGAGGCATAAAACAAACGTAGAAACCAATGTTCCATAGCCAGAAAGCCCATTTGCCCAGATGCTCATTGAGTTTAAATCCGAACATCTTCGGCCACCAGTAGTATAATCCCGCAAAGTAACCAAAGGCTACCCCACCGATCAAGACCTGATGGAAATGCGCAATTAAGAAATAGCTGTTATGGAATTGGAAATCAGCAGGCGCTACAGAAAGCAGTACCCCCGTCATCCCGCCAACTACGAAGCAAGGGATGAATGCGATGGTCCATAACATCGGAGTCGTGAATCTAATTTTACCCCTGAACATTGTGAACAACCAGTTAAATACCTTGACACCTGTCGGTATGGCAATGAGCATTGTACTAACCGCGAAGAACGCGTTCACATCTGCACCTGACCCCATCGTGAAGAAATGATGAGCCCACGTAAAGAAGGAAAATAAGCTAATAATCAACATGGCGAAAACCATTGATTTATAACCGAAGAGCGTTTTTTTCGCAAAGGTTGATACCACTTCAGAGTAAATACCGAAGGCAGGCAGGACCACGATATATACTTCGGGGTGACCCCACATCCAAATTAAATTGATATACATCATCGGATTGCCGCCGCCGTCTAAGGTGAAGAAGTGAGCACCTAAGAAACGATCTAAAAATAGCAAAGCAAGTGTGACGGTTAAGATGGGAAATGCGAAAATAATAATGATACAACTTGAAAATACGGACCACGTGAACATTGGCATTCTCATCAATTTCATTCCAGGTGTACGCATTTTCAAAATGGTCACAATAAAGTTAATCCCCGTTGCTAAACTACCGATCCCGGAAATTTGAATCCCCCAAATATAGAAATCCTCCCCAACGCCTGGGCTATGCGACATTTCAGATAAAGGCGGATAGCTTAACCAACCTGCATCTGGTGAACCTCCGATGATGAAGGATACGTTGAAAAGCATCGCGCCCCAGAAGAACATCCAGAAGCTGAGGGAATTCAAGAACGGATATGCGACATCTCGCGCTCCGATTTGCAGTGGAACTACGATATTGAACAACCCGAACATCAGCGGCATCGCCATGAACAAAATCATGATAACGCCGTGCGTGGTGAAAATTTGATTGTAGTGTTCAGGCTGCAAGAACTCACTGTCCGGCATAGCAAGCTGTACACGCATTAGCAGCGCATCAACACCGCCGCGGAACAGCATTAGAATCGAACAAATGATATACATGATCCCGATTCGTTTATGATCAACACTGGTTAACCATTCGCGCCAAAGCCATCCCCATTTCTTGAAGAAAGTCAGAACGAATACAATCGCCACCAGAGTGAGCCCAATACTAACTTGAGCCCCCAGAATCATCGGATCGCCTGTAACGAAAAACTCGGATGCGAAATCTTTTATTTTATCGAACATGAGATGATCTCCCTTTCGTGAAACTTTAATCTGTATCGATTACTTTGCACCATGCGTTTGACTATGGTCCATGTCACTATGATTCATGCCGCTCATTGCGTTTTCTTTCTTCTCCGTTGTATCTGATTGACTCGCAGCATGACCGCTATGTCCAGATTGACCCTTCGTGTATTTCGTTACAATTTGTTCGAAAAGTCCGTCTGGGATCGAGGAGAAATATCTCACGCCTGATTTGCCAGGCATTGCTAATTCCTCATAGCTTTCCTTTGTTAATTTCGTAGGAACCTTCTTCGTTTTGGCAATGAAGGAATCGAAATCCTCACGTGACGTTGCATTCACATCAAAGGTCATGTCAGCAAAATGCTCGCCGCTAAAGTTCGCACCCGTTCCGAAGTAATGACCGATTTCATCTGCTTGCAAATACAGTGTCATTGCCATGCCAGACATCGTATAGATTTGACCGCCTAGCTGTGGAATCCAGAAGGAATTCATAGGTGCATCTGAGGTTAATTCGAACTTAATTGGCGTATCCTCAGGGATTTGCAAATAATTGACAGTCGCAATCCCTTGCTCTGGATATGTAAATAACCATTTCCAATCGAGTGAAGTGACTTGAACCGTTATGGGCTTCTTATCAGACTCTAATGGTTTGGCAGGATCCGTCGCGTACGTGTATTTCACAGTGATGACAGCGATTGCTCCAATAATAATGATGGGGATAGCCCACCAAATCGTTTCCAATTTCGTACTATGAGACCAATTTGGATCGTACGAAGCTTTATTTCCCTTTGTATCGCGATATCGCCATACAATCCAAGCCGTTAAGACTAAGACAGGTACGAGGATAATGGCGCATAACACAGTGGTAATGACGATTAAATCTTTCAGTTCAGCACCCACGGGTCCCTTAGGATCCAAAACCATAGCTTGACTGCATCCTGACAATACTGCGATGATGGCGACCATCATGAAGATCAACGATGCTTGTTTAAGCTTTCTCTTCTTCATTTTTACTTACCTCCCATTCGACATCACTAACTATTATCAACATATCATCTTTCTTCTGTAAGTTCATTATCAACTAACAGATCTTAACAAATACGTCAACGGTTCGACGTTGTACTGTAAAACAAATGTCACAGAACGTTTGTTGACTCTGCAGGAGCAGGAAAAATATGAACAGCAAAAAGCCTTTCAAGTATTAGACTTGAAAGGCTTTTATAGTATTCCTTTGAACCCTGGTCCTCATTCACCTTTGGAAACATTGCGAGAATGAACCAAATGAATCGCTGTGCGAATCACATAAATGAAGACACTACCCACCATGAAACCAATACCAACCATTAAAGTCGTATTCGTATCACTAAAACTTTCTATACTTGCTAAGCTAAGTACTAAACCAATCGCAAGCAACGCCCAAGCGGAAAATGTCATTAATTTCACTAGAGGCATAACATCACGTTCAATGTGCTCAACCGGATTTGCGGACACAGCTTTATTCGACATTATTATCACTACTCCTGACTTATTTGTACATGTATATTCCTAGTATACCACAAATGGTCGCATTTGTTCATATTTTATTCACACGATGATCAAACTTTGGACAAAAATGCTAAAAGTGATTCCGTTCCATATTTATCATGCCATATCGTAGGGCTCCGTATGCAAATTTCTGAAGGACTATATAGAATTGCTGAATAACTCGATCCGCTGGGGCATTCATACAAATAAGGGCCGACTAACGGTAGTTCACCTACCGATGGTCAGCCCTTGTTAATATGTACGTACTACTTCAGAAGTGTGTAACCGCCGATAATCGGAAGCGGTTTGACCTGACCTTGTGCCGCTGCAACAATGCCCAACACAGCTAAAATGACCAAAGCCAAGTTCGCAAATGGCTGTAGGAACCAACCGATGAACGGGATAATGCCGAGCACGACATTTACAATGACCCACGCCAAAAACAAGGTAAGTCCTTGATTGGCATGGTAATACGCATACTTGGAGTCTTTCGCCGCAATCAACGGAACGAAAAACAAGATATACGCAATAATGGCCATTCCTTTGTTACTTTGAATATCCGTGGAATCGTACATAGACTGCACCTCATTTTCTCAGAGTTTACTCTTCCAGTATATTCAGATTCCCCCAGCTATTCGCCCGCGTTTGGACAAAACATAAATTATTTTTGTCACTCTACATTCCCTTTGTAGCAGATTCCCAATCCCGCAATAATTGTTCCTCACGTTCTGGTTTTAATCCAGCTAGTCGAGTAACCTCCGGGTCACGACCTTGATCCCAAGCCAGCGTATCTCTGGCAGTGACTGCGAGCGGTCTTGTTTTTAAACCCGATTTGAACGCTTTCGCGTTATTAAGCTGCAGCATGCCGATCAGACTGTCGCTAGGTAACCAAAGCGGAAGTTCCATCCACGGACCCACTTCATGTTCTAACAAGAACGCTTCCGTCACCCATGTCAGTGTCGTCTCGTTATCATTAGACCTACAAGCTTCTACAACCTCTTTCATTGCATACTCATTACCGCTTGCATGAATTGTCCCTGTGACTCCTTGTTCAATTAAATCCAACGTCCAAGCAGCAAGATCACGTACATCAATGAATTGCAGTCTGCGCTCTTTCGGCAGTGGAACTAACACATGACCACCTCGCTGCAAGCGAGCAGGCCAGTACGTGAATCGATCTGAGGCGTCATAGGGTCCTACGATAAGACCTGGACGAATAATGAGTGCACCATGTGGAAATACCGATTTGACAACCTCTTCACACTCAGCTTTCAACGCACCATACCGTTGCCCAGGATCTGCGGCATCCTCCAATCGCATTACAGCTGCGGATTCATCCAGATGAAGCTGCTTTAAATCCGCGTACGCAGAAACAGAAGAAATAAATGTGTAGTGCTTCGCACAGCGCTTAAGGATCTCTGTTGAAGCCGCTACAGCCTCAGGCTGATAGCCGCTCGTATCAATAACCGCATCCCACTCACCTTCATTCAGTTTAGCCAAATCGACATTCCGGTCCCCCAGAATATGCCGAACCTGTGGAAATGCTTGTGCATCGTGAAGCCCACGATGAAATAATGTCACTTCGTGACCCTTCCATAGAGCCGCTTCCGTTAGGGCTCTTCCCAGAAATTTGGTGCCGCCAAGAATTAGAATATTCATGGGTTACCTCCTGTACAAGTTTATTGGTCAATCCCATCTAGGATGACTCTTGCTTTCCTGACCTTCTCTTCCTCAACAGCTCCATCCACACTGTTTTTCTCTCTTACTGCAGTGCCTAGATGAACACTTTGCACACCCGTAGATTGGACAAATGAGGCCAAGCTATCAAGTGTAAGTCCACCGCCAGGCAAAATGTTTACATGGCTGCCTCGGGTCATAGATACTAGCATGCGAATTTGCTCAACAGCTTGCAGTGCACTCGCCGCCCCGCCTGAGGTAAGCACGGAGCGGACTTGTTTATACGTAAGGAGCAGTTGTAAAGCTTCAGCTTGCTGCTCTATGTCATCAAACGCCCGATGGAAGGTGATGGGTAAAGATGTAGCACCTATAAGAATGTCTAGCGTAGGACGATCAATCTCATGCTTTTGTGTTAACGTGCCGAAAACTAGGGCGCTAGCACCAGCTTGTTCTGCACTTTGAATCGATTGGATCATACAGGCAACATCATCGTCCGACATGTGAAACGAACGGGCATGCGGCCGAATCATGACGTGTACAGGTATGTGAACAGTGGATCTTATTTGTTTAATAAGCTCAATTTCAGGCGTTAATCCGCCCTGTTGCAAATCAGCAACGAGTTCTATCCGATTTGCACCGCCTGCCTCAGCACACTTAGCATCTTGCAGTGTAGTCGCGATTACTTCCAACAACATGGTTCGTACAACCTACCCTTCTAAGCGCATTACTTCTCACCCCACTCTATCACAATTGGACAACACAAAAAACTCCATTAATCCATTCGATTAAGGAGTTGAGATTATGATAAGGTTAAGTTCGTTATGCTAGATATTCGAAGCCGTCTGCCATTGTTGTTGCACTTCGACGAGTTCAAGATTGGCAAATGATCGACTAAGCTTCAACATTTTCTCTGTTGCTGCTAATTTCGGCAGTGGTGCACTCATCGCCTTGCCTTTGTAACAAACGATAAACAACAATTTCATCACCTTCGCTTTCTTGGTTTACAACATGAGATTGGATTTTCATTTTCTACTATAACATTCGAAAGACCCCCTCAGCTTTGAGGGGGTCTTTCGACATTTCGACAATTTTCGCTTAATGCACTTACACTATTGCTAAATCTGATAACATCGCTCGAACATCTTGGACCAATTGGGCAGCATCTGCCGCGCGATTTACGACATCGACACGATCCATATCTACGATTAGAACTTCAGAAGCATGATAGTGATTCATTACCCAGTCATCATAACCTGACCATAGCCTGCGATAATAATCGACCAGCGATTGATCCTGTTCAAAGCTGCGGCCGCGAAGCCCGATGCGATGCATCACGGTATCGAAGGAAGCTTTCAAATATACCATAAGATCCGGCGATTTCTTAGGAAGCTCCGCCAATTCGGACATCATATTGTCAGCCAAGCCTTCATAAACATCAAATTCCAGCTGAGAAATTCGTCCTAGCTCACGATTCACCTTCGCAAAGTACCAATCCTCATAAATACTTCTATCCAGTACATTGCGATTATGTACTAATGCCTGTTTAATGGCCTTAAATCTCGTATTCAAAAAGTGCAACTGCAACAAAAAAGGATAACGATGCTTTTCGATTTCCTCAGGTGATGCTGTGTAAAAAAGCGGTAAAATTGGATTATCATCGACACTCTCATAGAAAACATTCGAATTTAGTTCTTGTCCAAGTAAAGTGGATACAGATGTCTTACCAAGACCGATCATTCCCCCAACCACAATCACTGCCATTGACCCCTTTCTCCTTCTACCCAATCTTAATTTACCTACTGTCAATTCAGCAAAGCTTACCTATTATACAAGGAATTCAAACGTGAGGGAACCCTCTTTTTTTTCCTTTATCGCTCGCCTTCTTCTTCTCGGGTAATTCGCTCAATAACCGCATGTAGATCGTCGGGACGCAGTAATTCAATCGGGGAGACACCTTTCTCGAAATGCAAATAATCCCCTTCAATCAGGATGACATAACGCTCGCCTTGTCTGGCAATATGCACTTTTCGCCGGTAGTCTGCCAGCTGCGCTTTCACAGTAATATGATCAAGTTTCATACGCATCTCCAGATCTGGCTTCTGTTCCACCAAATAGTTAGCGGCATCCATCACCATCTCCGTTGACCACTTCTCTTGAAGCTCGCGTTTCTCGCTCGCTGCCCAAATTTCCAAATCCTTTTCTTCCTGCTGGCGCACCTCTGGGTTGTGCTCGAAATCCCTTTCCAGTTGTTGATGAACGAGGCCTAACACCTGACTATGCAAAATTTCTGGCATCTACTGCTCATATTCTACATATTTTAGGAATCCTCAAAATAACGGGCATGTGAAGCTTAATGAATTTTCAGCTCCGAGGGTTCGATCATACCTTCCTCGGGCATAAATGGATATTGAATCGATTTCATGTTCTTCGCGTTAATCGCCATTTCCACTTGATTGAGCTTCAAAATAGACATTCTTGATTGTATTTGGAAAAAAATCGAAACTCCACAAAAAAATTGAAATCAAGGTGTGATGATTTCAATTCTCATAATGTCTTTATTAATAAGTGCTTAATAATCCTATCCTTAAGACAGAGGTGTATAGATGATTTACGGAACGAAGCTACTTGATACGGATTCAGAATTATTTGCTGCAGCCTTAACGAAAACGCCTGTTTATGTGTGGTCACTCGATCAGCTAGGCGTATATTACCAAGTAACTACAGGGATAATCGTCAAATACACGCCAGATCATGTACAAGTTTACAATGAAAATAACGACACTGTTTCAGCTTGGTATTCAAGAGAAACATCTGAATTTAGTATCGGATTCTAAACATGCGAAAACCGCCGTTTCCGGATCAACCCGACGGCGGTTTTCAGCTTTAATTATTGTCCAACTTAAACGAAATGATTATGCTCCTCCGAAAAATTAGGCAAGAACACATCGATTGTCGTCCCATACCCTACTTGACTCTGGATGTTCATGATACCTTTGTGTGCTTCCACAATCTTGAAGCACATCATTAAACCTAAGCCAGTCCCCTTTTCCTTCGTCGTGTAGAAAGGCTCCCCTAGCTGTTTCAATCGTTCCTCTGGTATCCCGCATCCGTTATCTTGTGTCCGAATTCTAATTTGATCCCGCCCATGTAACGAAACGATCATTTTGATCTGTCCGTCTTTCGGAATGGCCTCTATCGCATTTTTGACTAAATTAATGAATAACTGCTTCAAATGCATTTCAGAGCAAATAATTTCGGGTATATCTGTTTGGAATTCCAATAAAAGCTGCACATTACAGAGAACGGCTTGCGTATCCAACAATGCAATGACCGATTGTAAAATAGCACCTAAATCGCTTTTCTTATAGGTAATTGCTTCAGGCTTTGCGATAACAAGGAATTCACTTACGATGAAATTGATTCGATCTAACTCAGATAACATAATATCAAAATAATGCTTCTTGTCTTTTAAATCATGTTGAAGCAGCTGTAAGAAGCCGCGAAGTGAGGTCAATGGATTTCGGATTTCATGCGCAAGTCCCGCGGCGAGTTGGCCTGCTACTGAAAGCTTGTCTGACTTACGAAGAAGCTCTTCCGTTTGCTTACGTTCCGTAATATCTCTCGTAATTCCTGCGAATCCGAAAATCTCACCTTTTTCATTCTTAATCGGTGTTTTCGTAATGCTAACATGAATCAATTGTCCATCTTTGCGAAGGCGAACCGATTCTTTTCCCGATATTTGCTTCCCTAACCTGAGCAACTCATACATCTCTTTACGTTCACTTTTCATGTGATTCGAGTAAATCGGCAAAGGATGACCCCTTAATTCCTCTTGACTCCAGCCAAAAATATGTTCGTGCGCTGCATTAACGGAGATAACTCTCTCATTTAGATCAAGCACACAAATCGCATCTGAGGTATTGTTAATAAAAGACTCAAGCAGCTCCTTCGTCTCTCGGAGCTCCGTCTCCATTCTTTTGCGCTCTGTAATATCTACACACGAGCCAATGACTTCAATCGTTTGATCCTTTTCTATGATAGGCCGTAAGGAAGTCAAATAAGTAATGCCGGCAAAGGTTGTCTCGAACATCACATTATCACCATTCCAAGCCTGGTGATAATAGGCTTCGATAGATGCGGACAATGAGTACGACAAAATTTCGTGCAAACTTTTCCCAACAATGTCAGATGGGTTATGTCCTATACGATACAGCAACTCACCATCACATAACGTATGGATGAACTTCCCATTTATTTCCCTGAACTTCAATGTCATCCCTTGTTGTCTTCTCACGGTGTCATGAAGGTCTTGCTGCGCGACCCGGAGAGATTCTCGATCCTTATTGAATTGTGTGATATCCTTCGCAATCAAATACACACCGTCCAAATTATCATTGACAATAATTGGCACATTTTTCACACCGAGTTCAATTCTATCTTCGTTTTTATGACGAAAAGCCAACATGTAATTATCAGTTTGTGAAAGTATTTCTACAGCTGTAAGCAATTCTTTGTCGTCTTGCTGAAATAACTGATGGATGAATTGGTCCTTCAATTCATTCTCCGAATAGCCCAGAATCCGCTCCATGGCTGGATTGACGAATTGAATACGACCTTCCGTATCACATGTTAGAATACCCGCAGGATTATGTTCAATCAAAGACTTATAGCGCTGCTCGCTTTCAGCAAGCTTTCTTTCCATTTCAGACTGCTGGGAAAGATCCTTTACTTGAACAATGAATGCTTGAGGTTCGTTGTCTGAATCTAACATGACGGACATCCGCCAGTCCACGCTTTTAAACGATATATCCTTATGTTTCATCTGCATTTGAACATGAAGAGAATGCTGCTCCCCGCCAAGCAATTTCTCCATGATGTGATCTATGTGTCGAGCTTGATTAGGTTCAAATAATGTCTTCATATTCGTAGTTAGAAGCTCCTGTGCCGAATAACCAAGTATGTCACTTAAGCTGCGATTCATTCTCAGCCACTGACCTTCGAGCGAGATCAGAGCCATTCCCGTTGTCGTGAATTCAAAAATCGCATCGAACGAAGGCTCTATTTTCGATTGCTTCATATATTTTCCTCCATGGTACATGCTTAGATGATGACCAACACCGTTTGATAAATTCGACAATAACAGTTCTAATCCTGCCTTTACAGCCCTTCGAAACGAATTTGTTCTCGAAATGTGCCTTGAGTTCCGTCAATATGTTAAAATGTAAGGGGTCATTAATCTTCATTTCAAGCTGTAGGAGGAATGCTCCCTTGCCAAATATTTGGACACATTTAATTTTCGGACAAAAAGTCATGAATGAACTGGGTCATGCGTCGGTCTTGAACGATAAACAGCAACGAAACATTTTTTCACTCGGCTGCCAAGGACCCGACTTTCTTTTTTATCATAACTTTCTACCTTGGAAAAAAGACAAGAAATTAAATGAACTCGGAAGTCTCATGCACAAGGACGCCTGCGGACCGTTTCTACTTGATCTTGTTCGTCAGGTACAAGGCAGAGGCTTATATAATCCTGCCGTTCTTTATGTGCTAGGATTTTTGACGCACCACGTTTTGGATCGTAATTTGCATCCCTATGTATTCTATAAGTCAGGCTTCAAGAAATGGGATCATCAACGCTTTGAAATCATCATGGATACCATCTTTGCCAAGCATGAGCGAGATATTCAAACGTGGAACACACCGGTATGGAAAGAAATTTACGTTGGCGAAAAGCTCCCCCTTGGTATCGTTCCTGCCCTCTCCGCTGCTGCAGCGATTCATTATCCCGAAATCGCTTCACAGATGCGCGAGTCCGATTGGGATATCGCCTACTACGACATGATCCGTGCACAACGGTTATTTCATGATCCAAGTGGACTCAAACGTATATTGACATTCGGTCAAATATCACCATTAGTATTTACGAAGCATCCGGCACCGCTCGATTATTTTAATGAAGCCAAGACGGCTTGGAACTGTCCGACGGATCTCAATGAAACCTACACCTATAATGTGTGGGAGTTACTGGACATAGCGATGAACGACGCAACCAATGTGCTTCACGCAGCTATTCAAGTCTTGCAACGAGGCACGAAGGCTGATTACGACGCTTTTGGCGAAGTACTCGGAAATCGCTCTTATGAAACGGGTAAAAACTGCGAGCTACACTTACCAATTACCTATGTTCAATCCATTTTGTGAGTAGCTAGGCATTCCTTACACACCTTAAACATACTATTCGTTTCTGAGCTCGGGTTTCAGTCTATAGGCGTGAAAAAAACCGCGAATTTTGTCATTCGTGGTTTTTACGATTCGTATAATTCGGGATTTGCCAATCGATCTCTGTCATTTCAAGTCGATTTAAGATGGAATTAACTTTAGAGAAGGGCTTACTACCGAAAAATCCGCGATACGCCGATAGCGGACTAGGATGGGCCGACGTCACAATCACATGTCTCGCCACGTCAATGAATGACGCTTTAGACTGTGCATGACTTCCCCAAAGCAGGAAAATAACAGGCTTTTCTCTCGCACTTAATGCTTGAATGATCCGATCTGTGAACCGTTCCCAGCCCATACCCTTATGGGAATTAGGCAAGGCCTCACGGACGGTCAAAACCGTATTTAACAACAGAACCCCTTGATCTGCCCATGACTTCAAATAACCATGATCAGGTATGATAAATCCAATATCTGACGCTAATTCTTTGTACATATTTCGTAATGATGGAGGAATTGCTACCCCAGGTTTCACGGAGAAGCTGAGCCCATGTGCTTGCCCATTCCCATGATAGGGGTCTTGTCCCAGAATAACAACCTTTGTATCCTCAAAGGAAGTCCACTCCAAAGCGCTAAACACCTCATCCTCTGGCGGATAAATGGTTTGCTGAGCAAACTCTTCCTGAAGAAACTGCTCTAATTCCTTATAGTAAGGATCTTGAAATTCCTCTTCTAACACAGTCAACCAATCATTCGCTAATGACCTCACTCGGCAGTTCCCCTATCCACTCATTCGGTGCCCAATGCACCCGTAGCAACATCCTTCAACACAATCTTTCCATCCGTTTCTGTTCCGTCAGCCAGGACAAGCTTCAGCTTTGTCGTTTTCCCTTTTTGGACAAGAGCCTGCACCTGTGTATCCGTTAAGCTTCGTCCGAAGCTTTCCTTCCAAATGACGAAGCTGCAGCCTTCCTTATAATGCGAGCAGCCGTAACCTTTTCGCCCCATGAAGAGAGAGCCGCCGCAACCAGGCCTTGGGCACGTGGCGATGAACGTACTTGTTCCGTCGCCTGCTGGCTTCGCAGCTGGGGCTTTCTTCTTTGCAGGAGTTTTCGCTGTGCCGTCCCCACCAGAAGCCGACTTAGCTGAAGCTGAGCCTCGTTTACCGGAAGCCTCCGGTGCATTCTCACCTTCGAAATCCGTTTTCGAAGCTCTAGCTTGCTTGCGCACCTTATCGACAATAAGCGTCGCGAATCTTTTCACATTATGCATAAACTGCTCATCCGAGGCCGTGCCACGGGAAATTTCGTTCAATCTGCGCTCCCATTGCCCCGTCATCTCTGGTGAAGTCAGCAGCTCAATACCCGCTCCACGAATTAATTCAACAACCATTCTGCCCTTTTGTGTCAAAATGATTTTCTTCCCTTGCATGTCGATATAACCGACTTTCTTGAGCCGTTCGATCGTTGCCGCTCGTGTCGCCGGCGTACCTAAACCAGAATCCTTCATCGCATCGCGCAGCTCTTCATCCTCGATCTGCTTACCCGCACTCTCCATGGCCTTCAGCAAGGTCCCTTCATTAAAATGCTTAGGCGGCTGCGTGTCTTTTTCCTTCACAATCGCATCCGTACAAAGCACTTCCCCATTGGCATCAATGGAGAATGGCTCGTTGACTTCGACCTCTTCCTCGTCATCAGTGTCTTCCTTCTCTTTGCCCTTTGCGGCCTTCGCCTTTTCCTTCTTCTGATCGGCGTAAATGACCTTCCAGCCCAACGATAGCAATTCTTTAACGGTTGTCTTAAAAAGCTCTTGTTCCACTTCCGTCATGACCGTATGAACCTTATAGGCTGCTGGCGGGTAAAATTGAGAAAGAAAACGTCTCACGATGAGATCGTACAATTTCTGCTCGTCTGGACTTAAGCCAGAAGCCTTTTTATTGGTAGGTAAAATGGCATGGTGATCCTCTACCTTGGTTGGATTACAGATGAATTTATTATTAATATGAACAAGATTGCGATTAGCACCTTGAACAAGTTCATGGTAAGCCGTACCTTGCAAGGCGTTTAACGCCTTATGCATGTCTGGAATATTTTGCTCCGTCACATAGTTGGAATTCGTTCTTGGGTAAGAAATAACTTTGTGTTTCTCATACAAGGCTTGCGCCGTATCTAGGGTCTTCTTGGCCGAAAAGGCATATTTCCCGTTCGCTTCCCGCTGTAATAAGGTCAAATCATACAATTTGAATGGGAATTCTTTGGTATCCTTCACTTCATAGGATTGGATCCGAGCTGGCTTCCCTTTCACTTTCGCAGCAATCGCTTCAGCCTTCTCTCCATCTGTAAAACGCTCGCCCTGCCACATCCCTCTGTACGGAATGTCGCCTTGCGCGAAATGCCCCTCCAGATCATAAAATTTAAGCGAGGAGAACGCCTCAATTTGCTTCTGACGATCATAAATAAGCGCTAGCACTGGCGTCTGAACGCGACCTACGGAAAGCAACACATTATGCTTGGTCGTAAACGCACGTGAACCATTCATCCCAATCAACCAATCCGCTTCGCTCCGAGAGCGCGCGGCACGCGTCAAATTCTCGTATTCCGCGCCATCCTTTAAGGTTGCGAAACCATTACGAATCGTTTCCGAGGTTAAATCGGAGATCCATAACCGCTTAACAGGCTGATGCAGCCCTAGGTGTCGTTGAATAAGTGAGAAAATGTGCTGCCCCTCTCGCCCCGCATCGCAGGCATTGACCAAATGATCACATTTCTTCGCTAACTCCGCAATCACCTTGAGTTGATCATAGGTACGCGGGTTAGGAATCAATTTAAACTCGGAAGGAATGATCGGCAGATGATTGATATTCCACTTTTTATATTTTTCATCATAGTGATCCGGTTCAGCTAGTTCAATCAAATGACCGATTGCCCAAGTGATGATATATTGCTCACCTTCAAGGTGAGACCTCATATTTTTGGCTTTTGGCTCTATTGCGGCAGCTATGTTTCGCCCCATGTCGGGTTTTTCCGCAATAATTAATGTCTTCAACCACAAATCGCTCCTAACTTGTGATTCCCGAAGCATCGCTGGAAATCAGATTCTGTCGATTCAGTGTATCCCACTTTATAAGCGCCTGCAATATCGATCACGCGAAATACGACTTTTGGCACAAAAAACGTAAAAAAACCTTCACCCACTTAACGTGGAATTGAAGGTTCAACAGAAAAGCTCGTTAGACCAGCTTCCCATTCCAATAATAGCTATCTTCCCGGTATACCTTGAAAGCAATCTCCACTTCAGATATACCTAGTGACAAGATATGCTTTGTGACTACCTCTGCGTAAGCATCGCGAATCTCCTGCCCTCGTTCGAACCAGCCAACCTCTATAAATGGATAGGTCTCACAAATTTCCCCTTGAAAGATGGAGACGGTCGGGAGGCACTCCAACATAAAATTGTCTGTTCCACAAGAACAGACCTCAGCTAATTCTGAAATAAGCGCTGTACTAATGGATTGGATGTGTGGAACACTTATACCTCTAATAATCATATGCGGCATTCTGAAAAGCTCCTTTTTGTACAGGTGCGGTTAAGCTCTCATTAACTCTTTTATCGTTTGCAGGGACACCCCTGTTTGATGGTAAATTTCAATGAGTGTGGCACGTGGATGCGCTCGAACAAAATCCTTCACTTTATGCGAATCGTTCAAAACTAGCTGCGAGCAGCTCATACACCTTGTTTCCCACTTCGTGAGAAATACGCGCCCACATTTATCACAATTGCAAAGAGACATCCTGACACTCCCCTAAAAACGATGAATAACCTATCTATGATTATCTCATTCGTTAATGAGGTCCGGTTTATGGGGGTACACCAGAAAATTAATTATGAATTTCTACCACATCGCCAACCTTGAGCTCACCTGGATGCTCGACGTAGGCAACAATGCCTCTTGCTTGCTGTGCCTTTTGAATAAATAACTTCGTTAAAATCGGCTCACCATAGTGGCTCGCAATGATACGCCCAGGACCGGAGCAAGGCTCATTCTCTCCTTCACATACCAACCCGCCGCCACTAGGAAGAATCATCCGGATCCCCATTGGCAGCTTGGTTAACTCGGGCACTCCGCTTACAACAATATTGGCGCCTAACCATGCTGGTTTGATTTCCTCCACACCAATGCGCTCAGCAATATCCTGCAGCTCTTCCACAGAAACAATACTGAGCTGACGTCGATTCATGATCTCCTGACCACGCTTGTACATGGGCTGACGAACATCCGCTTTGGCAAAGATACCGAAATGGCGATCTCCCTCCATCCCGCCGAAACGCAGCTCCACACGCTCAAGCTCTCTTGTCACAAATGTCGATGGATCATCTGCAATTAGGATCGCTTCAATTCGTGCATGAATGGGCATGCCTATTCCCCCCTACTATCATTTAAAACCTACAACTGCACAACTTCGTGCATCGGCCAATGCACACCATCCTGCCAACCCAATACAAACGCTTCCCAGCGTCTCTCTTCAGGAAAATCAACCAGGTTGCCGAAAAATCTGCCGATTGTTACATACTGTGTATGATGAGCTTTGAGCGCAGCAGCCTTAACAGTCCACAGCGTCTCTGTATCAACGGTGATTGACGGTTGATGTCCTTGAGCTCGCAACAGCGGGGATACCGCATAATAAAGCTTTCTTACACTCGGACAAGCTCCGCTATGCACAGCTGCTGTTGTCGCCTTGGAAATAGCAATATGATCACGATGGCCATTGCCACCGTCTTCCGCAAACGTAAACACGTGCTCTATTTCATGCCGCTGAATAAACGAGATGACACCTTGAACTAATGCCTGAAAATCAACCTCATCAAGTTGACCATCTGGCCATTTCAAATGCTCAACCGCAGCAATCCCCAGGATTTCAGCAGCTACATTCATCTCTTGTTCTCGTAATTCAGCTAACTCTAGGCGATTCTTCGCACGCTCTAACCCTTGTCGACCCGCATCGCCTCTCGTGGCTAACAGCAAGACCGGGGGCTCTCCTTCGTCAGCAAGACGGCGAATGAGGCATCCGCTTAAGAATGTTTCATCATCAGGATGGGCATAAACAAACCCGTTTCGAGACCCCATTGCACGTCCTCCTTCATTACAACGTCATTTAAGCTAAAATCGACTCAATATCCGCGCCAATTTCCGCTGGTTCCGTACGTGCACTGTATTGTTTAACAACATTACCGTTCGTATCAACTAAGAATTTCACGAAATTCCATTCAATGTCGTTAGTAGCATAAGGCTCAGGCGTATGGCTAAGCAGGTAAATGTACAACGGATGCGCCTGCTCACCTTTTACATCGATTTTATCAAATAGCGGGAATGTCACTTTGTAGTTCAGCTCGCAAAACGCTTGAATCTCTTCGTTCGTACCTGGTTCTTGACCAGCGAATTGATTACATGGAAAACCGAGTACAACCAAGCCTTTTTCTCGGTACTGCTCGTACAGCTCTTGAAGACCCTTGTAGTGCGGAGTAAGTCCACAAGCACTCGCGGTATTTACGATGAGAAGAGCCTTCCCTTTATATGCCGAAAGTGTTTGTGTTTCGCCTGTAATCGTCTCAACCTCGATATCATAAATAGACATGAATCCCTTCGCCTCCATCAAATTCAATTTCATACCTTCTGAGTATACCATCCCTTTCCACAGATGCCCAAATGTGAAGGGGATGATTTTCCAGAATCACTTTCTATCTCCTTAGAGGTGTGTTATAGTGTTTACCTGTTTATGATAAATCAATAGACAACATCTGATCTTAGGAGGTAACTGATCTTGGACACAAAGACTCAAAGTGCCTATCAAGAAGAACTGCAACGGCTCGAGCAAACGAATACGGAAATCGATAAACAGCTGGAGCGCCTTAGAGCAACTCCGGTCTATTACGGTCCCGATTTAACGGAGCAAGCCCTTGAAGTTTTACGTGAGAACGGCCGGCACAATTTAACCAAAGCCATTGACGAGCCGTATTTCGGCCGCCTTGACTTCGAAGAAACAGGCGCTGGTTCACCTGTACCGCTTTACATTGGTAAAGCAGGGGTTGAAGATGAGCGAACAGGCCGACTTCTAGTCATTGATTGGCGCGCTCCAGTTGCAAGCCTTTTCTATTCCTTCACTGGCGGATTGGACGCCGCTTCTTATGATTCACCGGACGGTTTAATTGACGGCCTAGTCTATTTGAAGCGAAACCTTGTTGTGCGTAAGCAAATTCTCCAGCGTGTTGTAGATACATACGACCGAAATGAAGACTCCCTCTCTGTGGGCGATGAGTTCTTACTGTACCGATTGGGCGAAAATAAAGATAACAAGCTGCGTGATATCGTCTCCACGATTCAAGCGGAGCAAGATTGCATTATTCGTGCAGCGAAGAACACAGCACTAATTATTCAAGGGGTCGCAGGAAGCGGTAAAACAACCGTAGCCTTGCACCGACTCGCATTCCTTCTCTATCAATATCGCGAACAGGTTCGGGCGGAACGCATGATCATTTTCGCACCCAACTCGATGTTCTTGGACTATATTTCAGGCGTATTGCCTGAGCTAGGTGTCGGTAATATTCAGCAGAGCACTTTTACCGATTGGGCACTCGAAGTGCTCGACCATGAAGTGCAAATCGCAGATCAAGAGCTCACGCTGCAGCGCTGGTTCGCCCTCGGTAGTAAGCGACCGCCGGTTGACGATCAAGCTCCAGGGCGTTTCAAGGGAGCGATTACCTTCAAACACTTCTTGGACGACTGTCTTAAC
This sequence comes from Paenibacillus sp. J22P143, assembly GCF_059692035.1. Taxonomy (NCBI): domain Bacteria; kingdom Bacillati; phylum Bacillota; class Bacilli; order Caryophanales; family Paenibacillaceae; genus Paenibacillus; species Paenibacillus sp. J22P143. Next base: position 75,159 of record NZ_JCAUAQ010000001.1, read on the forward strand.
CGTCTAGAAGAGACCTATGTTCCCACTGCTGACTTCTCGCCTTGGGATGGTGTCAAGCTGCCTATCGCCAGTATTCGCGAGTGGTTCTTCGTCGAGAATAAGCACTATCCGATGATCAAACGACGTGAGCGCGTCGTCGCGCGGATCAAGCGTTGGATGGAGATGCAGCTCGATAAAGTTTGGGAGCAAAGCCTGAAGAAAGAATTGAAGAAGAAATCAGCTCAAAAGCTCCGCACGTACCTTACAAGCTGGCCTGAGTATACGGCATTCAGCTTTTATAAAATGCTTTTCACTGACAAGGGTCGACCCGATAGTCTGCCAACAGATCTGCTCCAAGACCTACCAGAGTCGATCGTGACGGCTTCTGCGAAGCTTTTCAAAAAGAAGGAAGTACAGCTGGAGGATCTAGCTCCTCTTCTCTACATCCATACACGACTTCACGGCATTTCGTCGGACCGATTATTCGATCATGTTGTCATCGACGAGGCGCAAGACTTCTCACCGTTCCAAGTGGCCGTGTTAGATGCGTACACACGGAATAGCTCCTTCACGATTCTAGGCGATTTATCGCAAGGAATTCATGCCTACCAAGGCATCCAGGATTGGAAAGAATTTTCCAGTCTATTCCAAACGGAGGAAACTGGGTATTTCGAGTTGGAACGGAGTTATCGTTCTACGATGGAAATTATCCAGTTTGCGAATTTGGTGCTTCAGCGCGGCGTTAGCAATCCCCTGCTGGCAGTTCCCGTATTCCGCAGCGGAAATAAAGTTCGCGTGCTGCAAGCGTCGCTGAAAGAGCGACTGCCGCTGCTGCAAAAGGCGATCAAAAGCTTACAAACGGGTACATCCAGCACCATTGCTGTCGTTGCGCGTACCGAGAAGCAAGCTCAAGAGCTGCATGAGGCTTTGACCCTCGCCCAGATCGAGACGAATCTGATCACCTCGAAGCAACGTGTCTATCACGGCGGGATTTCTGTGCTGCCTGTTTATTTGACGAAAGGCTTAGAATTCGATGCAGTTATTCTGATGGATGTTACCGCCGAGCACTATGAAACGACCCTCATGGATGCGAAGCTGCTTTATGTGGGCTGCACACGCGCCCTGCATGAGCTATGGTTGCTCGTGACGGGGGAAATGTCGCCACTCGTTACCGTTGATCAAACGGATATCACGACTACGGAGTTTCCGAAGTAAATCAGCTAGGGTTTAAAAGATGCAAAAGTGCGGGAAATAGCCAAGAAACACATACATCATCGTCAAAATCATAGAAAATTTTGACAAAAAAGACACCAACCCATCAATCACAAGGATCGTTGGGAAATAGGTGTCTTTTTCACATTTTAGTAAGCGACTAATACGCCGCCTTCGCCAGCATAGGTGCCGATGACAGTACCCATATTGGAGAACAGCACGTTGCGAAACGGATGCTTTTCCAACAGCTGCGCCATGAATTCACGTGCTCGTGTTTCACAGTTGCTGTGCGCGATCGCAATAACGTCTTTCTCGTAATCATGCTCTTTATCGCCGAGAAATGAGATTAATCGCTTCAAGGCATGTTGCGTGCCGCGAATTTTATCAACAACTTCAATAGCGCCTTCTTCACTAGCTTTCATTAGTAGCTTAATATTCAAAACAGAAGCCACAGCACCACGCACTTTATCGAGTCTTCCGCCTTTAATGACATTTTCCAGCGTGTCTAGGAAAAAGAACGTCCCTGCGCGCTTGACCGCCACTTGCATCGCAGCGACCACTTCGTCATAAGACATCCCATTCGCTACCTTCTGAGCCGCTTGATACACAAGCACACCTAATCCAAGCGAGGTTGTCTTGGAATCAATGACTTCGATGCGGCCTGTAAAGCCCTCTTCCAGCAGCATGTCTTTCGCCATAACCGCGTGATGGTACGTCGAGCTTAATGCCGATGAGAGACAAATCACCAGAATATCCTGATCAGGGCCAGCCTTCTGATACTCACCTATGAAGTGCCCAGGCGATGGGCTAGAGGTCTTCGGCAACGCGCTCTCCCGCTTCATTCTTGCATAGAAATCAGATAGATCCATATCTGTCGGCATACATTCCTCGCCAAATTGAACCGATAAGGGAACGATCCCTACACCTATTTCATCCACAATACTTCTAGGGAGGTCGCAGCTGCTGTCAGTGATAATCTTGATTGTCGTCATGGGGGTCCACTCATTTCTAATTTTTTGGAATAAACAATACCTAACGTATGTGGTCCGCAGTCGCTTGAAATGACGCAACCGGTTTCCGTCACAAATACGTTTTTTACATTTATATGCAATTCAAAATGATGAAGGATACTTGTATTTTACCTATGAAAGGCACAACAAAAGCTTGAATGTCAGCTGATCTCCGTCCTTCTATTGCAGCATGCGCCGCCTTAACTACTAGTACGTCAATACCCGTTGTTAGGTATCGAGAATCGATCACCCTAATTCTTCCATCCGGGAAACTTGAAATATATGAATTCAGCTTGTAGAACTAAAATAAAAAATGGTTGTATTCCCTATCATTCAATGATATGGTAATTTTTGTTTTCCCATTCATACCCAATAATACAAAGGAATGGTGAATCATGACTCGATTGTTAGTAAGTAAAAAGAATCTAGTAACTGCTGCTATTGTAGCAGGAGCAATTGCCTCTGGCGCAACCACCGCTCTTGCTGGCATTACTACTCCAACGTACACGTTGGATTCAATGGTATCTACACCAGGTAACTACGCGTGGTTAGGCGATGCGACAGGTACATACAATTGTCTCGCGTACGCATTAGGCAACTATATCTCGTGGGACTGGCCATGGACAATGAGTAATCCAGATACTTGGAAAGTAGATACCTATTTAAAATTCAAAAGGTTTCGGAACTAGTAAAGATATCGACAGCTATGATGTTGCTTCTTATGAAATTATTTCATACGGAAGCATTTATTCCATAACTCATTTCAGCAGAATTGCAGCTTATGGTTACACCAATGCCAAGTGGGGCAATTATGAGCTGCTTCAAAGTTATGGCTGGCAACCCTACAGTGCAAGTAATTACGGACCTGCCGTTAAAAAATACGCTCACTAAGGAGAGGTGATATCCAATGAAAAAAATAATAATTTTCTTATCTTTGTTTGCTTGCAGTTTTCTACTCGTATCCTTTTTAATGAATGATAAAAGTGCTTCCGCTGCTACTGAGAAACAAATAAACGAAAGCTTCGCTGCCATTTCCGAACAAATAAATAAGGAAATTTCTTTACAATCAAACCTCTCGTTCAGTTCGAATCCCTATGACTATGTCAAACACAATGAGGATTTTGAAAACATAATTAAACTAGGTAACGATGCGCTCCCATACTTAGATAAAAAGTTAGCCAACAGCAAGCAAAACGGCTTGCAAGAGTACATCACAGCAATAGCCATTGAACGAATTGCAAAATTGGATTTAAAAGAAAATGAAAGTAGTACATGGGAAAATGGAAAAAGTTTTTCCGCGAAATGGAACCTTCATCTTAAATCCATTCCTTCATCTGTCAATGCTATTTCAACTGATAAACAATCCAAATCAGATGATAAAGTAAAGAAGCTCATTTCACTCGGAACACCTGCAATACCATTTATAGCTGATAAAATTGAGCGTGGCGATGAATCTTTATTCCCAGCACTTATTGCCTTAACGAAAGGCGATGGTAATAAAACCGTTGCTGATGAAACTATTACTAGCAAAAAAGAATGGGTAACTGCTCATAAATCGCAATATAATAGTCTGAAAGAATACGTGCTACAGAAATAACGCAAACATTCACCAAGCTTTTCGCATAATGATGATTCCCTCTTAAGTTCTCAAAGTACTTGTGCTGCCAACCGCAGCATGTAGTGATTTTTTTCTAAAATCCGTAAATCGTCATACCGCCATCCACGAAAAGCGTTTGGCCTGTGACATAGTTAGCCGCATCGGAAGCCAAGAATACAGCGGGGCCAACTAACTCCTCCAACTCACCAACGCGACCCAGTGGCGTCCGCGCAATAATTTCTGCTAAATAGTCCGGCTGACTAAGGATTTTCTCTGTTAGCGGTGTTTTGAAATACCACGGTCCGATGCCATTCACAAGGATGCCATATTTCCCCCACTCCAGAGCAAGCACCTTGGTCATTTGAATCATGGCTGCTTTCGTCGCTGCATAGACGACGCCAGTTCGCAGCGCTACCTGCCCGGCAACAGAGGCGATATTAATGATTCTCCCGTATTCACGTTGCTGCATATGGCGGCCTACAATTTGTGAGCACAAGAACGCGGATTTCAAGTTCGTCTGCATGATCTTGTCCCACTCTTCATCCGTGACAGCCAAAGCTTGACTACGGATATTCATACCCGCATTATTGATGAGAATATCAATGCGATCTGTCTGGGCGATGATAGCATCAACCGCCAGTTCAATTTGTTCACGATTCGTAACATCAACGGTAAACGGATAGGCTTGTCTGCCTAAAGCGCGAATTTCCCTCGCGACATCTTCCAAATCCGATGCCGTTCGAGCGAAGATAGCGACATCAGCCCCCGCCTCTGCTAAGCCAATGGCAAGCGCTCGTCCAATGCCTCTTCCGGCGCCCGTTACAAGCGCGATTTTATGATTGAGTTGAAATGAAGGTAAATACATCGATTCATCGTCCATTCTATATAGGGTTTCTCCATTCTGTAAAAGAAAGAAGCATTGTATTGAAGCTAATTTATGTATGGAGGCGCATCCCCTATCACCATGCCATATGGCACCTATTCGTGCTGGCCGGCAGCGCCTCTCATTGCATTTCCGTTTTCGGGTATGTGAGATAACTTCATCTATATGAACAACTGCTGCAGCTGCTGCAAGGATAAGGCAACCTCTAATTGGTTAGCCACCTTCTCATAGCCTAGTTCATTGGGATGGATAGCATCCTCAGATAGGAAGCGTGCCGCTTGCCCCACAAACGCGTCGTAAACCTGCACGATTTGAATATGCGGCTGTTCTAATTTACGCAGAAATAGATTAAAGCGCTGTACCCAATAAGCTGCATCTGGAATCTGTGGTAACGGATTATATAAACCAATTAAGGCCAGTAAATACGGAGTTTGTACGCCTTGCCGCAGTTTTTCAATATGTGCGATGAGTTTACGATAGTTGGACTCATACGTTTGCAGCGCCATTTTGAGCACCGTATTATCACCGTCATAGAAAAAAGGAATAGCCGCTTGAATGAGATCGTTCCCGCCAGCTGTAATCGTGATGAGAGTAGCTTCACGAATATCCTTCTGAAGCTGCAGATCAGACTCGATAGTCTCCAGCAATTGAGCTGTCGTGGCACCATTGGTGCCAGCATGACGCAAGGAAACAGGTACATTCAGCAGACACTCCAACCTTTGTCGATACACCGAAACGAAGCCTTGACCTTCCTCTGCACCAAATCCAACGGTTAAAGAATCACCAAACGCCAAATATTGAATTCTTTTTTCCATCGCTATCCTCTCCCCTAAAGCGTGACGTATATTACTATATGCGCCACCGCCCATTTTGGGAAGGGATACCTATAGGGGTTCATTCGTCGTTTTTTTGGCGCTTTCAAGCTGAGAGACATAATCTTCGATTTGTGCCTTCTCCGTATACGTGAATTGGAATTCACTATCACAGCCTTCATCATGCAGGACAATTTGTACAATCTCTCCATCTGTATTGCAAATAACAAGAATAGATGGAGCTTGCAGACCTTCAGGCAGCTCTTCACCCTCTGCCAATTCGATGCCTAAGAAAATATCCAGCCATTGACCGCGGCTTTCCGCTTCAAGAAAGGATAAGCTAAAACGGTGTTCCTCATGCTCTGCCCCATATTTCATCATCGTCAATCACTCCTCTTTCTCCTATACACGAATAATCATGCTTGAAGCCTTACGTCTTTGCATTTGGTAGTTCTCGCTTCTATATACTACAATGGAGTTAAGAAGCATTCAATAAAGGAGTTTACCATGCCAATGAAATTAACCATATCTCAAACCATAGAAAGTCATGCCGCAAGATTCAAAGACATCTCCCGCTTTATCGGGGCAAACCCAGAACTCGGCCATGAAGAATTCCTTGCTTTCGCACGTTTAACGGAAGAATTACTCTATCATGGCTTCCAAATCGAACGCGGTGTTTTAGATATCCCTACCGCTTTCATCGCGACTTATGACTCTGGTAAACCAGGTCCCGTTGTGGCGTTCATGGCTGAGTATGATGCGCTTCCTGAGCTCGGTCATGCCTGCGGTCACCACCTCATCTGTATGATGAGTATTGGGGCTGCAATCGGCCTCAAAGCGGTCTTAGCAGACACCGGTGGCAGTATTCGCGTCTACGGCACGCCAGCTGAAGAAACCAAAGGCGCCAAAGTTCCCATGGCTGCGGCCGGGTTTTTCCAAGATGTCGATATCGCGCTCATGGCACACCCCTATTATGCCTATGAAAAATCAGGCGAGTCGCTGGCGATGGATGCCATCGAATATGAGTTCTTCGGCCGCTCCGCGCATGCCGCAGCACAGCCGTACGAAGGCATCAATGCGCTTGACGCGGTATTGCAGTTATTCAACAGCATCAATGCGCTTCGCCAGCAGCTCAAGACAGATGCCCGCATTCACGGTATCATCAGCGAAGGCGGTAAAGCGCCAAACATCATTCCGGATTACGCGGTTGCCAGATTTTACGTCCGCTCGGGAACGCGCAGCTACACGAATGAGCTTGTACAAAAGGTCCTTCACTGCGCAGAAGGCGCTGCACTTCAAACCGGCTGCACACTGAAAACCTCATTCTACGAGTACTCCTACGATGAGCTCCGCACAAACGAAGCTTTATCGAGCGTATTCACCGATCAATTGTTCGAGCTTGGTATCAATCCGAAGGAAATCGAAGTCGGCAAAGACCACGGTTCCCTAGATCTCGGCAATGTCTCGACCCAATGCCCAACCATTCACCCATTCGTGAAGGTAGTCAATGAGCGACACTTGCTCCATACAAAGGAATTCCGTGATCTCGCCATGACCGAGCCTGCGCTAGATAGTATGCTCTTCACGGCTAAGGCGCTAGCCTACACCGCTTACGAAGTGCTTTCCAAACCTGCTTTATTAGCTGCCATAAAAGAAGAGTTTGAGGCTGCAAAATGACCGTTTTGCGCACATAGAAGCCATTAGCCATGAAGACGGCATGCCGCCAAGGATAACCCCGAGACCAGCTAGACACGCAGCTCCTCTATTACCATGCCATATAAGACTATGTAGGAGCTGCGTGCGTGGTTAGGTGCCAGGTTGCCGAGGTAATCTCGCTTAATCGCTATAACATCTAAATAGCTATCCATCACCGTTCTCCTTATTCACCTTCGTTCAATTAAAGAACGAAAGAGACGCTTATGGTTTCTCATTACTACGTAAGAACAACGCTACGCCAACCAACAGCAAGCAACCAGCCAACAACTGCATCGTCGTAATCGTTTCACCTAGCAAGAAATAGGCTAAAATAGATGCGCCAAGCGGCTCTCCAAGCACAGTCATCGATACCGACGACGCCTTCATATATTTGAGCAGCCAATTAAATACATAGTGTCCGAAGATCGTGGAAACAAAGGCTAAAAGAAAGAAAATACCCCATTCTTTCAAAGGATAGCCTGTGAACGATTCACCCGAGTAAACATTCGTAACCGCAAGCGTTAGCCCGGCGAATAAGAAAACAAGAAAGCTGTACACATAGGCTGAGATACGCTCGCGTAAGCTTTTGCCAAGCAACATATGTAAGGCAACAGCGATCGTCCCCACGAAGGACAATACATCCCCTTTAAGTGCTTCTCCAGAAAACTGAAAATCACCCCATCCGATGCAAATGGCCCCCACAATCGCGATACACATCGCAATCAATGCAGTACGGCTTGTCCGAACACCATGCAGCAGGAAGGCTCCAACTAGCACAAAGATGGGCTCAAGAGTCAGAATTGCAGTCGAGCTTGCTACCGTTGTAAATCGCAGCGAATCCATCCAAAATAAAAAATGCAAACCAAGCGCAATTCCCGATATTGCTGTGCGAAGCCAATCTCTCAGCTTGATTGTTGTAAACTCTTTGCGATAATTCCACAGAAAGGGCAACATTAATATATTGGTCATAAGCAACCTATACATAGCGATCACAGAAGCCGACGCGTCGGACCATTTTACAAAAATAGAGGAAAAAGATATTGCAATAATGCCGATTAAGAGGAAGATCGGGATGGGTATTTTCGTTTTATTCATCGCATTCATTGTAAGTAACTCCTTAGGTGAAAGATCCATCTTGTCGTCGTGAGAAAACCTCTATCGAGGCCATTCAATGATGTGCGACCGCGTTTAGAGGTAGGTTTTATCGCCAAATAGATAGATGGTTTTCGGGAACCGAAAACATATTGCTTTCTATTGTGGACAAAAACCCTCCGATTCATCTACAACAAGTAGACAAGTCGAAGGGCTAATTGTGTTGAAGATTTAGTCCAATACCGCGGACATATGTTTGTTCGTCACAGACCAGTGTGATGTATTCCAGATGGATTCTTTATTCTTGAAATAAAGAATTTGCGGGGAAGCATGCTTGATAGCTAGGTCCTCTGCGATTTGATTCGAAACCGGACGTGACTCTATGACTTTCACCAAGAAATAATCAACAGCCTCATTGTGTGTACCAGATAAATATTGTTCATATTCATCAAGTGCGCTCGCACTTACTGGACAAGTTGTACTGTGCTTCAGAATGACAGCAGGCTTTTCGGTAGAACGATCAAGTACCTCCTGCCATTCAGTTAACGTCGTTAACTCTTTCCATTTCGACATGTTTCACATCTCCTTTTTCTACTCTCTCCTCAAAATTATAAGGTAACTACTTCGCTTATGCAACTTACTCTGGCCTCCGAACTCCTGTGTTTACAGCAAAAAACCCTAAGTGCCTAAATGGCAGCTTCGGGTTCTGTTCACTTATGATCTTACATGTAGGAACTGACGGAATAAGAAGACAGCCTTCAGCTTCAATAGATCATTCACTTTTTTGAAGTCAACTTGCAAAAGATCACTAATTTTCTCCAACCGGTACGTTACCGTATTACGATGAATGAATAATTGCTTAGCCGCCTCACTGACTTGGCCATCGTTTCGAATAAATACCTCGAGTGTCCGAATCATCTCTTGCGAGTACTCCGGATCTTTCTCTAAGAGAGGACGTAAGATCTTGGCACAATAATCTTCCATCATCGGAGATGATAAATGCTGAAAGAGATGAGCGAACTCAATCGTCTCATAATGAAGCACTCGGTCTGGCAAACAGAGCTTCTCCGCCATCCGCCCCGTCTCGCCACATTCCAAGTAAGCTTCGCGAAGTGCCGTAGGCTTCACTTTCAGAGAAGACGTGTAGAACACGATGCCATCTCCGTCAGATGCCTTTCCTGGATCCCCTTCATACTTGCTCAATAGCTGCGATAGCTCTTCTTCTGGAAACCCATCTGCTTGTGTCGTGGAGTAGATCGAAAACAGGTGATCCCTTAGAATGAAATGATGTCCGCGCAAGTTGCTGGATTTCGAATGGGACTCCATGTATTGCTTTAATTCTTTGAATTTCTCATTTGTATCATCAGCAATCAAAGGCGCCTTCTTACTCTTCCCAATGACACATTGGTAAGCCCCCGTAAAGATGAATAAGCCTCGGGCTTCCGCCTGCGCCATAAACTCCTCAAGGGACGTTCCTTTATCCAAATAGCGGATCAGGTTATTCTGCAAATCCCGCTCTGCTGAAGCCTCTACATGCGATCGGAACGTATAACTCATATGAAAGGTTAAAATATCAGCCGCCTGCTGGAATAAACCCTCCTCTACAGTTGCTAGTAACATGACCTCTGGAATGATTAGCAATTGACCTAGCGGCTCATCATCCTGCTGCTGCAAACCAATGCGATATGCCCGATCCTTCCCTGCGTATACCCAGCCCGATTTACGCTTTTTCGGCCAATTCTGAGCTAACTGCTCTGAACTCCACGTACTTGAATTATATAAAATGTGACCCCTTGCGCCGACGACCGCCATGGGATACCCAAGAATCTCACTCACGAGTTGAAACATCGAAAGCATATTATCTTGCTTTAGGCCAAATTGCATCAGTTTCTTCTGCTTTTCGAGTACCGTTTGCAGCAATTCTGTATTCCGGCGGTACTCCGCATTAAACAGTGCATTCATTTGATCTGAAAAAGTAAATTGAAATGGCATTTCTATGATTGGAAAATGTAAGCGATCCGCTTCATCCATGACAATTTGCGGCAGCTCCGTCCAAAATCTACCAAGCTTAATTCCTAGACCCGCGGCACCGCGGTCATTTAATTTGCGCAGGAGGTTCACGGTTTCTTGCGGGCTGTCTTTCATCGCGAATGCGGTAGTGAACAGCATTTCACCCGACTTCGTCCAATCTGCAATATCAGGTGCGTCCATGACATTAACAGATTTCACAATACGGGATTCCCCTTGTTTACCGGCGACTAGCTTCGCTTCCGTTAAAGGATAAATCGCCAACGCTTCACGAATGGTAAGATGCATCGTGCTTCCCCCCTATGCCTTTTAAACGATTATAGGATGACGTTAGGTATGGAGTCAATGAGTTTATGTCATGAAACATAACATTTAATAAGAACTTATGAAATCTTAATGAAATTTATTAATTTTATGTAATGTTATATAACATTAGCATGAGGAAGAACCTTCACAACCACTGTCCTCGTGGTAATGAAGGCCCCTCAACTTCGAAGCATTCGTCTAAATGACACGAAACGATCCTGTCCCTATCGTCCCCAAATTGCCTTCGCTATCCTCGACGCGACCTTGCGCAGTAACCATTTTACGCGATTGATGAACAAGCTCCGCTGTTACCAACAGCCGCCCTGCATAGAGGGGAGACACAAAATGCACATTCAGATTGGTCGTGACGACCTTCTCCTCTGGCCTAGCTATCATCGCAATAATCCCCATAGCGGTATCCAACAAAGATGATGTCACGCCACCATGAACCATGCCAATCGGATTTAAATGATGCGACTTTGCATCCAAGGCAATTGTAATTACCCCGTCCTTCATGCTAACAAATTCACAACCTAGATAGCCCCAGAAAGTGGATTCCGCTGCTGCTGCGAGCTGTTGTAGTCTCCTAATTATACGATCATTTCCATCATCCATTGGACTCCCTCCTTCTTTGTAAGGGCTGCCCCTACGCATGATAGTAAAGCTTCATTACTGCTTCACTTCTTCCTCTAATAATTGACGCCTTAGCACTTTTCCAATCATCGTCTTCGGAAGTGATTTCCTGAATTCAACCTTACGTGGCACTTTATACGCTGCCAGTCGCTCTCTGCACCAGACATCTAACTCTTTCTCCGTTAATGTCATTCCTTCTTTCAACACGATAAAAGCTTTCACCGTTTCCCCACGGTATTCATCAGGAACGCCTGCTACAGCCGCTTCAAGAATGGCAGGATGCTCGAAAAGGACTTCTTCAACATCACGTGGATAAATATTAAAGCCACCTGCAATAATTAAATCTTTTTTCCGGTCAACGATCGAAAAGAAGCCATCCGAATCCATTCTGCCCATATCACCGGTGTACAGCCAACCATCTTTAATTGTCATTGCCGTTTCTTGCACACGCTTCCAATAGCCTTTCATCACTTGAGGGCCTTTGATGATAATTTCGCCGATTTCGCCGATTGGCAGCTCTTCACCCGACTCGGAATCCACCACCTTCGTATCAGTATCTGGTAATGGAACACCGATAGACCCAATTTTACGTAACCCCCAGATGGGATTCACATGCGTAACTGGAGAGGCTTCCGTCAATCCGTAACCTTCGGTTAATTTGCCGCCCGTTAAAGATTCAAATCGCTCTTGCACCTCCAAAGGAAGCGGTGCTGAACCGCTTACACAAATCTTAATCGAGGAGATGTCGAGTTCCTTCATGCGCTTATGATTGATCAAGGCCACATACATCGTTGGCGCTCCAGGGAATATAGTTGGCTTTAATTTATCAATGGTATCCAGAATCAGATCAATATCAAATTTCGGTATCAGGATGAGCATCCCAGCCCGATATATAGCTTGATTCAGCAACACGGTTACGCCGAAAACATGGAAACATGGAATGGCACCCAAGAAGCGTTCTTCCCCTACCTGTACACGATAACACCAATAACTCGATTGAAACGTATTTGCTATTAAATTCGAATGGGTGAGGATAACGCCCTTTGCTAGTCCCGTCGTCCCTCCTGTATATTGAAGCAACGCGATGTCTTCATCTGCATTCACTTCCACACAGATTGGTGATTGCGAGGCTGCGCGAAGCAATTTTTTAAAGGCATATACACCTTCACCGTAAGTGACATCAAGCTTCATACCGTCTTTTTTCATTTTAATCGGATATAACAAATTCTTCGGAAAAGGTAAATAGTCCTTAATCGATGTCACAATAACATGACGTATGTTCGTTCTGGCCTTCGCTTTCTGCACGCGATCGAACAGCAAATCCAGTGTCACAATCACCACAGCGTCCGAATCAGAGAGCTGGTGCACTAGCTCCCGTTCCACATATAGCGGATTCGTCATGACGACGATGCCACCCATCATTAACGTACCGTAATACGCAATAATCGCTGATGGACAATTCGGCAGCATAATCGATACACGTTCTCCTGGCTGGACCCCTAGATCCTGTAACACATGCGCAAATTGATACGACGCTTGCAGCAATTCACGATAGGTAAGCTTTTTCCCCAAGAAATACAGAGCTTGCTTTTCGGGATATTGATTGGCGGAATCAACCAACAAACGTGCTAAATTATGTTTCGGGTACTCGTAAGTCGGCGCCACTTCCGATGGATAATGACGCAGCCAAGGCTTTGCCTCCCCCATACAAAATCATCCCCTTCAGGTTCTTGACATCGAGATTTTATCCGATGAATTTCTCACCCTGAATTACACGTGCGGCGATGTCACGCTTCAACCCCACCGTATTGACACTGCTGCGTCTAGACAATTTTTTGAGTATAGATAGTTGAGTCCGAAGCACATCTCCTTCTTCCATCGTACTGAGCGCTTCTTTCGCATATGCCTCAATTTTATCAAAAGCTTCATGAACAAATACGGTTGTGAGCTGAATCGCGTTTGTTGCCTTCGTTTCACCTAGCTTGTGAATAAGCTTTTGAGTCCGTAATAGCCCGCTTTCCGCTGCAAAAATTTGAATCATGATATCCGCTAGACAGCTCAATATTTCCTGATTTTTCTCTAGCGCCAAGCCATATTTCTGAACGGCAAGCCCTCCGACCAAGAGGAATACTTTTTTCGCCATTGCCACCAGATGAGCTTCTTCCGCCAGCGTGCCTTCAAAAGTTTGGCCTGGCATATAGGCAAGTAATTCGCCTTGCAGCTCTTGCGCTTTTTGCAGCAAAGGCAGTTCGCCTTTCATCGCTTTCTTCACCAGCGTTCCTGGGATGAGCAAACGATTAATTTCATTCGTGCCTTCAAAAATACGATTAATCCGGGAGTCGCGATAAATACGCTCAACTTTATACTCTTGAATAAAACCATAACCGCCATGAATTTGTAGTCCTTCGTCCGCAACGAAATCCAGAACCTCTGAGGCGAACACCTTATTAATGGAGCATTCCAGCGCATATTCAGAAATGCCTTTGGCAGAAATTTTGCCCGCTTCTGGACTCGTGTGATCAATATCCTTGAGGATCGTATCAAATAAGCCAGTCGTCCGGTACACCATACTTTCAAGGATATACGTTTGAATGTTCATTTCTGCCAATTTTTTACCAATTAGCGGGAATCGCGAAATCGGAGTCTGGAACTGCTGACGTGTATTCGCATACTTTACGGAAAGCTCAATCGTCTCTTTGGATGCGCCTAGACAACCAACAGCTAATTTATAACGGCCGATATTCAAAATGTTAAAAGCGATGAGATGACCTTTCCCAATTTCGCCGAGCAGGTTTTCTACAGGAACTTTCACATCCTCGAAAAAGAGCGGTCGTGTTGAAGAGCCTTTAATCCCCATCTTCTTTTCTTCCGGTCCCATTGTAAATCCAGGATCACCCTTTTCCACGATAAACGCCGTGAAGTCCGTTCCATTGATCTTGGCGTAGACGATGAAAATATCTGCGAAACCGGCGTTTGTGATATAGAGCTTGGAGCCGTTTAAGAGATAGTGTTTCCCGTCATCCGAGAGTCGGGCCGTCGTTTTCGCACCAAGCGCATCCGAACCTGATGTTGGCTCTGTTAAGCAATAGGCAGCGATTTTCGCTCCAGTCGCTAAGTCAGGTAAATACTTCTTCTTCTGCTCCGGAGTTCCGAAGAAAACAATCGGCAGTGTTCCAATTCCGACATGCGCGCCAATGGATAAGGCAAAGGAGGACGCACGTGCTAGGTTTTCGCTTATGATCGTGGAGCTGACTTTATCCAAGCCGAGGCCGCCATATATCTCCGGCACATCAGCCCCAAGCAACCCAAGATCGCCAGCACTGCGCATGAGTTTTACGGTCAAATCATAATCCAACTTCTCCAGATGCTCGTCATTCGGCAAGACTTCCCCATTCACATAGTCTCGCGTTGTTTCGGCAATCATGCGATGCTCCTCGGTGAAATCCTCAGGCGTTACAATCGAGTGAAAATCAATATCCGTTATCACAAAGCTTCCGCCAACGACTTTGTTCGTCATGAGTTAACTCTCCTTTACATGTGGATGCAGATTATGAAAATTTACGCTTACGCGAGAATTAAGATTGTTCTAAACAAGTTCCGCATTATTCCACGGCATGAACTTTGAAAACACCTGCAGCCCCCATGCCGCCGCCGATACACATCGATACGACACCATACCCGCCGCCTCGGCGTTGCAACTCATATATTAAGCTCGTCGAGAGCTTAGCGCCTGTGCAGCCAAGTGGATGACCCAAGGCAATCGCTCCGCCGTTTACATTGACCTTCTCTTCATCTATCCCAAGCTCGCGCACAATGTGAACGCATTGTGAAGCGAAGGCTTCATTAATCTCAAACAGGTCGACTTGATCCTGGGAAATACCAGCCATCTTCAGTGCCTTCGGGATCGCTTTGACAGGTCCCACACCCATTATTTCCGGCTCCACACCGGAAAGGGCGAAGGATAGGAACGTCGCCATCGGCTTCAGACCGAGCGCTTCCGCGCGCTCGCGGCTCATCAGCACGGCCGCCGCTGCGCCGTCCGACGTCTGTGACGCGTTGCCCGCCGTCACAGAGCCCCCCAAGCTGAACGCAGGCTTCAGCTTGCCTAATGTCTCCACGGATGTATCAGGGCGAACGCCCTCATCCGTGGCAAACACGTACTCACGAACGAACGCTTTGCCGCGTTCGTCCACGCCCTTCACGCTCGTGCTCACCGGCACGATCTCGTCCGTGAAGCGGCCGGCAGCGATGGCCGCCGCCGCCTTCTGATGGCTGCGCGTCGCGAAGCCATCCTGCGCTTCGCGCGAGATGCCGAAGCGCGTTGCGACGGCTTCGGCGGTATGCCCCATGCCCATGTACACCTCGGGCATGGTCTCGACCAGCCGCGGATGCGGCGAGAGCTTGAAGCCCGTCATCGGGACGTGGCTCATGCTCTCCACGCCTCCGGCGATGATCACCTCGGCGTGGCCGAGCATGATGCGCTCCGCCGCATAGGCGATGGCTTGCAAGCCGGAGGAACAGAAGCGGTTGACCGTGATCGCAGGCACGGTTACGGGAAAGCCCGCATACAGCGACATCGCGCGGGCGAAGTTCAGCCCTTGCTCGCCTTCGGGCATCGCGCACCCGATGATGATATCCTCGACATCACCCTTGTCGAGTCCAGGAACGCGCTGTACAGCTTCTTCGAGTACGGCTTTGCCTAGATCTTCCGCGCGCGTTTGCGCGAAACTGCCTTTTTTCGCGCGCCCAACGGCGGTGCGCGTTATGGATACTATGACGGCTTCCTTCATCGAACTCACCTCATTAGGAGTAATTGGATAAAAATTCCACTTCGAGTATCTCTCGGACTAATTCCGCAAAGCCTTCCCCTTCGACAACATAAACTGCATCCGCTGCTGCGTTTTGAGCTCACCACATAGACTTAAGAATGCTTCGCGCTCCAAATCCAGCATATATTGCTCCGTAACTAGCGTCCCTGCTGGTATATTGCCTCCAGCTAACACATGTGCGAGCTTATTCGCAATCAACTGATCATGGGAACTGATATAGCCTCCTTGACGCATGGTATATGCCCCAACCTGCATGACTGCTTTCCCGTTTTCACCCACAACGCGGATTTTCTCAATTGCTGGCGGCGTATAACCTGCCGCATCCATACGTAGCACCGCTTGCTTCGCTTCATAAATCCGATGATCCGAATTCACGACAACAGAATCCTGCGCTCGCATAAAGCCGAGACGTTTCGTATCATGGCCGCTTGTAGACACTTTGGCCATCGCGACAGTCTCGAATACGGCATTGATCCACGGCTGCAGATCGACTTCTGGGTCTCTTATTTGCTGACTCGCCAGCAAAGCCAACTCTTTACAGCCGCCTCCAGCAGGAATGAGACCTACACCTGTTTCAACGAGTCCGTAGTACGTTTCCGCTGAGAAAATCGTTTGATCCGCCGGCATGCAGGCTTCTACGCCACCACCGAGCGTCATTTTATGTGGAGCAGCGACTACAGGTTTATCCAGTCTTTTCAGCTTCAGCATGGCGTTCTGGAACAATCGAATGATGCCATCCACTTCATCCCACTCGCCATCCTGCGCTTCCATCAGCAACAGCATGAGATTGGCGCCAACGCAGAAGTTTTTGCCTTCATTGGCAACGACCAATCCGCGATAATTACTACGTACCACATCAACACTCTGCTGAATCATCGTGAGAATATCAGCACCGATCGCATTGTTCGGGGAGTTGAACTCCAGGCAAGCCACGTCATCGCCGATATCAATTAAACTCGCTCCGCTGTTCGAGCGAATGACTTTGTTTTGCTGTTTAAGCGCCGCTAGCGAAATGATCTCTGGTCTCTCCTCAAGCTCTTGTAGCTCTTCATTCCTAATCGCAAAGATGCGACCCTCTTTTCGCTCATAGAAGCTATCATGACCCGCAGCAATCCAAGCTTTTACCCACTCAGGCACAGTACTGCCCTCTGCCTCCATACGTTCCACGGAACGCTTCAAGCCAATCGCATCCCACGTCTCAAAAGGTCCCAACTCCCAGTTAAAGCCCCACTTGAGCGCATTATCAATGTCCACAATGTTGTTTGAAATTTCATTCCATGTCTCAGCCGCATAGAGGAGAACAGGCTTCAAAATGTTCCACGCCAGTTCCGAGTACCGATCCTTCGTACCCAACAATGCTTTAATCTTTGCGACTGTCCCCTTTGCCTGTTTAGAGGCTTCTAAGGAAGCTGAACTGATTTTACGACTAACCGTATATTCCATCGTCGTTAAATTCAATGCCTGAATTTCCTTGCTCTCAGCAGACTTCACTTTCTTATAGAAACCTTGACCTTGCTTCTCGCCGATCCACCCTTTGGCCACCATCTCCTTCAGGAGTACGGGTGGATCGAAAACATCCTTTTCAATCGGATCCGTTACCAAATCAAAGACATTGTTCGCCACATGTACGAAGGTATCGAGTCCAACGAGATCCAGTGTACGGAAGGTAGCGCTTTTCGGCCGCCCCATGGCAGGTCCTGTAACCGCATCTACCTCTTCAACCGTATACCCTTTGGCCAGCATTTCTCTTAACGTAATTAGCAGCCCGTAAGTACCAATCCGATTACTAATAAAATTAGGCGTATCCTTGGCCTGCACAACGCCTTTTCCAAGCTTTTTCTCACAAAAATCACTCATGAAGGTTATGATCGCTGGATCTGTCTGCTCACTCGGAATAATTTCCAATAATTTCATGTAGCGCGGTGGATTAAAGAAATGAGTCCCTAAGAAATTTTTCTTAAATTCATGTCCAGCATTTGCAACCATAGCATTAATCGAAATCCCCGATGTATTCGACGAAACGATGGTTCCAGGCTTCCAAACCTTTTCAATTCGTGCGATAAGCTCTTGCTTAGCTTGCAGATTTTCAATAATAACCTCAACGATCCAATCTACTCCACTCAGCTTCGCCCAATCGTCCTCGATATTCCCTGGCGTTATACGCGAGGCAAAAGCTTCGCTGTATAGAGGTGCAGGGTTTGTTTTCGCAAGCTTATCCAAGGCACTGACAGCATAACGATTCCGAACTTTAGGATGATCTAGCGTAAGACCCGCTGCTTCCTCTTGCGGCGTTAGCTGGTCTGGGACACGATCTAGCAATATAACAGGAATACCTACATTGGCTAAATGCGCAGCAATACCGGAACCCATTACACCCGAGCCGATTACCGCTGCCGTTCGAATAGTTGTCATGAGATCATCTCCTCAAAGTTTTTCGTTAGAAAAACTAACTTCGTAAGCATTACTTAAGTTTTCAACCAAATACCGATTGTGCCAGTATCTCCGCGATATCTCTCGCTTTCACCTGTTCCTCTACTTCCTTCAGCTTCGTGCCATCCTCCACCATCGTTAAGCAATATGGACACGCCGAGGAGATCACCGTTGGCTTGACACTCAGAAGCTGCTCCGTACGCGCCACATTCACGCGAGTACCCGCCGTTTCCTCCATCCACATCATGCCTCCGCCGGCTCCACAACACATACTGTTTTCGCGAGATCTTGCTTGTTCCACAAGTTCCACGCCAGGAATCGCCCGCAACACATTTCGGGGCTCCTCATACACCTCGTTATAACGACCCAAGTAACAGGAATCGTGGTACGTTATGCGCTCATTAACCTCATATCGCGGAGTCAAATGTCCCTCTTTTACCCACAGGTCCAGCAGTTCCGTATGATGAAAAACCTCGGCGGTTAAGCCAAATTCGGGATACTCTTTTTTGAACGTGTGGTACGTATGCGGGCATGTCGTGACGATTTTCTTAACCTTATACTTTTGAAAAGTAGCGATATTATCCGCACACAGCTGCTGGAACAGGAACTCATTCCCCATCCGACGCGGAGTGTCACCGGAATTTTTCTCCTCATTTCCTAATATGGCAAAAGAAATACCAGCCTCCTTCATTAATTTCACGAATGCATGCGTAATTTTGCGGCTGCGATTATCGTATGCGCCCATCGAACCCAAGAAGAACAAGTACTCGAAGGTTGGATTTTCTTTGACGGTTCGCACCTGAAGTGCATCATCAGGATCCACTTCCTTGACCCATTTCACCCGATCGTTACGTGAGATGCCCCAAGGGTTGCCTTGTCTCTCAATATTTTGAAGGGCTCGCTGACCGTCATGCGGCATACTCCCTTGCGTGAGCACTAAGTGCCTGCGCATATCAATGATTTTATCCACATGCTCGTTCGCGACTGGACACTGATCTTCACAGTTACGACAAGTCGTGCAAGCCCAAAGCTCTTCCTCGGTGATCACGCCTCCGATGAGTTCAACCTCCAGCGGGTTACCCTGCGATTCTGGCGCGAACACCATGGCAGGCACCCAAGGAGATCTCGAAGTTATGGCTGCCCCTTTCTCCGTCAAATGATCGCGCAGCTTCGTAATCAGATGCATCGGTGACAGCAGCTTGCCTGTCGTATTGGCGGGGCATACGCTCGTACAACGACCACATTCTACACAGGAGTAGAAGTCCAGCATCTGCTTTTTCGTAAAATCCTCAATCTTGCCAACACCGAATGACTCCGCTTCTTCATCCTCTAGATTCAATGAAGCCAGTTTACCTGTTGGCTCCGTGCGCCGAAGTAAGATATTGATCGGAGCGGTAATAATGTGAAAATGCTTGGACTGCGGCACATAAATGAGGAAAGAGAGCAGAATCAGCAGATGCATCCACCAGCCTGCATAGAATCCCACTGTTGCCGCTGAAGTTGACATTCCTTCAAATAAAGCAGCCCACACCGATGTCAGAGGGGCGAAGCCGGAAGCTGGTAGACCCTCTCGCACTCGTTCAAACCCTCCGCTTACGACAACGGATAACATCAAGAACATAATAAAAAACACAACAACGCTTGGCTTCCAGCCTCGTTTAAGTCGTTTAAGCTTTTCGATATACCGGCGATAGGTCGCGTAGCCCATGGCAAGTACGATCAACCCAACCGTCACTTCTTGCATGAAGGTAAAGTAGTCATATCCAGGGACAGGTAACCCTCGGTCAATTAATCCTTTTAAAATAAGGTCCAAGGCGCCTAGTTGTAGAATAATGAAGCCATAAAAAATCACGATATGCATAATGCCGCTCTTTTTATCCTTCAATAACTTCGTCTGGCCAAACACTTGAACCGCAAATCCCTTGAGCCTTAAGCTAGCTTCCTTCTTCAGATCCACCGATTTCCCAAGCTGGATATATAAGTAACGATGATATACAACCCTACCGAATCCGTAGAGCGCCAAACCCGTAACCGCCAGAAAAAGGAGAAACTGAATCAGCGTACCGGTCATGGAGGACCCTCCTTTGTATTTCATTATTGTTAACGCTTACATTCGTGAATCACAAAAAAGCAAATTTCATTAATCCCTTTTTAAAAAGAGTAGAAACATGCTTCATTGTGAAGAGTAAGCCGACAAACCTCCCTACTTGCTGTTAAGCGGAATAAGTCGTTGACAAGGCGTACTGCGTATTTTATGATGAAATTACAAAAATGAATGAGTATTCATTCACTAATAACTGTATTCTAACACCGAGGTGATCCCCTTGACAAGTGGCAAAAAACCAGACAAGTATTATGCGATTCTCGAAGGCGCGATGAAGGTATTTGCGGAAAACGGGTTTCATAAATCCCAAGTTTCTCGTATTGCCAAAGAAGCCGGCGTTGCAGATGGCACTATTTATCTCTACTTCAAGAAGAAGGAGGATATCTTAACTTGTCTTTTTCAAGAGAAATTAGGCGAGCTCGTTGAGAAGTTCAATCGTGCAGTTGATGAAAGCGTCAGCCCGAAGGATGCGCTGCGCAAGATCTGTGAAATCCATTTTGGCGAGTTGGAAAATAACATTCATATGGCCTATCTCACACAAATTGAGCTTCGCCAGAGTGATTTGGAGCTTCGCAAGGAGATTGGCCTTGCTCTCAAGAGATATATTATCCTCATTGAAAATATATTAGAAAAAGGGAAGATTGACGGCAGCTTCCGTCCCGATCTGGATGTGAAGCTAGTGAGACTTCTTATTTTCGGAGGCATGGATGAAGTCGTTACATCTTGGCTGATTTCCGGCCAGAAATATTCATTAACGGCTCAGGTTGTTCCTACACTTGATTTTTTCTTGAGAGGCATTGAATCGTGAAGATGGCTTCAACGACCACCAGTTAAAGTTCTTAATTCATGTATATTCAGGAGGGAGCCCCACTATGGACATTTTTGTATTATTGAAGCAAACGTTTGATACAGAGGAGAAAATCGTCTTGCAGGATGGCGTCGTTCAAGAGGATGGCGTGAAGTTCGTGATTAACCCTTACGATGAATATGCGGTTGAGCAAGCCATTCGGCTTCGCGATGAACATGGTGGTAAAGTGACCCTTCTTTCTATCGGTCCAGATCGTACCGCGGAAGCCCTTCGAACTGCACTCGCGATGGGGGCAGATGAAGCCGTACTGATCACCGATGACCGAATTTTGGGGGATGAGTTTGAAATCGCTGAAATTTTGGCTCAGTATTTGCGTGTCCAATCTGTGGATCTCGTGTTAGCCGGGAACTTCTCGGTCGATAATGGGGCAGGTCAAGTTGCGATTCGACTAGCCTCTCTCCTCGGCTTGCCACATGTAGCTTCGATTACAAAACTGGATATTGCTGGCGCGCAAGCCGTCGTTCATCGCGATGCCGAAGGCGATATCGAAGTGATCGAGGTCCCGCTCCCTGCTCTTTTTACAGCTCAACAAGGCTTAAATGAGCCTAGATATCCATCACTTCCTGGCATTATGAAGGCGAAGAAAAAACCATTTCAACGCTTAGCCCTTGATGATATTCCAGGCGCAGATGTCATTATTGCCAAAACGACTCGACTCGCTTTATCCCTCCCGCCCGAGCGTCAGGCTGGTCGCATCCTTAAAGGCGAGCTTGCTAGTCAAGTGACTGAACTCGTTCAAGCACTACGAAACGAATCCAAAGTAATCTAACATTACCCCGAAGTAATACTATTTTAGGGAGGTTACATCGATGGCTAAACAATTTCTCGTAGTGGCAGAGGCTCGCAGTGGCAAGCTTCGTCAAGTTTCCTTTGAAGCATTACGTTCCGCACAGCTTTCTGCTGCCGATGGTGATACACTTTCTGCTGTCTTGATCGGAGGTGCTGGCACAAAAGAGTTGGCTGGCGAGCTGGCCGCTTATGGCGCAGAAGTGATCTATGTTGTTGAGGACCCTCAGCTTGAGAGCTATAGCTCAGAGGCGTTTTTGAGTGCGTTGTTGGCTGTGACTGCTGTTGCAGGACCACAGGCACTGTATTTCGGCCACACGGCTATGGGCCGAGATCTTGCCCCATTGGCTGCGGCTTCGCTCGCCGCAGGCCAAATCTCCGACGTTACCGCCATCGAGCGCAGCGGCGATAGCGTGCTGTTCACGCGACCGCTTTACGCAGGCAAAGCGGTCGAGAAGAAAGCGTTCACCGACCCTGTCGCGCCATGGGTCGTCACGGTAAGACCGAATAACATCGCGGCCGCAGAGCCTGACGCTTCGCGTCAAGCACAGCTCATCGATGTTGCCTACCCCGCCCCCTCCCTGCGCAGCATCATCCGGGAGGTCGTGAAAAAGACGTCCGGCACGATCGACTTGGCTGAAGCCAAGATCGTCGTCTCCGGTGGACGGGGCGTGCGGAGCGCCGATGGCTTCCAGCCGCTCGAAGAGCTGGCTGCCGTCTTAGGCGGCGCGGTTGGGGCTTCCCGCGGAGCCTGCGACGCGGGGTACTGCGAATACGCGATGCAGATCGGCCAGACCGGCAAGGTCGTGACGCCGGAAATTTACATCGCGTGCGGCATTAGCGGCGCCATTCAGCATCTGGCGGGGATGAGCTCTTCGCGCGTCATCATCGCCATTAACAAGGATGCGGAGGCGCCGATCTTTAAAGTCGCCGACTACGGCATCGTCGGCGATCTGTTCGAGGTCGTGCCGCTGCTGACCGAGGAGTTTAGGAAGCTGCTGGCGTAAAACAGCAGCAGCAACGAGCCCCCTTTGCGCTGCGCGAAGGGGGCTTGTTTTAAGTATTATTTTCTCTTCCTTCGCCGAACAAAGAAAATCATCGTTCCAATTACAGCAATTCCAATTATTGCAACCCAGACATAGGGATGCAACCGATTCAGATCACCTTCAAGATGAACTTGTTTCGTTGGAATTTTGCCCTCACCTAATACCCCTAGATCCGCTTGTGCTTGATCTAAAACAACCGTCCGATCGCAAATGATAGTGACAAGTAACTCTTTGTCTCCATACATGGTAGAAGGACGAGCATATACCAAATATTCCTTACCTTCTTCAAAATTAAATCCACAATCCCCGCCACCGCTTCCCGTGTAAATAATGATTTGAGATTCAGGACCGCCTTTCCATATGCGGCTTACTTCGAACAGCGCTGCTTTCGTCAATCTTCCGTTTAAGGATCTTTGCTCCTTCACTTCAAGGGCACGACCAGCAAAAACGGCTTCCGAACCACTAAATTGCGCTTCGACAGTTTGGGGGCGAGCACATGAACAAGCATACGCAGTCGAAGAAGTGAAGATCGTCATGAAACTTAAACCTAGAACAGTCATCAGGATCAAACTTATTACTCTTCTCACCGCAACTCCCCCTTCTAACTCCGCCAACTTTATCTACTCACACAAACCATAAACGTGTCAGAGTTCCCAAATGTTTCAAGCCCTTCCCTGGTTCAATTCAACTGGGTCACCGCACGAGCATTTAGCACCAAAAGGCTTGCAACCAGCAAGCAGCAATATCATAATTAGGATAGATATTTTGATTACGTTCTTTTTTGTTTTATCCATTGTACATACACCATCTCCATATTAATCTATTGATTCCATTCAGTCATCGTGATCGCTTTCATTTCTTTTTCCAACTCTGGACCTAGATATGCTCCTTGACTGAACACCTCACTTCCAGCCATATACTTAGTCCTTACTGATGTTCCATCCTGTAAAATGAATTCCATAAAATATTGATAAGTGGTTTTAGGAACACCGCGTTTATAGATTTCTTCGAGGCCAATTCGTTCACGCTTCAGGAACAAATTCGTTATTGTTTCTATTTTGGCAGGATCGATCGTACGGATGTCCTGATCATGCGTATCGCGGGAGATTATGATTTTAGCCACTTTGCCCTTGATATCATACAGGTCTTCGATGGTTTTAGCTTTGTGGTTTATTGAAACTTCATAGATTCCCCCCCCTGCCATCACACGAAAATTCTCTGAATATCCCTGGATCTCATAAATTTCCGTTCCTTCTTGTAAAAATGCAGCATCACCATTCTTCGTCTGATAGTCGGTACATGTTACATTATCAGCTACTCGGTGTTGAACCTCACCCAGCTTCTTCCCCTTAAGCATCGGCTGATTGCCGATCTCCTGTTTGGCTCCATATGAAATATCATTGATCATTACAAAATCAACCCAATCGATAACCCCCCCACAATTTGAACTAAGTCGCATCAGTTTCTTCACTCTTTCAATCGGGCTACAGCTAGTTAGCATCATTATTAAGACCACAATTAGTAACTTTCTCAAGTTTAATTCCTACTTTCAACTCATTTCTCATATCAAAAATAAGACGCTGAGCGCAACATAAAAGTTTCACAATGTACTATCATGTAAATCTTGAACTTCACCCCACCTTCCCCTATACTGTTTCTACCTATAACTCATTCTTTTCATTTAAGGAGCAACCCCTGATGCCATTATTACCAAGAGAAGTCGTCCAACAGTTCTTCCAGGTAGTTCGTTCTGGACAGCAACCCGAAGCAGCCCATGACTACATGGCCGAACAGGTGCTAGCTCATCAAATGACGGCTGAAAATGAAACGACTGTTCATCGTACTCCAGCGAATTACGCTGATCATGTACGAGAGATGCTCGCCTCGTACGGCTCATTTCAATTAGAAGTTCAGGATCTCCTCGCTCAAGAGGATCGTGTCTATGTGAGGTGGAAGCAGACCGGCACGCATATCGGTGATGTCGATGGCTACCCGCCTACGGGCAAAACGATCATTGAAATTGCCAGTGCTGTTTATCGCGTAGAGAATGAACGAATCGTAGAATACTGGATCCAAATCGACCGCGAAGGCATTCGTGCTCAACTTGTTCGAAACGCTTAGTTATGCGCAAAAAAAGCTGCTCCGAACCAGCCTTTTACGGCCTATCGGAACAGCTTTTTCACCAACACCTACTTCTATTTCCCAATCCAACTATCCAACCTAGCAACAATATCCCCCATAACCTCATCGCGGTTAATTTCATTCAACATCTCATGTCTGCCACCTGGATACAGCTTATAGCTGATATCTTGAATCCCAAGCTTTTCGTATTCATGAATTAGTCTGCGCACACCTTTACCTTGTCCGCCTACAGGATCTTCCTCACCTGAAAAAATATAGATAGGAACATTCTTCTGAATGCGATTCAAATGCTGGGGTTGATGAATTTCTTTCAGACCCTTAAAGAAATCTCTAAAGTACCCTGAAGTAAAGACGCCGCCACAATATGGATCCTCTAAATAAGCATCTACTTCTTGTTCATCTCGACTCAACCAATCAAACGCCGTGCGATTCGGCTTAAATCGAGCGTTAAAGTTCCCGAAAGACAGCGCAGTCAACATCAAGCTTCTAAAATGATCCCCTCGAAATGCGGCTTCCATTGTCGCAATCGCAATCCCGGCATGAAGCGCAGCACCTTCTTTCCCGTTCGAGCCAGACAATATAATTCCTTGCACATGCTCAGGATTCCGTTCCATATGAGAAACCATATAATACTGTGTTAAAAATGACCCCATACTATGACCCAGCATGAATAACGGCAGCTTATCTCGCTCTTTATCTCGTATATTGAACTGGATGTTATCCACACATCGCGAACGAATTTGTATCGTAATTTGACCCATTACGTCAGCCATCGCATGGAAGCTATTCTTGCCAAATTTGCCCACAGCGTCAAGTGAACCTGCGGTTCGTCCATGTCCCAAATGATCATTTGCATAGACCGCGTACCCATTCTTCGTTAATACTTCAGCTAATCGTTCATATCTGGCAGCTGTTTCTGCCATACCATGGGCAATTTGCACAATGCCCTTCAATTCCATGTCTTCCGAAGGAAGCCACTCGTACACATAGTGATTGATTCCCTGCGTATCTTCCAAAATAAAGTGCCCTTTACGCATAAGACTCCCCTTCCAGATCCCGCTTCTATTCCTCTATAGTATACGTCTTCTGACGCATGAAAACAGCCCCCATTCCTAATGAATGAGGGCCAAAGTATAAGTGCAATAAGAAAACTAAACTTTACTTTTTTGTTTATTTGATTTCACGGCTTGTAAAGTTGCTTGAGCTTGCGGGATGGCCGTTGTTTCAAATCTTTTTCTTTCTGTCTTATCAATCTGTGTAATCTTGCCGTCGTGGACAACAATTTGCACTGAACCATACTCTAACCCATCCAAAATTTGCTTAATTCGCTCTACCCAAACTTCATCTAGTTCCAGTGGTTTCGCCATCGAAAATGCCTCCAAGTCATTTTAAATTGTCCAATCATTCCACTCTTTGTTTCGTTTATATGAAAAATTGAGCCAATCTCCCGTTTTCTCCAGCAATTCAGTTGTTGAAGGTGTCGTCGAGTACGTATGATTTGCTTGATATACGAGCTCTAGGTCACATTGCCCTTCTTTACGCAGCCAGAACATCTTCTGATATAAAGGCGCATAATCGACAGGTATTGTTTCATCAGCAGTACCATGAACGACAAACACATCGCCAGTAAATTTACGTAATTGCTCAAACGGTTGATGCTGTGATAACGATTCGAAGAATCGACTTGTTAGTTTATATCCATGATGATCGATCGTGCCACCTTGTGGCAGTTTCTCGTATTCGTTTTTGCCGACGATTCGCATAATATCGTTGTGAGGATGCGCAACAGCTGACCAAAGTACAAGTGTTTTCACGCGATGATCCTTAGCTGCAGTCAGGACTGCCGCGGCTCCACCTAAACTATGTCCAAGCAGGATAACTCGACTCATATCCACACAATCAATGGAAACACCATAATCAATAACTCGACGGGTCTGCTCAATGAGGAAATCTAACCCACCTGCACCATAATCACCCGTACTTTCACCACAACCGCCATAATCAAAACGAAGAACAAAATAACCTTGCGCGCTAAAAAAACGAGCCGCCTTAACAAAAAGCCGGTCAACCCCGATTCGACTCCCAATAAATCCGTGACAAATGATGATTAAGGGCCAACGCTGACAATCGGCTTGAACCGCGGCGGGTTGCTGTGTAGGATAATGTAACGTTGCGGCTAACTCGATATCGTCGCTTTGAATCGTGATGGCATGCTCCATGCTGGTAACTCCCTTTCATTACTCATATTATTCTTATGAATTTACTCGGAATTAGAATATAAACTCATCTTAGCATGGCAAAATAATGGTGTCAATGAACAATTCACATAATTATCCAAGCATTTTTTGTAAACATCCAGTTCTGTCGCACCTCTCATAAAGGGCAAATTCTAGATTCATTTTTCTTTTCTACTATATGCAAATATATGCAAAGATAAATTCTTGACATCACATATTATTTCCCAAATTACATATTGACAGAATAATCCTGTCGCTGTTATAGTCATTTTAATAAAACCAAGTAAGTTGGTATGTTTTATGAGGATAGGTGGTGTTCCATGCGTAACAAGGTTTTTAAAGCGACGGTTCGATCCGTGCTTATAGGCTACTTAATTGTGTTTCTTCTTATCCCCATTGCCTCCATCTATGTCAAAGGATTTTCGTTAGGATGGGAGCCTTTTTGGAAAGAAGTCACAGGACCTTTAGCATGGAAGTCAATTGTATTAACAGTAAAGTTAAGCATTATCGCTACGGTGATCCAAGCAGTGGTAGGAACGATCATTGCATACGTTCTTGTCCGATATCGATTCCGAGGACAGAGCATTCTGGGCAGTATGGTTGATCTGCCCTTCTCACTACCAACATCCGTCGCAGGCTTAATGTTTCTCACCCTACTAGGACCACAAAGTCCATTAGGAGCTTGGCTTGACTCTGTGGGAATTAAGCTGCTTTATAATCAAACCGCCATTGTGATCGGACTCGTCTTCGTCACCTTTCCATTCGTTGTTCGAACGGTTCAACCCTTATTGGAGCAGATCGATCCAGCGGAAGAACAAGCGAGTTTCACACTAGGTGCCAATAGGTTCTATACCTTTTACCGCATCGTATTACCAGCACTTTTACCCGGTACGATTGCCGGCAGTATGCTCGCTTTCTCCCGATCACTTGCAGAATTCGGTGCCATCTCCCTTATCTCCGGTAACTTACCTGGAAAAACGATGGTCGCCTCGGTCTATATATATGGTGAAACACAAAACTACAATCCAGAAGGCGCAGCTGCCATCTCACTTGTCCTCCTGACACTCTCCGTCCTGATTTTATGGGGAATCCATGTATGGACTCACGGAAAGGGGCGGCTAGCATGAGAAGACTATTAATCGGCATTTCTTTTTCGGTTATATTCCTACTAATTATATTGCCTTTCTTGGGAATTACCTTCGGAGCGTTTGAAGAGGGTCCCCGTGCCTTCCTAGATGCACTTGTTCGTCCTGAAGCCTTACATGCAATGAAGATATCACTAATCATCGTCACGATCGTTACTGTTCTTAATGCCATTATCGGTATTTATATTTCTTTAGAAATTGTAAGAGGCTCTTGGATTTCCCGCCATCTGAAACCGATCATCAATGCCCTGATCGATCTCCCATTTGCGGTATCACCTGTCATTGTAGGTTTAATGGTTATCTTGATTTTCGGACCCAACACAGCGCTTGGCGCTTTCCTCGAAGACCATAACATGAAAATTGTTTATGCGATTCCGGGGATGGTTATTGCTACCATGTTTATCACATTCCCTTTAATGGTTCGTGAAGTAGTTCCATTACTTGAAGAAATCGGAACACAGTCCGAAGAAGCATCCGCAACCTTAGGAGCGGGACCATGGCGCACTTTCTTCCAGGTCACATGGCCGAGTATTCGTTGGGGCGTCGTATATGGGTTAATTTTGACCATTGCTCGGTCGCTCGGTGAATTCGGATCTATCCTAGTTGTATCCGGCAATATCATCAATCAAACACAAACAGCAACTACACTCGTCTATCAAGACGCTGAACAGTTCCAGCTTGTAGCAGCCAATAGCGTTGCTTTCGTATTAGGTCTTATATCCATCACGATTTTGTTAGCGTTAGAGTGGTTAAAGCGAAGAAGTGAAGCAACGAGAAACCATGGAGGAGGATCCCCACATGCACATTGAAGTGACTAACCTAAATAAACATTACGGTGAATTTCATGCGATCAAAGACGTAAATTTTAAAATACAAGAAGGGCATCTTGTCGGATTGATTGGACCCAGTGGCGGTGGCAAAACCTCCATCCTTCGGATGCTATCTGGACTCGAATCCCCGACTGGCGGCGACATTTATTTCGATGGTAAGCTAGCCACTCACCTCCCTGTGCAAGAAAGAGGCATTGGATTCGTCTTTCAAAGCTATGCCCTCTTCAAGCATATGACGGTGTTTGACAACGTTGCTTATGGATTAAAGGTGCTTAAGAAATCGAAGGCCGAGATTCAGGATCGCGTTTCTTATTTGTTGAACTTAATGGGACTCGCAGGACATGAGCGGAAATATCCGCATCAATTATCAGGCGGGCAACGCCAACGTGTTGCCTTTGCCAGAGCATTAGCGCCTGAACCGCGACTGCTTCTACTCGATGAGCCTTTCGCGGCGATCGATGCCAAAATCCGCAAAGAGCTTCGCGTCTGGCTGCGAAATCTCATCAGTGAATTCAAAGTAACGACTCTTTTTGTTACGCATGATCAGGATGAGGCGATCGAGGTCGCCGATGAGATCATTTTGGTCCAAGGCGGAAAAATCGAACAGCAAGGAAGTCCTTGGGAGATTTATACGAAGCCTGCATCCTCATTCGCAGCATCCTTCATTGGTGAATCTAACGTGCTTCCCTCTTATTCGCCGCTTGTCGGATTCCCTACGCTTGCTGATCTTCAACAAGATGGCAAATGGCTTCCTGATGTGAATGTGCTCATACGCCCTGAGAATATCGAAGTTCGACCGTCTAACGTTGGCCATTTGGCTACCGCCGGTGAAAAAGGCAAGGTTACGCATGTTCACTTCCGCGGGGATTCTTGGTATTTGGAAATGAATACTGGTCAATTCAAGCTTTTCGCCTATCAACCTGTGAAAGATCGCATTTACCAAGTTGGCGATGAAGTTAACATCCTTATCCACCAGATTTCAGTATTTACCCAATCAGGCACAACCTGGATTGATAATCAGGCCAAACAAGACCCACAGCCTGTTTTCATATGATTTTTGGAAAAATAAGCTTTAGAAAAGAAGGGGAGTTGTTAACCATGAAAAATTTCAAAACGCTTGGCCTTGTTACTGCAGCTTTATTCACAGCAAGTATTGCACTGACAGCTTGCGGATCCGGCACGACGAAAACGGCTAGTACAAGTGCACCTACTGCCGCAGCGACAACAGCTGCTGCTAGTGCGACACCGAAAGCTGAAGGCGGTAAAGTTACGATTACAATCGGTGCTTATTCCATTTTGAAAGAATCCTTTGATGTTATCCTACCTAAATTTAAAGAAGACTATAAAAAGAAAACCGGTACAACGGTAGAATTCCAAGAATCTTACGTGGCATCCGGCTCACAAGCTACAGCCATCATTCAAGGGTTCGAAGCAGACATCGCTCCTCTCTCTCTTGAAGGCGATATTCAAAAAATCGTGGAAAAAGGCTTAATCACACACGACTGGAAAAATAACAAATACAAAGGTTTCGTAACTACCTCCATTGCAGCTATTGGAGTACGTGAAGGGAATCCAAAAGGCATTAAAGACTGGTCCGATCTGACTAAGCCAGGTGTTGAAGTTCTCATTCCTAACCCAAGTACTTCAGGTGGAGCAAAATGGGATATCAATGCGGTCTACGGTGCTGGTCTCAAAATTTCCGAAGCTGCTGGTAAGCAAGATCCTGCAGTAGCGAAAGATCTTGTAGCTAAAATCTACAAAAACATCAAAGTCCTAGATAAGAGCGGCGCTGATTCCCTAGCTACCTTCGATAAAGGTGTTGGCGATGCGATCATCACTTATGAGAATGAGCTTGTTGCTCGTATTCAATCCGGCAAGAAATATGTAGAAGTAATTCCACAATACACAACGTCCATTGAGAATCCAGTTGCTATTATTGATAAAAATGTTGATAAGCATGGCAATCGTATAGCTGTTCAAGCGTTCTATGACTACCTCTTCGCTGCTGATGCACAGAAAGTATTTGCTGATAAAGGCTTCCGCTCTGTGCTTCCTGAAGTCGCTAAACAATATGAGAAAAACTATACAACACCTGCTGGCCTCTTCAATATCGAATACCTTGGCGGTTGGGATAAAGTGAACAAAGAGCTTTACGGTAAAGGCGCAATTTGGGAAACCATCCTTGCCGAAGGCGGAGCTAAGTAACTAAGATTGGACGAATACCCCTCAGAGCACGAGTGCTCTGAGGGGTATTTTATTCACTTTTGACTGAATTGTCCTTCTACTATTTCCTCCGTTTCAGCGGCGCACCTTCAACCTGCTCTGGATATTTAATCCGCTTCAATTCCGCCACGATAATAATCGTGATGATGACAAGCAAAAACCAGGAACTAATTTTACCCCAATGAACAATTCGCCAAGAAATTTCTTGATCTGGGTAGCGCCAAGCGCCAAGAAAGGTGGAAATATTTTCAGCAAGCCAAATAAAAAAAGCAACTAACATAAAGGAAAGTATCGTGTGTATACGATAGGTCTTGGTGGTGACCGTGAACCGAATATTGGATTTGTAAAAGAGAATCACAATTAAGGCAATGAGAATCCACCTAATATCATACGCAAAATGATGAGTAAAGAAATTAGCATAGATGCCTATCGACATCAGGATCGCAATGGACGTTCTTGGCCAATGGACGAGATGCAAATCCAATCTTTTCCACGACTGACACACAAAACTTGACACACTGGCATACATGAAGCCGCTATATAGCGGAACTCCGGCTATTTTCGTCCAACCTTCCTCTGGATAGGACCACGAGCCCATATGCACCTTAAACAACTCGAGTCCAAGGCCGATGATGTGAAATACCGTAATAACCTTGAGTTCATCTACACTCTCTAGCTTTGACCACACTAATACAACTTGTGCAAGAATGCACACGAGTAAAATGAAATCATAACGATGCACGAAGGGTATGGCTATTGCTTTGGACACTGCCAATGTTATAAATATAACAACCGGAAATATACAGCAAAGGGCCTGCTTCCACCCGAATACGAAAAAATCCTTCACATATTCTCTCTTCATTGGTTCTCCTGAGATCCGTTTGACGTCATATATTTCACTTCTGAATGATTCACGTTAACTAACTCTTCATCCACGAGAGAATCATCTTGTTTGTTGATCTTTTGCCGCCAAATTTCATTCCCTCTATACCATTTGTTCGCCTTTTGATAAAATGCATGATTCTTCTCTTTCACTTTATAGTCGAAAGTTAATTCCGTATCGCAATGAATCGAGCCTTCTAAGTATTCTTCTGTAACCTCAAGACTAAATTGAAACCGATTAGGGGTCGGATTAACAAATTGCAAATCGACGTAATTATAAAACACACTCGTCCCCGTCCCGAATGGTATTACTCTTCGGTCGTCTGGAAATAGATCAAAGCTGTGATGGTGCCTTTCTTTAATCACTAGCGGCGTGTGTAAGGCCAACCAATATAGCATATTCGCTAACTGACATAGTCCACCTCCCGTTCCAACACAAACTTCGCCATGCGATAGCATGAGGCCTTCGATATAACCTTTTTCTTTACTTGTCACACCGATAAGCTTCCAAAAGGAAAACGTTTCACCAGGATGAATCACCAGCCCATCTACCTGTCGCAGAGCGATTTTCAAGTTAACGATCTTATTTTCTTGTAAAATAGGATCCGTGTTTCCGAGCACTCGCCGCAAAATCGATTTATGCTTCTTCACTGTGTAAGTAAGGTGCTGTGCACTTCTTCCTTGAGCATATTTGATTTTTGGATTTAGATTGATGAGTCGCCTTTTTAACATAAGCTGCTTGACGCGGAGCCTATATAAGAAAGGAAACTGCTTGCCTAATCGTTGTTTTATGTCTAGAAGTTCCACTGATTTTTCATCCTTATCTGCGTAAATGAAATGGAGGCATGTATTCCTCTTTCATTTGACTTCATAAGCAAGCAAAAAGTTGTGCAATAGTACTAGTTTCCATACTCACTTATAACAGATATAACCCATATTCGACCAGTGTTCTTTCTTATCCAACGAAAAAAAGCAGCCCTCATGTAGGAACTGCTGACTGTAACATGCGCTACAAAGTCTTATAGACGCTTTTCTTTGCGAAGCTTTCGCGCTGTAAAACGCGCTTCCGCGGATTCAAACAACCGTTTCTCTTCATCCGTCTCTGCGATAATGCCTGGAACGGGACATGGCTGTCCTTGCTCATCTAAAGCGACAAAAGTAAGGAATGAGGTAGCAGTGTGCTTCTTTTCGCCGGTAAGCAGATTCTCCGACTCAATTTTCACATAAACCTCCATCGAACTGCGATGCGTCCACGTGACAAATGCCTCCAACTGAATCGCCTCACCAAGCCTAACCGGAGCGAAGAAATCCAAGCTATCACTCGACGCTGTTACCACGCTCTTACGACAATGACGCATCGATGCGATGGTTGCAACTTTATCTATATACTGCATAACACGACCGCCAAACACAGTGTTATGGTAGTTCGTGTCCGCCGGTAAAATAATTTCTGTCAACACGGTTCGAGACAGTCTTGCTGCTTTGGGTTCCATAGTGATTGCCTCCGGTTAATGACCTCAGACATGGTACATCGTACTGCAGTCATACAGTTAGTTGTAATTCAAAGTGAGCTTACTAGCCGCTTCTTTGGCTAGGCTGCGTGCCTCTTCTACCGTATCTCCAGAACTAAGGGCTACTGCCATACGGCGACCTACTTTAGTTTCCGGCTTACCAAACACACGAACCTGCGTATTCGGAACGGATAATGCCTCATCAATGCCGCTAATCGTATACTCAACTTGCTCGCGATCTGCTTTTAGCGTGTAGCTTGCACCAGGCGTTAGCAAGCGAACTCCTGTAATCGGGAATCCAAGAATAGCTCTCGCATGCAGCGCAAACTCACTAAGGTCCTGAGTTGCCATCGTGACCATACCCGTGTCATGCGGGCGCGGCGAGACTTCACTGAAGTAAACGCCATCTGCCGTCAGGAATAATTCAACGCCATACAGCCCATGGCCTCCGAGTGCGTCAGTAATGGTCTTGGCCATTTGCTGGGCATCGATAATTTGCTGCTCCGACATGGTATGCGGCTGCCAGGATTCGATGTAATCGCCGTCTTTTTGAATGTGACCGATCGGCTCACAGTAGGTTGTCCCTGAGACAGAACGAACCGTCAACAAGGTAATTTCGGATTCAAAATGAATAAATTCTTCGACGATGACACGCGCGTTCTTCGCACGTCCACCTTCCATTGCAATGTTCCACGAAGCTTCTACTCCCTCAGGTGTGCGGCATACACTTTGCCCTTTACCAGAAGAGCTCATGATTGGTTTGATCACACAAGGTGTCCCAATCACCGCTACAGCAGCGTGCAATTCTTCAAGACAATTAGCAAATTCATACTTGGCTGTGCGCAAGCCCAATGTTTCGGATGCTAGTCGACGAATACCTTCTCTGTCCATCGTTAAACGGGATGCTGTCGCCGTTGGGATAACGCGGTAACCTTCTTTTTCAAGGTCGACAAGAACAGAAGTCGCAATCGCTTCAATTTCGGGTACGATGAGATCAGGACGCTCTTTTTCGATAATCGCACGAAGCTGCTCGCCATCCAGCATCGAAATAACGTGACTGCGATGTGCAACCTGCATAGCTGGAGCGTTCGCATAACGATCTACGGCAATTGTCTCAATTCCGAGACGCTGCGCTTCAATGATGACTTCTTTACCAAGCTCACCAGAGCCTAGCAGCATGATTTTTTTGGATTTGTTTGATAACGGTGCTCCGTACATGAGATTATATGCCTCCTAAATGAATGATGAGTACAAGCGATGAATGTTTGATACGTATGTAAGACAACCGACTTTGTCGGAGTTTAGCGAAATTTACCGAGAATGACCCTGATCTATTGTACTGGATTTTGAGGGTAAAAGATAGATTAGATCTTCAGATTGAGCTACTGGAAGTTACTCTTGGCGTGGAGACAACCGAAAAATCCTATAAAATAACTGGAGTTTATGTCGTAATCGATTTCAGCAGAAGTTTACGCAAAATTGGCACGAGCTGTTCATGCAGCTCCTCGACGTTCGGCACAACGATACTGCTCCGCCCATACATATTACGCATCGCGTTCCGCTGTGTTTCATGCACAGTTCCGTTAGCGAGAAACACGCTGATCACTTCGACACCCATGCGTCTAGCTTGTAGAACAGCTTCGTGTGTATCAAGGATGCCGACATCATTGTAGTTGGCTGCCGATGGCTCCCCATCCGAGAACACGAGGAGGATGCGCTGCCGCTCTGTGCGCCGCAGCAGCCGCTTCGTCATCTCGCGAATGGCGAAGCCATCGCGATTGTCCTGCTGCGGCTCCAGCTGCATCAGAGCCGCTCCGCTTGAGGCCGCGAGGCAGGAGCCGAAGTCCACCGCAACCTGGAACAGGTTCGGTGCCTCCTGCTCCGTGACGCGGTCCGCGTCCTCCCAGAATCCCACGACTTCATGGGGGATTCGCAATTCTCTTAAGGTCTCGTGGAATAGCACGAGACCGAGCTTGGTTTCGTCCATTTTGTCATACATGGACGCCGAGCAGTCGACGAGCAGCGCGAACGCTGCGTCGAGCTGGGGTACCGGCGCGCGCTTCTTATAGAAGAGGCGCGGCAGCTCTTGCGTGACGGCTCGCGTAAGCCGCTTATCGAGCCGCCCAAACAGGCGATCGCCGCGCGGGGCGATCCGCTTCTGCTCCAGCGTGCGCCGTATCGCACGCTGCAAGGGCTTCGCGAGCGGCGCTGCGCGCTCGCTCAAGCGCCTGAACCCGTCCTCCTGCGCAGCAGTAGGACGTTCAGGCAAGAGCCAGGTCGCCGTCGCATACGCGGCGACCTGGCCCTCCCCGTGCCCCGCAGCCGCGGGCACGGAAGCCCCTTGGCGCCGCTCAGCGGCGGCGCCGGTGCGCTGGGCGCGCTGCGAGCGCCCCTGGGTGATGGCGAGCGCCTGGTCGGCGGCATCGCCCTCACGGGGCGCAGAGCCCTGCGCGGCGGTGCGTGCGCCGCGCTCGAGCTCGAACCGCAGCAGCCCCGGGCTGCGGTCGCTGCTCTCACGATGCCAAGTCGGCATCCGCTCTTGGCCTGGTAATTGACGCTCCCCCTCTTGCTCGGGGAGCACATCATCATTGGCGAGCCGCTTTGCTCGCTTCAGCTCGCCTTTATAATCCGCAGGCAAGGGATCCGCGATGCCGCTGCCTTGCTGCGTCCAGAAATAAGCAGCCACAGCATCTCGCTCCAGCCAACCTGCGAACGCCTCGTTCATCCGTTCACACAAAGTCGCTACCTCAGCTGTGTGCGCCGCTTCTTCCACCTGTTCAAGCACCTCATAGAGCCCCACCAGACGGCCTGATAGCTCGCTTCCAAGCACAGAAGAAGACTGTTCAGTCTGCCACGACTTTCCAGTAAACCATCCATACACCAATAACAGCACAGCATCCGCTAACTCACCCTTACTCAAATGCGTTCGGAGCTTATGCTGGAAATAACCACCTAGGATGCGATGGCGATGTGTAAAAACAGCTCCCATTCCTGGACGTTGCATACGGCAAATCCGTTCTAAGCGCATATCTTCACAAAGCGCAAATAAGCTATTCGCCAGCTTTGGGAAGCTCGCACTCGAACAATAATGCAGGTAGGAGCCGATTGCCTCCCTCCCCGTAAACCAAGCGCTGCCAAGACAACGGAGATACACATCGCTCTTCATGCCAGCCGTTTTATCGCGCAGCGGGTAATCCCACCAGAATTGACTCACAGTCATTTGCGAGATTGTCTCATCATAATGCGCGTGAAATGCAGCTTCGACTTCAAGCTTTCCACGTTTCGTAAATAAACGAGCCAAATCAACCAGCTGCATATGCAGCATGGCATCGATTTTATCATCCAGACGGCTAAGGCTTCCTACAAACATTGGGCTACAATAACGTTTCAGCCGTATTCATCACAGCTGCACGTTCCCTTTCATCCTCTAGCTTATCCGCTATCGCTCGCGTAACCGCCCGCATCGGTGGCATATACGCCGACAAATCACAAGCGTCTAACAGTGCTCTGATGGATCCCGCTTCATCGGGCAGTTGTCCCATTTCGATTAGGGAAAGCAAGTCAGCCGAGAGCTGCACGAAAGTACGCAAAAGCTTCTCATTACGTAACACAGAGCGGCTTTTTAATAACTGAAACAATAATTCACCCTGCAAATAAGGTACATCAATCGTGACAAAACGATTTTTCAATGCTTCATTTAACGGTACCGTACCAATATAGCCTTCGTTAATCGCTGCAACCACTCTAAAATTCGGATGCGCCGTAACGACTTCACCCGTAAAAGGATTAGTAATCGATCTGCGGTGATCCAGAACGCCATTTATTAATGGCAGGGTTTCGGGCTTAGCCATATTAATCTCATCAATATAGAGCAAATGCCCTTTCTTCATAGCTTTCATGATGGGGCCAGGGATAAAAATAATCTGACTTCTTCCCTGCTCATCATGCGTTAATGTTTTAAAGCCAAGTAACGCCTCCGCATCCAAATCCGTTGAACAATTAACGCTGTGCAACGGTTGATTGAAGACGGCTGACACATGCTCAGCAAGTTTCGTTTTGCCAGAGCCTGTTGGCCCCTTCAGCAGCACATTTTTACCTAAAAAGAGTGAAAGGATCGCATCCGTGAGAAGCTCCACTGTTGGCGCTTCATACGCTGCAACGCCAATTAACTTAGTGTCTTCGGCTGTATGTATGATCCGATTATACGCATCCAAACTTGCGCGGACTTCTGGAGGTAAGGCATCTATCTTCACTAAATCTGTCATCATCGAGTAGGTAATCCTTTCCTGATTGCATTATCCTCTAACTATTATCAGGAAAGCGCGAATTGTCAAGCCTCTCACGGAAGCCAAGGCTCCTCGATGACAGAATGTGCGTAGAAAGCTATGGCCTCTCCGCAGGAAGGGCAGCTTGGCTTTGAAGGGAATTCGTTGTATAGCTGCGCTAAACTGTAAGCCGTTTCGTAATTAATGGCGACCATCACATCTTCTTTATAGACATACTCACATATTCTCGAGCTGCAGTAGGCACGAACCTTAAATTTATTGCTCATTTGCTGCTATTGAACGTATATTGCACCATGGTATTGAACTCATGGAGGTACGTATCCATGCGTTTATTTTTGCGTTGCTGCATGTCATAATACATCATCCGGTTTACAAAAAGCGCGTTTGACGAGATGAAAATGTGTGAATCCGGATAAATACGTGTTAGCACATGCCGAATAACGTTGATGCTGTCTGTAGATAATGGCTTTGCGGATACCCAATCCATTTGAGCACCCATGCCTGAGCCGAACAAACCCGCTTCTGTCGCTGGATCGTTATATTTGCTTAATTGTTTATCGCGCTCATTCGTCCTCTTATCATGGAGTTCCCCCATATCAACAGCTACGTAGATATTCGTATCTGTCATTGCGACTGCGGTCCCGCCTAGATGGGCCTCTTGCATCACCTGATCTGCCACTTCACGGTTCATCGATAAATACGTATTCCGATGCGGCAGGTCGTCCTCTACTCGCGATTGCTCTTGTGTTGTTTGTTCAATCTGATTACCGCTTGCGGCGTCTAGCGTACTATTACTCAGCTTGGTACCACTCGAATCTGATAAACCAACACTTTGAATGGAAACCGATGCCTTTTCTAGTTTGTTTGAATGTGTTGCTGAACACCCCGTCAAGCCGACGAATGCAGCCGTCATGATGACTGACAATTTCACAGCTTTCATCGTCATTCCCCCTATTTCTCTTTATATTTGCGTATGTCTCGCTTGCTTACTTACTTGTTTGAACCCCATCCTCTTCCTTCGTATACGCAATTAGTGCAACTTCGTACCCTAACTCCTCTTTCATACGGGATTCGAGATTGCGAAGATCTTGCATTAATTCCTCATGTATACCTAAATTTGCAAAATGATACGATTCCATGTCCATGATATATATGTCCCCCTTTCTAATTCTCATTTGATGATAGTGTTAATATGGTCCAATTCCCTTATTTTTACTAAACATTTCCCCTTATTTACGCAAAAAAACCCACAAAAGCTGCACTTTCGCAGTTTTGTGGGATAGTTATGGGTAGCTACGGGTAGCTATCGATAGCTATATTCGTGTATCTATTCGTTTTTCTTTCGTGTCTCATCCATCTCATCTAAAAGCTTACGAACAGCTTCCGGATCCACGTTTCCTTGATCATGAAAAGCCCGAAGCTTCTGAAGCAGATCAGCCGCAATGGCCTCATCCTCCGTTTGCTGAGCTTCATGTGAAGGATCAAACCAAATGTAGAAGCCTTCTGGACCATTTCGTAAAAAGGAGGATTTCCAATGCTCCGGATAGGCATAACCTTGCTCTCCAAAAATCATCCCAAGCACATCATCATTCTCGATTGGCCTTAAATAGTGAAAGGATTCTGGTTCTCCCGTATTCGAAAAATCTCTATGCATATAAGCATAATGCAGATAATGCTCACCGGTCTCTGAATCCTTCGATACTTCGTACAGATCTAACTCCGTTTGCAACAGTTCCTTCACGGAAATAATTCGCGTTGCAATCGTTTCTGCTGAAATTTTCTGCTGCTGTGTTAAAGATGTTTCCAAATGACTCTCCTCCTATCTCAAAGGCGATATCTAAGCATGCGGAATGGACTAAGAATCCGATCTCCTTGTGGATTCCGACAAAGAATCACGCAGGGAGCGTTTCGGCAGTTTCCACTTGTAGTTCACTGAAAACATGCGCAATATGACGATAAGTGCAAAAAGAATAGCTAACTGCCACGTCCCTTGTGACCACCCAAGTCCGACTAACGCACCTGCCAGCATGCCCCATACGGCATATATTTCATCTTTGAGCACCAACGGCTTCCGACCTGCTAGCACATCGCGAACCATCCCTCCGCCAATGCCTGTTAGAACCGCCGCTACAATGATTGCGCTTAAAGGGTGCCCCATATTCGTCGCATACAGCGCCCCTTGGATAGCGAATGCTGCTAACCCAATCGCATCAAAAAATGCTTCCCATGTTTTCCATAGCCGTATGTACCTCACTGGCATGAAGAAAACAACCGTCATCGCGAACAGAGCGATTTGGAAATACATGCCTTGTTCCCATAGAAGCACGATCGGTTTCCCGATGAGCATGTTGCGGATAATTCCTCCACCAAAAGCCGTAACGAGCCCAAGTACATAGACCCCTAAGATATCATATTCTTCTTCCATCGCTACGATCGCACCACTCACTGCGAAGGCGATCGTTCCGATGATACTAAATAACTCCCAGTTCACTTCTTGCAGCCCCTGTCTACTCGATGTCCCAGTTCAATTTCACTTCATCGCCTGATTGCGATGAACGGTAAATCGCATCTAGGATCAAATTATTCGTATAACCCGTCATGACAGAAGTGATTGGCTGAGAGCCGTTCACGATACTTGATAGGAAATGCTGCACCATACGTGCACGAGGATCATCATTAGCAGCCGGCGCGGATAGCTCCGTTTCAACGATACGATCAAATTTCTCTGCAAAAAGCTTTCCTTTCGCACCTTTCACGTATGCACCGCCCTCTGTTCCAAGCAGCTGAACAACTGGCAGATTATCGGTTTCCAATAATCCAGCCCAGCTCACATCCAAGGAAAGGGTTGCCCCATTTTCAAACTTGATCAAGGCCGTTGCCAAATCCTCGACATCAAATTTCCCTTGCCAATTCGGCGCCCCCCATGTGCCGATGCCTTGCTTACGCGGTCCAAACTCCGCATAAGTTGAGCCATATACAGAAACTGGTTTAGGATTCCCCATTAAATACAGGGTTAGATCTAACATATGTACGCCAAGGTCAATTAGGGGACCGCCGCCTGATTTTTCCATTTGCGTAAACCATGTACCCCAACCTGGAATACCCTTACGTCTCAAATAGCTCGCTTTCGCATGATAAATGTGTCCAAGTGCACCTTTCTCCACCTGCTCCTTAACTGCAATTGACGCTGCTTCCCAACGCATTTGGTGCGGGATCATGAGAATCTTCCCGGCCTTGCGCTCTGCTTCAACAATTTGACGAGCGGAAGCTAAATCAATCGCCATCGGCTTTTCAAGTAAGACATGCTTACCTGCTTCTAAGGCTTGTACCGCAATTGGCGCATGCCACTCATTCGATACCGCAATGACGACCGCATCAATGGAAGGATCCGCTAACAATTTATCTGAATTTGCATATACCTGCTCAATGTTATGTTCTTTCGCTCTTGTTTCAGCAAGCGGTAAATAAACGTCCGTCACGCCAGCAAGCTGCGCCCCTGGTAAGGTTTTGAACGTCTCCATATGAACGTTTCCGATATTTCCGGCGCCAATAATGCCAATGCGAGTTGGTTTTGTTACAGTCATTTCTGTGACCCTCCAGAGCCTGTTAGAATACAATCCTATCTATTATAAATGGGGTTAACTTTCCCCGCAACCACGAATCTGCCCCGCTAAAATTTATCTTATCGGAACTAGCCCTGTAGAGCTATTATTCACATATAATAAAATGCTAAAACTTTTCTAATAGTTGCACTTGAACATATTTAACATTTGAAATGTATCCTAAATGTAAGAAGTAAGGAAAACAAGTATCCGTATAAAGGAGGGCTTGAATATGCAAGCAAACACGATCCGCTATAAGAATAAATCGATCCCTGTGATGAATTTTACTCATAAACGTTCCCAGATGGATTTACTCTCGACTAAATTGAAGGAATACGAGCTGCACTTTGAATTTCGGAGAAAATTAAAAATGATCTCGATGATCGAGATCATTGGTGATGTCGCTATTTTCAAATACAATGATGGCACCAAGTTGTACCTAGAAGTTTCCTAATTGGACGGTGGAAAATATTCTTTATTCAGCTGATCAAGCTCCTGCAGAGAGCGTCGGGCCCATGCTTCCATGTCCGACAGCTTATCGATCTGAGCCAATAGCGCTCTCTTCAGAGATACTTGATAATCTGGCACCTCACCCGCATAAGGACGAATCGTTGCAAGCGGCATTAACGCAATCTCTTGATGAGATAATGCCCGTCTTTGATGAAAAAAAGCTACGCTTGGATCCATCGGATTATGTAAATCTCCTTGTGTTGGGTGATCCTTCACGGCAAGAATACGCACAGCCGCCTTCATGCTGGAGGTCAATTCAACTACCTCACCGAAATAAACACCTGTTTTATACTCAGCAATAACGCGGTCACCGATTTGAAAACTCATCGATACTCAACTCCTAATCTTGTTCTACTAATGGCATTAGCCTTCGATATAACTCATCCACGGATTTCATCCGATACATCATCTGTTTCTCTTTCCCTGGTTCAATGATAACAATACACGGGACACTAGCGATTTGCCATTCTTGGCTTATTTGCGGCAGAAAATTAATATTGCATTTCACAAGCGGCAGATTTGGCTTCATCGTTAGAATAATGTCTAGCATACGCTCTGTTACCTTGCATGTGCCGCATAATGGCGTGTACATAAAGACGGCGAAGGATACTTCGATATGACCTACTTTGTCTTGCAGTTCTTGTTGAGATAATTCTTGCATCACAATGTCCCTCGCTCATCTAGCAACGCCAAGCTATCAAAGGCGTAGTCGATCAGATCAGAAAAGTCATCGAGGTGGCTCTCATCAATTTTCCGGCCAAAGGATAACGTTATGAGATTGCGGT
This sequence comes from Paenibacillus sp. J22P143, assembly GCF_059692035.1. Classification (NCBI taxonomy): domain Bacteria; kingdom Bacillati; phylum Bacillota; class Bacilli; order Caryophanales; family Paenibacillaceae; genus Paenibacillus; species Paenibacillus sp. J22P143. The sequence goes on from NZ_JCAUAQ010000001.1 coordinate 118,622, forward strand.
ACTCCTCAGGTTGTTCCCCATATAGATACGAAATTTGCTGCGTAATTCGCGGACGTTGCTCCCAAATAGCGTTCAATTGTGCTTCGATCATCGGGCAATCTAATTCTGGATCGTTCACATGCGTGTGAAGCTTAATCAATAACGTACAGCCAGGCTTAACCGTAGGATTTTCAAGAATTTCCGCAGCCAAATCACTCAAATGAACATGCAAATAGATTTCTGCTTTATTAGGGAGCCCTACTTGCCGTGCAAATTCTATAGCAAATGTGCGAGACATCGAGGACAAGTCAATTAAATCTTCTCTTCGTGTTATGATGATTTTTCCTTCCAAGTCTAAATCGTAGACGGCTCCTTCGAGCACGACTTTGATATTGTCATAGATCGTCGGATCAAACATCCCCACACACCTTCTTTCATCTTTTCTTTGATTCGATTATACTATGGATATACCACGTAAAGAAGGTGTTCTTATGTCAGACAAGCCTCAAGCCCCACAAGCCGACCAGGTCGAGCCGCAAAGTGTCAAAAAAGTCAGCTTAGCCGATGCGATTAAAGCAAAGCTAGCTCAGAAGCAAGCAGATCAAGCAGCAGCCCGTGCTAATCCGAAAGCAGCTGGGAATGGTAATCAAACCGCGAAAAGCCAAATGACCAAAAAAGTAAATAATCAACGCCGTCGCACCGGCGGCAGCTAGACAACACTTTGTGTAGCTAAAAGCGCCCTGAGAGTAACACTTCAGGGCGCTTTTCACTTTTTATTTATGCGTATTGAATCTCGCGTTGTTTTTTTACATCATCGCTTTCCAGGTACTCATCGTACGTAAACATCTTATCGATAAGGCCTTTAGGCGTAAGCTCCATAATGCGTGTTGCAATCGTTTGGATGAACTGATGGTCATGCGATACGAATAGGATCGTACAATCGGTATCAACAAGCCCATTGTTCAGCGCCGTAATAGACTCCAAATCCAAATGGTTGGTAGGCTCATCAAGGATCAATACATTGGCTCCGCTTAGCATCATTTTGGAGAACATACAACGCACTTTCTCTCCTCCGGAAAGCACATTCGCTTTTTTCAACGCCTCTTCACCAGAGAACAACATGCGCCCTAGGAATCCGCGAAGGAATGACTCATCTTGATCCTTGGAGTACTGACGAAGCCAGTCTACCAATGTCAAATCAGAGTTGAAATAATCTTGGCTGTCTTTCGGGAAGTACGCTTGAGAAGTCGTAATCCCCCAAGAGAATGTACCGCTATCTGCTTCCATTTCGCCCATCAAAATCTTAAACAGCGTCGTTTTCGCAATTCCGTCTATGCCAACGAAAGCGACTTTATCCCCTTTATTAATCGTAAAGGTTACGTTATTTAATACTTGAACACCATCAATCGTTTTGGAAATGCCTTCAACTGCAAGCAACTGCTTACCTGCTTCACGCTCACCTTTGAAGTGAATGAACGGATATTTACGGCTGGATGGACGAATATCTTCAAGCGTAAGCTTCTCCAATTGCTTTTTACGGGAAGTCGCTTGCTTGGATTTGGAGGCATTCGCACTAAAGCGCGCGATAAAGGCTTCCAACTCTTTACGTTTTTCTTCCGTTTTCTTATTCGCATCACGTGTCAAACGAAGCGCCAATTGGCTGGACTCATACCACCAGTCATAGTTACCAACGTACATTTGGATTTTACCAAAGTCGATATCTGCGATATGCGTACATACTTGGTTCAGGAAGTGACGGTCATGTGATACCACGATAACTGTGCCTTCGAAACGGGACAAGAAGTGCTCCAGCCAACGAATGGACTCTAAGTTCAAATGGTTGGTAGGCTCATCGAGAAGAAGAATGTTCGGGTTACCGAATAAAGCTTGTGCCAAGAGCACGCGAACTTTCTCGTTACCGTCAAGATCCTTCATTTTCGTATCGTGCATGGATGTCGGGATTCCGAGACCAATCAATAACTCGGCTGCGTCGGATTCTGCTTGCCAGCCGTCTAGATCTTGGAATTCGCCTTCCAGCTCAGCCGCTCTCATGCCGTCTTCCTCGGAGAAATCCGCTTTCGCATAAAGCGCGTCTTTCTCTTCCATGATTTTAAAGAGGCGTGCGTGACCCATAACAACAGTTTTCAAAACTTCGATTTCATCAAACTCGTAATGGTTCTGTTTGAGGACAGCCATACGCTCACCTGGCGTGATGTTAACTTCGCCTGTGTTAGGCTCGATCTCGCCGGAAAGAATTTTGAGGAATGTCGATTTACCTGCACCATTCGCTCCGATCAAGCCGTAGCAATTTCCTGGTGTGAATTTAATATTGGCGTCTTCGAATAGGGCTCTCTTGCCGTAACGAAGCGTCACGTTATTTACACTAATCATGGGGTCTTTATACCTACCTTTATTATATTTTCTATTAAATCATGTGAACTACTACTACTATCATAACTTATTTCGTTCTATTTCTTCTACTAACTCTGATAAATAAGTCCATCTTTCCATCGCAGCTTCGAGCTCAGCAGCGGTTTGTTGCTCTTGCTCATACAGATCGCGAGCGAGATCAAAGTTACTTCCAGAGGCTTCGATTTGCTTTTTCAAGCTATCCGCTTTGTCCTCTAGGGCAGCTATTGTGTTCTCGATTTCGTCCCATTCCTTCTGTTCTTTGAACGTCAGCTTCTTGGGGCGATTCGTTGTTGGCGCTAAGCTTGCGCTTGAAGGTGAAGAGTAAGCAGATGAGCTGTTGCTTGCTGTTTTCGAGCTCGCTTGGCGAATAATTTCTTTCCGAGCTTGCTCCGCCTCTTCTTGTTCACGCTTATCGTCCAAGTAATCCGAATACGTACCGATGAACGGCTCGATTCCACCATTCCCATCAAAAGCAAATAAATGAGAAACGGTTCGATCCAAGAAGTAGCGATCATGGGAAACTGTGATGACAGCCCCTGAGAATTGATCCAGATAATCTTCCAGTATCGTCAAAGTTTGGATGTCCAAGTCATTGGTCGGCTCATCGAGGAGCAAAACATTCGGTTCCCCCATCAGGGTACGTAACAAATAAAGTCTGCGACGCTCTCCACCTGAAAGCTTGCCAATTGGCGACCATTGCAGGTTAGGAGAGAATAAGAAGCGTTCTAGCATCTGTGCGGCCGAAATGGTCTCACCATCCGACGTGCGAATCTGCTCCGCGGCTTCCTTAATGTATTCGATCACGCGCATCTTCTCATCCATTGCGACATTCTCTTGCGTATAGTAGGCAAGTTTCACCGTTGTGCCGGTCTCAATCGTGCCGCTGTCGGGCTGAATACGCCCGGCGAGCATGTTAAGCAGCGTCGATTTGCCGCTGCCGTTCGGACCGATGATGCCGAGACGATCCTTCGGCATCACGATGTAGCTGAAGCCGCTGAGCAGCGGCTTTCCGCCCGGGAAGGCCTTGGTGATGGTGTCGAGCTCCATCACCTTGCGGCCAAGGCGGCTGCCTGCCAGCGCCATGTCGAGCTTGTCACCGGGACCATCCACCTGGCGGTCCCGAAGTTCCTCGGCGCGATTGATACGCGCCTTCTGTTTCGTCGTGCGCGCCTTCGCGCCGCGACGGAGCCAAGCCAGCTCGCGGCGGAGAAGATTCTGCCGCTTATCTTCACTAGCGGCTTCAGAATCCATCCGCTCTGCCTTCTTCTCGAGGAACCACTCGTAGTTCCCCTCGTAGCTGTAGATCTTGCCTCGGTCCAGCTCCAGAATGCGGGTGGTGACCCGCTCTAGGAAGTACCGGTCATGGGTAACGAGCAGCAAGGCGCCGCGCCACTTGCTGAGGAATTCCTCGAGCCAGATGGCCGTCTCGTTATCAATATGGTTCGTCGGCTCATCGAGGATGAGCAGATCGGCGGGTTGAATGAGAACGCGCGCCATGGCGACGCGTTTGCGCTGACCGCCGGACAGAAGGCCGACGGGTTTGTCGAACTCGCTGATGCCAAGCTTCATCAGCACGGTTTTGGCCAAGGTGCTCGCTTCCCATGCACCTTGCTCATCCATGCGCGCCTGCGCAGCGAATAGGCGCGCTTGTTTCTTCTCGCTGGAGGCGTCAAGCTCCAGCTCCGCAAGGGCCAGCTCATAGTCGCGCAGCGTCTTCATGAGCGGCGAATCGCCGTGGAATACTTGCTCAAGCACCGTGGAGTTCGGATCGAACTCTGGGTTTTGCGGCAAGTATTCCACGCGGAAATGATTCGCGTGCACGAGCTTGCCGCGATCTGGTGTTTCCAGACCCGCCAGCATCTTCAGCAGCGTGGACTTGCCTGTGCCGTTCACGCCGATGAGGCCGATACGCTGCTTCTCGTTCAGTGTGAACGAGATATCATCGAAAAGCACCTTGTCGCCGTAGGTTTTGGTTATATCGACCGCACTTAGAATGTTCATCCTTGCACCGGCTCCATGATGTACGCGGCAAGAAGGGCTGCAGTGTTCACTACAGCATCCATATGCGTTCGCTCCATGCTATGTGACGCATGAACACCAGGCCCTATTAACGCAGCGCGAATATCTCGGCCGCCTCGAAGCGCCGCCGATGCATCCGAGCCATAGCGCGGATAAATATCCACGGCATAGCCGATTTCAAGCTTCTCGGCATGCTCTATCATTTGCGACGTCATCGCATAGTCGTAAGGACCTGACGAATCCTTCGCACAAATGGAAACATCACGCTCACTGCCACTTAAATCGTCCCCGAGTGCGCCCATATCCACAGCGATAAAGTCGGTAATATCCTCTGGAATAAAAGATGAGCCATGACCAACCTCTTCGTAATTGGAAAAGAACATTTTGATCGTATAGTGAGGCTGTATGCCTTGCTCCTTCATCAGCTTCAAAAGGCCGAACAAGGACGCTACGCTAGCTTTATCATCCAAATGGCGTGATTTCACATAGCCATTGTCCTTCACTTGAACACGCGGATCAAAAGAGATGAAATCGCCAACACGGATACCGAGCGCTTGCACATCCTTTTTGGAGCTAACAAGTTCATCGATACGAACTTCCATATTCGCTTCATCGCGCTTATACTCTCTCGCGTCTTCGTACACATGCACGGATGGTCTTGAGGTAAGAATCGTGCCGTCATACACTTGCTCATCCCGCGTATGAATTTGTACGTACTCATTCTCGATAGCACCCATCATAAACCCACCAAGAGAAGTAATTTTCAAAGTGCCATTGTCTTTAATGGAACGCACCATCGCGCCGAGCGTATCCACATGTGCCGAGATGCCAATTACGCGATCGGAATGGGTACCAGGAATGGTTACGATGCCGCAGCCTTTATTCGTATAAGAAAGCCCGAAGCCAAGCTTACTCACTTCAAGCTCAACTTTTTGCATAATGTGATGTGTGTATCCTGTCGGACTAGGAGTCCGCAAGAGCATTTCAAGTACTTCGGTCATATAAGCTCTATTTAGTTTGGACTTCAATTGGATTCCTCTCCCATGTCTATGTACATATAGTTTTGCGCTAAACACACAAAAAACAGTGCAGCCTAAGAATTTTGCGGGGGCCTGACTACGTCAAGAACCAGCCTCTTCTAAGGATACTACACTGTTCTCCTATGTTTTTCAAACGTGGATTAGCTTACAAAATCAACACAGATGGACGTTCCATCAAGAACTGTTTTCATATGAGCTTTGACTTCTTCGTGCACAGGGTGAGTATCGTAAACCTTCAAATCATCTAGCGAATCAAATTTCGTAATGAGTGCGATATCGTAAGAACGCTCTAAATGTAGAATGTCTGTCCCAACCTCAATATGCCGTAATACCGGGATTTTACCTTCCATGTTCGTAAGAACAGCTTTGGTTACTTCCACGGCTTCAGGACTGCGATCTTTGAGCTTAAAAAACACAACGTGCGTTAACATCGTTATCTCCTCCGATATGATTAGTTAGTTACTTTCGCGGACCATTCCTCAACGTCCCAAACACGTGTTACCCAGCCTTCATAGAATTCAGGCTCATGGCATACAAGTAGTACAGTGCCTTTGTACTCTTTCAATGCGCGTTGAAGCTCTTCTTTGGCTACGACGTCCAAATGGTTCGTAGGCTCATCGAATAACAACCAGTTGCTTTCTTGCATAAGCAGTTTGCAAAGACGAACTTTCGCTTGCTCGCCACCACTCAGCATGCTCATCGCACGGGTGATGTGCTCATTCTTGAGCCCTACTCGCGCAAGTGCTCCTCTGACTTCGTTCTGTGTCATGGAAGAGAAGGAATTCCATACATCATCAATCGGCGTCATACTTGGCGCTTTGACTTCTTGTTCAAAGTAAGCAGGGCTTAAATAATCGCCGCGATACGTTTTACCGCTGAAAGGCTCGATTTTGCCAAGAATCGTCTTCAATAAGGTGGATTTCCCGACGCCGTTACAACCAACGATAGCAATTTTCTCACCACGTTCAATCGTCACATTCATCCTTGGAAGCAAGGCACGATCATAGCCGATTTCCAAATCTTGCGCTTCAAATACTACTCTACCACTTGAACGTGATTCTTTGAATACGAAAGTAGGCTTCATAGCCGTTTCCGGACGCTCGATGCGGTCAATTCGATCCAACTGCTTCTCTCGGCTCTTTGCGCGGGTTGAAGTTGACGCCCGCGCTTTGTTGCGCGCGATGAAATCTTCTTGCTTCTTAATATATTCCTGCTGCTTCTCATAAGCGTCAATGTGCTGCGCTTTGTTCATTTCAGCCATATCAAGGAATTTCTCATAGTTCGCTGTGTAACGCGTCAATTTGGAAAACTCCAAATGATAGACAACATTAACAACATCGTTCATGAATTCCGTATCATGTGAAATTAACATGAAAGCATACGGATAATTCTTTAAGTACATCTTCAACCACTCAATATGTTCCACATCTAAGTAGTTGGTAGGCTCATCGAGTAGAAGGACGGTTGGCTTTTCTAATAAAAGCTTAGCTAAGAGAACCTTCGTCCGCTGTCCACCGCTAAGTGAAGTTACATCACGATCTAATCCAATTGCATTCAAACCTAATCCGTTACCCATTTCCTCGACTTTCACATCAAGTAGATAGAAATCACCGATTTCCAAACGCTCTTGAATTTCGCCCATTTCCTCGAGCAGAGCTTCAAGCTCCTCAGGCGTGGCATCACCCATTTTATCAGTAATCGCCATCATTCGTTTTTCTTCTTCATACAAAGGTAGGAACGCATCACGCAAAATATCGCGGATCGTTTTACCTGCGGCTAGCACGGAATGCTGATCCAAGTAACCATAGTGGACTCTCGGCGTCCATTCTACTTTTCCTGTATCCTTCAGAAGCTTACCAGTTAATATATTCATCAACGTGGATTTCCCCACGCCATTTGCTCCAACGATACCAACACGTTCACCAGCAAGTAAGCGGAAAGACACATTTTTAAACAATGTACGATCGCCAAAGCTGTGGCTTAAATCTTCAATGGTTAACAGACTCATTTTGTAAAACCAAACCCCTGTCTAGTTCTAAGATAATCACGTATTTTTCTCGCGACTTCTTATTATACCACTGCTCAAGGCAGACAGGAAGTAGAACTATTTGTTATGTGAGCCGAAAAGTCATTTCTTGTCGAATAATTCGCACAATGTCCCCATCTTTTAGCGGATAGGCTTGATAAGTAACCAAAGGGAGATCGTTCAGATAGGTACCGTTGGTAGAGCCTGCATCACGAAGCTGATAGCCATTAGTCGTTTGTATAATTTCCGCATGGATTCTAGAAACACCAGCTATTTCCATCACGTAGTCAACCTTACTGCTTGAATCCCCCCTGCCAATTGTAAAAACGTCACTGCTGACCGGAACGGATTGGTTACTACCTTCTACTTGAAATTCCAATCTAGGTCCGAGCGGAATTGGCTTTGGAGAATTCCCAAGGAACTCAGTGTCATTTGATTTTGAAGGGCTGAGCAGGGTTGTATGCATCGGCAGATTCTGATAGTAGTTTGTCATATCCATGGGAGTCGCCGCGATCGTTGAGGCATCACTCGAGATAGCGTAATCGGGTTTTGGTGTGACGTGTGGGAACACGGGTCGGCCCATGCAAAGCAGAACAAAGCCTACATCTCCTAGTAACAACGTGATTCCAGCAATTAGCTGCAGGGTACTAGTCGAAGGGTACGTCACGTATTGGTGCCAGAGGAAGGCAGATAGAATGAGTATTAGAGCGGTTGTCATCCATCGTGCTCGCTGATTAAGAGGAATGAATGATAGGGGACTGTGATCAGGTTTATCCAAGTTGGGAATACTAAGTTGTATCCCGGTATCTTCATCCCGCTTCCAATGTGCTTTAGGTAAACTGAGTTCTGGTATTGCTTCTTCAACGGGTTCAGTTTGCACAGCAGTTGCAGTTGTTGGATTTCGCATTTGAATCGGCTCGTCCATTAGCTTTAATAACGCTTCCTTGTACCCAAGTAAACTCTTTTTAGTCATATGCGTAGAAATCCAAGTTTGCAGTTGATCCTGCTCCCCTTCACCAACATGTACGATAAGCTTTCTGAGAAGCGAATCGATTGCTGCACAGATATCATCTCCGTCATGCTGCATGTCTAACGGAACATAGGTCAGATAAACATCCGACCAATCCTGTCCAACGAATATAAAGTTATCTTTTAACACGAAATTCATTTCGTATAGCATGTAATTCTTACTCTCATCGAGTGTGCATACAATCGCATATATCAATTTGGCAAGGTGATAGATCGAGAACGCATCCACCTTCAGAACATGCGTCAGCATGCGTTTGGAAGACAATCTATACTGAAGACGAAGGCTAGCATCCACCTCATGAATATCGAGCGGCAGCAGCCTTGGGACTTGATTGGCTTCTAACATGCGTATTTGTAAAGAGGAAAGCTCACTTGCTGCTAATCCACCTTCCTTGAACAACTCCATATGATGCCCATGTCGATAAACAAACTCATACCGAAGTCCGAATACTTCTTGCGTCATACAACCACCTCCTATCAAAGTAAAGAATAATAACAAGTGACAAGTACAGCAGGAAAAACGGCGTACATAAAGGGAAATTTAATATGTTTCTGATGCTTGATCTCACGTAATGTTTCGAGCCTGTTGTGAGCAATAATTGATATGAGCCACATAGCAAGCTTATGACCAGTTGCTCTCATTTGTTTCTTTATGAGTAATAGAATAAGTCCAATTAATCCTGCACATAAAATCGAGTAAATTAGCGTTTGTAAGACAAACATAACACCCATCATAGCCCCGATAGCTGAAAAAAGCTTGACATCCCCTGCGCCCAAAGCACCTAAAAGATACAACACGAGTAGGATGAGAAAGCCCGTACACGCACCAATGAGCGAAAAAAGCAAACCGTTCCAGCCCTGAGTCCCTGTGTGGAACAATACGCCGACGAATGTTCCACACAGGTTCAACGTATTAGGCAGCTTTGAATGACGAACATCAATTACAAATGCAATCGCGATAAAAATTATAAATAGACCATAGATCACTATAATATTGGTACTCCTCCCTTCGGTTCAAGTCCCTACCCAAGCCCGCTCATAGGCCCTTTTTTTCAATACAATCGTTTGACTTATAAAAGGAATGGGCAGCTTATAGGTCAGTTGCGCTTCGATCCCAAAGAAAGCCTCACCGCCTTGTTCCATACTCGGTAACGTTACGGAGATGACTTTAAAGTTATTCTTATCGACGATAGACGCGTCACAAAACGCAAACACAATGGGTGTAAAGACCGCGAGTATTCGCGGTTTCACATGATCTTCATAGAGTCCGTTCAGCTCATCCTGTGCCATGCCTTCGCCAAGCTCCCGTTTCTCTTTTTCCCAGCGTACGAGCTCCAGAAGAGAATCTGGTATATAGGCAGCGTACTCATCAGCATAATCCTCCGCACTCGTCACATGGTTCCGTGCTGATTGGACTTGTCCCACAACAGCATTAAGCATGTCTGCTGCACGGCTTTGATCGTATCTCGATTGGGCTTCTTGCACCAGAATCCGAACGGGGTACAGTTGACCCGCGATAGTCTTCGTCGCCTCGGACACGCCTGACTGCATAGCCATTTCGACAACAGCAATTTGAATGAATAGCACGAGACCGACTACAAAAGCCAGAAACAAAGGCAGTATAAGTGAAGCCTCCAATACGATGCCGCCTTCTTGCTCTTTGTGCAGTTTCAGAAGCAACCCCCTCCCCCCTTTCTCAATACGATACGACAGCAGTTCGATTCATTTGACAATGGGTTCCGACGACTTTACATCCCAAAAGTCCAGTCCCATCCAATAGTTTCATCACTTGCGGAATAAACCAAAGTCTTATTTCACTAGAGGCATTCGCCTGCAAATAGGATGTTTCTTGGATGAGATCTTTGCCTGTTTCTAATTCAAGAAGTGCCTGCATCCTGGACATCAGCTTGGCATTATTACTATGCAGCATGAGAAATAACCGTAAATAGTCTTTGTAAGTCAACTTGAGCGCCGACGTTGAAAGCTTTGAGGAAAGTTCAACAGCTTCACCTTTCACCAACGTGTTCATATCGACTAGAGCTTCTACTGCACCTTGAGCAGCCGCAGCCAATAATACGAGTAAGGGGGACCCTATGTTCAGAAGTTCATTCTTCGGATCTAATAAGGCTTCGACGGTACGAATCGCCAAGCGTAATGAGAACATTTCTGCATACGCCGATGACATATTAGCGGCACATGAGGAAAATCCGTACAAGAGATATTCAACCTCTTGCCTTGCTAACGGATGTGTCCCAGGGTCTACGAATTCATTGGACAATTTCGGTTGCCCACTAGGATCTTTCTCTAGCCCGTAGGTTCGATAGTTGAACTTTGTTAGCGCATATTCATTCACATAGAGCTCATCTCGCAGAACTTCAGCTGCATGGTTTATAGCTCCCAGCATATCCATCGCTCTTAAACTAGCTGGTTCTGCTTGATCAAGGTCATAAGCAACCTCATTTCCAAGCGTTTTATCTTGTGCATTCAACTCTCGATATTTCTGATAGAAGCCTTCTTCACCCTGGAGCTTGGTATATTGCGCAGCATCACCGGATTGTGAATTCGTTAGGCTGCAACCGCCAATGGCTTGCTTCGCCTGATCTAAAACAGCTTGGATTTTATTCTTTTGTGTCTGCTTATTCATCGTGGTTGCTTCATTCCTAGCCATTCGAGTTTGCTCTATGGGGCTTTGTTTACTGTGAAATTCATTTGCAAATTCCCAATAAGCATCATTGACTTGATTGACCTCGCTTGTATGTACTGACGTGTACAAGATGACACGCTCGACAGATAAATGAAAAGCTGAAAATAACGCCGCAATCTGCGCAACTGACGTTTGATAATAATAAAAATAATCATCCCCAATGAGGGAAACATGTTGAAATACATCATTTGCTCCTTGAGCATCCCTAATAGATGTAGATGTGCTCGAAATTCCGATTAACTTAGCGCGTAACGCATCATTTTTTTGCTTGGCAAGCCGTAAGGTAGGTTCGATCACCTGCTGTATCTGCTTAACATCACTTTCATTCGCGGCTACTTCTAGCTTCGTACGGACAACCAGTGCCGTGTACTTCATCATTTGTTGAACTAATGCTTCCAGCTCATTAAGCTTCTCAGAAAGCGTATTGGCCTGCTCCTCCAGCGTACGTTTAGCTTCAACAATGGTTTGGATACTGGCTGCCGCATCAGGACCTGCTTGTACCATTGAAGCCAAAGAAAGATCCATATTCCTTATCGTATTCGAAAGAGAATCCAGTTCCACATTTACATGACTGATTTGGCCTCGAACTTCGTCAACCGTATGAATGCCGATTTGCCCAGCTAATTCGTCTAATTCCGCAATTTTTGTTACATAATAGCTGTGAAAAGAAGTTATTTTCGCATATAACGCTTCTGTTCTCTGCCACGCATCATCTAGTTCGGATTCCCTCTGTTCGATAAGCTTCTCTAATTCAGCCGCATCTTTGGCAAATTGTGAACCTATATGAAAAGGCTCACGTACGCCACTTTTCTGAAACTTATCAGCGATTTCTAGCGTGTATTCAATTGGTGCTTTAATTTTCATATCTTGGATGAGCTGACCTTCAAATATAACATGGCTCGCAAGCGAATAAACGGGCGTAACACGCACAGTGCCTTCAACAGCTTTGGTATTTATAAAGTGAAACGCATTTGAAGAGACGCCTCCCGATAGGTTTTTGACAAAGACGTCGCTAAACAATTTTACAGACGCATCCTGAGAGAGACCCCTGCCATAAAGTCCTCTCTTCTGCAACTCGCTATCAAATGAGGACATCACTGAGCGCGTCGCCGCATGTATGGCGGACTCTGTTTCTTTCTCCGCTACTTTGATTCGGGCAAAATCAATAAGTACAGCTTGAAATATGAAAATCGGCACGATAATGAGGATCAAATAGACGGATACCGCGCCGTTCTCAGCATATAGAAATCTCCTCAAAAGCTCCCCTCTTTCTAGTTGTGAATAACAACCACGATCCCTTTACGTTCGAGTTCTTTGCGAAAAGCGGTCGTAGGCATCCCTTTACCACTGGCATCCTTCTTAAAAAAGTGCCAGACGATACCTTTCACGGTTGGATCATGCTGGAGAAGCTCGACGTCTTTCGGCAGCTGTTCCATCCGAAGCTGAGCTTCGGACATACTGTAAAAGGCTTGGTGACCAATGCCGCGATTGTCTAACGCATCAATTTTCCTACTTTTACCAGAAGCAGTAGTCAGCACAACCTCCGTGCCACCCACCAGTGATCTCAAGTACGTGGATGCCTGACGTTCTGATTGAATAGTAACACCTGAACCAGACAAATCGGTCTTTACGGGATCTACGAGTGCTGCTTTCGCTTTCGCAGGTGAGATCCGTCCAACCAGTGTCGGCAAATAGGTACGTGTCAGATCAGTCGTTCTGATCAGCTCTATCGAATCAACAACATGAGCAACTGACTTACCTTCCGTTCGAGTCTTCTGCATCCATTTCCGTAAGATAGCGGGCATTAGAAAGGACTTGTTTATTTTTACTTCAATTTGATGATCAAGTAAATAATTCGAATATCTTGCCGTGCCTGTAACACCTGTTGGGAGTAAGCCCTGGGCTCTTGCTAGCTTTTTCTCCACAAGACCATCGGGCTGATTCGTGGGGAGTGCGATACTAGTACCGCCATTCCCTTGTAGCAAGCCAAATAAATCGCTCACATTGTCTTGTGTCAGACGCCAGTACAAACCATCCGTTTCCTGCGGATTATAGCTTCCTGTCGTCACATCTTTATGGCTATTAGTCCAAGTAAAAGCTAGCTTTTCTGCTGCTGATCGAGCTAATTGCCCCATATAAACATGCTGATAGGCATACATCCCAACAAATAAAAGCGTCACCGTACATATGAGAATGACAGGAAATACAAGTGACGCTTCTAAAGTAAATGTACCTTGTTCATTTCTAGTGAAGTGATAGAACCGACTATGGCGCACAGCTTGTAGTTGGGGTTGGCGCACATGGTGCAACTGCACTGTTATCCTTTAAGTCGGAGTTCGCATCTCCGATAAGTTTTTGAAACCACGAAACGATCCACTTTCTGAAAATAATCGCAATTGCAACGAGCACAGCAACAATCAATAAAATCTCTAGCGTTCCGAGTCCATCTTCCTCTTTCCACACACGTTTAAAGCATTCAGTCATCGCTTTCATTTCAACATCCCTCTCTTATTGGTTCATCATGAGTAACGCGGGCGCGGCGACAATCACCATCACCACAACAAAAATTAACACCATCGGGAAAACTAACTTGGAAGATGCTTCCTCCCCTAAAGTTCGCGAGACACTCTTCCTGCGTTGCCAGAGCTCTAGCGAAAGTGCATGCAGGGCAATGACAAAGTCATTACCGCCTCTTTTATAGTTCAGACTAAGCGTTGACGTAAATAATGACACTTCATGTAACGCGCATCGCTTACTGAAATCTTCTAATACCTTCGTGAAGGAGATGTTCATCTCCAGCTCATGCACAGCAACAAGTAATTCTTTAAAAAGCGGAGAATCCGTCATATGCGGCTTGGCCTGAACACAACGTATCCACGCACGGTTAACGGTTTCACCCGCATTCACTAAAAGCACAATTGTGCTCAGAAACTCAGGCAGCTCTAGGATCATTCTTTGCTGCTTTTTGCGAATTTTGGTATCCAAATCCCGAACCATCATCAACGGAGTACCCATCGCAGCAACTACACCAAGAGCTAGCAATGAGCTATCTTCTCCAGCAAAAATGGCTAGTAAAGTAACGATGAAAAGGCACAACGTCCCGGCAGAAATCAACTCGGCTACGAACCACTTGCTGCCTTGTGAGGACAAGCTCCTTCCGTACAAGGTCATACATTTATGATGGATTTTAGACGTGAAATCAGGGAACCGCTCCAACAATTGAAGCTTATCGATCACAAAATAACTGTGGGGTAAGAGCATTTTCAACCGAAACGGGTAGGTGTTCATTGGAAGCTGTGCCCCGTATTTCTTACGTCCAATTACTTGTAATGCCATGAAGAAAACAATTTGTGCCAAACCTAATAGCCACATCCACATGCTACACCTTAATATTCATTATTTTTTGAGTGAGTACGTAACAGGAACCTAGTAACAATAAGCAAATGGTCATGATGAGGATCCCACTCCCTTTGTAAAGTGGAACCATATAATCGGGTGAAGAAAAGGCCAATACAGCAACAATGAGGATGGGGGCAACAACGAGCACTCTCGATTCAAAACGCTTTTGTGCAATCATGACCGAAATTTCCTGGGTTATTTCTAGCTTCTCAGCGATAACCGTTGCTGTTCGCTTCATCACTTCAACTAAATTACCTCCCGTACGCTTACAGGTCAGAAAAACGTCAGTAAAGCTCTGAATATCTTCTAAATGGCTTCGATCTGCAAAATGTTTAAGCGCTGCCTCAATCGGTTCGCCATTATCAACCTTCCGGCAAATCATGCCGAACTCAACGACGATCAAACAGGCCGGATCAGGATACAGCAGCTTCAAATCTTCCCAAGCCTCTCGAAATGCCGATTCAATGGATTTCCCCACTGTCATGGATGAAGAAAGACAGCTGAGCGCTTGCTTAAATTGCACATGCAGCATATTTTTGCGTTTTTGGATTAATTGCTGACGACGAAAGCGAGGAAACAGAAAGCCCGTAGAAGCTAAAGCAGTGGCGAGGATGATCTGTTGATAGAAAATATAACCGATCATGAATGCCGGTATTGCTAGCATCAGAATAGCGGCAATTCTCTCTTTGGAGGACAATGGATACTGGTTGTAATCGATGTAAGGAATTATTGGAAGGATGGCCGTTGACTTGGGTTTAGAGGGGCTTTCATTTGATTTGCGAGGTGATTTGCGGCGTTCAAGATACAGTAGGATCATCCAACTTCCTCCGCCAATCAGAATAATCAACAACCACACGCTCATATGGCCTCACACCCAACTGCAACACGTGTAAACCAATTAGGCAGCTGTTTGCCCGCCATTTGAAGCTTGTGCATATTGGCAAGAGCTTGTCCCGTGTACCTTAATGCTCCTAGGATCTTACCATCTTGCGTCTCCCCGCTCTCCTCAAAGAGAAAAAGCGGCTGCAAGTGGACTTCGCCATCCTTCAAGCCAACAACTTGATGAATTTCTGTCACCTTACGTGAACGATCTCGCATACGGGAAATATGCACGATTACATCTAGGGCAGAGGCAATCTGTTTACGAATCACTTCAACAGGAAGCGGCGCTGCACTCAGTACCATCGTCTCTAGTCTGCTGAGCATATCCAGTGAGGTGTTCGCGTGGCCGGTGCTTAAGCTTCCATCATGTCCGGTATTCATCGCCGCAAGCATATCCAACGCCTCGGCACCACGCACCTCGCCGACGATAATGCGATTGGGACGCATTCGCAGGGAAGATCGAATCAATTCTCGCATCGTAATAGCCCCCTTCCCTTCGGTATTCGCATTTCTCGTTTCCATCCGGACCAGATTAGGTACAGATTGGATCTGAAGCTCTGCTGAATCTTCGATTGTAATCACACGTTCATGATCAGGAATCCAAGAACTCAACGCATTGAGAAACGTCGTCTTACCTGACCCTGTTCCGCCTCCAACAAACATATTGAATCCCGCTTCAACCATCATCCGCAGCATTTCTGCGGCATCCTCCGAAATGCTGCCCAATCGGATCAAATCCGACATATCCATTGGCTTGGCAGGAAATTTACGGATGGTTATGGTAGGACCGCTAAGCGAGGCAGGTGGAAGCACGATATTTACGCGAGAGCCATCTTTCAATCGCGCATCCACAATGGGTGTGGCTTGGTTGACGATACGATTGACTTTGGAAACGATCATTTGAATAAGATCCTCAAGCTTCTCAGAACTTTCTAGCTCGTATGGGTATCGTTCAACCGCACCCATTCGTTCAAAGAAAATATAGGTATGTCCATTCACCATGATCTCTGTCACAGTAGGGTCATCAATTAGCGGCTGAAGAATATCTAATCCTCGAAAGCTATCAAATATGCGTTTGACTCCGGCCTGCATTTCGCTCGAAGTCCAACCCTGTTTACTCGCCGCACGGAAGATTGTTTCTTCGATATGCCCCCATAACTGAGCGTCACTTACCTCATGTGAGAGATCAAGATTTTCTTTAATCTCCCGCTTTAATTCGTTAAACAGCTCTTGATTCAAAGTAAGAAGCAGCTCCTTCTTTTGCAGGTACAGCATGTTCATTGAGAATAGCTTTCAGCATGCTGTACACCTGTTCCGAAAAAATATCTGATTGCCACACTTGCTCTGCCGAACTCATCATCTTCCACTCTGGAATATAGGGGAGATGAAATGCTATTTTTTTACCTAGAAAATCGAAAGCATTCGTTTGACTGCCCCTAAAGCTCGTCATGACAAAATGAATATGCGGATACGCACTCATTTGCTTAAATAGTGATTTCGTTTTGAACGCATCATTCCAATCATCTCGAACAAGCCAAATGATCTTGTCGCTAAGTTCTAAGCTCCTTACAATTCTTGGATGAACGGACGATTCGAGATCAACGATGATTGTGTCGTAGACTGATAAGTCAATGATCGACGCTATGAGCTGCTTGACTTGATCACCTTTCATCTCCTGCATCTCTCGCATTTGCTCATGAGGTGTCAAATAATCGAACCGATGAGTAGCATCATGCGATTTTAAGAGCGCGAGCTTCTGCCCTATCGACTCAGGCGAGACTTTTAAATAATATAGAAGCTGCGATACTCTCCCCGAGTCTCCTTGCAGCCATTGCGAAGCTACACTCACCGACTCCAAGCTCAGATACAAGACACGTTCCCCACGAAATGCTAGCTGCTTTGCCAAATGTACAGCTGTCGTCGATTTCCCACTATTTCCACTACTACTGTAGACGGATATCACGCGTGTTCGATTGGCATGAATCGGACGATTTCCGCTTGAAATACCCTCTGCATATTGAGCTTGAATGAGTGTTAACAGCTGAAATAGGGGTTGATAACGGAATAAGAACGGAAGTAGTGTTTCTGGTGCATTAGAATTCATGATGTTTTCACTTAAAATCATCTTGACCAACGAAGTGCGATGCTGCTGCAATTCCGGGTAATACGCTTCAGATAACAACAAGACACCTTCGATGCTCGTATCCGCTAACACCTGTACTAAGATCTCTACTTGTGTGAAGAGCTTAACTTGTATGCATTCAGCAAACTCCGTCGCCCGAATGAATAGGACTAATCGCTCGGCATAAGCCATGTCATCATCTAAGACATACAGTTGAAGTTTACTCAATTCGGATTCTCCTCCTTCATTCTTGAAACTAACCAGCGAACCTCATATAAATACCACTGCCAATAAGTACACAACTCATAACGGCGATTACAATCGCCACGCGAGTCGTTGTTTCTGCTCTCATTCTTCCCCTCCTGTCTTTTCTCGGAATAGCAAAAAAAGCACGCGCTGACAATAGAGAATATTTCTCTACAATCAGCGGTGCTTCCGCTTGTCCGAATTTCAATTACCTAAATTGTACCACAATTCCCTAATAAATCAATCCCTTTATTCCCACGGGTACTTCATCGTGAAGAAGCTAGCCAGCTTCTTACTCTCCACACGGCGAATACGTCTCATCTCTGCGCGATGCGGTGCGGATTCGTGAAGCTTTATCTCCTCTTCGGTTTCTGGTATAACATCCGGCACTTCGACAGGCACTTTATTCTCATCCAAGGCAACAAAAGTAAGGAAAGAGGTCGCTGCAATTTTCCTTGAACCTGACTTCAGATCCTCGGTAACAACCTTGACGAAAACCTCCATCGAGCTTTTGCCTGTCCAAGTCACGAAAGACTCTAAGCAGACAGAGTCCGACGTGTGTATAGGTGACAAAAAGTCAACCGAATCCGTAGAAGCCGTCACGACCGACCTCCGACAATGCTTATGCGCCGCAATAGAAGCAATATCATCAATATAGGACATCAGTTTTCCGCCAAAAAGTGTATTATGATTGTTCACATCAGTTGGAAAAATACGCGATGTTTTGAAACATCTGGATTCTCTCGAATATCGCTGCTCCATAGCTGTTTCCCCCTCGTTTTCTCTAATAAAATATGACTCATCATACCATACTTTTTACTATTTTTGGTTATCGCTTAATAATACCACTAACCACGTTTCATGAAACGAGCAAAAATCGATTTGCTGGGTCGCCGTGCGAATTGCTTGATGCTTTCGTGGGGGAGAATCTCACTGAGGAATGGTTTCAGGGCTTCGTAAAACATGTTCAGGTATTGTGGCTGATCCTGGATGCAATCACCCTTCCAAACAGCTTGCATCACTTCTGATCTAAGAATTTGCGGTATGGTACACAGCGGTGCAGACGGGAGTGCGTCATGCCACTCTCTTTGGAAATGAGGAGGTAACGCCCCATTTGCAATGTAATGCACCTTTTTACCTCGCTGCTTGTAGGATTCGAATTGCTCCATCAGCTTGCGCGAGCTGGGGCGGTCACACTTCCCTGGCGAGCTATCCACAATGACGACAATGTCTTCGGCACTAAAACAAAGTTCTTGTACCGCAGGATGCTCCCACTGCGTCGATACGTCCCACAGGACGATCGGCTTCTTGATCAGGTGCATAAGCTTAAAAGCGTGGAAAGCTTGCCAAGTGCCTTGAAAGCCATCAGGGTGAATGGGCGCCCAGGTAGTAAACCCGTTGATCCAAGGTGTAGCGTAAGTGGAAGATGGGTCACTAATGTGCTCGGAGGGAAAGTTGTATGGGGTCGGGGCATTACGTTCTCCGTATAGAAGCATATACAAATCAGGTTCAATCGTCGGTTGCTCGACAAGCGCGTTGGGAATTTGGAGTGCATGTAAGATTCTGGCTAATGTTATCGCGGTGAATGTCGCACCTACTCCTGCGAATAATCCGCCAATGACAATTAACTTATCGCTCATAGTAGATGGGAGTGATGTGCGTTGAGGCTGTGAGTCTGTAACGAGCAGATTGCCTTCGGGGTATAGGGAACGAAGTCTCAGCTTCACTTCTAATGCGGTTTGATAACGGTTCGAGGGTAGATCTTGCAGTAGAAAATGAATCGTGGTACATAGGGCTTCTGGAATCCCTTCTTTTCGCAGTTCCAAAGGCTTGGCTTTGCTATAAGCATAGTGACCACCGGACAATAAGTAATACAGCATGGAGCCCAGTGTGTAAAGATCTGTACGGGCATCCGTTTGGAGTCCCAAATATTGTTCCGGAGCAGCGAATCCTATCGTCCCCATTTGCATGGTATCGGAAGCTTGTCCTTGTTTAAATTGTCTAGCCACGCCGAAATCGATTAATCGGACTTGATTGTGTTGGTTGAGCATGACGTTGGAAGGCTTGAGATCGCGGTAAATGATGGGTCGAGGCTGGAACGTGTGCAAGTAGTTGAAAATATCGAGCAACTGAAAAGCAATATCAACAATTTGCGTAATGGGCAGATCACGATGATTCTTTTCAAACAAATCCTGCAACGTCGGCCCCTCGATATAGTCCATGACCAGGTAGCCTTTCCCATCTTCTGTTATAAAATAATCCACTAATTGGGGGAGCTGTGCGTGCTGGAGCTTGGCAAGCATTTCCGCTTCCTCCATGAAGAAAGCCTTGTCGGCATCTGTGCACAAACACTCCTTCACTGCCCAGCGCTTCCCCTTCAGCTTGTTATCTTCTGCGAGATACACCTGACTCATGCCGCCTTGTCCTAGTATGGACACGAGCTGGTATCTCCCTCCTACAATTTCCCCTTGCCATGGTATTTGCTTCACAATACTTAAAAACCCCCCTCTTATCTCAAGCCATATTGCTCTTGATTATAAGGGAGGGTTATTGGAAAATCTAGCTATTTTTCACATTTTATATTTTTTGCAAATATAGCGTGATTTCTTCTCGATTGTGAAACAACTGCTTCGCTTTCAAGAGGAAGAGTGAATCTTCGAAAATGTGCAGGATATCACGAACCGTTTGGAACGGTTTCTTATGCATAAGCTTCACAGTGATGATGGCCGTACCGCCACTTTGCAAAGAGAAGAGCAAATCTGCCACGAGGCGTCCCATCTGCCGCGGATCCCAGCTCATATCACAGACAAGTAAATCAAACTCATTCTCACGCAGCTTAACATCACCTGCATTTTTCTTCAGGAAAGTCAGCAAAGGATTACCTAATAGTCGTGGGTTCATTGCAGCTGGGTCAATCGCTGTTACTTTCAAACCGCGTTCTAGCAGCAAAGATGTCCATCCGCCAGGTGCAGCCCCAATATCAATCGCTTTGCGAGCTACACTGAAATCAATGCCGAAACGCTGCTCTGCTTCCAACAGCTTAAATTTGGCGCGTGAAATTTGATCTTCTTCCTTCATGAAGCGGATCGCACCGCCTGACCAGTCCGATAAGTTGTCCTGTGGCTTCGATATGCCGATATATAGCTTTTTGGCGCTAATATACACCGAAATAATGTGGTCCGCATAACGGACAACCGGCTCGCCTCCGCATTCAGATACGAGGATTTCATCGAATGCGGCCTTAATAGTATACGGCGCATACGAAACATCTGCACGCTCTTCTTTACGAATTTGCGTGGTAATTTTCTCGCCAAAAGCAAACAAGCCAGTGGCATAGGCTTCACGAAGCCACGCCGTCAAATGCACAATATCTGCATCCGTGCTACTAAGCTCCCATTCTTGATGAACAGGTTGAACATGTCGTAAAAAGATAGGTTCATTCTCTTGCAGGGTTGGAATTACGTCTGCAGAATCATCTGGAACTTGGAAATAAAAAACTTCCGTTGGCACCAATAATGTAAATTTCGTTAATGGAAATAACTTACGTAGTTCATCTTGTGCATATTGAGCGAACCCATGATTCGAGGTTCCAATATAGGTCGTTAATTGTGTCATAGCCGCATCCTTTAAGTAATCTACGTTCATTTTAGCTAGCTTGCTGCATAAGCCTAGTTGTTTTCAATAACCTTGATCCACGGACGATCTTGGAACCACTCCAATGAAACATCAATTCCGAAAGCTTTTTGAATATTCTCTGGCGTTAATACGTCTTCTTTACGTCCTGAAGCAATCAATTCCCCTTGCTCGATAATCGCAACATGCGTAAATAAAGGCATGATTTCTTCGATGTGATGGGTAACATAAACGACTGTTATATCTTGTTTACTAAGCTTATTTACATCAGATAGAAACCGTTCTCTCTCAAATAAATCTAGACCAGCGGCAGGCTCGTCCATAATGAGGATCGACGGCTTACTCATTAAGGAACGTGCAAGCATAACCTTCTTGCGTTCACCTTGTGAAAGACTGCCTAGTGGTTGGCCCGCAAGATGAGGGATCCGAACACGTTCCAACATTTCTAGTGCCCGGTCCTTCACTTCCTGAGGGATTTCTTCATAAAATCGAAGATACGCATACTCGCCCGTTGCCACGACTTCGATAACAAGGTCAATCAAATTCAATTTTTCAAAGAGTGATTGAGAAATATAGCCAATTTTCTTCCGAACTTCCCTAACATCAACCTGACCAAACCGATTGCCAAGGACATCAACCGTACCACGGCTCGGAAATTCATAGCCATTCATCATTTCAAGCAATGTCGTTTTACCTGAACCATTTCGGCCCAGCAATACCCAGTGTTCACCGGATTCGATATGTACATTCACATCATTTAAAATATGGCGTTCGCCCCGAATAAAATGAATACCGGATAAATGAATCATAAGATCGTTCCTCTCACATTACGTTTTACTTGGATAGGTCCCTTGTGCAACCCCCATCAATACTTCATCTGGCATTCGATGCGCATAAAGCCCCATTCCCTCAGGCTTGACAGCATACAGCATCTGGTACATCTGTGTGCATGCCGAAGGACTGGATGTATGAATATAAATCGTTCTTGGAAATTTGCGCTGCTGATTCAACCAAATGACAACATCCATGCCTGTTTGCTTGGACATCCAACCCAAATCGTGATCCAAGGATAAGATGTCGACCTCACATTCCTGAAGCAAAGTGATACATTCTTTGGCATCTTTAGCTAAGGTAAATCCTTGGGGACAAGGACGCGAATCATCTAAGTATACATGAATCATCCTCACATTTCCTTTCCAGCAACGAATTTACGAGCGCAATCTCTTCCCGATGTGTGCCATCAGGCCCAAAACCAGTCTCAAGAACGATAGGAATGTCTTGTAAAAAGGGCGATGCTAATAGGCTTTGGAAATTCGCAATGCCGATATGACCCTTGCCAATGTTGGCATGCCGATCACGGCGTGATCCTAAAGGATACACCGAATCATTCAGATGAACAGCCTTCAAATGAGGCAGATAATCTAGCTGATTCCCCTTTGACTCCAGCTCAAACCAATCAGAGCCTCGCCAAAGTTGGCTTGCATAAGCATGACAAGTATCTAGGCAAAAGCCAATCTTCTCCGGTGAATCGCAAAGCTTTCGAACCTGCGCCATTTCTTCCATGGTCAGTCCTAATTGCGACCCTTCTCCTGCTTGATTTTCTAGCAAAATGAAAGAAGATCCCGTATACCCCTCCGTAGCGCTATTCAAACATTGTATTATATTTTTGTAGCCTTGTAACGGGTCTTTTCCAGTATATTTCCCAAAATGCACCACAAGTCCAACAGAACCGCATGCATTTGTAATGTCCAGGCCATTTTTCAGTAAGTTAACCATGATTTCACGTTCAGCCTCATCCACAGCGGGATTTAGTGCATAGGGCGCATGTCCAATCGAAAGAATGCCATGTTCCTTACACAATTGGTCGCACGCGCTCGCGTCTTTGTGATTTACAGCTTTCGTAGCCAGAGTACGAGGGTTCATCGGAAAGTATTGAAAGGCATTTGCACCAAGGGAAAGAGCGGTTTTGGCTGCATTCAGATAACCGCCTCGCGTACTTATGTGGGCTCCGATAAACATGTTCAACCCGACCTTTCACTTCTGACAATGGGTACAGTAAAAGCATTTACGGCTTGAGACTTCCGTTTGAATAATAGGACTCCCACATTTAAAACATGGCTCATCTTTGCGATCATACACACGACATCTCGGATTATATTGACCGGTTAATCGATCTCCCGCGAATAAGGGTTCCTCCATGTAGCCGCCGACTTGAATGGCTTCTCGTAACAGAGCTTGCATGGCTTGGTATAGCTGAGATTGCTCATTTTCAGTGAGAGAAGGTACTTTTCGCAGAGGAAGGACGCCCGCTTCAAAGCAAATTTCATCCGAATAACAATTCCCAATGCCTGAAAGAAATCCTTGATCAACAAGCGTCACTTTGAGGTTACTTTTCTTGGTTCGCAGGACGTTCCGGAATTGGACTAAGCTTAATTGGAGCGGTTCCGGTCCTAACTTACGCAAGAGGGCATCGATCTCCTTCGAAGTGTGAAGGTGCAAATAACCTAATCGTAAACCAATAAAAGATAGGCTGTGTACACCCAAATGGATCTCCACCTGAATCGTTCGGTCGGGTTGCTCTTCTTGTGTCCCATAGAACATCCAACCGCCTAACATGAGATGCAACAACAGTATTTCACCGGAGGCCAAATGAAACAGTAAGTGCTTTGCTCTACGCTCAATCTGAACAATTCGATTGCCGATAAGCTTATGAGCAAACTCATTGGGGTCTATATTCAAGGATTTCGGACGTGTTACATCGACACTCGTTATCGGTACTCCAATGATCAATCGCGTCAACTGCTGACGATACGTTTCCATTTCCGGAAGCTCAGGCACGAGAATCGCTCCTTGCCATTTTTATACCTTGTATAACCAAATGGCAAGGAGCGTAAACCTTTCGTCGATGCCTGAACTGATAACACGCAATCAATGCGGTTAGCCACACATATACTTAGCACATTCCGAAGCTATTCTCGGCGAGATAATCGAATTTTTCGAGTATCTCGGACCATTCCTTTACTTTCTCGGCGAGTTGCTCGAATTTTTCGAGTATCTCGGACCATTCCTTTGCTTTCTCGGTGAGTTACTCGAATTTTTCGAGTATCTCGGACCATTCCTTTGCTTTCTCGGTGAGTTACTCGAATTTTTCGAGTATCTCGGACCATTCCTTTGCTGTCTCGGCGAGTTGCTCGAATTTTTCGAGTATCTCGGACCATTCCTTTGCTTCCTCGGTGAGTTACTCGAATTTTTCGAGTAACTCTGACCATTCCTTTGCTTTCTCGGCGAGTTGCTAGAATTTTTCGAGTATCCCGGACCATTCCTTTGCTTTCTCGGTGAGTTACTCGAATTTTTCGAGTATCTCGGACTATTCCTTTGCTTTCTCGGTGAGTTACTAGAATTTTTCGAGTAACTCAGCACGAATTGCTTCCTCCGGCAACCAAAAGTTCAATTTAATCCAGCTAGTCAACCAAATCTGTTCCAACAGTTGCGAATAAGCAGGTAATATCGAACTAACGCAACTTTAAGCCCCTCCAGAGATATGTACACTGCATTAAAATAAGCTTTCACTAATGTAAATGGGCTTTAGTACTTTCTTGCTCCGTCTCGCACTGGAAGTTTTATTTACTTTTACAGGATACCCAACATCTCTTTTACTCAAATTCGACTCATTTTTTCGCATTTTCTGCTTCAAACGTGCAATCCGCTTCTCCCAAGCTTCTTCAATTTCGTTAATCTTCCGATCGCCACGATGAAGAGCACGTCGCCGCCAAAGCCTTGCCCATGCCTCTTCTGCATAAAAGACCGCTTGATTCAGATCCTTCTCACGGTGTTCGTAGTACATCGCAAGTTCCAAATACGGCTCCAACTGCAATGAAATGCTGGCAGGTTTGAATAGGATAGCTTGCTTCCACAGCTCGATTGCACGCGCATACTGACCACATTTCTTATAGTATCCCGCTAATTGAAGTAAGGCTATTTCTTGTTCAGCCGCCTGTATAGCCGCTACGTTATTCAGTAGCTTAGCGTATAAAGCATTCAAATATCGTTCAGCCTTGACAGGTCTTTCCATTTTATCAAGCCAAAGTCCAGTTCGGAACAGTTCTTCGGGGTCTAGGTTAGGATCTAAACTGGGGTCGAGTGTGGGATCGAGATTAAAATTAAGAGCCAGATCGTTACGTGAGACGATGTCGACTTCTTCGTCTTGTACGGGATGAAGGGCCACATCTGGACGCAGCAATCTGCCAAAATGGATCGTTAAAGCAGCCAAAGTCACGATATCATGCTCATTATGAATGAATACACCTTGGAGGACAGCAGGATCCTTCTCCGCCAAATATTGAAAATACAGCGCAGGCGCCATCGATCCAGGTACGTCATCGACTCGCTCAAAGCCAAGACGGCTCTCCTCCACCTTGCTCAATCGACAGGAGGGCAGCGTATTGCGCCACAGACTTCGTGACGGATAGAGTAGATCAAGCTGTAACAGTTCTGAGTCGTCCAAGGTGAGACGATTCAGAACAAAGCGATTTTTGAGAATCGGCCAATCGAACGTGCGGCCGTTATAGGAGACGATATGCGTATATCGTCCTAACAGTTCTTGCAGGTACACCAGCATCGCATGCTCCTCTGCTGGATTGCGAATCATGAGCTGTTCAACCGTGAACAGCTCGCCGGTGTAGTACCCGATGCCGACCATGAACGGCACGTTACCAGCACCGACGCCGAGTCCGGTTGTCTCGGTATCGAAGAAGAGCAGCTCTTCGAGCCGGACGACGGCGTCCTGCTCGTGAAAGCAGGACAGCTGCGCAGCAACATCGGCGAGCTCACGCAGCCGATACTTGCCGTGCACGCTGTCCGCGCCGTACTCGCGGCGCCGCATGACGAACGAGCCCGCGGGGCTCGTCGCAATATGGGCGCCGAGCTGCGCCCACTCGCCCCCTGCCTCCGGCGGGGGCGGCGGTGTTACCCCAGCCGCAGCGGGTCCCCGCAGGCGGCCGAGCCTTTCGCGGAGCCCGCTCATCGGGCACCGCCTTCGAGCTCAGCGAGCAGCTCCAGCGCGAGCTTCTTGCCGAGCAGGCCGACCTCTTCGATCGGCCCGACACAGGCCGGGCAGCCGCTGATGCAGCCGCAGCTCTTAATCAGGCTGCGCGCCTGATCCATCAGTTGTCCGTGGACCTCGTACAGCCGATCACTAAGACCAACGCCGCCAGGGTAGCGGTCATAGAAAAACACCGTCGGCAGCTTGCTATGCACCGCCTTCACTTGCGGAACGACCCGAATATCCATCGGGTCGCACATCAAATACAGCGGCGCCAGATGCGCTAGTACATTGGCAATGCCAAGCAGCGCATGCTGCATGTTATTAGCCGAACGTCCTGCCGCCATCGCCTCGTCAAAAGTGAACCAATAGGAGCTCGTATGCAGCTCCTCTTCTGGCAAGCGAATCGGCCCCGAGCCGATATTCTCATGCGTACGCAGACGGATTTTCTTGAAAATCGTAGGCTGCGCATTCACAGTTACCTCACCAAGTTGGCGCAAGAGGCCACCTACGCGCCCCTCTCGATTCACATGCAGCACCTTGAGCTGAACGGCCATACTGGCATCGGTAAAGTAATCGACGTTCACTTGTCTCACGAACGCTTTCTTCTCTTCATAATCCAACTTTTCCACTTGGAATTGAATGCCTTCATGAATATAAATAGCCTCTTCGTGAATCAAAGTTGGCGCACTGAAACGATCACATTCGCCAATAACGCGATGACCATTCGTCATATCGATAATAACAAAATTCTCTTGCGCCGCAGAGCGCAACGAGATGTTATGAGCTGGGAAGGATTGCTCCATCCAATACCAACGATCATTGACTTGGTGAAGCACCTGCTCCTCTGTTAAATATTCCAGAACATCGGTGAGCGACTCCTCACCGAACTTCTCATTCGCTTCGAATGGCAGCTCATACGCCGCACACTTCACATGATCCACGAGAATAATCAGATTATCTGGATGAATACGCGCCTGTTCTGGTGGACGTTCAAAGAAATACCGCGGATTCTGGATCAAGTATTGATCCAACGGATTGCTGCTCGCGACGAGAATCGTCAGCGACGTCTCCTGCCGCCGTCCGGCACGCCCGGACTGCTGCCAAGTGCTGGCTATCGTGCCGGGATAGCCATTGAGCACGCACGCTTGCAGCTGGCCGATGTCGATGCCCAGCTCCAGCGCGTTCGTGCTCACAACGCCGCGGATTTCCCCGCTGCGTAAGCCTCTTTCGATCTCCCTGCGCAGCTTAGGGAGATACCCGCCGCGGTAACCGCGGATCGATTTGCTGCCCAGCTCGTGACTCACGAGCTCCTGCAGATAGGTCAGCAAGATCTCTACGCTCACGCGGCTCCGTGCAAATACAATCGTCTGGATCCCGCTCCGCAGCAGCGTTCCCGCAAGCTTGCGCGTCTCCAAGACGGAGCTTTTCCGAATTCCGAGCTGTTGATTAACAACAGGCGGGTTATAGAACACAAAGTGCTTCTCGCCTGCCGGAGCACCATTATTATCAATCAGCGTTACGGTTTCACCGATCAATCGTTCAGCATGCTCCTTCGGATTTTCAATTGTGGCCGATGCACAAATAAATTGCGGATTGGAACCATAAAAGCGGCAAATCCGCTTCAACCTGCGAATGACATTGGCTACATGACTGCCAAATACACCTCGATAAGAATGTACTTCATCAATCACGATATAGTTCAAATTCTCGAATAGTTTCACCCATTTGGTGTGATGAGGCAGGATCGCAGAATGGAGCATGTCGGGATTGGTAACGACAATATGTCCCGCATTTCGTATAGCTTGGCGAACTGTTGGCGGCGTATCACCGTCATACGTATGCGTTTTAATATCCACGTCCATAAATGCAATCATTTCCTGAAGTTCAGCCACTTGATCTTGTGCCAACGCTTTGGTAGGAAATAAATAAAGCGCTCGTGAAGCATCGTTTTCTAGAATTTTCTGAACAACCGGTAAATTGTAGCAAAGAGTCTTACCTGATGCCGTCGGAGTAACCGTTACAACGTGTTTCCCTGCGGTAACTTGGCGAAACGATTCCGCTTGATGCGTATATAATTGCCCAATGTTTTTATGTCCAAGTGCTGCACAAATACCCTCATGTAATCCTTCTGGAAAATCAGCCAGCTTCGGATCTCGTGGGGGTATCGTATGCCAATAGGTGACTTGTTCCATGATTTCAGGCGATTTACGCAGCCCGTCAATCATCTCTATCATTGAAGAAACCTTACCTGTGAAAGGATTCATAAACCGAATCTCCTTACCCATTTCGTTTCTTCCATTTTACAGAATATACGTTCGTATGTCTACATTAATTCAGCTGAATCATCATAATCGTATCGTAAGCCATCATGATCTTCGCTTCTTACCTGAGCTGTGACCAACAGCGCTTGGTTTGCACTTTCTTGCATTTTAAACAACACTTCTTGATAATCTCTAGAACGGTGCTCTTCTCTATCATGTTTCATGGCAGTTCTCAAAGCTCTTTCAATGATAATGATATCATGACTTGTGAAATTCACGGCTTCTCGCACCTCTTCTTGGTCCATCATTTTCATAACAACTAGCTTTGCCAAATTGCGCCAATGACATACAAAACAATAAAAAATTGATAAATTCGTATACTGCCTTGTAATCAGGTAAAATTAGGATAAGATACACAAAGGAGGAATACATAATGTCCGCATCTTTACCTAATGAAATTGAAGCGCATCGCCAACCAGATCATGAGATCAATCCTCAATTTCTTGAGCGTTGGTCGCCACGTTCATTCTCGGATCAAGCAGTGTCAGAGGACGTTCTATTAAGCTTGTTAGAAGCCGCACGATGGGCACCCTCAGGAAGTAACAATCAGCCATGGCGCTTTATTGTTGCCCAGACACCCGAGCAATTGGCTAAATTCTATGATTTCATCACGCCGTCAAATCGCGTGTGGTGTGAAAAAGCCCCCGTACTTACACTTGTCATTTCAAACACCAAAACACCTAAAGGCACACATAATCCAAGTCATGCATTCGATGCAGGTACGGCGTGGGGATATTTAGCGCTTGAGGCAAATAATCAAGGGCTTATCGCTCACGCAATGGGCGGATTTGAACCTGACCAAGCACGTGAAGCACTCCATATCCCTGCCGAGTACGAGCTTCACGCTGTTGTTGCCATCGGGTACCGCGGTCCAGTAGATGCCCTTCCTGCCAATCTGCAAGAACGTGAAATCCCATCCGGAAGACGCGCAATCAGCGAGCTTATTTACGCAGGACAATTCGAGTAATCGTCGTTTACTTCAAACAAAAAGAACACTTCAGCACTTTGAAAACCAAGTGAACCTGAGGTGTTTTTTTATTTATTAAGCGTAAGAAATCACCTATACGTATGGCGGATCCCAAGCTTTTTTGTCCAATCCAATTCGATCACTCACCACATTCATATCCCGATCCAAATGAACATCGACACCGAAGCTCAGCTTACGTTTGTGCCAGAAACGCATATCGCGCCACTGCACCTCATAACCGCCGTTTTTCTCTTTCCAACATACGTAGATGTGCTGTGCAAACTGTAAAAATGCTCGAACACCCTCTGTCCCCATGGATGCTTTCACAATCGGATGTGAGCCCTGTTGGTTGTAATCTTTCTTGCTATACTGCTCGAGGACAATCACTTGTCCATATCGAATCTCCCCCAGATAGAAGCTAGTTTCACTTTCGTAAACAAACTGCCAATGAAACCAGCTTAAACTCGGCACAAGATGACAAACACCTGAAGTTAGCTTCAGCTCTCTTCCTACATGTTTGATGAGGTTGTTGCGCTGTGAAGTTTGGATCCCAATATAGATAAGAGTTGCGGCAAAAATAAGGGCATACATCTCCCCGACATGACTTCCTGCCTCCCCTAGCCAAACCAGAAACCAGATGAGTGCGCCGCACGCATGAAGAACAAACATGAAAGGATCATAGAGACAAAGCGTGTCCAGATGCACCCATTTTTTCGTAAAAGGCCTTAAACATTGAACACCATATACATTCAGAACATCAAGTCCAACGTGGTAAACAACAGCTAGAAACGTCCAAAAGTATAGGCTAATGAAGTGCTCCCAAACACCAAATAACGCAGCGAGCGGCAAACTTATGATAAGCGGCCAAATAAGTAAAGCAGGTAAAGAATGCGTCACACCTCGATGAATTCGGACATAACTAGCGTAACCGCGTAAACGTGCAACCGTATCTAAATCTGGCGCATAAGAACCAACCAACGTTCCAGCGAGAATGGCATGCGCCAATGCGGGCTGATCCGAAACCACCGTTTCTAAACAAGCTAATCCAGCGAGGCTAACCCCAAACAATAAGTGGCTTCCAGAATCCATTTATCGATTCCCCCGTTCTTATGTCCTTTATTGGAACTGATGACCGGTTTCCCAACGCTCATGAACATTAAACCAATAGAACCAAGAAGCGGGCTGTTCGCGAATAACCCGCTCTACGAAGCTATTCAGCAAAAGATTGGCATGCGCCCTATCCGTTTTAACTGAATTTGCAGCTTTACTGTGTAAGATAAGTGGTTCCCCCACCACAAGTCGATGTTTGAAGCCATGTGACCGAAACCCATAGAAAGGTACAATTGGAATTTGTTGCTCAAGCGCGAGCATGGCTGTGCCACCCGGCGTCCGAGTAACCCTGCCAAATAACTTGGACAACGGAAATGTAGGTCGCCAGAAATCTCCAAGCAGGAAAACAACGCCTCCGGATTGAACATGCCTTTTTAACGTACGATACAATTCTAGTGCGGGAACACTGTCGTAATCTAACCCTTTACACCCTAGAGCAGCAAATTTGTCATACAAGGGCTTTAGTTCCGAACTACCCGCGGACGCTACGGTGAGACAATCGAACATTTTCGTGAAATACCAATAATAGTTAAAAAAATTACCAACATGAGGCGTGTAGATAATGAAGCCTTTCCCGTTAGCTAAATGCTGCGCGGTCAGTAAATGTTGCTCACCCTGTAACTCAAATTCAAGATCACTCAACCGATTAGATTGGAATAAAATTTCGTACAGTGAGAAAACAACATTGCGCACATATTTTCTGGTGAGTGATTTCACCTTCCGTTCAGGCATTGGACCTAGAACATCTGCTAAATTATATTTCACACGCTTCAGAAATCCATTACGTGAGACCACATACCATATGGCAGCTATCACCCAACAAAGGATCGACATCATCCATAATGGGAAAATGGGAAGTATACGCTCTAACCGACTACGCTTCCCTCCGTCCGAAGTTAATCTAGCAATCCATTCATACAAAGCAAGCCCACCTCATCTTAATCTTCATGTAGAAAATGTCGTTTGTACCGACGCGCGACCTTATCCTTTTGTAAAATAATGAAAAAATCCACCGTTCCAAACAACTCATCATACGCCGGATCTCCACCTATTTCAGCTCCTAACCACTGGTAGCCTTTCATTAATGGCGGCAGCTTTCGAAACATTTCTTTCTCATTAACAGCAAGATCAATTTGTGCGAGGCCGGAAATCCGATGTGTTTCAAGAGGCGTGATCCCGTAGTGGTCAGTCAACACTTGCTTAAGTTTCAACATCGAATAAATCTCATTTAATTCCTCTATATTTGTCATGTGAACACTTGCACAACCGATTAAATGTGTGTAATTTTGCCCGCTGATATAGTTGGCAATCCCTTCCCACAGCATTTGAATCGCTCTACCCCCACGATAATCAGGTGCAATGCAACTGCGCCCTAGTTCCAAGGATTGTTTTTTCAAGTCTGACATCGTACTTAAATCAAATTCGGTCTCAGAGTAAAATCCAATCCCCTTGTATACACGATCACCTGGAAGAAGTCGATAAGTCCCAATGACCTGATCGGTTTCAAGATCTTTGACAATCAGGTGGTCACAATACGCATCATAAACATCACTTTCAATCCTTTGTTCATTCATTAAGTGTAAATTTTTCTCTTCCTCGACAAATATCTGATATCGCAGTCGCATCGCTTGCTCAATTTCTTGTGCACAGTTTGCAAGCTTCATCATCAGCTTAGCAGGTTGTGGCGTCGTTAATAGAGGTACTCCATTCATTCTTCCTCACGCCCCTCAACTAGAGTTTACACTTCAAGATTAACAGAGCTTTATTTTCTGTTGATTTGCTTGTTGTGAAGAATTTGTAATTACCGTGACATTCGCCATGAAAATGAGAAAAAGAACGCAATCGCCTATTGGCGATCTACGTTCTTTCAGGTGTCCCGTCCATGTGTTTGGACTTCCCTTATTCCGAATCTTTATATGACTTGCTGATTTCCTTAATTATGATAAAAAAAATCGAGGAGATAAAGATAGAAAGCAGCACTTCACCGAGTGTAATTTCCATACCTTCACCCCGATTTCCGTTGGTTTTGTTTAGTGTATGAGGGTAACGTGTGATATTGACGCATAAAGAAAAAAAATAAGCTTCTCCCGTTAAGAATTTAACGGAAGAAGCTTATCTATTTTACACTTTACGCGGTACCTCAAAGCTCCAGAAATCTCTTGCCAAGTGACTATTGGCATGAATCTGCTGCGCCTCATGAAGCAGCTCATTGACACTCTCGCCTTGATAACGTGAGCTAAGGTGTGTCATGATCAGTGCGTTCGCACCTGCCTCCTGAGCAGTCCGCGCAGCATCCGTTGAAGTCGCATGATCAAAAGCATAGGCTAGCTCCTGCTTATCCATCGCAAAGGTCGCTTCATGAACCAAAACATCAGCGCCGCGCGCTAACATTTTAGCCCCCTCACAATAGCGTGTATCCCCTAGAATGACGACCACACGGCCAGGAACTGGAGAGCCCAAGAAATCTTGGCCATTTATGGTCCGGCCATCCTCGAGTTGTACGGAATGACCTTGTTTTAATTGACCGTAGATTGGACCTGCCGGTACACCAAGCTCCTTGAGCTTTTCGATCAAAAGCTTGCCAGGTTGATCTTTCTCTACGATTCGAAAACCAAAACATTCAATACGATGCTCTAAGCGAGCCGTTTCCACCAGAAAGCTTTCATCCTCGAAAATAATGCCCTCTTCATCAAGCTCAACAAGGTGAAGCGTATAGCTCAGATGCGCCCCACTGACTTCAAGTGCGGTATCAACGAATTTTTTGAGTCCCTTCGGACCGTACAGCGTCAGAGGTGTATCCCCACCTAAGTAAGAGCGACTCGTCAACAACCCTGGAAGTCCATACAGGTGATCTCCATGCAAATGTGTTATGAAAAGTTTCTCCGTTCGCCCTAGCTTCACCGGGGAGTTCAAAATCTGCTGCTGCGTACCTTCCCCGCAATCAACAAGCCAATATGTTCCCCGCTCGTCTAATAAATTCAAGGCAATTGAGGTTACATTTCGCTGCTTGGAAGGCATGCCAGCCCCCGTTCCCAAAAAATACAAGTCCACAAGCCAAACCCCATTCTGTTTCAATATCAACTCGGCAAAACGGAAAGCGAGGTTGCCGCGGAACATGATCGTTCACACTAGCTGCCTCGCTCTCGCATGCTTATCCTACGTTAAAATAACGCGCTTCTTTATGTGCAAATACAATCGCGGATACGGAGGCTTCCGGTTCCATCATGAATGATTCCGTCAGCTCAACGCCGATATCCTCTGGCTTCAGTAGATTAAACAGCTTTGCTTGATCATCCAGATTAGGGCAAGCCGGGTATCCGAATGAGAATCGTTGCCCGATATATTTGGCCCCGAATCTTTCTTGCATCGTCATATCCACACGATCCGCTATGCCAATGACATCACGCATGATGTGATGCACGCGCTCAGCAAAGCCTTCTGCGACTTCGAGAGCTGTCGCTTGCAGCGCATGGGATTTCAAGTAATCGCCTTTATCACGCCATTCCTTCGCCAATTCATTAATATCATGTCCGGCTGTCACTAGTAGGAATCCTACATAATCCATTTCGCCGCTCTCGACGGATTTCAAATAATCAGCCAAACAGAGGTACGGCTCCTTATCTTGACGAGGGAACGTAAACGTCTCGAGCACTTTGCTCGTATCCGAAGGATCATAAATGATCACATCATTCCCATTTGATTGCGCTGGGAAGAAACGATACATCCCGTGCGCTTTAATGATACCGTTATGCTGTGCAGCATGCAGGATCGAGTCGACGGTATCCTTCAACTGCAGTGCTTTCGTATCCTTATCGCTCAACAGTTGCTCTACTTTACCCTTCAAGCCAAGATGATGCCCTAACAGCATCTGCATGTTCACATATGGCATTAAATGACTAATCGGGTAATCCCGCAAGATATGACGATCTGTATCTTGAGGCACGTGGACAGGAAGATCCTTGGATACTGCTGAGGAACTCACACGCGTTAGCTGTGGCAGCTTCTCTTCTTTT
Organism: Paenibacillus sp. J22P143; assembly: GCF_059692035.1. Classification (NCBI taxonomy): domain Bacteria; kingdom Bacillati; phylum Bacillota; class Bacilli; order Caryophanales; family Paenibacillaceae; genus Paenibacillus; species Paenibacillus sp. J22P143. The sequence goes on from NZ_JCAUAQ010000001.1 coordinate 153,568, forward strand.
TTACCTGTATCCATGACATCCGACTCTAGGCTTTCTCTGAGCTCTTGAATCAACCGTTTACGCTGTTCAGGATCACTTAGCTTATTGGCGATATCAAGACCATCCATCGCATCCTTCGCGTAGAGGACGACGCCCTCATACTCCGGCTGTATCCGTGTTTTGGTAAATTTACGTGTAAGGGCAGCACCGCCAACAAGAATCGGCACATCCACACCCGCTGTACGTAAATCCTGCGCCGTAATCACCATCTGTTGCGCTGATTTCACTAGCAAACCTGACAACCCAATCGCGTCCGCCTGCTCTCTGCGGTAAGCCTCAATGATTTGTTCCGGCGGTACTTTGATCCCCAGATTGACAATCTTGTAACCATTATTGGAAAGGATGATTTCAACGAGATTTTTACCAATATCGTGTACGTCCCCTTTTACCGTTGCCAAAATAATTTTACCCTTCACCGCAGTCTCGGATTTCTCCATGAAAGGCTCTAGATAATTGACGGATGCTTTCATGACCTCAGCACTCTGAAGCACCTCAGCAACGATGAGCTCGTTACCATTGAAAAGACGTCCAACTTCTTCCATCCCCTTCATGAGCGGCCCATTGATGACTTCTAACGGGGAATAGGTTTGAAGAGCAATCTCTAAGTCCGGAATTAACCCTTCCTTCGTGCCTTCAACAACATAAGAGCCTAGTCTCTCTTCCAGAGATAGATTCGAGATCTTTTCCTTCTTTTCCACCTTTTTCTCACGGAAATGGGCTACGAATTTTGCCAAAGTCTCATCATTGGTATTGTAAATAAGTTCCTCTGCCAACTGACGCTCTGTATCTGGAATCGACGCATACCGTTCTAGTTTCTCCGTATTTACAATCGCGTAATCAAGTCCTGCCTTTGTACAGTGGTACAAGTAGACAGAGTTTAGAACTTCACGACCCGCATCTGGTAATCCGAACGAGATGTTACTTAGTCCTAGAATGGTCTTAGCAAGAGGATACTTCTCTTTAATCAGCTTAATCCCTTCGATCGTTTCGACCGCAGAACCAATGTACTGAGGATCTCCTGAGCCGACAGGGAACATATTCGGGTCAAAAATAATATCCTCTGGATTCATACCGTACTTCCCAGTTAGCAGCTCATACGAACGTGTTGCCACTTCGATTTTCGCTTCACGCGATACCGCTTGCCCACGCTCATCAATTAGAATACAAACAACCGATGCCCCGTAGCGATGAATCAGAGGTAAAATCCCTTCGAATTTCGTCTCTCCATCTTCTAAGTTAATCGAGTTAATAATCGCTTTACCCTGTGAATATTTGAGTCCAAGTTCGATAATGTGATCATAGGTCGAGTCAATCATCAATGGAACTTTGACCTTTTTCACAACCTCTTGCATGAATTCCTCTACCGCATAGGCTTCATCAATATCCGTATCTTGTAGATTAATGTCGATAACATGAGCGCCGTTCTTCACTTGATTCCGGGCAATTTCGGAGCCCTCTTCAAATTTGCCCTCTTTTATCAGACGCTTAAACTTTCTGGAACCGGAAATATTCGTTCGCTCACCAACCATGATTGGACGGTTTTCTGGCTCGATATAGACCGTTTCGATACCAGAAATCGCTGGGGGATGTGTTCCGTATGCACTTCTTGGCTTATAATTCGCAAGCGTTTCTGCCATAGCCCGAATGTGATCAGGTGTCGTTCCGCAGCAACCTCCAGCAATATTGAGCCAGCCTTGCTCAGCAAATCCGGCCATCTTTTTCGCCAAAGATTCAGGAGATTCATGATAGTGCCCATTCTCATCCGGTAGGCCTGCATTCGGATAACAGCTGATAGCTGTATCTGCGATACTGGAAAGCGTACGAATGTGATCACGCATAAATTCAGGTCCAGTCGCACAGTTCAAGCCCATCGAAATTGGCTTCAAATGCTCAAGTGAAATATAAAAAGATTCAATATTTTGCCCGGCTAGCGTCGTACCCATCGGCTCAATCGTTCCGGAGATCATAATTGGAAGCTCTACGCCTAATGTTTCATAAGCTCTGCGAATCCCAATACTGCCCGCTTTTACATTCAGTGTATCTTGGGAAGTCTCAAGCAGCATGGCGTCAACACCAGCTTCAACAAGGGCAAGAGCCTGCTCGTAATAGCTTTCTTCCAGTTGTTCGAATGTTACCCCACCTGTCACGGACAAGGTTTTGGTCGTCGGCCCCATAGCGCCCACAACATAACGAGGCCATTCCGGTGTCGAATATTTCTCAGCAGCAGCAATCGCCAATTTCGCAGCGGCAATGTTCAATTCCCGGTGACGATCCTGCAAATCATACTCCGCCAGAACGACACTTGTCGTTCCGAACGTATTCGTTTCTATCATATCAGCGCCAGCGGCGAAATAAGCTTCATGAATTTTTTGAATCACATCTGGACGCGTAACACATAGAATTTCATTACATCCGTCCAGGTCATCACTTCCGAAATCATCAGCGGTTAAGTTCTCTTGCTGAATCATCGTACCCATGGCACCATCTAGGATCATAATCTTCTTCTTAAGCTGTTCTTGAATCGGTGGTTTCTTCATGGCAAGACTCCCTTTCAACTTTTCCTAAACCTTAATGAGAAAAAAAACGACAAATTATGTTAAGATTTAGTTTAACAGAATACGGCTTCTATGAAAAGAATTTGAATTATGATTAATTCCTATAGGTTTTATCGGAAAAACTTATATCCTTCCATCGACAGTTAGCTTGATATCCTCTATAATATGGTTATATTTATAATGAAAGAGGGATGTAACGTGGCTCAAATTAGAATTCGTAATACCAATGAACGTATCGAGGGCGAAGCGGAAGTAAAAGCCTTCTTAGATAGTCAAGAGGTTGTATATGAGCATTGGGATGCAAACAAGCTTCCTGAAGCGCTTCGCGAGAAATTTATCCTTAGTGATGATGAGAAGGCAGAAATCATTTCTACGTATGAAGCTGAAATTAAAGATCTAGCTGCTAGACGCGGTTACGAAATTTGGGACGTAATCTCACTGTCTGATGTAACACCGAATATCGAAGAGCTTCTGAAAAAGTTCGAGCAAGTACACACGCACACAGAAGATGAAATTCGCGCTATTGTTTCTGGTAAGGGGATTTTCATTATCAAATCCGAAGAACATGGCTATTTCGATGTTGAACTTGAGCCAGGTGATGTGATCTCCGTTCCTGAGAACACGAATCACTTCTTCACCTTGATGGAGAACCGTGAAATCGTTGCTGTTCGCCTTTTCATCGAAAAAGATGGCTGGGTTGCTTATAATGTTGATGATCCACAATTTATTAAAGCTTAATCGTACCACAATTAAAAGCCCAGCAGCACTTCAGACCATAGGGTCTAGAGTAACTGCTGGGCTTTCTTTCTATTCAATTAACCGTTCGTAATAATCGGTAAAATATCTTGAAGTCGCGTTACTTCATAAGCAGGCACGATCTCATCTCCACTTTGCAGACCGTGATGGTTAATCCAGATGTTACGCATACCAATACTTCCTGATCCCAAAATATCCGTCGTTAGCTTGTCCCCGATCATGATGCCTTCTTCAGCTTCAATCTCAAGCAGACCCAGTGCATAGTTGAAAATAGCTTTAGCTGGCTTCCCTTGTCCAAATTCACCTGAAATCACAATATGATCAAAGTAAGGAGCAATCGCAGGAACACCTGCTAACTTCTCTTTTTGCAAATCTGGTGAACCGTTCGTTAATAGAAGCAGCTTGTAATTGCCTTTCAAGGCATCTAATACGCGAAAAGTTTCTTCATACACATAGGGACGACTGCGGCGTTCAGCTGCAAACAACTCACCTAACTTGTACCCAAGCTCTCGATTTTCAATCCCTAGCCCAGCAAGCCCTCTCGTCCATGATTCCGTACGGTATCCGGGTGCCAGCTTCTCTAATTTGCGAAAGTTTTCGTCCTCGCCTTGTGTGAAATTAGCCCATAGCCCTTCAAACGGGTTTATTCCTATCATTTTGGTAAATGGGAATGTTTCGAAGGATTCATATAAGCTCCTTGCTTCTTTACGAACAGAAGCTTCCAATTCCTCTGGATTCACATCGACTTGCTTCGCCGCTTCTGCACAAGTAGCAGCAAAGGCTTCCTCCACACTACGATCATCCCATAATAGCGTATCATCCAAATCAAAAAGCACAGCTTTCAACGTCATCATTCATTTCCCCTTTGAATGTAGTATCTATGTGTAAGCTTAATTCTCTTCGTCAGTAAACTTAATGGAATCAAGTTGGACCTTCAAGTTACCCCTGAATGCATTGATGTAGATTTTTCTTAGCTCATTGCGCTCATCAATCTCTGCATCTGTTAAACCTTCAACAGTCTTCGCCTTCCGAGCTAATTCATTGATACGTTCAATCGTTTTATCCATGCTGTCACTCATTGTAATCCTCCCAGTCAAAATTTCAATATGAGTACTACTTTGCCATCCCCGAATAGGATTGTCAAGGATACAGCGCAAAGAGACATAGCAATTCAATTGGCGACTATGTCTCGATCATTCATCTATATAGTTAACTAATAATGAGTTAATTAAGGAAGTAATAGAACTTGCCCCTCTTGCAAAGAACTGCTCGCTAAATGATTTAATGCTTTCAGCTTCTCAACATAAGAACGCGCGTTCTCTCTCTTGTTTTTATGAGCGTCTGCGATTTCCCATAGCGTGTCACCGCTTTGGATGACAACCTTTTCATGCTGGATAACTTTCACAGATGGTTGAACGGAAGCGATTGGTGTAGACACTGTAACGGCCCCATCGCCTGCATAGGCTTGTACGATCGCACCAAACGAGAACACAGTTCCAAGAATTGCTGCTATCAGCAAGAAACGAAGTAGTGGTTTCGCATAACCCCGTTTAATCGTCATCCCTTTGGATGCATAAGCAGTACCTTGAAGTGTTGTTGTTGCGTTCGATTGTGAATAAGCCATATACATAAAATCATCCCCCAAACATTTGTTCTGATATTAGAATAACACGAACACATGTTTGAGTCAACGATTTGTTCGAACTTATGTTTGTACGAACTCGGGTTCTATGTTATACTTTGGGTAATGATTCCCAGTATTGGAGTGATATCTTATGAGTAAAATTTCGCAGCGTCAACAAGCAATCATGGAATTCATTAAGAACGAAGTGAAAGATAAGGGCTACCCGCCTTCCGTTAGAGAAATCGGCGAAGCTGTTGGACTAGCTTCTAGTTCTACCGTACATGGGCATTTAGAGCGTCTTGAGAAAAAAGGCATGATTCGTCGAGATCCTACAAAACCGCGTGCAATCGAAATCCTAGGGCTGGATGGTGCCGAATCCCAATTCGCAGTTTCCGTCGCTCGTGTGCCCCTTATTGGTAAAGTAACGGCTGGTGTTCCTATTACTGCCACTGAGAATATTGAAGATTACTTCCCGCTTCCTTCAAGCATGGTAGGCGACAACAACGTGTTCATGCTTAGCATTATGGGTGACAGTATGATTGAAGCTGGTATTCATAATGGCGACTACGTCATTGTTAAGCAGCAGCAAACGGCGAACAACGGTGATATTGTTGTCGCGATGACTGAAGATGATGAAGCAACGGTTAAGCGCTTCTACAAGGAGAAGGATCATATTCGCCTTCAACCGGAGAACTCCGCATTACAACCGATACTATTGAAGAATGTGACAATTCTCGGACGCGTTATCGGTTTGTTCCGGGATATGTAGGATCAGGAACAGATATCAAAAAAGCAAGGCCCCTCAAAGTGATAACACACTTGAGAGCCTTGCTTTTTTCATTTAAATTGACAAAACCCAGTTCCCCGCGCGGAAGATCGGTTCAATCGTCCCATCCGCTAATTCCCCATCGATCTCAAGCTCAACTGATCCTATCATGAAATCCACGTGTATCAAGGAGCTGTTTCCTCCGCGAGCCTTCAATTCCTCATTGGATAGTGTTGTACCGTCCTTCAAATTGATTGGATAACAACTACCTAATGCCAAGTGGCAGGAAGCATTCTCATCAATGCCTGTATTATAGAAAATACGATTTAAATTGGAAATTGGAGAATCAAATGGCACAAGAGCTACCTCACCCAAATAGCGCGCCCCTTCATCCATATCCAACAACCTGGCCAAATGGTCATGCCCAACTTCAGCCTGGAAGTCCACAACCTTCCCCGCTTCGAACGTGAATGAAAACCGATCCACCAACGCCCCATTAATATTCAAAGGCATTGTACTAGCAACTGTACCACGAACGCCCGTTCTGTTCGGTATAGTAAACACTTCTTCCGTCGGCATATTGGCTACATATCGAATGCCTCGTGCATTCTCATTATCCCCGCCTAGCCAAATATGTCCTTCTGGCAGTTCAACACGCAAATCCGTACCCGTAGCCCGATAGCGCAGAGCTTTATAGCTTCTTTCATTCAATAAGCTATGTGTGGCTTTCAGCGTATCTAAGTGTGACTGCCAAGCGGCAACAGGATCCTCTTCATAAACACGGTTAATTTTGAAAATCGCATCCCACATCGCAGGTATACGCTGCTCCTCTGGCAGATCCGCATACACAATAGAAGCCCAGGCTTCTGTTGGTGCTTTGATCAAACACCAGCTAAACTCTCCTGTTCGCACATAGTGCTGATATTTCGCTCTAGCTGTCGAAGCGGCTTTGGACGCTCTAGAAATCAGACTAGCGTCAATACCATCATAAAGATTCGGATTTGGCACCTTAATGTTCAATAAGGCTCCACCGTTCTCAACAAACTTTTCCAGCATCGTCGTATACCACTCAGGGTAATAGTCCATTGAATCAACTTGTGCATAATCAAGCTTACTACGCGTAATGACATCATCCTGCCAATGCACATGCACATAATTCGCACCAGCTTCATAGGCTTTCTGCACGATAAGCCTAGTTAACTCCAGTGTTTCAATAGGTGCTTCCACCAACAAGTCTTGGCCTTTATTCAGGTTGACCCCGACTCGAATCACTAACTCAGCATATTTTTCTAAATTATGATTGAAATTGTCCATAGTTCAATAAGTCTCCTTCGCGTTAAAAAGCCCATCAACTCACATACGCGAGACTGACGGGCTTTAAGTATCTAGGTGTCTTCTTAAAAACCTAGTACAGGGACAGATATTGATCTCTTTCCCATTGGTGAACTTGCGTACGGTACATGTCCCACTCAATTTCTTTCAATTCATAGAAATGAGCTAGTGCATGTTCGCCAAGTGTGTCGCAAACAACATCATCACGAAGCAACTCATCCAACGCTTGTTTCAAGTTGAGCGGCAAGCTAGGAATACCTTCCGCTTCACGCTCTTCTTCCGTCATCACATAGATGTTGCGATCTGTTGGCGGAGGCAGTTGCATTTTGTTCTTAATGCCATCCAAACCAGCAGCAAGCATAACAGCCAGTGCTAGGTAAGGATTTGCCGCTGGATCTGGATTACGAACTTCAACACGCGTGCTTAGGCCGCGTGAAGCTGGTATCCGAATCATTGGGCTTCGGTTACTCGCTGACCAAGCTACATAGCAAGGTGCTTCATAACCTGGAACTAGACGTTTGTATGAGTTTACCGTTGGGTTCGTAATCGCTGCGAAAGAACGCGCATGACGAAGTACGCCCGCCATATATTGTCTTGCCACTGTGCTCAAACCTAGTTTGTCGCTCTCATCATAGAACGCATTCGTCTCACCTTTGAACAAGGATTGGTGACAATGCATACCTGAACCATTCATTCCGAACAAAGGCTTCGGCATAAATGTTGCATGCAAACCATGTTGTCTAGCTACTGTTTTAACAACAAGCTTGAAGGTTTGAATCTGGTCAGCCGCTTTAATCGCGTCTGCGTATTTGAAGTCAATTTCATGCTGTCCTGGTGCTACTTCATGGTGAGAAGCTTCAATTTCAAAGCCCATTTCTTCCAGTGTTAACACGATATCACGACGGCAGTTTTCACCAAGATCCATCGGTGCCAAATCGAAGTAACCACCTTGGTCATTCAATTCGGTTGTTGGATTGCCTTTTTCATCCGTTTTGAAAAGGAAGAATTCCGGTTCTGGTCCAACATTCATGGCAGAATAGCCCATTTCTTCCGCTTGCTTCAACGCGTTTTTCAAAATGGCGCGCGGATCCCCAGGGAACGGAGTGCCATCCGGCATATAAATGTCGCAGATCAAACGAGCGACTTTGCTTTCAGTTACCCATGGGAAAATAACCCATGTATCTAAATCCGGATATAAATACATATCCGATTCTTCAATGCGCACATAACCTTCGATGGAAGAACCATCGAACATCATTTTATTGTCAAGGGCTTTTTCAAGCTGGCTAAACGGGATTTCTACGTTCTTAATACTTCCCATTAAGTCTGTGAATTGCAAACGGATGAAACGAACGTTTTCTGCTTTGGCGATACGAAGAATATCTTCTTTGGAATAGTTAATGTTATAGCTCACGTGTGCATTCTCCTCTCAACTTTTAAGCGCGATTCGACATTCGATCTTATTTGTAAAATCTGGATAACTGTCCTTGAATCAATGAAACCTGATCCGGGCGTTTCCCCCCGCCAATCAATTGCTGCTTAAGCATTTTGTGCAATTGAGAGTCGGTTAATTCTTTCCGTTTCACTTCGGTATGTTCGTTAAGGATCGTTGCATCCTCAGAATCCTTATCCACTGGGATAAGAACCTGCTTGATCCCCGCGATGTTCACACCTTTTTCAATCAGATCTTTAATTTCAAGAAGACGTTCTACGTCATTAAACGAATAGAGCCGTTGATTACCAGCTGTTCTAGCTGGGATGATCAGTTCATGTTGCTCATAATATCGAATTTGTCTTGCTGTTAAATCAGTCAGCTTCATGACAATTCCAATGGGGAATAACGCCATATTTCTACGTATCTCATCACTCATGCTAATCACTCCTGGTCAGTAAGTACCTCACTCTTATTGTACCTTTCTAACAAAAACGTGTCAAGGAGTGTCAGGTTTGTTCACAGTTTAAATTTTCACAGTAATCCCTTGTCTTCCATATGTTGGATTGCCGTTAATACACCTAACTTACAATGTGAGTAGGTCAAGCCACCTTGCATGTATGCGATGTACGGTTCACGAATCGGCGCATCGGCTGACAGCTCTAAGCTGCCTCCTTGAATGAACGTGCCCGCTGCCATAATGACAGGATGCTCGTAGCCAGGCATGTCCCAAGGCTCTGGTACGACATGCGAATCCACGGCAGAAGCCTTCTGGATGCCCTGAACGAATGTAATCAAATGCTCCGCCGACGTGAAGCGGATTGCTTGAATCAGGTCCGTCCGCTGCGCATCCCATCGCGGATGGCTCACGAAGCCGAGGTCTTCGAACATCGCAGCTGCGAAGACCGAGCCCTTGACGGCTTGCCCCACCAAGTGCGGGGCAAGGAATAGCCCTTGAAACATCGCTCGCGTCGCTCCGAGCATGGCACCGACCTCGCCCCCAATACCGGGGGCGGTCAGTCTGTACGCGGCGAGCTCCACGAGGTCGCGTCGCCCGGCGATATAGCCGCCCGAAGGGGCGATGCCGCCGCCGGGGTTCTTGATCAGCGAGCCGGCCATCAGATCGACGCCAACCTGCGTCGGCTCCTGCAGCTCGGTAAATTCACCATAGCAATTGTCCACGAAGACAATCAGCTCAGGGTTGATCTCTTTCACAAATCGGACCATTTCGCCGATTTGCTCTACCGTGAACGAAGGCCGCCACGAGTAGCCGCGTGAACGTTGGATGCCGATCACCTTCGTGTTCGGCTGAATGGCTGCTACGATCGCCGGCCAGTCAGGCGATCCATCCTCCAAGAGCTCGACCTCGCTGTAGCCGATGCCAAAGTCCTGCAAGGAGCCTGTTCCGTCGCCAGGCTTACCAATGACTTTATGTAACGTATCATAAGGCTTACCCGTGATGTAAAGTAGATGTTCACCAGGGCGGAGTACACCAAACAATGCAGTTCCGATGGTATGCGTCCCCGAAACAAAGTGCGGGCGAACAAGTGCTGCTTCTGCTCCCATCGCATCTGCATAGACAAGGTCAAGGACCTCTCTTCCTCGATCATTGTAGCCATAACCCGTTGAGGAAGCAAAATGATAATCACTTACCTTATGTTCTTGGAAGGCACGAATGACCTTCCATTGATTTAAATCAATGGTTTTCTCAATTTGTCGAAAAGCGCTCTCGACACGTCGCTCCGCGCTTTCCATTCTCGCCATAACCTTTTCCCCGAAATGCATCCTAGTTGCTCTCTCCCTCGTTCTCATCCTGCTCTGGCTTGGATAGGGTTTGATCGTAATCAACCAGTAAATAGGCCAGCTTTACATAATCATCCTTGTTCACGCGAATCTTGAACACCATGTCTTCCCCATCCACATCCGACTCAAGCACTTCACCGATCCGATACATGAGGGCTATGACATCCCCTTTATTGGCTGGAATACGGAACTCCTTACTATCTCCCATCAACTTATCCTCAATGGTGATACGAAGCCGTTCTAGATCCTCAGGCGTGTAGGCACTCACTCTCATGAACTCGCCTTCGGCAGAGAGCAAATCGCGTTCATCTTGCGGGATAAGATCAATTTTATTAAAGACCGTTATCTGTTCCTTCTGATGGGCGCCTAGCTGCTCCAATACCTCTCCAACAACACGCATTTGCTCATTACGCATCTCCGTTGAGCTGTCCACGACATGCAGAATTAAATCAGCTTCATTCGCCTCTTCCAACGTCGCGCGGAACGAAGCGACAAGATCATGGGGAAGATTCTGAATAAAGCCTACCGTATCCGTGAGAACGATTTCCTTCCCACTAGGCAAAACCATCGTCCGCGAAGTCGGATCTAGGGTTGCAAACAATTGATCTTCTATATACACATCTGCTTGTGTCAATTGCTTCAATAATGTCGACTTCCCTGCATTGGTATACCCAACTAGAGCCACTTGAAATACACCGCTTTTCTTACGACGTTCCCGATGCAAAGTGCGGTGACGAACTACTTCCTCCAGCTGCCCTTTCAGTTCGTCAATTCGCCCTCGGATATGCCGGCGATCCGTTTCCAGCTTGGATTCCCCCGGTCCTCTCGTCCCGATTCCGCCACCCAGACGTGACAAGTTCTTGCCTTGACCTGATAGTCTTGGCAAGAGATAGCTCAGCTGTGCTAATTCAACCTGGATAATCCCTTCTCGTGTTTTGGCACGCTGTGCGAAGATATCCAAAATGAGTTGCGTACGATCTATAATTTTCACATCAAGCGCCGCTTCCAAATTACGAACCTGTGCACCTGACAGCTCCTGATCGAAGATGGCTGTATTTCCGCCATGTTCTTCCAATAACAGCTTTAATTCTTCGACTTTCCCTTTCCCAATAAACCACTTGGTATCCTTAGCTTCTTTGTTCTGTGTCATCGTCTCCAGCACCTGGACGCCAGCCGTTTCTGCCAGTTTCACAAGCTCTTGCAACGAATACTCGGCCAGAAGCTCATTTTTCTTCTGCTTCTGTGTAATCAAACTGACGAGCACGGCTCTGTCATCGATTTCTTTTTCAACCATATGTGAAGTTGTTTTCATTGTCGTCTCCTTTACTTCCCGCATCATGCTTAAAATGAATGAAATAAGGCCAAAGAGGCCTATTCCTTCATCATTGTGGAGGAAATGATTAGGAAAGTCAATTTGACGGACAGGAAAATTCGATTATAACCGACTTACTCAGAATCACCCTATACATATAATAAGAATTAGGAAATACACGCAAGAAAAAACCATTTAACTTCAATCAGTTAAATGGTTCGAGAAAAGATCATTTGAATTTGATATCTTCCGGACGTATCGACATCAGTTCAATTTTGGAAGGCGTATTCACATATTGACTTAACAATCGCACGGCTTGATGCCGCATCGCTTTCTCCAAAATGTTCCTAACATATCTGGCATTACTAAATGCACGCCAAGTCATCGCTTTTTCATCGCTGAGGTGCTGCTTCAGCTTCGCAAGGGTTTGTGGCAGTAGGACATACTCCCGATCCTTCGCCATCAGCTCTGTAATTTGGATCAATTGATCGATGGGATAGTCCTCGAATTCAATTTGAATCGGAAACCGGGAAGGAAGTCCAGGGTTTGTTGCTAGGAACTGTTCCATTTCTTCGCTATAACCAGCCAGAATGAGAATAAACTCATTTTTCTTATCTTCCATCCCCTTCACTAACGCATCAATCGATTCCTTTCCAAAATCCTTTTCGCCGCCTCTTGCCAAGCTATACGCTTCATCAATAAACAGGACGCCGCCCATCGCTTTTTTCATTAAGTCACGCGTTTTCAGTGCGGTATGCCCGATGTATTCACCTACGAGGTCTGCACGCTCCACTTCAATGAAATGCCCCTTACTTAGCACACCCATTGCGTGAAACATACGACCTAGCAGCCGTGCTACCGTCGTTTTCCCTGTTCCAGGACTGCCCTTGAAAATCATATGGTACACATGAGCATTGCTCATAAGTCCGGCATCAACACGAAATTGGGAAATCTGGAGGAGCGCGTAAATCTCATGCACTAGCTCCTTGACATTTTCTAAGCCAATCAGTTGATTCAGCTCTTTGAAAATATCCGATAGCGGACCCTCCATTGGCGTCCTTTTGCCAGAGATCATCGGCTCGGCGTCGGCAAGGGGTGAAGCGCCTGACTGCCCACCTGATCCCTCAACAGTTCGCCGCTGACTGCCAGGTTCCGGCTGCCGTAAAACGATGTTGATTTGTCTGGATGGCAAGCTTCTACCACTCATGAGGATCACCTCGTTTACATGATGGATTATTAGTTCGTATCCACCATCCTACGCTTGTGTACGCCATTTTAGACCGTTGCCGACGGAGTTATACGAATTGGGTGGTGATCTCCTCATTCTAATTCTATATAATTGTCGTAAGGGTTCGATTTAAGGTCAGCATGCCAAGGGATGCATAAAAGCACAGCGCTCGATCATTAAATTCCCACACATTCAGCTCAAGTGATGCGGCATCGCGTTCTCGCGCCCACTGGGCGGAAGCATGATATAGTCCCTTGCCAATTCCTTTCCGCTGGTGCGCGGATGCAACCGCAAGCTCATTCAAATACGCATACCTGCGAGGGACAAGCGCTTCATAGCTTGGACTCTGTTTCATTTCTAACATGGCCACACCGACGACCTCAGACTCAAGTTCCGCCACGATAATCTCTTTGTCTATCTTATCTGAGAAGCTTCGATACCAGCCCATTGCCACTGCATGATCTAATCGAGCAAATCGATCTGGCAATGCCTCCGCATGCTCTTCTTGACCCTCACGAATGATGGCATTCACAGCTTCGTAGTCTTCCAACGTGGCCGATCGTAATCTAATTTCCAACGTAGATTTCCTCCTAAATATGAAATACGCAAATGATTCACTATATTTTTTAATGAGAAAATATTGAATTTTTATACATATAAATGTATATTTATGTAATACTTAATGGGATGGAGGCACCTTTTCATGCACACAGAACGTGATTTTTTCGAATTACTGGATCGTATAGCAGCAAATACTTGGCCAGCAGAAACCAGCACAATGGTTGATCATTGGCTCATCAGAGCTTCACAGGGTATAACCAAACGGGCAAACAGCGTATTTGCAATCGGGTCTTACCCCACAGATGAGAATTGGCTATCGCGTGTTGAACAATTTTACCATAGTCACGGATTACCTGCTATTTTTCATATTAGTAACGCCTCGCCCGAACATTTGGATAGCTTGCTAAAAGAGCAAGGGTACGAGTTAGATACCCCCTGTTATATGATGACGGCTGATAGTCGTCAGGTGGCTGCTTATGCTTTAGAGCGCCTTCAGAAACAATATCCTTCCTCCTTGTCACTCGATGTAGTGATTTCACAAACCGTAACGAAGGAATGGCTGGATGCATTCCTCTTTCTTGAAAAGTACCCCGAAGAACGTCGGAGCTTCTATCAAGGTTTATGTGAGCGGATGCCATTACCAAAAGCTTTCATTACATTAAAGGATCAAGGGCAAATTGTTGCACTTGGCACAGCCATTGTAGAGGGCGAATGGGCTGGCTTCGTCAATGTCATTGTGCACGAAGAACACCGCGGTAAAGGCTATGGATATGCTTTACTTCACGCATTGACTGAATGGAGCATTTCGCAAGGCGCTACCCAGCAATATTTGCAAGTAATCTCCAGCAACGAACCCGCAGTTTCTTTGTACAAAAAGCTGGGCTATCAAACGAAATATGGCTATCATTACCGCGTGAAGTATGATTTAGGTGCTCTTGTATCATCCTAACAAAGATTTTCTAGGATGAAAGGAGCCGATTACATGACTGCCACGAAGGAAAAACCTGTATTCCCGCCGCAGCACCAGAACCACCAACCAGGCATTGAGTCCGAAATGAAGCCACTTCCCGAATTTGAGAAAGCAAGCTATAAACCCGCTGGTAAGCTAAAGGATAAAGTCGCCATCATCACCGGGGGTGATAGCGGTATCGGACGCGCCATCGCTGTCGCATACGCCAAGGAAGGTGCCGATGTCATCATCGTCTACCTGAATGAACATAAGGACGCTGAAGAAACACATCGGCATGTGGAGCAAGCGGGCCGCAAATGTCTACATGTCGCAGGCGACATTGGTGATGAGAGCTTCTGCAAGCAGATTGTTGCACAAACCATTAAAGAGTTCGGGAAACTCGACATTCTTGTTAACAATGCTGCCGAACAGCATCCCCAGAAAAGCATTATAGATATTACGTCAGCGCAGCTTGAGCGAACGTTCCGAACCAATATTTTTTCCTATTTCTATATGACACAAGCCGCTCTTCCTCATTTGAAGTCTGGAAGTGCGATCATAAACACCGCATCGATCACAGCCTATCACGGGCATGAGCAATTAATTGATTATTCATCAACGAAAGGTGCTATCGTCACCTTCACACGCTCGCTCTCCCTCCAACTAAACGCCAAAGGCATTCGCGTGAACGGTGTCGCTCCCGGTCCGATCTGGACACCGCTGATTCCGTCCACGTTTACGGCACAGGAAGTTGAAGTATTCGGATCAACAACGCCGATGAAAAGGGCAGGACAGCCTAGCGAATTGGCTCCGAGCTATGTCTTTTTGGCCAGTGAGGACTCTTCCTATATGGCGGGGCAAATTCTACATATCAATGGCGGCGCCATCGTAAACGGCTAAATGAGAAAAAGCATGACAAGCAGCGGCTCCCCCGCTTCCCTGTCATGCTTTCTTTTTACCACAATAGAAAGACGTTTTCGGTTTCCGAAAACATCTTTCTATTTGGCGATAAAACCTACATCTAAACGCGGTCGCTCATCGTTGAATTACCTCGATAGAGGTTTTCTCATTTCAGTCCGAGCTTCAATTGCAGCTTGGTCAAGTACCAATTCGTGTACGCCAGCGTTTCCCTCGTATCATGATAAGGCATGAAGAGCACCTCTGACTTCGTTGAGGAAACAAGCGGATCTATGAAGCCAATTGTTTCTGCAATATCTTGCGAACGAGAGCCATGGAACTTATGGGTGATAATGATCGAGCTCACAAGCCCCTTTTCATCCATAATCTGCTTACTGAAAAGTAAATTCTCATACGTACTCGTCGCCTTCGGCTCGATGAAAATGCCAGCCTTTGGCACCCCATTTTTCACCAAATAGTCCCTCATTCCCTCAGCCTCTGTCAAAGTGGAGCCATTGTGATCCAAACCGCCTGTTACTATAAGATTCTTAAAACGCCCCTGCTTGTACAAATCCACGGCTAAGTCAAGCCGTTCTTGCAGACCCGGACTTGGCATGTCGTTACGCAAAGAAGCGCCTAATACAATACCTACATCTACTTGCTTCGGCAAGGCCTGATGAGGTCCCACCTGAACCTTCCACTGGATAAATGCAATCCAACCAACAAGCAGCGTAAAAGCGATCAAAATGAATTGAAACGTCCTTACAAATATACGATAGAGCTTAGATGGCGTTTTGCCTTTAGATGAGTTGGCTTTCTTCTTCGGTGGCGCGGGTGAGTGGGGACGTTGATTTTTGTTCATACTGGGCTTTGCCGTCATCCTTCCTACTCCTTATCCAAAAATGCGCTAACTTGCCGGAATAAAGCTGGCGCGTCCTCGCTCAAACAGATTAAATGATCCGATCTTGCATGCCAATGAAGCTCACGTTGCCCTCTAAGCTTGCTATAAATATACCGCGCACTTTGGGGATGAATGACTTGATCTCTCTCCGACTGCGCGATCAGTGTAGGCTTATTCACTTGACTCAGCTCTGGCTTCAGATGTCGGACAAGCCTCGTAAATTGCCAAGTAGCAACAAGTGGTGTTGATTTCCCTTTGATTAAACTGATTTTACGTTGATACTTCCATTCATCACGCAGGACGTTCAGCAACCTGCCTGGACTGACGTAAATGACAGCTGTGTTTAACAGGATGAGTCTCCGAACAGGGTAGCGAACAGATAGATAGGCGGCCAGAAGACCTCCCATTGAGAATCCCACCATATCAAATGAACCGTGGGTTTCTGTCATTTTCGCCGCATGCCATTCAGCTGCCTGCACCCAATCTTCCCAACGCGAAGCATGAAGCTGATGCCGGTTTTCTCCATTCCAAGGTAGGATGGGCACCTCACATAGCTGACCACGCTCTCGTAAATGCCGAGCTAATGGCTCAACCTCATAAGGTCCACCTGTAAATCCATGGAACAATAGGCACGGTTGTTTCATGTGATCCACTCCTATCCAGTATGAAAGCGTTCTTTATGTTAGTTTATTTTTCTTTGATCAAAATGGTGTTAATCGTTACCTTTTCTTTTGGCTTACTTGGGGAAGCCTCTCCACCCATTTCCACAGGTGTTTCTGCGATTTTCAAAATTGTGGCCATACTGTCTGCAGTAACTTTTCCGAAAATCGAATAATTCGGCTGACTGTTCAAATTAGCGCAATCCGCACCCGAGCAAATGAAAAATTGGCTGCCATTCGTATTCGCACCTGAATTCGCCATCGCCACCGTACCTGGTTCGTATTTATGTGTCGTTTTCAATTCATCAGCGAATTTATAACCTGGACCGCCTCTGCCCGTACCTTGTGGATCACCCGTTTGGATCATGAAGGTTTTAATAATACGGTGAAACGTCAAATTATTGTAAAACCCTTCTTTGGATAAGAAGACGAAGTTGTTTACCGTTTTCGGTGCTTCCTTGGCGTACAGATCAATGGTGAATGCTCCTTTGGATGTGGTCACTTCAGCCTGATACGTTTTGTTCGTATCAATGATCATGTCAGGCGCTTTGCTCCATTGCTTGGCTGCCGCTGGTGAAGCAGCAGGCGATGCGGTTGCAGCAGCCGTTGGTGCTTTGGTGCTAGTACCAGGCGTTGCTGTGCCGCCAGTCGTTTCCGTTGGTTTATTACCGCAAGCGGAAGAGATTAGTGTTAATGTAAGTAATGATGCGGTGATCAGCAGTTTGGACTTCATTGATTTAGTTGCATGTTTCATTGATTGGTCCTCCAGTTGGAATTTGTTTGATTTAAAAAGCTCCTGCAGCCGACTTTCGGCGGGAAAGAGCCGCTGTAACAACCTTTTTGGGCGTTACAGCTTGTCCGCGTCGGCCTACCGCAGCTGTAAGGCCCTTTTGGGGCCTTATAGTGCTCGTTTGGCCGACTACCGGCGGGAAAGAGCCGCTGTAACACCCATTTTGGGCGTTACAGCTTGTCCTGCGCCGGCCTGCTGAAGCTATAAGGCCCTTTTGGGGCCTTATAGTGCTCGTTCAGCCGACTACCGGCGGGAAAGAGCCGCTGTAACGCCCTTTTTGGGCGTTACAGCTTAACCGCGTCGGCCTACCGCAGCTGTAAGGCCCTTTTGGGGCCTTATAGCGCTCGTTTAGCCGACTACCGGCGGGAAAGCGCCGTTGTAACGCCCTTTTTGGGCGTTACAGCTTGTCCTGCGCCGGCCTGCTGAAGCTATAAGGCCCTTTTGGGGCCTTATTGTGCTCGTTCAGCCGACTACCGGCGGGAAAGAGCACATGTAACGCCCTTTTTGGGCGTTACAGCTTGTCCTGCGCCGGCCCACTGGAGCTATAAGGCCCTTTTGGGGCCTTATAGTGCTCGTTCAGACGACTACCGGCGGGAAAGAGCCATTGTAACGCCCTTTTTGGGCGTTACAGCTTAACCGCGTCGGCCTACCGCAGCTATAAGGCCCTTTTGGGGCCTTATAGCGCTCGTTCAGCCGCTTACCGGCGGGAAAGGCCATTGTAACGCCATTTTTGGGCGTTACAGCTTGTCCTGCGCCGGCCCGCTGGAGCTATAAGGCCCTTTTGGGGCCTTATAGTGCTCGTTCAGCCGACTACGGCGGGAAAACGCCATTGTAACGCCCTTTTTAGGCGTTACAGCTTAACCGCGTCGGCCTACCGCAGCTATAAGGCCCTTTTGGGGCCTTATAGCGCTCGTTCAGCCTACTTACAATCCGAGCTTCGGCTTGTCGTCAATCGGCTTGTTCGCCGGCGACGGCGTTGGACTTGGCTTTGGACTCGTCGATGGACTCGGAGTTGGGCTAGGCCCCGTTTCCGTTCCGGTGCCTGGTTTAACGGTTGCCCCAGGTGATGGTGATGGCACAGGCTTCCCACTAGGCGTCGGGGATGGATTCTGCCCATTACCAGGTGATGGTAATGGCGATCCCGATGGAGAAGGTGATGGAATGCCGCCGTTAGGCAATGAATCATCCTTCGGAATTTCGATTGAAACGACGTTGGACTTCGCCCCAGGGTTATTCGAATCCGTTTCAACAGGCACAACGTAATATTGATACGTTACACCGCTGTCAATGGTCGTGTCCTCGATTTGTGCTTTCGCTGTTTGAACAATCATCTTCGCTTCAGCCTCTGCAGCCGCTTTACGAAATACTTGATAGCTTACTTTCTCACCTAAAGAGGTCCACGCAAGCTTCACTTGCTTGATTTCAGGCACGTAAGTAGCCGTCACATCCGCAATCCCACTAGGTGGTTCTTTCAAATCTTCTACATTCGCAGGCTTCACGAACTTTGTGACTGGTTTATCTTTCAAGGACTCCGACATGATTTGCTTGAAAAGATCGGCTGTACTGCCACTTCCAACCGTCACATAGTGTTTGGAATCGACCTTATCGAAGCCTTGCCACACTGCCGCAGTCCATTCAGGCGTATAACCAACGAACCATACATCACGATCGTACTGTTCAATGCCTTTAATATCAAGTCCCGTTGAGCCTGTTTTTCCTGCAACTGGACGATTAAACTTCGCCTTGACACCCGTACCTCCTGTCTCTACAACACCTTGTAGCAACAGCGTCATATAGTAGGCAGTTGACGGCTGAATTACTTGCTTTTTCTCCGGCTTATACGCTGCAATTTCTTTGCCTTGCGCATCGGTTATACGTAGAATCGCATGCGTTTTATTCAGATTCCCTTGATTGGCAAAAGCTGTATAGGCTCTAGCCATTTGCAATGGCGATACCCCATCTGTTAGACCGCCTAACGCAACAGCTAAATTCTGATCCTTCTGTGCATTTAAGGTAATACCTAGCTTCTCAGCAAATTTGATCCCCGTCTTAACACCCATTTTACTCAATAACCATACAGGCGCCAAATTGTATGATTTCTTAACAGCTTCGAACATGGTCACTTGCCCATGTGTCTGACGATCATAGTTTTGTGGTGTGTACGAACCAAAAGACGTCTGCGTATCATCTAACAAAGAATATGGCGTATAGTTCCCACTATCCAACGCTGGTCCATAGACCGCAATCGGTTTAAATGAAGAACCTGGCTGTCTCTTCGAGTACACACGACTAAAGCCTTTGGTCTTATAATCTCGACCGCCGATTAAGCCCATAATGCCACCGGTTTTATTATCCAAAATAACCATGGAGCTCTGTATCTTTTGACCGTCTGATGCATCTTTTTGGAAAAAACTCGGATTGGCATAGGTCGTCTCTATGGTCTTCTGAGCCTTGATATTCATCGTTGTGTATATGCGGTAACCTTTGGTCAAAAGCTCATCTTCTTCGATGCCATACATGTCTTCCGCTTCATCCACAACATAATCCACGAAAGAAGCATATTCTTTCGTACCTGTGCTTACTGATGACGCAGGCGGATCATAATCAACAGCAGCGGCCTTAGCTCGCTCAGCCTCTGTAATATAGCCCTGATCAGTCATTAGTCTAAGAACAACGGCACGACGCTCTTTCGATAAATCAGGATGTGCTAGTGGCGAATATCGGGAAGGTGCTTTTGGTAAAGCAGCCAGTGTCGCCATTTCCCACACTTCCAAATCGTTCAAATTCGATTTACCAAAGTAAACCTTAGCTGCTGCCTTAATACCGTAAGCGTTACTTCCGAAGAAAATACGATTCAAATATTTCCCCAGAATCTCATCCTTCGTAAAGCGCTCATCGAGAGCAAACGCGATCGACATCTCCGTACCTTTTCGGAAAGCAGTCTTTTCCGAGCTTAGGAATACGTTTTTGGCAAGCTGCTGTGTGATCGTGCTTCCACCTTCAACATAACTCATGTGAATAATATCCGTGGCAAGTGCACGACCGATTGCTCTCAAATCAACACCAGAGTGTTCATTAAAGCGACGATCTTCCGTGGCGATAAAAGCTTGCTTCAGCCGCTCCGGAACATCTTTGATATTGACGCTTTCCCGATTTTCACCGCGATAAATTTTCGATATTTCGGTGGCCGGTTTGTCCTTCCCGTCCTTATCTTTTCCTTCCTCTTGCGCATAAATAAGGGTAGACTCTGTCGTACTGATAATTTTATCAATATTGGCATCTAAGATTTTAAATCCGCTCATGATGACAACAATATAAATCCCCGTCGCGCAGATGACAGCTACTATCGCAGCAATGATGGAACCCATAATGAGCTTACGTGCATTAATTCGTTTCTTCTTGGAGCCCTTATTATTGCTCTGTTTGGACTCCCTTGGCTTGGTTTGCGGCGCGGATGGATTTCTCGTAGGTTTATCCATGTTCACCAACTCCCTTACGTTTCGTTTCTCTCTAGATAGAAGATGAAACCAACAAAAGAACAACCTTTATACAAGGTTGCTCCCAAATGTTTCTATTCGGTTAGACGTTTCAGTCCATTAAAAAGTTGCAAAATGAAGCGATGTACAGATTATTCCGTTGCTTCTGCAGCCGCCATTAACGAGACAGCACGCTGAGGTGTGAATGTGGAAATAGCATGCTTGTACACCATTTGCTGACGGCCTTCACTGTCAATGATGATGGTGAAGTTGTCAAATGCACGAATAAGTCCTCTAATTTGAAACCCATTAGTTAAATAAACGGTTACGGGAATGCTTTCTTTACGCAGCTGATTTAGAAAATTGTCCTGAATATTAATGGTTCGGTTCATCAGTATGTCCCCCTTAATGGAATGAAACTTTCGCCAGACGGCGCTATTTTCTATTGGTGATATTTGTTAATAATATTCTATTTTATGTACAAACTTTCCTGCTAGTATATCACTAATCATTTCGAAATGGGCAGAAAAATTTGCTGTATCTGTTACATCAACCCAATCAATGTCCTTCATATGCCGAAACCAAGACAATTGACGCTTCGCAAATCGACGTGTATCCCGTTTAAGAAGGGTCACGGCTCCCTCGAAACTGAGTTCATGCTCCAAAAAACTGACGATCTCTTTGTAGCCAAGGGCTTGCATCGAAATGGCTGACTTTGGGGTTCCTGCGGCCAGAAGCGCTTGTACTTCTTCGACCAGTCCCTCCTGAAGCATCGCATCGATGCGTTCTTCAATCCGCTGATAGAGCAGTGCGCGATCCATCGTGAGCCCAATAATACATAGTTCGTAAGGAGATTCTTTTTTCTGGGAGGCCAAGTGAGCGGTCATCGTTTCTCCAGATATATGGAAAATCTCAAGTGCACGAATCACTCGTCTACGATCGTTCGCATGTAGTCGGTCTGCACTCTCAGGATCGATTTCACGCAGCTTGGCATGCAGGGCTTCTTCCCCATGTACATTCGCGAATTCTTCCTGCGCCTGCCGGAACTCCTCATCCATGCTGACATCAGTAAATTGATAATCGTAGCAAACCGATTCGATATATAATCCTGTACCACCTACGATAAAAGGCAGCTTGCCACGCGAGTGGATGTCATGGATTAAACCTTTCACTCGCTCTTGAAACTCTGCTGCAGAAAACGAATACGACGGATCATGAATGTCAATCAAATGATGCGGAACGACCTGCTGCTCCGCCTCACTCGCTTTGGCGGTTCCAATGTCCATGCCACGATATACCTGCATCGAATCACCAGAAATAATTTCACAATTGAAGCGCTGCGCAATTTCTAAGCTGAGCTTAGTCTTGCCAACTGCGGTGGGACCAAGTAGCACGAGTAATTTCGGCTTGGCTGATGGGGCTAACACAATCGAATCACTCCATACGTTGTTTTCGTTGTTGATCGTAACACATGCTCGAACCCGAGCCGGTCAAACTCAGTACTGTCTCTGTTTTCTTTGAGCACAATACTTTTGCGCGCAACACGTCTTGCTTCTGCGATCGAAGTGAAACTGACGGCTTCATCGTTCGCACGATGACGAAGAGGTGACATCGCATGCGACTCTTCAATTGGACTGCGAAACATAGGGTCAAAATACACGACATCTACACTTTGCGAATCTAATTGCTGCAAATAGGTAAGGTGATGTGTTCGCCTAACCTCAATACGTCTCATCGCTGCATTCAGCTCCGGTATTTCCGACTCATACTGTCCCAAGCCTTCTTGGATTAGCATCGCTGGGACCGCTTCGCTCTCTAGTGCTGTAACACGCCCTTCAGCGCCCACGACATAGGAGAAGACGATCGCATCCGACGCAAGCCCCGCAGTACAATCAATGATGCTGTCCCCGAGTACTGCTCCTGATGCCTCAATGAGTAAATCAGACTCTCCCCGCTGCATCCGTTTGACACGAACGAGGGACATGCTCGGATGGAAAAAAGTTGCAGGTTGGTCTTCTTCATAGTACCTGATCTCTTCTCTTGTCACAAGCAGAACGGAATTATCCTTATAATTTCTCCTAAGAAGTTCCAAAGAATACTTCTTGCGGGGCACAATTCTGCCGCCATATAAAGTTGATAAGCGTGCGGCCTCCGCCACCAATTCGGGGGACGGATTATACGAAGTTGTCACTAACACAGGGTTACATCACTCGCTTAAACATTTTTTCTAACTCATACGTTGTAAAGCTAACAACTATCGGTCGTCCATGTGGACACGTAT
The DNA here is from genome assembly GCF_059692035.1 of Paenibacillus sp. J22P143. Taxonomy (NCBI): domain Bacteria; kingdom Bacillati; phylum Bacillota; class Bacilli; order Caryophanales; family Paenibacillaceae; genus Paenibacillus; species Paenibacillus sp. J22P143. The sequence goes on from NZ_JCAUAQ010000001.1 coordinate 176,929, forward strand.
AAGGGTTCCTGCAGCCAGCAAGCCGATCAATCAACGTCTCCATCTCCAACATGCTAAGGCCTTGATTAGCCTTAATTGATGCCTTACAGGAGCACATGATCGCTGCCTTCTCGCGCAGCTTGGCGATATCCAGGGCTTTACGGTCCGAGATGACAAGCTCGCACATCTCTTCGACGATAGCCTTTTCTTCCCCTGATGGAAACCAGTGTGGATGTGCGCGTACAAGGAACGTATTACCGCCAAAGGCCTCCATATACACGCCTACTTGTTCAAATAAAGCAAGTTTATCAGAAATTACGCCCGCTTCAGACGGGGTAAATTCCAATGTGATCGGAACAAGTAATTCTTGGCTCGCCTCAGCAGGATTGCCAAAACGCTTATAAAAATATTCATAATTGATGCGTTCATGTGCCGCATGTTGATCAATCAGGTACAAACCTGACTCATTCTGTGCAATTAAATAAGTGCCATGCATTTGTCCGATCGGATCCAATCTCGGAAAAGTCGGAAGTTTAGGTGCATCGCTATCCTCACCAGAAGGCATCAAGTCCATAAATGCTTCATTCGTGCGGCGTTGCTGCTGGATCGAGATGTTTCGATATGACGCGTCGCTCGCAGGCGTGTAGTTCTGTTTGCTTGATTGCGCCCGTTGTGGAGCATAGCCTGAATCCGATGGTGAACTGCTACTTGGATACGTATCGACAGATGCCTGTTGTTGACTAGGAGACGTCAATGAAGGTGGCGCAGGCTGACGATAGGCTGGAGCTGTTTCTTTAATCTGCGGCAGCGTCCACTGGTTGTCAGGTCTTTCCACAGCCCTTGCTTCTCTCAATACTTTCGAATCCTCTGAATCCTTATGATCCTTAAAAAATTCCGCATCCAGCTCAATTGACGAGCTGCGGTTTTCTTTGGGTGTCTCGACGGTTCGTGAGAGTTCCAGCTGCTCCTGAACGTAAGCGCCTTTCGGCACGGATGTCGTTTTGATTCCAGTAGGAATCAGCACCTGTCTGCCGAATAGCCGCTTCACCTCGGCTTCGATCAACGCCGTTAGCTCCGCTTCCTTACTGAAGCGGACCTCTAGCTTGGATGGATGCACGTTGACATCCACAAGAGCAGGGTCCATCCCAATGTGTAGCGCAGCCACGGGGAAACGGTTGATCGGCAGCAGGGTATGATATCCCTGCAGCAGCGCTTGATTCAGCGCAAAGTTGCGCACATACCGACCATTGACTATGGTCGAGATGCCGCCGCGATTCGCGCGAGTCATTTCGGGCTTGGCGACAAAGCCCGAGATCGTATAATCCAAGCTTTCCACTTGGAGTGGAAGCATTTGCTTGGCAACCGCCGTGCCGTAGATACCGGCAATGACTTGGAGCAGATCCCCGTTCCCTAATGTTTGGAGCAGCACATTGCCATTATGCTTTAAAGTGAAAGCAATGCCAGGATGCGCGAGCGAAAGACGATATAAATAATCGGAAATGTGTCCCAGCTCTGTCTGGATCGTTTTCATATATTTCAGTCTAGCTGGCGTGTTATAAAATAAATCCCGCACAGTCACTTCAGTTCCGCGCGATGCAGCTGTTTCTTCCACAGTGCGAATCGTGCCGCCTTCGATGGTTATTTTCCTTCCCAGTCCATCCATCGTCGCACTTGTTACACACTCGAGTCTGGAGACAGACGCGATACTCGGCAAGGCTTCACCTCGGAAGCCTAACGTGCGAATCGAGAACAGATCCTTGCTAGTCGCTATCTTACTCGTGGCATGCCGCTGAAAAGCTAATTCACAATCCTCAAGTGCCATACCAGATCCATTATCGGACACTCGAATTAAGCTCAAGCCGCCCTCTTCAATCGTGACATCAACACGGGTACTCCCCGCATCAACCGAGTTTTCAACCAGCTCTTTCACGACCGATGAAGGCCGCTCCACCACTTCACCTGCTGCAATTTGGTTCGCAATATGCTCGCTTAAGAGCTGAATTTTGCCCATCGACTTAGTTCCCCTTTATAGCCTGTATAGAAACATTATCACCTTGATGATTGACCTTTAGCTGTGGAAAATAATCATCAAACAGATCTACATTTACATAGCTTGTACCGTTTTCAATAATCAACTTATCCGTTTCAATCGGAAACGCATGCGTTCCCTTTTCATCCGTGATGTCAACGGTACGATTCGTATTATTCCATGTAATCTTGGCCCCAATAAGAGCCGCAAGTCCTCGTGCCGAAGCAAAAAACTTACCCTCTTCCTTGAAGCTGCCAAAGCCATAGCCAACGTCAACGCCGTTATACGTCACCCCGTGTTTCGTGAACATCACGCTGATGTCCGAAATACCTGTTTCATGCAGGGCTGTGATGAACTGTGCCGATACCCCGTCAACCTGCATGTCTGGTGTAATGCCTACTTTGTTCACTTTTCGCTTATTCGGTGTTAAGTATTCTTGTACAGTGACCTTCAACACACTAAGATCTGGCAACTTGAAAAGCTGCTGCACGCTTCCTTTTCCAAATGTTTGCATACCGATCACTTTCGCGACCCCATAGTCCTGCAAAGCGCCCGAAAGCACCTCTGAAGCACTTGCACTATTTTCATTAGCTAAAATATACACAGGAATCGCAAGCGGATTTCCATCCTTAATGAACACAGGATCATCGACACCATCGCGATCCCTCGTATGAATAAGGACGCCTTCCTTTACAAAATGCTTCGCAATGTTTGTCGCGGTTTCGAGATAACCGCCAGGATTGTTACGAACATCTAGGATTAACGACTTCAATCCTTCGGCTTGAAGCCTACTCAGTTGTTTGTCGAATTCATCATCAGCTTCATCTGAAAAGTCCGTGATTTGCACATAACCAACACCATTTGTAAATGTATTACTATACACTTCTGGAGAATTTACAGCCTGGCGAGTAAGCTCAAATGTTATTTCTTTATCTCCGCGCAGCACGGTAACCTTCACTTGAGTACCTGTGACACCGATAATTTTATTCCGAATCTCGTCAATCGAAGTGGTCGAAGCAGGTTCGCCATCAATCGCTCGAATATAATCATCCCGCTGCAAGCCAGCAGCCTCGGCTGGTGAGCCTGGGATTGTTTTCGATACAAACACACCTGTATCATCCAGCCCAATCACACAGCCTACACCTTCAAAGCTATTCTCCAGCGAATTGGAAAATTGATCGTAGTCCTGTGGAGTGAAAAGAACCGTATAGGGATCCTTCAATCCCTTGATCATTTGCTCAATACTTAGATTCGCAAGCGCTGCTAGCGTAACACCGCTCACATGGTTTTCGGCAAGCGTTTTTCGCACGAGAACGGTTTGTAGATCTTCTTGAGCCATTGCACTTACTGGCATAACGACGGCTAGAGCCGATGCTAGTGCTAAAGTAGCCTTCAAAGCTTTCTTGCTCAGTGGTGTTACCTTCATGTGCATATCCCCGTTCAATTGAGATCTAATGAGTAGTCTATTGCAACCAGTGTTTTACTGCAGTTTTCGCTTCCATTCATAGACTAAATTGAGCGCCTGCAGAGGCGTCATATTGATGAGATCAATGCCCTTCAACTGGTCGAGCACTAGTTGAGATTTGCCGTCATGCTTCTTCTTGACGACAGCTTCGGCAGGGCTGTCCTCTTCGAAGAGGGACAGCTGTCGGATCGGAGCTGCCACGGGTTCGTAAGCAGCAGGAGCCTCAGCGGCCACCGGTTCCATGGTGGCCACTGCTTTATGTGCTTGCGGTACTACTGACGTCGCCGCGCGCTCTTCAAAGCCATTCAGCAGCGCGTACGAGCGCTGAATGATCGCATCCGGCAGCCCGGCGATTTCGGCACAATAGATGCCGTAACTCGTGCTTGCTGCCCCAGGGATGAGCTTGCGCAGGAAGGTCACCTGCCTGCCGCTTTCTTTCACCGCCATGCAGTGATTGCGCAGATGCACAAGGCTCTCTTCTAAATGTGCGAGCTCATGAAAATGCGTCGACACGAGCGTCTTGCAGCCGATACGATCATGTAGGAATTCAATGACGGCCTGTGCGATCGCCATACCTTCACCTGTCGAGGTGCCGCGTCCCAGCTCATCAATGATGACAAGGCTCCGACTCGTCGCCTTCTCTGTCATGACCTGGATGTCCATCATCTCGACCATGAACGTACTCTGCCCGCCGATAAGATCATCAGCAGCGCCGATCCGCGTGAAGATCCGGTCCGTGACCGGGATGCGCGCGGAGCTGGCAGGCACGAAGCAGCCGATCTGCGCCATGAGGCAGATCACAGCTACTTGCCGCATATACGTACTCTTACCGGCCATATTCGGCCCGGTAATGAGCAGGATGCGGCCCTGCTCTTGCAACAGGCTCGTCCCGTTCGCGATGAACGAGCCGTCCTGGATGACAGCCTCCACCACAGGGTGTCGGCCGTCTTCAATGGCAAGATCAAAGCCTTCGCCGATCTCCGGCTTGCGGAAGTGATGCGCCGCGCTGACCGTCGCCAGCGATTGGTACACATCGGCGGTGGCAATGACCTCCGCCAGCTTCTGCAATCTGGAGATATGCTTCGAAATCCGGTCGCGAAGCTCCGTAAACAATTCATACTCCAGATCGATCATTTTATCCTGCGCTTCCAGAATGAGCGCTTCTTTCTCTTTGAGCTCCGGCGTAACGTAACGCTCTGCATTCGCTAGCGTCTGTTTACGCTCATAACGCCCTTCCTGCAGGGCAGACATGTTGGCCTTCGTTACCTCGATAAAGTAGCCGAACACTTTGTTGTAACCGATTTTGAGCGACTTAATGCCCGTTGCTTCACGCTCTTGGCGCTCTAGCTCCGCAATCCATTGCTTCCCGTTCTTGCTAGCTTCACGAAGCTGATCTAAGTAAGGCTGATAGCCTTCGCGAATCATCCCGCCGTCACGAATCGAAACTGGGGGCTCGTCCTCAATGGCATTGGCAATCCAAGACATCACATCATCACAGACGTCCATATTTTCAACGAGTTTTCGCAGCGTTTCAGAACCTGATGCGGCGCACAACTGTTGCAGCATCGGAACTTGCTGTAAGGAGTGCTTCAGAGCAATCATATCTCGGGCATTTGCATTGCCATAAGAGATTCGGGCGACCAAACGCTCCAAATCATAGACTTCCTTCAGCGCCTGCTTCACATCTTCACGTACAATGAATTGATTGTAGAGGAGATTAACTGCTTCCAACCGTTCTTCAATACGAGCCACGTTCATAAGCGGCTTCTCGATCCATCGGCGCAGCATACGCGCGCCCATGGCGGTTACCGTTTTGTCCAAAAGCCACAATAACGACCCTTTTTTGGCACGTTCACGAACCGTTTCAACAAGCTCTAAATTGCGACGGGTAAAGGGATCCATCGTCATAAATTGATCTGGCTCATAGATGCGAATGTGCTTCACGTGCGTGAGCGCTCTTTTTTGCGTTTCTTTCAAGTAGGCAAGGAGCGAGGCTACGCCTTGTCGAGAGAGGCTAGATAAAGCCGATAAGGCGGCATCTTCTGTGAAATGCTCATCAAGCAGCCCTTCGTCTGCCTTGGTCCACTCCGTAAGCACCATATTTCGGCCCCACGCTGCACCAGACTCACGAATCGTTGTCAGTAAAGCTGGACTGGTTACAATCTCAGATGGATTATATACGTTCAACTCGTCAACCACGAGTTCCCAAGCATGAGGCAATTCTGTCGTATAGAGCTCACCGGTCGAAATATCACAGGCTGTAAACGCATAGCCATGCGCTTGGTCTACGATAGATACGATGTAGTTATTGACGGATTCGCCTAGCAGCTTACTATCCATGACTGTACCTGGTGTAACGATCCGTACAATTTCTCTGCGTACAACACCTTTGGCCTCAGCGGGATCTTCCACTTGCTCACATATGGCGACTTTGTAGCCTTTCTCAATTAAGCGGGACATATAGTTGTCTGCCGCATGATGCGGGACGCCGCACATCGGAATTTTCTCTTCGCCGCCGCCTTCACGGCCTGTTAACGTAATCTCTAATTCACGTGATGCATTAATCGCATCTTCAAAAAACATCTCATAGAAATCGCCCAAACGAAAAAACAAAAAAGCATCTGGGACCTGTGCCTTCACGGCTAAGTATTGCTGAATCATCGGCGTATATGTAGCCAACTTGCGTTCCTCCAACCTGTTCCATCATAAATGGTGAACTCTATGAAACTATCATTCTTATATTCATCCATACACAGTCGTACATACGTCATTCAGCTTCCTGCAGGTAAGTTTCCTACAGGAAGCTGAACAACGAAATTCGTGTACAGCTTTGCTTTCAACGCATTTGACTACGACTACAATCTCCTATTCATCAATGAACCTATGACGCAATAGATAATCTATTATAACATGATTTCTTCTTCAAAAGCTTCTTTACGCACCCCGGGTGCAATTTTCCAAGCGAACCGAATGTCTGCCATTTCGTTCCACGGCTCCATGGTAGTCATTTGCAAACGAAGACCTTCCAGCGATCCAGCATGAACCTCATAGCCCTTGAGCTGCTCCAAATCCTTCCAAAGCTTCGCAACCTCATCTTGAAGCCTTCGCTTATCACCGCTGTAATACGCAGCTTGGATATCAGGTAATTGCAGAGGCTTCCCCGGCAGGCTCCAGTAGTTATTGACGATCAGAGATGCCAGTGCGAATACACCGCGAGTGATGATGGGTGACGCCAACCAACTTGGCAATGTACGGTACTCGAACCCCCCATGAGACTTCTTGCGGAAGTCTCCCAGATAGCCATATCGCGGGCGACGACCGATCGTCGATTCTCCCTCAATCAGGATCAGCGGAAGCGCGAGATAATTATCCAGCGCACGCAGCAGATGCCCGTTCATCCAGCAGCGGCTGAAGTGGATATGTCCGCCTAGCGGGTAGCCCCGCACGGGCATCCCGCCCGAAAGCCAGGCGAGGCTGTCATCGGTGATCTTGCGCGCGGCGAGCCCCATGGTCGCTCGTACATTCTTCGCTAGCTGCAACGGGTCCACGCTGGGCTGCGGGCGCAGCTCAGCCAGCGGCAGAATCACGCGATGTCCGCTTAGCACGATGGCGTCGCTGCCGACGGGGCCATCCCGGGTTAGGAAGCGGTCGGCGAAGACGACCTTGCCCTGCGGGTTCACGAGCAGGAACTCGGGATCGCAGCCGAGCATCGCTCGCTCTTTCCGTTCCAGCTCTTTCGCAAGCGATTGATCATAGTGATCGATCGCCTGCGCGAAGAGCTGTACCAGTCGCCCGTTCAGCTTCGGAACGGGATCGACATCCAGCACGAGCGTATGCCCGCTTGGCGTGATGCCGATAGTAACTAGGCCATAGTCTAAACCAAGGGCATAGATGGCTTTGACCGATTCACGGCTCGCCCTGCGGGAGTGGAAGTTGATCTGTCCTGGGGTAACTTCTATGTAATCAGCATTCACACCCAATTGTCGTTGATTCTGCAGTGATTTCTCCGAAAGCAGGAGAGTCTCCTTTTTCTCATAAATAAGAAGCGTTTGAAGATGAAAGACCGCCACTTTATATTTATGCGTAAAAGGCTCTGGGTCCCTATTCCCTCTTGCAGTGGCTTGAGAAGCTCTTGTTTTCATCCCGTGCAGCTGTAACAAGGCATCCCGCTTCCTTCGATTCTGTGCGCGCATGATCGCTTTAATGGGCTGCAGAGCAGGTTGGTGCGGGTATTCATCATGCGCCGCTCCCCAATGAATAATCATCCGACCCTGCCAGTTCTCGGGAAGCCTACTCCCACTTGGAATGCGGATGCGTTCTGCGAGCTCGCGCGCATCTTTCTCCTGTGCGTGCAGTAAGAAGGTTTCCAAGCTAACACCCCCTCATATCTACTACTTCTAGAGCATTCAAACGTGAATGCCCAAATGTGCGAATACAACAAAAAAGAGGGCAAATGCCCTCTGCCGAACCTCTTTAGCCCGCATATAATGGCGTATAAGATTCCTTAATCCAGTTCATCCTCGAGCAGGTCGGCGTCCAGATCCTCAAAATCACCATCGCCACTGTCATCGAAATCCACATGCTTGTCGTCGAAGTCATTGCAGCCGTTGGTGCAAACGACTACACAGACTTTCGTCTCGGCAATGAGCTCAACCTGGAACTCGCGTTCCACCCGAATGATGACGCTGTCGCCGCTTGAAGAGATGCTGGCCTCTACGCAGTTCGGCTCTTGCGTTGCGACAGCTGATACTTCGGCTGTCGTCGGCTTATGTTTTTTGTCCAAGTAGCTTAGTCCAACGATTTCTACATACGATACGGTTTCTTTTGCTACGTCTGTTTTGGTGTTACGATCGTAAGAATACCAGATGTTGATATCGTAAGTACCAACTACCTCTACGCCCTCTCCAGAATGGACAGCCTCGAATTGGTTATTAATAATCCAAGCGCCCAAAATACTGGTTGGAGAATAAGGCGGAGTCACGGTATGACTTACATGAGAAAATTTGCGACCTTTACCGCAGACAGCCTTTGTAATGATCTCTCTGCATTGCAAATCTTTATCTAATGACATCCTTTCAACCTCCTCCATACAATCATTCATTACAAGTGTATGCAGGACATTAGTCTAGAGTGACAATTATTTTTATACTTTTTTATTTATTTAATATACTGATTTCTGTCAGAGTCAACCCGCTTCAGGACGGTGTTTTTTTTGCTTTTTGGCAATGGCTAGATAGTGCATTAACTCTCTGTTAAGCTGTAAAATCGCTGATCTGACTTCAAATTCTTCCCTACTTTCAGGCAAGGGCATTTCCTTGTAACGCATATTCAGCTCTTGCAACTCTTTCTCTGCATCCCCTGTATAATAGTCTTCCTTCACAGTTTGGCTAATATCTTCGAAGATCTTAGCGACCCACTCTCCTTGCGGTAAGGTTTGGTACACCTGTGCGACAAGATCAATCATCCGGTGAATCGAATCCAACTGCTCGCCTCTCATGTAGAAATAGACGCGCCAATAGGGATCCCAGCCAAAAAGCAAAGTATTTTCCATCGAACGTTTCGCCAAGCTAACGCCTCGATCAATTTCCTCGCTGACCTCTAGCAGCTCTTTCCCATCCCAAATCACCGTATTATCCCGAAGGTGCTTTGCTATGTTAACAAAAATCTCAGAAAATAATCCCTCGATTTTTTGTTTATGCACGGTAAGTGCGCTGTCAGCCTTCGGCATATAAGCAATATTGATAATCGTTGCTGAACCTAGTCCAATGACTAGCAAAAGTAATTCATTAAGCACCGCTGCCCAGTCCGCAGATTCATATGCAAAGAGATGCAGCATCACGACGGCCCCAGTTACAGCCCCCTCCGTAATCCGCAGCCGAACAAGAACTGGAAACACGATAAGAATAAACAAGCTAACGACCCAAATATGGAACCCGAGCACGTTAAATAAGACCGAACCGATCAGCAGCGCCAGAATCGAAGCCGCGATGCGGTGAAGGGCACTTTGTATGCCTTTCTTCTTCGTCACTTCAATGCCCAGAATGGCAAGAAGTCCCGCTGCTCCTGGTGTATGAACCCCTAATATATACGCCAGATACATAGCGATTATGACGGCAACGGCTGTTTTGAGCACACGAAAGCCCATAGTGTTTTCACCTCTTTACAGGTTTATCTATGGGCTCATTATTTCATTTTGCATGGGATTGTGGCAAGCCTTTCTCTATTACCGATGCTTCGTTAGTTTCTTCTCTAGATTGGCTACAAGCTGGTACATCACCGTTGCGACTAATGCAATAACGAATAGGGTAGATATCACTAAGGTGAAATTGAAGACTTGAAAGCCATATATGATTAAGTATCCCAGCCCCTTCTGAGACACTAGAAATTCGCCGACGATGACGCCGATCCATGCTAAACCTACATTTACTTTTAGCGTAGAAACGATGGTTGGAAAAGATGCAGGCAGTATCGCTTTGAGAAATACTTTACGCTGATTGCCGCCAAAAAGCTTCACGACCTTGACGTAGTTCTGATCCACTTCCTTGAAGCTGCCATAAACAACAAGGGTCGTAATAATGACCGTTATCGAAAGTGTTGTTGCAATAATCGAAAGCAATCCAGGCCCAAAACCCACAATAAATAAGGGGCCCAGCGCTACCTTTGGCATACTGTTAAGCACCACAATGTACGGATCCAGCACGCGTGACAGAAATGGCGACCACCAAATGACCACTGCTAATCCCGTTCCAAAAATCGTACCCAGGAAAAATCCGATGATCGTCTCTTCCACCGTCACAGCGACATGAGGAAGAAGCGTCCCGTCGAGCAGCTTCTCCCACAGCAGAAGAAATACCTTCGTTGGATAGCTAAAAAGCAGAACATCAATCCATTTCAATCGTGATGCTAGTTCCCATATGGATAAAAAGAGGAGTAGGATGGCCAACTGGATAAGTCGAACCCACTTCGTCTCTCTCTTCTTCGCTTTCATAAATCGTTGATGTACAGCTTGCTTCAACTCTTCGTTCGTGGTGGGGATTCGGATATGCTCTTTTTCTCGATTATCCATGCTGCACACCCCCAAACTCCTGCCAAATTTGCCGAAAAAGTGCATGAAATTCAGGCAATTCTCTCGCTTCAAAAGGTACAGCAGCCCTTACCGCTTCTGGCATCAAGAAGGACTTGCGAATGCGCCCTGGATTCGGTGCCAGTACAATAATGTGATCACTCATGGCTATCGCTTCTGAAATATCATGTGTGACTAATATAGCCGTCTTCTTCTTGGCTCTCAGCGTCTCGACAACCAAATCTTCTAGTTGCAGCTTTGTCTGATAGTCCAGTGCAGAGAAAGGTTCATCTAGGAGAAGCAGCTCCGGTTCTGTCGCCAAGGTTCGGACAAGTGCGACTCGCTGACGCATCCCGCCCGACAATTGTGCGGGGTAATAGTCTTTGAAGGCCAGCAGACCCATCTCTTCCAATAAGTGAAGCGCTCCTTGCTTCGTCTCTTTCGTCAGCGCGCCTGCGATTTCTAATCCCATACAGGCATTAGCTTCAATCGTCTGCCATGGAAATAAGTAGTCCTGCTGCAGCATATAGCCCACTTTAGGCGAGGGTCCCTGCACATGTTGACCTGCCACTGTGATCTGTCCAGATGTCGGCGGGAGGAGTCCCGCAATGATCGATAAGAGCGTTGTTTTTCCACATCCGCTAGGGCCAATCAGACTGACGAATTCGCCTTTCGCAATATCAAACGAAATGCCTTGAAGGGCAAGCGTTGCTCGCTCCTCCGTTACGTAAATCTGCGTAACATACCCGACCTTCACAGCTGTGTCCATGGCGCCTAACCTCCTCTTATCTCCATCCTGCTGTGACTCCTATTTCCGCTTACAATTATTTCTTCACGTTCGACTTCGCTTTTTCTGCAAAAGAGTTGTTCACCAGTTTACTCCATGCTACTTTCTCTTTCAGTTCTCCAGCTGATGTCATGACATCAAGCAAATTGTTCCATTCTTGTTCATCCACAATGCCGTCCGTAGCGAAGGAACCTTGATCCTTATAACGCTTCACGACATTTTTCACAATCGCCACATCGATATCTTTAAAATAAGGCAATACCGCTTCGGTAATCTCATCCACGTTCTTCGCGGCAACCCATAGCTGTGCCCGTTGAATCGCATTCGTAAACTTCTGAACCGTGCCCGGGTTGGCTTTGATGAAGCTTTGCTTTGACATAAACACGGTATACGGCAGGTGTCCGCTCTCTACACCAAAGGATGCAAGCACATAACCCTTGCCTTCTTTCTCAATGATCGACGCCTGCGGCTCGAAGAGCTGCACATATTCCCCTGTACCTGAAGCATAGGCCGAGACAATGTTGGCAAAATCAATGTTTTGGATTAACTGCAAATCCTTCTGCGGATCGATGTTGTGCTTTTTCAGCGTAAACTCGCCTGCCATTTGCGGCATTCCGCCTTTACGTTGACCGAGGAATACCTTCCCTTTCAACGCATTCCAATCCAACTTATCCACTTTGGTACGGGCAACCAAGAAGGTTCCGTCTGTTTGCGTAAGTTGCGCAAAGTTGATCACGGGATCATCCGAGCCTTGCTGAGACACATAAATCGATGTTTCCGATCCTACAAGGGCAACATCAATGGCGTTCGATAGCAGAGCGGTCATCGTTTTGTCGCCGCCTGGCGTTGTTGTCAGTTCCACTTCGAGCCCTTCGTCTTTGAAAAAGCCCTGTGATAACGCCACATATTGCGGTGCATAGAACAAGGAACGCGTCACCTCACCAATGCGCACCTTCGTTGTTTCTTCTGTTTTGGTTCCACACGCTGAAGCTATTAAGCTTAAGAGTAGAACGACGGATAACGTGAATCCCCATTTCTTTCGATTGTTCATGAGACGTCCCTCCGATTCGAATTGTACTGTATCCTATGCAGGAGCCCAGACGTCGGTTAATGGTTCTTCCAGAAAAGCTATTGGAGTTGATAAAATTTGGGATTAATGACGAATCTGGGGATGTGTTTGTGTTCGTTCGCAAAGACTAGTTTAGGGATTGGTCGGGTTTCGAGCGGGTTCCGAGCGTATCGTGAGCCTATAGCGAGGAGAATTAGTGAAATTGGCGACTTCTCAACGAGCAAAAGTGCAAATGTGCAACCTTTTGATGCTATTCGAAGTAGCAAATGAGGAATAAGTGCGAAAGTGCAACAATTTTTCAATAATTCCCCCCTCTAGGCCTAAAATCAGTAAAAGAACTGCATATTTGCATCAATTCACCTCAAACGAACGAAATGTGATGTGAAAAGATGCATAATCGCAACTTTTTGTGCGGAGGGGGAGCTGTATGGGTGCGGGAAAAGCAATTATCGCGGCGGGGTGGCAGTTTGGGAGATAGCAGACAAGCAGCAACACAAAAAAACAGCTTCCCCGACGGATTAACCGTCATAGAAAAGCTGTTTTCCAATACATACTATAGCCACTAAGTGCTTAATTGCTAAAAACCACTAAATCCCATACACTTCCGAGTATTTCTCTTCCAAATACGCCACTAGATATTCCGGATTTAACGGTTCGCCAGTGACTTGTTGGATAATTTCGTTCGGCGTCAGCAGCTTGCCATGCTGGTAAACCTTCTCGGATAACCATGCTTTAATCGGTGCGAGGTTACCTTCTGCAATCAAGCTGTCGAAGTTAGGCAGCTCTTTGCGAAGTGTGTTCGTGAATTGCGCCGCGTACATATTCCCAAGGGCATACGATGGGAAATAGCCGAACGCACCGCCGGACCAGTGCACATCCTGAAGGACACCCTCGCCATCATTCGGTGGCGTAACCCCCAAATACTCTTCGTATTTGGCGTTCCACGCCGCGGGTAAATCCGCTACAGCGAGTGTACCGCTGAATAACTCTTTTTCGAGCTCATAGCGAATCATGATATGTAAGTTGTAAGTAAGCTCATCTGCTTCAATACGGATCAAAGATGGCTCAATATGGTTAATCGCACGATAAAAGTCATCTACACTGACATCATCAATTTGCCCGCTAAATGTCGTCTGAAGCTCGCCATAATAACGATCCCAGAATTGTTTGCTGCGGCCAATAACATTTTCCCAGAAGCGGGATTGCGATTCGTGAATGCCCATGGAGGTACCTGAGCATAGATTGGTCCCAACAAGATCAGTGGAAATATTTTGCTCATACAGCGCATGTCCACCCTCATGAATGGTCCCGAACAAAGCCGAAGTGATATCATTTGGCAAATAACGCGTCGTAATCCGCACATCGCCTGGGTTCAACGCCGTCGCAAATGGGTGCACCGTCTCGTCCAGACGACCAGCGTCGAAGTCATACTGCATTTGTTTCAAAATAGAAAGTGAGAATTGCTTCTGCTTGCCAATATCAAATTGTTGGTCCAAGAAGGTACGATTCGGCTGATTCGCCGAAGCCGCAATCCGCTGAAGCAGTGGAACTGCTTTTTCCCGCAAGGTTCCGAATACTTCGTCTAGCTTCTCTACCGTCATCCCTGGCTCATACATATCCAGCAATGTGTTATATTTATGCCCTTCATAGCCCCAAAGCTCAATAAATTCCTGTGTTGCCGTCACGATTTTCTCCAAATAGGGTTGAAAAGACGCCCAATCCGAATTATGCTTCGCGCCTTCCCATGCGGATTCCGCTTGCGAAGTTAAGACGACATAAGCTTGATATTTCTCAGCTGGTATTTTTTTGCTGCGATCGTATTCTTTTTTGCATTCCTGCACCATTTTGCGGGAAATCGGGTCTAGCTGCTCCAGCTCGGCTGGCTGCATGAAGAAATCGACATAACCGCCCATCTCATCTGACGTGGACATCCGAAATACCTCGGTGGAGAGCTCACCGACAACCTCAGAACGCGTCTCGATCCCTTTTTTGGGAGCACCTGTCCGCATGTCCCAATAGATCAAAGAGATTGCCTCTTCGTACTGCTTCATTTTACGAACATAAGCTTTGAACGATTCCAACTTGGCATTCACAACACCAACACTCATGTGCTCATCTCCTTAAAGTTTTTCGTTAGAAAAACTAACTTCGGAAGCATTCGCTCCCAAATGTTTCAATATTTATCATACTTCCAAAGGGGGCTAGAATCAAATATCGATCAATTTGTGGTAGAATAAGGAGAAGTGCCATGAATTCCGCTGTTTTGCGCAGTAATTTGAAGGAGATGACATCCATGAACATCACGTTTACCGATACAGCAACACAACGACTTACACCCTTTATGGAGCAAAATAATACGTTACTGAAGCTGGTTTTTGACACCGAAGGCTGCGGATGTTCCGTCAATGGCGTACCTACGCTGTGGTTAGTTTCTACGGCAAATACCGATGATATTTCCGCTATGACAGATACCTTTCCATTGATTTATAAAGCGAAGGACGAGATTTTTTTCGAGGAGAAAATGAAAATCGACTTCCACGAGGGAAATAAATCCTATATACTGAAGAGTAATAATCAGATTTACAATGCGGGTATGAGCTTAGTCGATAAACGTTAAAGCTGCAAAGAACATAGACATGCAGCATCAAATTACCTGGAGGGAATACCATGTCTTTGATTAATGAGATCTTGAGCTACAACAAGGATTTCGTAGAAACGAAGCAATATCAGGAGTTTCTAACCACGAAATTTCCGGACAAACGAATGGTTGTTGTTACGTGTATGGATACACGGCTAGTCGAATTGCTGCCAAAAGCGATGAATCTTCATAATGGGGATGCCAAAATTCTTAAAAATGCCGGCGCCATTATCTCGCACCCCTTCGGTAGTCTCATGCGCAGTATTATTGTCGCTGTCTATCAGCTGGATGCCGATGAAGTATTCGTCATTGGTCATTACGATTGCGGTATGACAGGGCTTAATTCTGAAAGTGTCATTTCCAAAGCGAAAGACAGAGGCATATCCGACGATGTCATTGAAACATTAGGACATGCTGGCATCGATCTAAAGCGTTGGCTAACTGGCTTCAATCATGTTCGCGAGGGCATTGAGAAAAGTGTAAATATTATTCGGAATCATCCCCTTCTTCCCAAAAATTTACCCGTTCACGGTCTGATCATAGATCCAGAAACGGGTCGCTTAGATCTAGTAGACGCAGCTTATGCACCCGCACCTGAGCTGCTATGAACAAATCAAAAAGAGATGATCCAGATTTTATCTGGATCATCTCTTTTTTTTGTAACCGATTATGGGTTAATCGTTTTGATCAAACGTTTCGCATCTCCGCTCGGAGTAGATACAACTTCATAAATGTTGATGTACGCTCCTGAATTAACTTGATTTGATCTCACAGTGCCGAAATCGATATATTGAACTCCCGACATAATTTTTTGTTGACCCGTGAATAACATTGATTTAGAAGTTAACAATCTTCCTTCCGTATCAACGACCTCGAATAAGAGCGAGGAGAAATTCGCATCCGTGATCACTTGAGCTTGTCGTTCAACATCCAAATCTAACCGCAAATTATACGTAAACGATGAATCTCTGCTATACATTGTGCTTAAGCGGTACTCGTCGAAATTAATCGTATATGGATATACAGAAATTGCACCAGTTGCTGAAACGGGTTGCACTGCCGCTTTAAACGAACCCATTGCCAAACGATTCGTATCGTACAGATGAAGCGCAAGCTTATCTGCATCCTCAACATCCGGCACCATGTACGAGTAACTTAACACATAACTCGTGTTAGGTGCTATGCTTTTCGCCACATTGGTTTGTCTAACGCCAGCGTATGTGTATCCCTCTTCGTTCGTCAAATCCGTCTGGAAATCCGGCAAAGCGAGTGTCGAAGTCCCTTTATTCGTTAGCTTATATTTCGCAACGATGGTCTTATAACCGAAGTCGGAATTCACACTCATTCCAAACTCAACTAGGGACATATCGATGTTAGAGTCGATGCTATTCGTCGAGCTAAGTTTAAAGGAATCTCCGATCTTATACGCTTGCGCAGCAGCATAAGATGTTGCTTCACCAGCAACGCTAGCACCAGAGAGTGAAGTAATGGAAACTGGCAGGGATGCCACTTGTTTCGTGCTATCCGCGCTGCCTGCAGCAACGTTTGGTGCCGTTGTGGAGGCGGCAGCACTTTGTTTCTCAAGCACAACCAACTGCAAGCTTTCCGCACTTAGCGAAGCAGGTACAACGCCTTGGAAACGGAATGTTGTCGACTCATTCGGAGATAAGTAGGATGAACGCGACGCATTATCACTGGATGTCACGCCTACATTGCTGCTAACCGCCTGGAATTCAGCGGACAAGCTAGGAACCGTTACGATTCCTTCACTCTCGTTCGTCAACGTCACGTTTGCTTGAACGTGCAGTCCGTCCGATTGTTTAATGGCTGATGCCCATGAGGTCGAAATGACGAGACCGTTCAAATCTGCGCGATCATCGGTATTCGGGTACGCCACTTTGTCGCCAATTCCAATGACTACGAACGATTTCGCTGCGCTCAACGTACCTAGAACCGTCGTTTTCACCTTGCCTTTAGGTGAGAATAACAAGGATAACTTATGCGTATCTAGGGAAGCGGGTACTGCTGCTTGCAAGGTTACGGTTACAGGTTGCTCAGGAAGCAATGTGCCTAAACTCGTAACAAACTGAGCACCGTATGTCAGCCCTTTGCTATCTTGGAAATTAAGTTCAAGACCCTCTGGCAGCTTCAGGCTGGAGCTGCTTTCGTTAGCCAAGGTTAGATCCGCGTAGACCATCCAAACGCCATCTTTATACACTTTATAACTTTGTCCAAGCTTAGCGGTTACTAAAGCATCCTCAGCCAATGTGGTGTCAATTTCTTTTAAATTAATAACAGCTTGTTGTTGAGGGGTTTGACCCGCTTCAATCATTGCTGATTCGACCGAGAGCGCACCGATATCCGAAGTGGAATTATAATTCCATTGGAAAATGTCGACCTTCAAGTCCGCGGCTGAGAGATTACTCGGAATTTCGGAAGTAAATTTAAATGTCCCCGTCTCCCCTGCCTTCACTCGGGCAACCACTTTCTCATTCAGTTTCGCAGTGTACGTAATGCCACTTGAATCAATGACCTTCACCCCATAGTTGTTGAAATCAACCGTGGAGTTACTATGATTATTCAAGCCTAGTGAGAAGCGAAGTGAACCATCATCAGCACCTGCCGATAAGGTCACTTTATCTAATGTGAAATAGACGGAATCACTGAGAAATACACCTTCCTTACCTGCAAAAGCTGAAGTTGCCAGTGGAAGTGTTAGGAAGCTTGCAGCGGTTAGCAATAGTGCCGAACGGCTGAGTAGACGTTTCATCTTACGTTGTTGGTTCACAGGGAGTCCTCCTTGTAGTTAAAATTTAGTCAGAACGTAATGCGTCAATCGGACGCAGCTTGGATGCTTTGTTAGCTGGATATAATCCGAAGACCACACCAACTAATACCGAGAATAAGAAGGAATAAAGGCCTACGTCAAAGGAAAGACTCGTTGATTGCTTCGGACTAAAATAGGGTAATGCATATGAAAATCCGATGCCGATGAGAAGTCCAATTAAACCGCCCATACCACTGATCACAACCGCTTCCACCAGGAATTGAAGCAAAATATTTCGACGCTTAGCGCCAATCGATTTGCGAATCCCGATCTCGCGTGTACGCTCACTTACGGTAACGAGCATGATATTCATGATCCCAATTCCACCTACTAGCAGTGAAATTAAGGCGACCGCCACTAATTGATTCGTAAGTGTGTTGGTTGCTTCAGTCCGTGCTTTCAATAGTTCGTCCTGATTGGTTAATACAAAGCCTGTATCGCTTTTGAACTTATAGGTCAGGTACTGTTTCATCGTCTCTTGAGCTGTATAAATATCGTCTTTGGTAGGTGCTTCGACATACGTTGTTCGTATTTGTCCCAGCTTGAATTGACGTCTAGCGGATTCTAACGGCACGATGACAGAGCTATCTACGGAAGCTCCCCCAATGTTAGAACCCTTTTCTTTGAGTGTTCCGATGACGTTGAAAACAACACCATCAATGTTGATGTTTTCGCCAACTGGATCTAATGTCCCAAAGAATTTTTTCGTCACTTCACTGCCTAGAATAGCTACATTAGAACGAAACTCAAGATCCGTTGGCGACAAATTACGACCTTTATCAATATTTGCTTTGATGATGTCGAAATAGCGATCATTCGTTCCGAGCACATTGTATTTTTCCTGTGTACGATCATATTTGATGTTAGACCCGTTCTTAGACATCGTCGGAGCAATCGATTTGAATTCTGGGAAATTCTCGAAATTCATGAGATCATCATAGCTCAACTGTGTCGCGCGCCCGTTCCCCGTCGCAGTAACGACGAGCAAATTGGTTCCCATGTTCTCGTATTGCTTCGCGATTTGCTCCGATGTTCCTTGCCCAATGGAAACGAGTGTTACAACAGAGCTTACGCCAATAATGACGCCAAGCATGGTCAGAAATGTACGCAGTGGACTCGAAATGATCGTCCGAAGCGACATCCGGATCAGTTCATTTAGCTTCATACGCTCACCTCTTGCTGCAACATAGCCGTCTTCGCATCGTTTCGATAATCATCCACGATGACACCGTCTCGAAGGGCAACGACACGTTTCGCATTGTCCGCAATGTGATGATCATGCGTAATGAGGACAATCGTATTGCCTTGTGCATTAAGCTGTAGAATTAGCTCCAACACTTCTTCACCTGTTCGGGAGTCTAAGGCCCCCGTTGGCTCATCCGCTAGGATCAACGAAGGCGAAATAGCTAATGCTCGCGCAATCGCTACCCGTTGCTGCTGTCCGCCTGACAGTTCGCTCGGTCGATGATGACCGCGATCTCCCATGCCCAGCATTTTCAACATCGCATTTACACGTTCCTTACGTTCTTTCTTGGAAAAGCCTGCGTAGATCATCGGCAGCTCTACATTCTCCATTGCCGTTAATCGTGGAAGGAGATTAAATTGTTGGAAAATGAAACCAATCTTTTGGTTGCGGAGCTCAGCAAGGGCATTATCACTCATATGCTCCGTAACGACCCCATCCAGCGTATAGCTGCCAGAGGTCGGGATGTCTAGCAAGCCGATCGTGTTCATGAGCGTTGATTTACCGGAGCCACTTGGTCCGATAATAGCGACGAAATCGCCATCGGCAACGGTAAGCGATATGTTACGCAGAATGGGAAGATCTTCCTCACCGCGTCTATACGTTTTCGTTATATCTTTCAGTTCAATGATATTCATACCGCAATAGCTCCTTTCAGGGCAGCATTATCTTGTACCGGCACCGCCGCCGCCACCGTTAACCCGTTGAACATTACCGCCGCCGTTACCGCCAGCCCCACCGGCTCCACCAGCGCCACCAGCGCCACCTGCACCGCCGCCTTGGAAGTTACCGCCACCAAAACCACCCGCACCGCCAGCACCACCAGCACCTTGCTGGAATTGCTGTCTTAAGCGATTAATATCGTCTTGGCTTAAATTTTGCTGTCTTTTCACAGCAGCAGGTAGAACGACTTTATCGCCTTCTTTAAGTCCATCCGTGATTTCAATTTGTGTTGTAGAGCGAATACCAATCTTCACTTCATGTTCTGCCTCTGTGGTTCCATCCGCTTTTTTCACGCTTACAACACGTTTACCACGTTGCAGCTGAAGCGCCTCTGGCGGGATATAAAGAGCATCCTTTTTATCTTGAATTAAAATTTCACCTGTGGCCGTCATCCCGTATTTCAATTGATTATCTCTGTTTTCTGTTGCCAGAATAACGTCATAGAATGTGACTCCATTCGTTGTTGTACCGACTGTGGAAACTTGCATCACTTCCGCCGGGAATACGCGTCCTGGGAAGGAATCGACCTTTATTTCCGCCTTCATCCCAACTTTAACATTAGGAAGATCCAGCTCATCGACTTGAACGGGCAATTGCATTTTGGCAAAGCTTGCAACCGTACCGAACTGTGTACCGCTGCTAACCTTCGTTCCTGGACGGAAGTTGCTTAGAATATCAGCTTTTTTATTCACGAAATCTGTGGAGAATACGCCGTCGAAAGGCGCCAGGATTTTCAAGGAATTTACTTTTTCTTGTGCCGCATCAACCTTCAGCTTTTGACGCTCAAGAGCTGATTGCGCCGTAACAATATCGTCGTCCAGCGTATCATTTAAGAAACTCGCAATGAGATCACCTTGATGAACGATTGCGCCTGTTTTGAATGGTAATGTAGATACATTACCCGTTGTTCCAGCAAGTACTGTAGCTACTTGCACGTACTGGAGTGTTGCTTTGCCTTGTGAATCCGCTGTGCGTCCGCCAATTGTAGCGGAGCCCATGACATTCATGCCAGCATCCATGGAATTGTCATTTGTGATTTTTATCTCAATATCGAACAATTTGCCGCCTTTACCATCGGACTTAGGGTCTTTGGAAATCGCCGAAATCGTCCCTGTTTTGGTAATCATGAAACCATCCACAGTAATGTCGATGATATCACCTTTATGTAATTGGGAAGCATCCTCCACGAAAAATGGCAGCGTAACAGTTAGCGTACTCGCATCACCAATTGTAGCTATTTTCGTTGATTTATTAATTGTTGAGCCCAACTCAATATTCGCATATGTAATTTTCCCGCTAATAGGTGCTTTGACTCCCATAAGCCCCTTCATCTGCTCTTTCGTGCTCAAATCTTTCGCCATCTGCTCATACGTCTGTTTGGCATCCTCTAAATCGTTCTCAAGGTTTGAGCTTGTAAGTTCAATCAGAACGTCGCCTGCCTTAACCGCTTGATTACGAGTCAAGTTAATCGATTTGATATTCGCATTTTCCGTAGCTGTGATCGTTTGCGTATCCTTCGGCTCAAATTGGGCAGTTCCCGAAACCGAAGAGCGAATGGTTCCTTTTTTTACATCAACCGTCACTTCTTTCGTCTCGGCTGTCTTTGTCTTCTTGCCTTTGGCTAAATACACATAGGAACCACCAGCACAAACGCAAATTGCCACAATCACGATGAACCATTTACTGCGAAAAAATTTCATTCTGATACTTCCCCCTTAGCATTTGTACACTTGTACGTTACTTTACGACTTCGAGACCAGTAATTCGATTAATTGCTGCTCAACGCTGATCCCCAATCCGCGTAAATCCGGAGATGACGCATCGTTGTTGGCATACGCTGAGACACCACCTTCTACCTGGCGCTCGAACTTCCTCTTTTTCTCGAAAGCGTTTACATAACGCTCCCGCTCCGCTGCCGACAACTCTTCCCTATGCTTGTACATTCGTTCGGTCATACGCAGCTTCACTTGCTTCGATTGTTCGTCCAGATAAGCTTTCTGCTCGTTCGTTAATACTTGGATGACTGCTTTTCGTTCGGATTCGTCAATGCTTCCTTCTTCCTCACTCTTGCGAACAATCGGCAGAATTGCGTGAGATTGCTCTATAGTCAACGCTAGTAAAGGTTGGCGATCCATCACGATCAATCCTTGAAAAAGCATGACCAACTGTCGTTCTCTTTGGTTCTGAACATCTTCAGCAGAAGGAAGCTCTTGAGCAACTAGTTCCGATGCAGGCGTAGTCAGGCTCAGAGAAACAGAAGGACCAGCTTGTCCAGTTCCCTGCCCGGTACAACCGGCTAACAAGAAGGTCGTGAGGGTTACACACAGTACGCAGTTGCGTGTATAGCTCAACCTACAACACCTCCAAATAAGAAAAACCTATCCTTCAGCAACAGGATAGGCGAAAAATATGTATGAAGTATGAAATAATTGTGACGAAATTGTGAATCCTTAATTATTTCTCGGGAATACAATCCGAAACTCCGTGCCTTCCCCAATCCGGGAGCGGGCTCCAATTGTGCCATTCATCCCCGTGACAAGATGTTTCACGATCGTTAGACCAAGTCCAGTCCCCGAAATACCATCCGATTGGGATGTTCTCGCCTCATCGGCCTTATAGAAGCGATCCCAGATCCGAGATAGTTCTGTAGCGTTCATCCCAGTCCCTGTATCTCGAATATACAAATGGATTTCCTTCTCATGCTCTTCCAAAGCTAGCGTCAACGTCCCCCCTTCAGGGGTGAATTTCAACGAATTATACATTAAATTATGGATGATTTGAGCGAAGCGATCCGGATCTAATTGCACGATACAACCGTCCCCATTCTCTTCTGGCACAATGAGATGCAGAGATATGTGCTTCTCCGCAATAGCGGGCTTCAAGAGCTCAAGCGAGTCCTCCACTAATTCGATGATATCCACAGGACGTAATCGAAATACATCAACCCCATTTTGGATCTGAGCAAGGTCCAAAAGGTCCGTTACCAGACGTTGCAAACGCTGCACCTCTTGATCACAAATACGCAAATAATGCGGGTATTTCTCCTGCGGGATAATGTGATCATTCATCGCAACGATGAATCCGCGCAACGTCGTCAGCGGCGATCTGAGCTCATGTGAGACATTGGCCAGAAATTCTTGCCTTGTCTCTTCCCACTCCTCCAATTTCTCCACCATAAAGTTAAAACTTCTAGCTAGTTGTCCAACCTCATCCTGTGAAGTGACGGGAACACGCGTCTTGAAATCCCCATGGGCCAGCTCCAAAGCAGCGCGATTCATCTGTTGCAGCGGCCCAGCAAGCTTACGGGATACGATGAACAAAATAAAGCCTACCGCTAAGAGAGAGAACAGGAGCGGGAAAATGATGTTCAACCTTACAGCAGAAATGACCTCCCTGATATCGCCTGCAGGGAAATGCAGAATAATGACCATCGGCTGTGCGTTTAATTGATAAGGCGCGTAGTAAGCGAATAGGTTTCTTGTGCCCTCCGGCGTTTCCAAGCTTATCATGCTATGCCCGGTATGCCCATGCAGACCATCTATAAACAAGGTATCCATCTGCTTCGGAATCGCTCTACCCTCACTGTCCGATGAGCCGTTGGTAATGGTTCCTTTCTCATCAACAAGCCAGACTTGCCCATTAATACTTCTAGCAAGAATACGCACCGTAAATTTAAGCTCACGTGTTGAAATCGTACCATCCTGAACCGAATTCAATAAACGGATAATCTCTACATTCCGTTTCTCCAAAAGCTCGATTTTATCTTTGTAAAAGAGATCCGTAAAATAATAATTCCAAAAAACGAAAAGGCCAATAAAGAAGAGCACACAGGTCGCGAGAAAGGAGAGGAAAATTTTAATATATAAGCTATGGTATTTCCCCTTGACCCAACGCTTAAGCATGCTGAACAACCTCGAACGAATACCCAATGCCCCAAAGGGTTTGAATATTCCAGGTCTCATGCTGACCTAGCTTCTTTCGAAGATTTTTCACATGAGCATCCACCGTACGTGTGCCACCCGTAAAATCAAAATTCCAAACATACCCGAGCAGATCCTCGCGCGTAAATACACGACCAGGATTACTCATTAAGAAAAACAACAGCTCGATTTCCTTAGGGGTCAACTCGATTCGATTGCCTCCAACGGTTACCCGATATTGCTCCAAGTCGATCATGATATTGCCTATTTCCAACCATTTGCGAGATGAGCTCTGCGGCCCAGACATATCTGTAGGCAGTTGCAAGGTTCTACGGAGCACAGCCTTAATACGGGCAATGAGCTCATTCGGATCAAAAGGCTTCACTAAATAATCGTCGACACCCAAATTAAAGCCCCTCAGCTTGTCCAGAGACTCGCCTTTCGCAGTTAGGAAAATAATCGGTGTGTGATGATAGGGTGCATCCATGACTCGAATTTGCTCACACAGCTCGTAACCGGAAATATCAGGCAGCATGATGTCCAGCAGTACCAGACTAGGCCTCTCATTCATGATGGTTTTGAGAACGTCTCCGCCGCGAAACAATTGAATCGCCTCAAAATTCGAGTGCTCCAGATATAGTCTGACAACCTCAGAAATATTCGGTTCATCTTCAACGACTAGAATTTTGCCTTCCGAATTCATCGGCTATCACCTAATTCCTTTCGAATGACGTGTTGTCTGGCTCTCTCTTCAATCACCTCTGACCGATCTCTTCGCGTGTGCTTATGAATAATCATCTCATCTGACATCCGACTTGGCGCTTGCCAGCTCCACCCTTTTTGCTCACATAATTCCAGACACAAGTTCAGTAGCTCAGGATCAGAAATAGGTAAATTCATATCTTCAAATTGATAGTTTTCGCTCTCAATCGCCTGCCAAGCTTGCTTAATTCGTGCTTGCAGCTCTACATCATCCAAGCCTAACGTGCGAACATCCTCAGCTTGCAGGTTTTTCGACGCACTTTGCAGCATTTTCACAGCCCCTGCGGAATTCCCTCTTCGACTATGGTACATCCCCACGGCAATTTGAATAAGCCCCACATACGTTAGTCTCGCAGGATCCTTAGGATGCTCCTTCCAAAACTCTTCCATCACTTCATGACATTCGAAATAATCCCGCTCTCCGTGAAAATAACATAAATAATCGGTGTATGCCTCTGGATATTGCGTCATATAAATTCCCCTCACCTTAAGTTCATCACGGTTAAACCATTCCCTCTCATGTTACTAAAAAGTCAGGACATCGTCCAACTTCACGCAATTATCCATGAACTTCCATCAAGTCGAAAGCGCAACCAATCTACCATTTCATACGTCCAATAGAGTAGCTTACTAGAAAGAGGCGGAATGAATGAAAATTGGAAAATGGTTACTTAGCGGCACATTACTTCTCTCGATGACTGTGCCCTCAACAGTTCTTGCAGCAAGCAATGGTGTCAATGGCGCTGACAAAACGACGAAATACCGCGTCTACCAGTACAATCAGGTGCTCATGGAATTCGCAACTTATGGTCAAGCAGAAGCCTA
The DNA here is from genome assembly GCF_059692035.1 of Paenibacillus sp. J22P143. Lineage (NCBI taxonomy): Bacteria > Bacillati > Bacillota > Bacilli > Caryophanales > Paenibacillaceae > Paenibacillus > Paenibacillus sp. J22P143. Next base: position 202,259 of record NZ_JCAUAQ010000001.1, read on the forward strand.
TGCGAAATGGTTTTCGAACAGCCATGTCGAAGAAATCGGTACGCGTACGTGGGTATGGAGCAATCTCCCTCGTTATCAGGTGTATCAGCAAGATGTTACCCTTCCGGAATGGCAATTCGCCACGTTAAACGAGGCCATCGCTGAAGCTAAGAATTGGACGAACGCGAGTGTGCGGGATTTGCAATCCACAGGTTGGGTTTGGAACAATTATCCCCGTTATCAACTCTATCAAAATGAAATTACGCAAGATGCATGGAAGTTTACGAGTCTTACAGATGCCATTGCGGAAGCCAAAAAATGGGGTAATGCGCATATTATCGATTTGAACTCGAATGGGTGGATATGGGATAACATTTCCCCAGCTGTTAAAAATGCTAACAGTGCTGGCAGTGTGGTATACAACGTGTATCAAGGTACATTTTCAGCTCCAAATTGGGGATTTGCATCCTTAGAGGATGCCATTCATGAGGCACTGAAGTGGGGGAACTCCACGGTCGTCAATATCAACTCCAAAAAAACTGTTTATAGCAATCTTAACATTTATAAAGTATTTCAAAATGACGCCTTTCTGCAGGAATTCACTTCCTTAGATGAGGCCATCAGTTATGCAACGCTTTGGGGTCACAGCGCTATTTACCGGGAAGGTCGTAAGATTTGGAATAACTATGCGTCTTACCAAGTTTATCAAAGCTCCAATCTCATTGGTGAGTTCAAAACCTTACCGCAAGCTTTATCCTATGGGAAGCAATACAGCAATGCATCCATTCAAACCTTGGAGCATCGCATGCTCTGGGATAATTTTAAAAAGCTGCAAGTCTGGGGCTGGAACGGCAGCTCTGGCTCGGAGACGATAAAAACACATGTAGCAAACGCGATCGGGCTAGACGTAGATTCTCCCTCCTATTTTGAGTTGGCGGATGCTGCTGGCAATCTCAAAGATACGTCGAATGCCGACACCGTCAAATGGCTGCAAAAAAACGGCTATACCGTTTATCCATTAGTTAGCAATCAATTTAGCTCCTCCTTAACCACACAGTTCTTAGCAGACAGTGCCGCTCAGGACAAGTTTATTTCCGCTTTGGTGGGCCGCTCTGTACAATTGGGGGTTCCGGGAATCAATGTCGATTTTGAAAGCTTAGCGGGTTCTGATCGCAATGCGTTTACAGGGTTTATATCCAAATTAACTGCCGCTGCGCATGCGAAAGGATTAGTTATTTCCATTGATCTGCCGCGCGGCAGCGTGAAATGGAATCATCTTTCCGCTTTTGATCACGAGAAGCTAGGTGCCATCGTCGATTATATGGTCATCATGGCCTACGATCAGTTCTGGCGCGGAAGCACATCGCCTGGCTCTGTTGCAGGTATTCCTTGGGCCGAAGGCGGCATTATAGAGTTCCTTTCGTACGGCATTCCGCGTGACAAAATCATTCTAGGTATCCCGTATTATGTACGCGAATGGCAGTTGGATGCCAAAGGCGCACTAGTCGGTAACCGTACGGTTCTCATGAAGGACATTCCGGCTTTAATGGCTTCCAAATCTACTACGCAAACATGGGATAATGAGTTTGGTCAATATAAACTCGAGTACAAAGAGAATGGCTTCACTTATGTGCTGTGGGTGGAGAATCAAGCTACGGTTACGGCTCGTATGGACTTGGCGAAAAAGTACGACATCGCAGGTGTCGCGGCTTGGCGGCTAGGGTATGACTCGGCTGATTTGTGGCAGACTGTGTTGCAGAAGAAGTAGGGTTGGGTAGATCAAATGTTTAGTAAACCTGTGGTATATGCAATAAACACCTGAGTTAGGAGGGATCCTTTTCTCAGGTGTTTTTGTTGATACATTTGGTTTATAAGAGTCCCCACTGGCTGAAAGTCGTCTCCGTCCCGCAATCCGCGCAGTACTTGGCATCCGCTTTATTGACCTTATAACAACCCTTATGCAAAAGGGTTTTCTCTTTTGTGCATTTGTTTTTGAGCGGCGCTCCGCAACGTATGCAGTACCTGGCTTCCTTCTCAGCAACGTACTTGCATCTGACACAGGTTTGAAGCTCATTCTTGGCTGTTGCCATACGTTCATCCCCTTGAAGTTCGTTGATACGTTACTTCAAGTATATGTTGATAGTTCCTCTGGTGGTGAATGCCTATGGAAATCTTGGTAAGGGAACCTCTAGGCATAGCCCCCCTCGAAGCATGCTAACGGACACTAGGGACGTTATTAGCTCGAATTCAAGAGTTTTTGAAATCTAACGGACACAGACGCCACTATTTATCAAAATACAGGCATTTCCCGAATCTTTATGCCCAAATAACAGCTCTAGTGTCCGTTAGATTCTGAGGAGTGCCATTACTGATGAAATAACGTCACACATGTCCGTTAGATGATGGATAGTGCTATACCACTCCGAAAAGTATTTTTAACTCTATGTATAAAAAGAGGTCCCTTTCGCCAACCCTATGAGGTAAGGGAGGTGAGAGGGACATGGCAAAAGATGTAATGTGTGAAGTAAATTCCTGTAAATATTGGGCAAATGAAAACAAATGCAACGCTAGCTCGATTTCAATCGTGAGTCACCACGGCAAAAATCAAGCTCGCAATTCAGAAGAGACAGATTGTCAAACATTCGAATCCAAAGTTTAGTTCAAGTAAAAATTGGCAGAGAAGTAAATGTGAGTTTGAGAAGAGGCCTTTATGGCCTCTTTTGTTGTTTCTACGTCTATTCTAACCAATAATGATAATTATTATCAGTGTTGTTGGAAGAAATTTTCAGGGTTTTCGAGATTTTCGAGAAGATATCAAAGCTCTTCAAGGTTCTCGAGGTCTTGAGTCGGCGCTTGGCACGCAAAGTTCTGACAGACATACGCCGTGGGCCGGCCACCAAGCGGCAGCTTGTCTTGTACCAGCGGAATCAGCTGGCGCACCTCTTCCCCTGCCGCCCCCGGCGGGTGAAGAATCAGCAGCGCATTCGGCAGGTACTGCCGCTGCACCGTGCGCAGCATGTGCTGTGTCTCGGGCTTCGCCGGGTCGCCGGCGATCACGATTTCGCAGGCTTCGCCGTATGCGAAATCCAGCGCGGCCAGCGTCAGCGCGTGGCCCGGCGGGTACTTGCTCACAGCTCCGGCGAATGCCTGGAGCTGCTCATCGGCTGCCTGCGACAGCTTCGCGTCGTAGGTTAGCCTGGAAAGCCGCAGCATATTGAGCGCGGCTGCTCCATTACCCGACGGCATCGCGCCGTCGTAGATCTCTTTGGGGCGGGTGAGCAGCTGCTCGGCATCGCTGCCGTAGAAGAAGAGCCCGCCCTTCACTTCGTCTCCGAAGAGACGAAGCATCTCTGCGTTCAGCTGTACCGCTTCACGGAGATAGCGCAGCTCGAACGTTGTCTCGTACAGCTCGATCAGTCCCCAGACGAGGAACGCGTAGTCGTCCACGTAGCCCAGGAACGCCGCTTCGCCATCGCGATAGCGCGCGAGCAAGCGCCCATCTTCGCGGCGCAGCTCGCGAAGCAAGAAGTCGGCGGCCTTCGCAGCAGCGGCCGCGTACGATGGCTTGTCCAAGGCGCGTGCCGCCTTGGACAGCGCAGTGATCATCAGACCGTTCCACGAGGTCAAAATTTTATCATCCTTGCCCGGATGGATGCGCTTTTCGCGATGCGCGAACAGCTTGACACGGGCAGCTTCCAAACGCTGCTTCAGCTCATCCAGAGGGATTTGCTTCCGCCTTGCCACAGACGCCAGCGTCGTGTCGATCAGATTCGGGATATTTTTTCCCTCAAAATTCCCCGACTCCGTCAAACCGTAGATCTCACTATAGAGATCTCCCTCGTCAATCCCTAGAACGTCCTCAACTCCATCCATCGTCCAGACGTAGACCTTGCCTTCCTCGCCTTCCGAATCGGCATCCTCCGCGGAATAGAAACCGCCGCCTAAGTCCGTCATATCGCGAAGCACATACGTAATAATTTGCTCAGCTACCTCGGCATATTGAACTTTTCCAGTCACCAGATAAGCCTCGATGTACGTCAACCGAATATCTGGAAAACCCGAAACCAATGTGATCATACATGTCCCCACGATGCATAGCGTCTAGCGTCTTTTCAACCATTTCAAGTGCTCGCTGGGTCCCCGTTTTCTTATAATATCTTAATAGAAATGACAAGTTATGAGAGGTAGGAAACTTCGGAAAGGTGCCAAACCCACCATTTTCGGCATCAAAATTAGATTCATATAAGCGAAAAGCCTCATGCAGCGTTTCCTCTGTCAACTCGCCCCCGGATTGATGCTCCAGTAATCGACTCGTTGTTTCTGTGATAACCTGCTCACCTAGCTCTCGTACTCGATCAGGATCTTCCCTCCACTTACCTGCAAGCTGTGCAATGATCTCTACAAATCCTGCTCGATTATACTTACGGCTACGTGGAAAATAGGTCCCTGCAAAGAAAGGCTTTTGCTCTGGTGTAAGGAACACCGTCAGCGGCCAGCCACCCTGTCCGGTCATCGCCTGACACACCGCCATGTAGATATGGTCGATATCTGGGCGCTCTTCTCGGTCTACTTTGATGGAGATGAAATCTTTGTTTAGCATATCGGCAATGGTTTGATCTTCGAAGGATTCGTGTGCCATGACGTGACACCAGTGACAGGCTTGGTTTGAATCTGATTATTACTCGTCAACTTTGGGGTAGCGCGCGGTAACATTGCGGTAACAAAACACGATTAATTAGGAATAATAACAGACAACTATGAAGTACGAGATGCTCTAAAAGCAATATTCTAAAAGCTTGAAAGCGATTTTTGAAAACCAGAAATTACAGTAAGGCATAAAGACTTTCGTGTCCGCTACCACCCTCATTAATTGCATTGAAAAACCATGATTCACTTAACTGAACCCGTACCCGTTATCTCAACTCGAACATTCGAATCGAAACTCATTTTAGGGTATAACTCATGCCAGTTGTCAATTTCTTTCCCGTCTGCAAAATGCGTAGACATATATTTTAAGCCAAATCCCACCGGGTCAACCTTATTTTTTTGCAACTTTACAAGTAAACCATCCATCACTTCCTTCACCTTCTCACTCGCTGCCTCTTGGTATCTCCAGGACGGAATCAGCTTAGTTGTTTCTTCTACACTTGCTTTAATTTTAACATTTAACTCAATTTTAGGTTTGGAAGATTGAAGATTTTGAAATTTGTATTTCATCTTATAGGATTCAATTGTTAAACTAAATCTCACATCATCACTTGTTATTGCATGTATACCATATTTAGATGATTGCGTAATGAGTTGATTCAATACCACCGTCTCATCTGGATTTAAGGTTGCAACAAATTTAGTTTTATCGAAGACCGCCACCTTATCAACTAGGTAATGGTCTTCTTTTTGAGTAATTATAGGCAAATAAGGGTCTTTACCTATTTCCTTTGAACGACGCATAAACTCTGTCAAGCTATTTGCATTTTGATATGCTGGTTGAGTTCCCCGTTTATTGAAAACAAAAATAAGCGCATTAGCAGGCAAATTTTCAAATTTGGGTTTTTGTGACAATATCGCTTCAGCTGTTGGAACCCCAATGCCTAGTTGTGAAATTAATTGAATATCTTTTTTTCTATAAAACCAATCCATTACATCTGAAAAATTATCTTCAACCAAATTTTTTCCTAAAACAATGATTTTGGTATGACCAAAATCAAATTCTTTGTGTGATTCATCCCTCATTAAGCGAACTGCTTCTGCTATTGTGGGAGCTTCCTTTTTCAAAATCGCAAAAGAATTTGATTGACCAGCTTTAACTTCTTTGAGTGGAATGCCTATTTTCAAGATGACCCGATATGGATTTATTGGGTCATCTGTCTTATCTACTCCCATAGTCACAACAAAAAAACGTCTATCAATATCTCTAAACCCACAACTGGTCACCAACAATGAGATAGCAATAAAAAGTATAAGTTTTTTCATACATTCACTCTTTTCTTAGCCAAGTATAAGAGCAAAATAGCTAAAATAATCTCGCTGGGAAATCTGATATTTATCCATCTTTGCACAATTACCATTCGCAGGGCTTCATTCGAGTAGATGGAGTAGACTATCGTCGCAATACTCATTAGAAAACATATAATTACAATATTTAATTTTGTACTCAAATATTTTATTTTAAACTTCCAGTCAGGAAACGTTCCTTTTAATATTTCTATTGTTACATTCCAACAAATGACGGTGTACATCAGTGACGAAATAATGACCAATGGATAAAATACAAAAAGCAAACGTTCAATCAAACCAAGTTCGGCACGAATCGAATCAATCGTACCCGCGTAGATATATTTCAGGTCCCCAACGGCTTGAGTGCCAAAAACACCAATAGGCACAAAAAAGGCTGCACACAAAACAATGGTTCCGACAGTGTGAATCGCCCACTTGAATGGTGGCGTCTTTGGCTTACATGGTGAGAATGTTTTATTGTAAATAACTAAGTTCAAATAGCCACTGAATACATTTGAAGACGCGCAAATGGCGTAAAAATTCGGTTTTTTATCCACGAAGTTAAACGTATATTTGATTGCATCCCAATCAATCATCCCACTACGTATTGTGAAGAACGCAATAATTAGTATCAACGGATAACAAAAAAACAATAATATTTCCACGCCACGTAAAATGGACTTTACCGGCATAGAAGCTCCAAAACAAACAATGACTAAAAACGATATTAAAAATTTTAATTCACTCATACTAGGATTTATATAACGAAAACAGAGTGTTGCCAAATTCACTATTATCATTGCTCCAGTTGAAAACCACATAAAACTTAGAAAAACTAGAATAGGCACATGCACGTATGTTATCAATCTCATTCGGAATATATCCATCACACTTTTCCCCTTGAAATGCCCCATAGCATGTATAAATATATACATTGTAGTAACACTTAAAGGAATGGATATAAACATAGAAGAAACAGCCCCCTCAAACCTAATTGGTATTAACGCATGAGGTAAAAAATAAAAGGTGTTGACTAACATCCCTATCATTACAGCGTAATAAAGGTACCGATAAATCATTCTTACTTCCCTCTCTCTGGCTCCCCTATAAATAGTCTTAGATACGGCTGACCAAAGCTATTTAAATTTGCCATGTACATAATCAATGTTATCAACCCCATGATGATTCCGATAAAACCAAAGAAGCTTGCCAACATAATAAACATATATTTCAAAAAACGAAATGCAACTGGATTAACCGGCACCACAAAATTTGAAATGGCTACAGCCGAAACAATAATTATCATTATTGAACTAACAAGCCCGGCTTGCTGTGCTGCTTGCCCCAAAATTAAACCACCAACAGTTGTCGCTGTCGAACCAATGTATTTGGGTATACGAATAGTTGCTTCAATTAAAACTTCAATCATGGATAACATGATAAGAACTTCAACGTATGACGGGTAAGGCACCCCTGCCCTACTTGCAGCTATGGAGAAGGTTAATTGCATCCGGAGAATTTCTGGATTGTACGAAATCGCGATGTATAGGGCTGGCAGAATCATTGTAATGATTACAGAAGTTAAGCGCAGAATCAAACCGAACTTCGATACCCACCAAGGTGAATTAGCGTCTTCCATCGTAACCATGAAATCATAGAACACACAAGGCGCCATTGCCGCATTAGGCGTTCCCTCAACCAGTATAAGCACCTTGCCTTGTGTTAAGTTCAAAACAGCTCTATCCGGTCTTTCCGATATCAACATCGTAGGAAAAAATGAAAATTTCCCTTTCGAAATTAACATCGCTAGTTGACCCGTTGATTGAACGACGTCTTTTTTGATTTTTATTAACGATTTATTTATTTCAATTAACGTGTTAGCATCAACGAGACCTGCATCATACACCAACGCAATTTTAGTTTTTGACAGTTCTCCAACAGTTGAATATTCTACACAAAGCTTCTCTGATTGATAGCGGCTCCGTATTATGTTGATATTGATATCTACATTTTCAGAAAAAGCACTGTGCGAACCTTGTATAACCTTTTCGATTTCTGCTTCTTTAACTTCCGTATTCAGGACCTTTGGTACATGATAGGTGTATATTCCCTCAAGAAAGACAAATAACGCATTTCCACGTACCAGACTTTGTACCGCATCTTCCTCCTCTATTTTCATGAAACTGGGGGATGTTTTAAAGAAATTTATGATATCCGTTTCTGTTTTGCACTCAATAATCATCGCGTGGACAATATTTTCTATTTTAGAAAATTCAATGATAGTCGAAATATACGTAATTTCTATACTTCCAGCTGGCATTTCAATGTATTTACAAATGACATCTTGCGATGAATCAAAATATTGGTTGGATATCGGACTCATAAAATTATGTACTCCTTATTTGTGTAGCTTGGACCACATTTTATTGTACCCAATATTTTCTTGTTTATTATTATCAAGGTAAGTTCAATTTTCTTGATTTGCATGATATTCATCTAATTCGAGATAACCTTGTCCCAAGGACGCAAAAAAAACGCGTTATTGGTAAAAAGTCTGATTAGAAAAGACTTTTACATCGCTGACAGCGATAAAGTCAAAGGTTCGAGCCCCTAGCCTCCATGTAGACGAATTGTCTACACGTTTCGAAAAAATTGAATCACTATTATCTCTTTGTCTACAATCCGTCTACAATTCAGCTCAATAAAAGGCAAAAACCCGCTCACTGAGCGGGTTCTCTGTATGGAGGTGAGGGGAGTCGACCCCCCCTGTCCGAAAACAACGCGACAATAGTGAGGCTAACTCAGTAGCCCCCTCTTATCTTGAAAATTTCCATATCATCTTCTATTTCTCGATAAAGCAAACCCAAAATTCATTTTCATAAGGAAGCTTCTTACGAAGGGGTATCTTCGATAAGTTTCAGTCTGAACTGAAGCATGAGTGGCTGGTTGAATGCGCAAGACGAGCCGCCTTCACCTTATATTTGTATATGTTCAATACAATAGAATCCTTGATTTATATGAATATTCTAGAGCCATGTCACCAGTGACAAGTGGAGTACCCGATCGATAAAAAGATAGGTTTGTTTTCACGTTTTGCTTTTTCAAAAGCCTCTTCGCACCAAGGAAACCAGTCAATCGAGTTATACGCGTGCTGCAGCAAATATGGTGACTTTTCCTTGACCAATCTATTAGTTTTATTGTGAGTTGTCATTCGGTGACCGCCTCCTTTTAAACTACACATATCACTCTCAGTGAAGCTGACTCCAGATTTTATTCAACCATTCGGCAAATAACTCTTTCTCCTCGAACTGTGGATAATGAGCAGATTTTTCAAAAACAACAAAATCTTTTCTAGGCGCTTCAATAAAATCAAAGTATGCTCTCGCCGCATTTGCGGATGTCATATAATCATATTGCCCCATGACAAAATATAAGGGAATATCAAGTTTTTTGATTTTGCTTGTAATATTATTCCGCTTCTCTTCTTCCAATAAGATGTCCTGAGATAATGAAATCCCTTTAAAATAGCGAATAACATCTAGCAAATTATACTCTGGTTCAAGGAGAAAGCCTTTGAAATAATCCATATTCTCATTAATTGCTCGTGCTGCTCCGCCATATTTTCGAACTATGTCTCGTGGTGTAGATTCTTCCCCGCGTTCTATCGGATCTCGAAGTTGTTCTAAATCTTCTACATCTTTTAAATTACCAACTCGTTTTGCTTGTTCCATGGAATAGTTTAAGCTGTCCAATTCGCTCTTCACATGATCAGCAACCTGCCCAATACCAATATAAGCAGCAAATTGGTCTGGTGCTTTAGCCGCAGCTTTCATCCCGATGTAGGTGCCAAAAGAATGACCGATGAGCAGCACTTTCTCTTGTCCAAGTGTCCTTTCAACATAATCCGTCACGGCTAATAAATCATCAACAAGTAAATCGGTAGATAAATTTGAGTAGTCCTCTAAAAAATGAAAAGATTTCCCGCTTCCACGTTGATCATAGTGCACAATTGTAAAATTTTTCTCCAGCAAATCTTGATATTTACGCACATAAGGAATTTCGGAACAACCTGGACCGCCATGTACAAAAATCACAATCGGATTGCGACGATCCACACCCCTGATCATCACTTCATGCCCAGTCCCATTGAGTTCAATCTGTCCTAACATACTTATGCTGTTGTCGCCTTTAATTCGAGGTGTCCATGTGGGGAAAATCAATCCGGTCCCTACAATTAACGCAAGGATTATTCCACTTACGATTATTATTTTCATACTTTTTCTTTTCAATTGTCGCCTCCAAAACACATTCTCTTTAATCCTACTATTCAACAAACTAAATACAATCCCTCCAAACTTTATACGCAACCCGTTCGTCTTACAGGTATAAAGGCAACTTGATGAACCAAGTTGAACTGAAATAACCCCTTGGAGGTATTTACAAATGAAAAAGAAAACGATGATCGTAACGGGCATACTTGCTACTTTGACACTAGGAATGGCAGCTGGAGCTTATGCTAATGGCACTCTTACTGAGGTAAAAGCATTTCTAGATTCATCCGTACAAGTGAAGGCTGGCGGGACAGCCATCTCTCTGAAAGATGAGCAAGGTAATGAAGTGACTCCGCTTAATTATAATAACTCGATCTATTTACCTGTACGTGGCGTAGCTCAAGGACTTGGCTATGATGTGATTTGGGATGAGAACAGCAAAACGGCCTATCTTAGTGAAAATAATGAATTTCTCACGTTTCGTGCAGATGAAGAGCTTGTTCTAGCTAAATATGGCTACACTGTGCAAATCCCTTCATCTCTTGGTGGCAAGGTACGCCCTACCGTATGGCCGCAGGAATCCCTTTCAAATGGCGTTTCCTCCGGCAAATTGTCCAAGAACGTGAGAAGTGCGATGGATCTGCTGTATCTTCCTAAAGATGTAACAGCTCCAGCTACTGTAATGGCTACTATTGAAGTGTTTACACAGACAGATTGGGCTGCTGATCAGCACGATGCTAACGATACTGTATTGGCTACTAAAGGCAGCTACGTTTATGTGTTGCATAATGAACAAAAGAATACCTTTGCCGCTCAGAGTGAAGATTATACGATCTACCAACAAATTGCTGATCAATTCGCGGTAAATCAGTATGAACTTGTCCTGACTCACGCAATTAACTTAAACCCAACTATAGTATCTGGGTTGGTCGGCAAGTGGACTGAAAAGCAAAAAGGTACCGAAATGGAGCTAACCAGCGATGGCGTTTTATATCGTGCGGGAGTAGCTGTGGGTAACTATTTGATCCTAGATGCCGGGCATATCAAGTTCGTTGCGGACAGAGCCATCAACACAGTTTCATTCACAGTTGATGGAAATACACTGCAAATGGGCGGTCAAACATTTACAAAACATGAATAATATAAAAAAGCCTGAGCGCGTTCAAAGACGCTTCTCGGGCTTTGCCATTTATTTCTACATGTCGTTCATGATTCACAAATTTACCTTAAAGCGTACTAGACGCCTGCTCAAGCAGTTTGGACATTTGGTCATAATCCGGCGTATCACCTTCGCGGATTTTCAACCATTTCCGTTCAGCGGGTCCTTCGTAACTTTTCGGGACCTCCAAACCTGTCGCGTTCATAATCATAAATGCAATCGCATCTTTTGATGGCGAAATAACGGCGGCGTAATGGCCGTTTTTCAAGAAATGTGGTTTTTTATACTGAATACGCTCAGCTACCTCGGGAATAACTTGCTGGACCATTTGACGAAGTTGTTGACTTACCTCAATCTGCCATGCTGGAAGTTTTTCTATAAAATCGGTAACCTCTTGATTCATAGTCGCGTGTCTCCTTATTTTTAAACTTACTCACACATCAAACTCCAACTGCTTTTTCGCTAACGTAATAAATTCCAGCGGATTCGGAACTTGCTGCGCATCATACTCGATCGCGCCCATTTTCAGGATAAGTTCGACCCGATATTTCTCCCTGTACTCATCTCTGTTTCGTTCTTCAACGCTATTCCTCAATCGATCAATAACGATATTCGCACCAGGTCGATCTGTGAACAACAGCATTCCCCACATCGGATTTTCCTTATTGAGCAAATAGAGCGAATCATTCGTACGGATGCTGGTTCGGCTCATTTTGGACAGGTCTAGTACGGCTTCTATCAGCTGCTCCTCACCAATAATGCGTCGGATCTCATCCCAATATTTAACGCTGAAAACCATGAGAGTTAAAGGAATGTGATACCGAACAGATAACGCCATGAAGATAGTAGCGTCAGATTGAAACGAGAAGGTATTCTTCAAGCTCGTTTTAGCATCTACGGTAGCCAGGGATTCGTTGGCCTTCCGCAGCTGATCATTGTCTAACTGAAGCTGACGATTCCCATAGGTAAACAACCAGGTAGAGATCGTAAATAAGGGTGTCATGATAAGCCAGAAGTAGTTCTGTGTACCAATCAGTCCGCCTACAACCACCGTTTGATAGAGCGTGAATGTGCCATAGCCAAAGATGAATAGAATGTTCAGTATTAATCCCGTCGTTACGTTAGTAAAGTAAGTCACGATCGCAATTAATAAGGCGAGATTTAAGAAGATAATATTTTGGATATAGAGATTCGGATTGCCTGCCGTAAATACAATACAGATAAAACAGACAAGAATCAACAATATGAATGCGCTGTCGGAAATCATGCTGCTTTGCAAACGCCTCATCGACGATCCCTCCGCTTCGTTCTATACTTACGAATCAGTAAGATAAGTGAGAGAAGTACCAATAAGGCAACTAGAACGACCGCGGCCATGAATCCCAGAACATCCTTGCGTTCCATGACATCACTCAGCACGGTAGAGGGCTCTGCCGTTGTTACTTTTTTAAACCGAAAAGCCTGGATGTTCCCATCGATGTCTGTGACAGCGCCATCTCCGAATACTTTCCACAACGTGCCTTCAGATCCAATGAGCTTAGAAGCCAGATAGGCGTACTCCGTGCTACTCCCTGTGACGGCAAGCAGCCCAAAGCCGCTCGCGTAAGGCGAATCGATTAATTGCAGTGTTCCAATGCGAGTGCCGTACTTGGCCTCGATACTCATTTTTTCATTGGAGACGAAGCCTGTACCACTATTATTATATTGAAAATAGAGCTTGTCGTTGTTATTACGAATCACTTGGTTATTCTGATAACTGCCGATGGCGATTATTTCTCGCCCTTTGAGTTGTGATGCCGCGACATTGTCTTGATAAAATAGCACTTCGCCCGTATTGGTTTGTGCATAACGCCCTAGTAAATTAAAAATATTCGTAATGGTTTGAAATACGTTTGTATCGTGCTCTTTGGGTAGTACAACAGCCACTTGATTGTAGCTGCCATCTCTTAGAAAGGGATAGGGGTAATTGTTAAACAGCATGTCCGCTCTATCTTTGGTATTCAGCTGCAGCATGGAATCCTTATCAACGAACGCCCATGGCATTTGCTCCTGATTCTCAATACAACCTGCATTCCCCAACTCCAAATCAAAAGCAACTTTCACCGTAAAATTGCCACTAATATTCAGCGTTTTAGGAATAGCAATGTCGATGTGATCATTGTCAGCGAGCTCCGTGGACAGTTTCTTACTGCCAATCGGCGTATCATTGATAAGAATAGTGACCATAGATCGATCGAAATCAAGATTTTTGGCATATCGATACTTAATGCTCAGCTTACTCGCATCTCCGATCGAACGATTGCCAGGGAGTGAAATGAAGTAGGCTTTCTCTCGATGACGGTCACCAACTAGCTTATCACCTGTTTCCGTTAACGTCATATTTCGGCTTAATGTCACTGTAGGCGTGTCTACCTCCGTAGTAACATCCACTTCCTTCATATCCGTATCCAGTTGATTAAGCAACGACTGATTGCCTATCAAGCGCCCTGCTTTGACCAGCAGAGCTGTGTCAGAGGATGTGACAACCAATGTCGGACGTCCCGCAGGAGTAACCAATTGGATCAAAGCTTTGTTCTCGAGATGATCGGCTTGGATGGCCGACTTCACGTCCTCTGGAAGATCTTCATATAACGAGATCAGAATAATAGCTTGCTTTGATTTCAAATTGTCCGCACTATACGCGACAATCGGTATGCCTTTGTCCGAAACGGGGTTCGCCTTGGCGAATCCGGATAGCGCATAGGTTGCCGCTTCCAGGAGGGCCAAGTTGCTTCCCCCCGCCGTGACTGCGATCGCATTCTGGCCATCCTTGATGGTATCCATGCCGATAAAATGCTCATTAAAATCACGGATACTCTTTTGGATCGCAGCAGCTCCGTAATTCACGGAAATTCGAGAGGTTTTCGCAATTTGCAACCAATTATCCCTCGTATCTGTCGGCAAACATGCCATGACTGCAACAGGTGAGGTTGTTTCGAAATGTCCTTGAACCGTTAGCGTATTCACGCCTTTCACGATCAACGCTACAGGCACTAAGACCGTCAACTGCTGCTGTTTCGTTTCTTGAAGAAGCGGACGAAAAGAATGAAACGGCTTTCCATTCATCAACAGCGTAATGCTCGAACGCTCTTTCTGGAGGAGTCGAGAAATCTCATAGTCGAGATGAACTTCGACACTTGCAACATTCCAATAGTTCTCAACTTGGAAGTACTGTTGCGTATAGGTAACGCCTCCGATTAACGACGTATCTGCAAAATTAGTTTGGTATTGTCTATTCACATTCGGTGTGAGCTCTTCAGCCCATGCTGAAGAGCTAAATGAAATAAGCAGGGAAAACAGACAACCGGTCGTAATTAACAGCCATCGTTTTTTCATAAATGATCCCTCCTGCCTAATACCTTTCGGTTTTATACCATTTGGCTTCGCGCTTGAAAACTAAATCCTTCAAATAAGCGTACATGCCATAGGCCGCTACAATCATCCACATCTGACAGTAGGACACATACATAAGCATAATAATCCAAACATTGGATAATTTCATTTCACCCTTTTCTGTCACTAATGTTATAAATGTACCCACAATGAATAAGATAATGGCCAGCCCCCATAGGAAGGAGCTAAAACTTGCGATTGTCGTTCTAACAAAACCCAAAGCATGGAGAACAAGAAGTAAATCTGACATTATTAGGGAGGTTAGCAACAACACATAAATAGATAGATAATAGAAAATATCGAAATGGATGTTCCGAGCTGATCGATTAAACAACAGCGGAATATTTTTGACGATGACGTAAATATTTCCCTTCGCCCATCTCGTTCGCTGCTTAAACCAGACCTTCACCGTCTGCGGCTCCTGCTCCCATGTGACGGACTTTGGTTGGAATTTAATCTTGTATCCCATTAAATAGATCCGGAAACTGATTTCCGTATCCTCCGCAATCGCCTTCACATCCCAGCCACCCATATGCTCAATAATACTGCGTCGAACAATGAAATTCGTACCTGGAATCGTGCAAAGCTTGAATAGCTTCCACCTGCCTGCTTGTGCCATCCATTGAAAGGATAAGGTCTCGATATTAATAAAACGGGTCAGAAGACTTGCATCGCGATTGCGTGTGCGGAATTTTCCAATAACAGCTCCTAGGGAAGCATCATGCGTAATTTCGGAGACTAGATAGGTCAATGCCGTTTTCTCAGGGGTGTTGTCGGCATCATAGATAGCAATCAGTTCACCTTTGCTTAGCTTAAAGCCCAAATTCAAAGCGTTGGACTTCCCTTTTCCCCCGATGATGTTATCCGTATTCAAAATGATTAGATTGCGCCCCGGATACTTCGCTTGGAGATTCCCTAACAACACACTGCTGTTATCGGAGGAATTGTCATTAATGACGATGATCTCATAACGATCATGAGGATAGGACAGCGCGAGCAAGGATTCAACTGTCTTGGTTATTACCTTTGCCTCATTGTGTGCAGGTACCATGATGCTGACGAACGGTGGCTCACCTTTCAGGGGGGCAACGGGTTTGTTCTCAATTTGAATATAGTACAAGTAGCCTGCAACGATGAGTACTACATTTACCAATAGGAGAGACCAGATACAGAAGACGGAAATTAGCATCAAAATATCTGCAGTGGTCATAATGATCTCTCCTGATGCGTGAATTTTCGTTTGTACATCCGGTACCCGATGATTAGAAATACCATAAAAATAAGAAGTGTTAATAAAATAAGGACAATGAAGATGTTATTTTGCACAGAAAATAAAGTGGTAAAGCTTTTTTCAACTTCTTGTACATAAGCGTGATCGGAGTCTATCTCTACGATATTATTGTTAAAAAAGATCGCTTCTCCATTGATTTGCAAATGCCCGCGGCGCGAAGTTAATTCATTCGTTTCCGTGTGGACCGTATGAGCCTCATTTTTGTAATCAGCAAATGTCGTCCAACTTGAGCGCAAAGTATCCATAGTCTTTTCTAATTCTTTGTGATCTATAGGAAATGGATAAACGAACGCCGTATTCATCGGTAAGGGATCAAGTATTTTCTTAGAATTGCTGATCTTGCTGATCTCCTCTGCTTTCATTGTATACATAGAAGATGTAAACACGCTTGATGTCGTTGTTTGTGCGCGATACATGAGGCGCTGATTAGGGAAAATGATGCCTGAATCAAAGAAGGATAAGCCATTTCCTGTGTAGTGTTGGTCATAGGTCCAATAGAGCTCGGTGCCGACACCCATGGAAACAATCCCATAACCCGCTAATGCATTGAGAAAAGCGCTCATTTGTGATTTTAATATCGTGATGTCTTGACTGATTGTTGAGTTAACAACGGGCGCATTCACAATAAGACTTCCGTTACGCGACTGTAGATGTTTAAGTGCTTCCAAGTATCGTTGCATAGCCGGAAAATCCAGATTGTTAAGTACCGGTTGCACGCTTGCAATAAAAGGAATTCCAGCATCATACAAGCGATCCGCCATCTCATTCAGTATATCGAGATCAGAGAAAGGATAAATCTCGTTAAACAAGACATAATTCTGGCTTGGCGTCTTTATTGACAACCAGTCCTTTAACACGTAAGCAGCTGCTTGTTCGCTTAAATTCCCTTTCATCATGTAAGGGATATAAGCATATTTACCGTGGATAACACCGTAGGGGGTGCTTGTCTTCTTTTTCTCCGAAGTTATTTGACCATAGGAAGTCCCCACGAATTTCGTTATATAGGAGATGCTGTTTGCTGTTATGGAGCTTTGGGAGAACTGTCCTATTGCAAGACGAATGGTATCTTGATCCAGCAGTTGATCTTCTATGTTCATGGCCTGTCGAATATTCGGAGGGAGCACATTCCCTATATGCATATATTCCCCATCGTACTCATTCATATCCTGCTTAAAAAATTCTGGCATTTGCGAAAGATCATCCGAATTGCGAATCATGATCACTTCACTAAATTTAAGCAGCATACCAGATTCATATCTGTCATACGAAGTCAGCGTCACTTGGACGCCAAAAGAGGCAAGTATTCGCTGAATGGCTTCCACATTCCCCTCTCTCGGGGTGCCAACAGCTAAGCTATCGTACATGAGCAGAACAGAAGTCTTCTCTGTTTGAGCAGCAGAAGTAACTCTTGGGTAAACTATCGTGAGCATTAGGCATATCAACAGAAGGAGACTTGTACGTAAAACTCGCTGCCTAGTCATGTAGTTTCCCTCCTAGTTCAGCCTCTAGCTCACGGTCACTTTCAACTTCTTGGATCCATAATCGCTTTGCTAGTAAATCTCCAATCGTAATCAAAGAAACGAGATCGAAGACTAACGTAAATAAAAATTCATGCTTAGCAAGGTCAGCATCCCCAGCACCTACAATTGAAACGAAGATGCCAGAAAGTCCGATCGCGATCATCATGACAATCAACGGCAGTCTAACCGCATTCCTCCGTTGCTGTGTCCTGATCGCTTTCACAAAGGATGGCATATAAAGCCCCATAACAATCAGTGTCCAAAGGATCACAAAACCAAATGTTTTGGGAGCGAAATTATCCTTCAGCAAACTGTATCCGGAAAAAAAGATCGTTTGTGCGCCAAATGGTTTGCCCGTCGAAGCTTCGTAATTCCCCAAAGCATGAGGCCGAATGGCAAAGCCGTCGTGTGCAGCCAGATTGAGCATCTTGCCTGCTTGATCAGGATGAACGATGTAATAGGCCAAAATGGATCCAACACTATATTTGCTGTAGAATTGGTCCTGCATATGCGCTGAATCCACCGCAACTGGCGTGTATGGATCGTAATATAAAGTCTCATCTAACACGGCATATTGTTTGTCGATGCCAAAGCCTTCGAGCGTCTTCTCCGGATTCACCGACCCCATAAGCACGCCGCGTGTCATGGCATGATATTTATTGATATTGACAAATTCCTGCGGAATAAGTACATAGCTGCCGACACCAACGCCAAGTAGAGCAATTAGCAAAGTCGCCGTTATCATGCGATACGATCTCTTTTTACGAATATAGATGAAAATGACGCCAAAAATAGCAATAATCATACCTACTGGGGCATTCTGTTGCTTACTTGTGGTCAAAATAATGCCGCTTAGAACAAATACTGCTAGCATCACATAATCGTTATATCGTTTCCGATACATGAGAATGCCCGCGGCAACCATGAAAATCGTCATAATGAGTACAACACTCTCACTATAAAAAGAATTGAAGTAAGCCGTATATCCTGTGTCACCTAAAATAAAAATGGTAAGGATAGCAACGAGATAGCCTGGCTTCTTTGACATTTTCCAAGTAAGCGCTTCAACGAGTAAATAAATAGCAGCCGTATATAAGACAATGTACATCCCAGCTTGAAAACGAATATCGAAAAGATGAGCGTCATGAAATAGAAGATTAAGTACGAGGGATACTTTGATAAACAAAGATTGAGATGAAAATAACGTAGCGCCATTCTCGTTATAATACTGATAGACACCGTAATTTTTGACGAAATAGCCGAGATATTGGTTGTTATAGTTCGGATCATTGAAATACAAGCCATTGCTGTACAAAATACGAAAGTAATCGCCATTATCAGCCATCCCGATATAGGGTGGTGTTAGAAGTGCGATCACTGTAATCAGGAACACCACTATGGCAGCGAAAGCAGCTGGGGACACATAGCGCAGCATCATTTGCAAACAGCGACTGTACCACATGTGATCGCACTCCTTTCTGATCAGTACATGTACGCTAACAGAGCCATCAAATTATCGAAAGAATAGGCTTGTTGGGCATTTGTATCCCCGAAGCCCCCATGGAGCGGGCTCTGTGGATCATGTATCTGAAATTCGTTCATTTTGAGAATGCTATCGGTATACAACTCTTGATCCTTGATAACCGACCCAATCATGGCTGAAATGGCATAGATCGCTGTTGACCTAACATCATTTAAAGGCTTCCCATTCCGATCATATTGGCCGTATAAGGTCCCTGCTTTGACCTGATCTTTGATATATCGAACACTGGCGGCCTGTTCTTGTTTAACTTCAGCCAGATTCAGAATCGTTAGCAAAGATTCCACTGTGTTTATTCCTTCAAATTGGTACTCGTTCTTATCGAAATCATAGCGTGTTTGGTAAAATGGAAACGAATCCGATAAGTATCCTTTTTGGACAATTTGAAGCATGTTAGCTTCAAGGGCAGCCTTCTTTTTGCGAGATACTGCAGCAAGCTCCAAAGATCCAGCATCTATGTAGCACAAGGAGATGAATGAATTTGTCATTTTGTAGGTAGGATCATAGAAGTCTCTCAACTGACCATTCACTACATTATATTGATAGAAACGATTTCCGTAAGCTTCGGATTCCTTTTGATAGCTTTTAGTACCAAAAGCAATTGAAGCTTCATCTAATGCACGAATGATTCGTAAATCATCTACAGTCGCATTCATCGTATATTGTTTGTTTAGTTTGGGGCTGTAACGATAGCTAAAGCCATATGGTGTGTCAAATGCGCGTTTGGTTTGCTGCCATTGTTCGTCAAACTTATCTTTCTGTCCGGTAAGCGCGTAATAACGCATGAGAAGACCGGCAGATTCACTTAATACTTCGTGCCCAGAAGCTGCAGCACCTTTTTGATCCGTATCTTGAAGATTCGTGAATATACCATGGTTGCTAGTAAACTTGTTCATAATAAAACCAAACAACAAGTTCCGGTTTTCCGTCATTTGCATAGCCTCACCATATTGGCTGCTAGACTGCCGCTGCAGACTATGGCTATCACCCATAAAGGGGCTGAAAATCTTATAAATCATAAGGACAACAAACAATACGATGCTTACCAACACTAATTTTCTGAAAATTCTCATGAACCACCGCAGCTCCTAACACACAACATTTCCAGAAAAATACGTCGAATGATATGATAAAAAGATTACACACTATTTCTTAGGTGAAATCTGTCTTAAAGATCTAATATTCTAGCACACAAAACGTGCCCAAGTTAGTTGTAGTTTATCACATGCAGCACATCGTTCAAAGGGTAATTCCTCCCACAAGTAAGAATAATGTCATTAAAAGAAGAAGGTTGTCATGAACTTTTCAAATTTATCCAGTGCTCTAGAACCAGCCAATCTGGTCAGTTGTCTTATCTATCAGCAAGGTCAACTTCGATTTGAACATTACCGAGAACCACACATGGCAGATGCCATTACGAAAATCAATTCTTGTACCAAAAGTGTTCTATCTGCCCTTTGTTGCATCGCTATGGATCAAGGTTTGTTGCCTGATGTGGGGACACCTGCATCCGTCTTTTTTCCGCAGCTTGCGAATGAACCTGGTAAGCAAGATATAACGCTCCTGCATCTTTTAACGATGTCTTCTGGCATCAATTGGACAGAGTTCGGCGGGCAGAATTCCTTCCCTCGTATGACCAGAACACCTAATTGGATAAATTTCGTGTTAGATCAACCTTTGTCCGATACGCCTGGCGCGCGCATGAGATACAATTCTGGAGGCTCGCAGTTGTTGTCCGCCATCCTTATGCAAGTAACTGGCATGCCAGTTGCCCGTTTCGCAGAATTATTTCTATTCAAGCCACTTGGCATTGAATCCTATACGTGGGAACACGACCCTCAAGGTATACATTCGGGCGGATTTGGACTGTCACTTCGCCCCATCGATATGCTGAAGTTCGGTCAACTCTACTTACAACAAGGCAAATGGGACAACAAGCAAATCATTTCTCAACATCTTGTCTCCTGTTCCACTGTGCCTGCTATACGTGCTGAGCCGCCGCGTCGCGGCAGCTATGGTTGGCATTGGTGGACAGACACTTACCCGGATAATTTGGATGAAAATTCGCCTGTTTGTGCGATAAATTACTATAATGCTTATGGATTCGGTGGCCAATGTATATATGTGATCCCTAGTCTTGAAACGGTTGTTGTTTTGACCAATGATCAACGGAAAAAGAGCAAGATCCCCTTACATGTATTTCGTCAATCCATTGCACCTTATTTGGTGGAGATGCTTTAAAACATGCAAAACAGAAAAAGGCTTAGGAGCAGCGATTCACTGCTTCCAAGCCTTTTTTTAATCTGCAATCCTCAATTAAAAATCATATTCTTCCCATAAAAAATCTCATCCATTTCCCATTTGACACTTTTCTCAATTTCCAGCTGCTCTTCCTTGCTCAGCGTATCTTTCGTGTAGCCGAACAAATAATTGTTCAGATCAAACTCACGTAGTTTGCACTTGGTGTGGAAAATATTCTCTTGATACACGTTCACATCGATCATCTGATATAAATCTTGGATCTCCATCGGGATATAATTTTGAATAGAGCTGATTTCATGATCGATGAACAACTTGTGCCCGCTGATATCACGCGTGAACCCTCTGACTCTGTAATCCATGGTTAAAATATCATTATCAAATGAGCGGATCAGAAAATTCAACGCTTTAAGCGGCGAAATTTCTCCGCAGGTTGAAACATCGATATCTGCTCTGAAGGTACTAATTCCTTCGTCTGGGTGATATTCGGGATATGTATGCACGGTAATATGGCTCGTATTGAGATGCATAACGACCGCATCTGGCATTGGCCCGGGGGACTCTTCGAACGATTCGTTCGGTTCCTGTTCGATGGGTCCTTCTGACACTAGCATGGTTACACTAGCTCCTTGTGGCACATAATCTTGCTTGGCGACATTCAACACATGCGCCCCGATAATGTCGGCAACGGTCTTCAATAGGGAGGTCAAACGCTCCGCATTGTATTGCTTGTCTATATAAGCGATGTAAGCTTCGCGTTCTTCTCTCGTTTTGGTGAAGCAAATATCATACATGTTAAAACTGAGCGATTTGGTTAAATTATTAAAGCCATGCAGGGTAACCATCTGCTCCGATGTTAGTTTCAAAAGTTTACTCCCCCTAAGTGTCATGCCTTAAACAGCTAATCTTAGGATGGTATGTTGGTGGCGTTTTTATCCATCTTCACGCTATAAATCATGCATAGATCATGTTCTCAAATTTTGCCAATGCATGCCTAGATGACGCCAACACTCAGGAACAAATTTATTATCTTCAATATATATCGCCAGCAAATAGTTCGAGATATCATGAACCTTATCTGCAATGAGTACCTCTTTTATTTCAGACGCTATTGTTGGTATCAGGGGATTCGTTACGCTTTTAAAATCGTTCAAAGGAAGAAACATGGCCTCACTTTTCTTATAGGTGCAGTTTGACGGAAACCGCGGTGAGCTGCCTGAGTCATATTTTGACAACTTCGCGGAAGTATTATGACGCAACAATAATTCATATGCATCGAATTTCAATACGGCAAACCCTCCCTCAGGTTCCCTTCGAGCATAGGTATCCATCATTTTCAGACAATCTCTTACGGTTGGCCAAAAAAATACATGCTGATCTAGACGAGCTCGAAATTGCTCTTGTGTCGTGGAGGGGTCTATCATAATATCTGGAATCCGTAGATGTGCATTGATCGTCACTGAAAAAGCATCATAATCCACTTGAATTGGCTCTGATCTGCGTTTACCTGTGGACTGGGGATTGATGTGAGCACTGGACAATAATGCGTCGAAATGCGCAATGGCCGGCAAATTACTTATTCTTGTAAAATGATAAAGGAACTTTCTGCCTATGGCTTTAGTAATAGCCGCAATAAGTGGATCTGTCATTATGCAACGCCCCGTAATTTTCTGATTTGTTGATCACATGCTTGTTGGTAGATTTCTCAACGGAGGAATAATTCATGTGTACAAGCTGAGGTAAATACGGAAAATAAAAAAAACAGTCTGTCCTCATCAGAGGGCAGGCTGCTTTACTTGTTGTTGCGCTGTATTTCTTTCGGATTATTTCCCACGTAATCGTTATACGCCCCTCGCCAGAAGGCTTCATCTAACTCCTCATAGGATAGCTCCACACTTCTCGATATACCAATCTGACTGGCATGATAACGATAAGCATTGAAAAAATCCCTCTCCACTGTGGTGTACGCAATGCCTATTTTCGCTAGCGATTGTTTAGCTAATCCCATGCCGACAATGATCGATACGCAGGAAGCCATACATTTCGTTAATAAATAGGCAATCACGCCTTGCCAGCCTGTCAGCATGTAGCCAACAATGATTGAAATAATCGTAGGTAGAAAGTAGCCATAAATCCGATTAAAGGCGGCCCCCAAATGAACGAAAGGTACAAGGATCAGGCCCCTCGAGTTGACATAGATCCCTGCAACCATCGCAATCAAAGTGTATAATCCTATTTGTTGAGGGCTTAACTGAAGCACAAAGCACAACAGTCCTGTTACAAACCCTAATGCCGCGGATATTAAACGAATATCTTCTGTTGTTTTTAGAATTTGCTCTGGCCTTATGTCCGGATATAATCTCGCCATAAGACCAAAGCTTGTTGGCACATCCAGCCTAATCATAAGACCTTGCGGTGTATGAATGGCCATATTCATTAAGCTCTCTTCTTACGAGTGACGACATCGAAAATAACGGCAATCGCCAAAACTGCACCACGAATCATGTATTGATAGGAAATTCCGATTCCCATGAGGTTCATCCCGCTCGACAAGGAAGCCATAACAATCGCTCCGATAATGGAGCCTGTCACTTTACCAACGCCGCCTGCTGCTGAAACACCGCCCACATATGCTGCGGCAATCGCATCAAGCTCGAATAATGTACCAGCAGTCGTTGTTGCAGATTGCAACCGCGCCGTAAAGAGGATACCGGAAAGCGCTGACAGCATACCCATCGATCCAAAAACGATATAGGTAATCTTTTTCACGCTAATCCCGCTCAAATTGGCTGCCTCTGGGTTACTGCCAACGGCATAAATATGTCTGCCTAATACAGTTGAAGTCGTCAAGAAGTGATAGACGGCAACGACGATCATGACGACGATGACGGTCCAGGAAAAACCGTTGTATCCGGCAAGAATCCACGTAATATACGCAATAATCGCCGAAACGAAAATGACCTTCACGGTAAAAATATTAGCAGAAACCACTTCGAAATTGTATTTCAGCTTGTTATTTCTCTTAGAAAATTCACTGTAAATATAAAGAACGATCATGACTGCGCCTAAAATCAAGGAAAGCAGATTTAAGCCGCCTACCTTCGTAATCGCGGGGATGAAGCCGTTCCCGATGGCATTGAAATGCTCATCTTTAACAATAATCGTACCCGTTTTCTCCGTGACACGAAGAAGCGCTCCTCTGAATATTAGCATGCCCGCAAGGGAAGCCACAAAGGACGGAATTCCGAATTGTGCTACCAATAAGCCATTAAATAAACCAACGATGATACCTAGCACTAGAATAATTGGAATCGTAATATAAAAGGGAACACCAGCTTGTGATAAGAGCACAGCCGCAATTGCCCCCAGGAACCCTGCCGCAAATCCAACAGACAAATCAATATGTCGGATCACAATGACAAGCGTCATACCCACCGCTAGAACAGCAATATAACCCGTTGCATCAATGAGATTACTTATATTCCGCGATGACATAAACAATCCATCCGTCATGATGGAGAACGTCAGCATGATGATGAATAGGGCAATATACATCCCATATTCTCGAATATTCACTTTAATTAGCGATTTTGCTTCACTATAAAATTGCACTGGTCTTCCTCCTATTGCGTCGCAAGCTTCATAATCATTTCTTGATCCGCTTCCTCGATGGATAGCTCGCCCTTTATTTTACCTTCGGCCATTACATATACACGATCACTCATGCCCAAGACTTCACTGAGCTCCGAAGAGATCATAATGATACTCATTCCTTGGCTGATCAGTTCGTTCATAATCGTATAAATTTCATATTTGGCTCCCACATCGATGCCGCGTGTAGGTTCATCCAAGATCAGCAAGCTCGGATTCACAAATAACCATTTGCCGAGTGATACTTTCTGTTGATTTCCCCCGCTCAAATTACCAACAATTTGTTCAACGGAAGGCGCCTTAATATTTAATGACTGCTTATAATGATTGGAAATCTTTACTTCTTCGTTATTATTGATAACGCCTTTTTCAGAGATCTCATTTAGGTTAGCAACGGAGATGTTTTGCTTAATATCTTGAATCAGGAATAAGCCATCCCCTTTTCGATCCTCCGTCACATACGCAATGCCTGCCTTGATGGCATCCTTCGGATGGTTAAACGCTTTTTTTACACCGTCCATCAGGAGTTCTCCGCGGAGCTTGTAAGCTTTGGGATTTCCAAATATACTTTGCGCCAGCTCCGTTCGACCAGAACCCATCAAACCAGCAATACCAACAATCTCACCCTTTTTAATATGCAAATTAACGTCTTTCACGACCTCTCGACCTAACTGTGGATCATAAGCCGTCCAGTTTTGGATTTCGAGAATGTTCGTTCCGAAGCTTTTTGTCGTTCTTTTCGGGTAAATATCGTCAATTTCACGGCCTACCATGTTTTTAATTATGACGCTTTCCGAAATTTCACCTTTTGCAGCGTCCAGTGTACAGATCGTCCTGCCATCTCGTAAAACGGTGATATGATCAGCAATAGCTGTCACTTCTTTGAGCTTATGCGAAATCATAATGCTCGTAATACCTTGCTTTTTCAGCTCTCGCAGCAGATCGAGTAAGTTTTCACTTTCTTTCTCATTCAAAGCAGCTGTCGGTTCATCCAGAATGAGCAGCTTAACATCCTTGCTTAAGGCTTTGGCAATTTCAACGAGTTGTTGCTTCCCAACGCCCAAATCCTTAACGAGAACTTCCGGATTCACATCCAGTTTCACTTTATGAAGCATTTCTTTGGCTTGACGTATCGTTTGATTCCAATCGACAATCATGCCTTTTCTCACTTCGTTGCCAGCATAAATGTTCTCATACACGGTAAGGTCCGGGAAAAGCGCTAACTCTTGATAAATGATGGCGATGCCCGTCTTTACACTGTCACTGATTTTCGAGAAATGCTGTACCGTGCCCTCAAAAACAATATCACCGGTGTACGTTCCGTGTGGATAAACACCGCTAAGCACTTTCATCAAGGTCGATTTACCTGCGCCATTTTCACCAACCAAACAATGGATTTCACCCGTATTTACTTTGAAATTGACATTCGCAAGCGCCTTCACACCCGTGAATTCCTTCGAAATATTGTTCATTTCTAATATATATTTACTCATCATCAAGCGCTCCTTAGCCAAACGACTCTTGGAATAGAGGAATAGTGATAGACGTATCTATCACTATTCCATCCAAGCTATGTGATCTTACACCTACAAACCTTTGAAATCGGCTGCTTGGTAGTACGCAGAATCAACGAGTGCGGATTTAACGTTCGCTTTATCAACGACGATAACATTCGTTTGTTTCGCTTTTACATCAATTTTGCCATTGTTGTAAGATCCCGTTGTTTCAGGTGTTTTGCCATCAAGGATAGCTACTGCCATACCCATAGCATCTTTAACCAATGTACGAACATCTTTGAACACTGTCATCGATTGTTTACCGTCAATTACGTACTGGATGGAAGCTTTCTCAGCATCTTGACCCGTAACAAGGAATTTCGTAACGGCTTTATCTGATGCAAATACATCCGCGATCGAACGAGCTGTTCCATCATTTGGAGCTAGAATTGCAACATCGCCTTTCATGTCTGCTGCAGCAGCTGTCAAATGCGTTTGAGCTTTGTTCTTCGCTTCGTTTGCATCCCAATTCGTCGTTACTTGACCAACAATTTTGCTCATTTGCTCACGAGTTAACTTAGCAGTTCCTTTTAGAGCAACTGCTTCACTGGAGTTAGCAATTTTGAATGTGCCATCCGCAATTTTCGGTTGAAGCACTTGCCATGCACCTTCGAAGAACAAGAAAGCATTATTGTCAGATACAGCACCTGCATACAGGTACAATGGTTGACCTGGTTTAGCTTTATCTACTAAGTATTGTGCTTGTGCTTTACCTACAGCAATGCTGTCGAAAGTCACATAGTAGTTAACAGCGTCAGTTTTTGTAATCAAGCGATCATAAGAGATAACTTGGATACCAGCTTTTTTAGCCGATTCTACTGCAGCAGCTGCAGCGTCACCGTCTTGCGGACAAATGATCAACACTTTGATTCCTTTTGCGATCAATGCATCAACATTTTCTTTTTCTTTCGCTGAGGAGCCTTGGCTGAATAAGATTTCCGTCGTATATTTGGAACCTTTCAAAGCGTCTTTGAAGCGTTGCTCATCTTGCACCCATCTTGGCTCGTCTTTGGTAGGCAATACAATCCCAACACTTACTTTAGAGCTGGAGTTCCCACATGCTGCAACCATAACGGCTAGAAAAATAACAACCAACATCAAAGAAATCGCTTTCACACTTCGTTTCATTCGTAATACCCCTCTCATTTGTTTTGGCTGTGCGCCAACTACAAACTGAGTATATCACCGGCATTTTCCAATGTAACCGCTTTATATTAGCATTATTTTTAACAATGCTATACTATTTTGTCATTAGCGCCAGATTCACATTTTTATATACGTCTTCTCGCAAATGGAACCCATCTGCAATGATCGTGGCATCCATATTCGATTTATCGACGGCGATTGGATCAAGAAGAATGGACGGGACATCAATTTTCTTATTGTTTACTTTTTTATCTGCGTGGACATTTTCGCCTTTCGCCATTTTCACAGCTAGCTCAGCTGCCGTTTCAGCAAGCTTCTTGATCGGCTTATAGACCGTCATGGTTTGCGTACCTTCCACGATTCGCTGTGCGGCGGCCAGCTCTGCATCTTGTCCGGAAACAGGGATCAGTCCCGCCATTTTCTGCGCTGTTAAGGCTTGAATAACCCCGCCTGCTGTCGCGTCATTGGCGGCAACAACCGCATCCACTTTGTTGTGATTCGCTAGTAACGCCCGCTCCATATTCGCCAAAGCATTGGCAGGTTTCCACTCTTTCGTCGCTTGATCAAATACGATGTTGATGTCACCCTTCTCGACGAGTGGCTTCAGAATGTTCATTTGCCCTTTTTTGAACATGTGCGCATTATTGTCCGTATCCGCGCCTTCAATAAGAACATAATTCCCCTTAGGAGCCTTTCTTACAATGGCTTTGGCTTGTAGTTCGCCAGCCTTCTCATTGTCGAAGGAAATATATAAATCCACATCCGAACCCACGATCAAACGGTCATAGGAAATCACTTTGATGCCTGATTTGTGCGCTTTTTCCACAATCGCTGCTGATACCTCTGCATTGTGCGGCACAACGACAAGTACATCTACGCCCCGCGAAATCAAGTTTTCCGCTTGGGCAAGCTGCAAAGCGTCATCGCCATTCGCTGCTTGAACTTCGATACGAGCGCCTAGATTTTCTACGGCAGCTTTGAACAAATCCCGATCCTTTTGCCACCGTTCTTCGAGCAAGGTATCGATCGATAAACCAACAACCACATTCTTATCTGGTTGGATGATGCGATTGGGACTTGGCTTATTATCGATTTGCGGACTAGCTTTATCTGTTGGCGTACTGTTCGCTCCGATGAATGAACAAGCCGATAGCACGATCACCATGATAGCGGATACGCCAACTACTTCGCTCTTCTTTAAGATATTTTTCAGTGCTATCCCCTCCTTACCGTTGGTCGAATCAGCATTTTCCGATAATCCGTCGGGGAATGTCCAACAAGCTTTTTAAACACTCTGCTGAAATAATTCGGATCGTTATACCCTACTTCAAACGTGATTTCCTTTAGACTTTTATCCGTTTCCTGCATTAATTGTTTGGCGGTTTCTATGCGATATTCCGTGAGAAAATCAATATAATTCATGCCGAAATGCTCTTTAAATAGTTTGCTGACATAAAAAGGATTCCGATCCACTGTGGCAGCAATCCGTTCCAATGACAAATCTTCATGTGCGTGCTGCTGTATGTATAGCTTCATCGTTTGGAGTAAATCCGTTTCGACTATTTCTCCAACCTGAACTAAGTTATGAATTAACATGCGGGATTCAGCCTTTAGTTGCATGTAGCTAGTTGTTGAATAGGGAAAGTAAGGTGTACGGACCTCCATACCCATTTCTTGCATCATCCGGGACACAATAATCAGCACTTCAAAAATTCGTTGCTGTGACATCCCAACCCCTTGACCAACACCTTCAAACACATCAATCATTTTGGCAATCTGATCCCCGGCCAACTCTAGATTCCCCCGTCTAATCTCTTCAAGCACATTTTTCTCCATCTCAAGGGTACGGCCACCAATAGCTTGGATGTCTTCATGCGTCAGATTTTCATATAAACAGTAACGAGCAGGCAATGTTGTATCCATGGAAGCCAGCAACGCTTCATGATAGGATTTGCGCATGTCCCGCACATCGCTGCACAAGCCACCGATACCGATAAAAAGACTACAGTTACTCCTCAAATCCAATGATTGGAGCCATTTCTTCGCGACGCCAATGGCCTGTGCGCGATATGAGAATTCGCCCTCCATATATACAATCATGGGGACTTGATTGCCTGACATTTTACCGAGCCAGATTGGATTCGATAGTTCTGGGATCAATTCGCTCATTTGCGAATAAACCTCTTCCAAATCACGCAGCTGCTCAGTCTCTGCCGATTCATGTAAGAATTGTAACGTCATCACGAAACCGTCCCGTTCCGTTGGCAGTCCTATGAGGTCTATCATCTCGTTAATAGAAGCAGATTGCACGTAGTCAAATAACAACTGCTCCACGATATCAGCCTCCACTAGAGGCCTCATCTTTTGCAACCTATCCTGCTCCAGGGTTCGATTCTCTAGTTCACGTTGTATAAGCTTAATCTCACCCGCTACTCGACCAATTGTTTCGAGCACAACGGAGATTCGGCTTGGTTTCAGCATATAGTCATACACATTCAGTTTGATCGCCTGTTGGGCAAATTCAAACGTATCAAATGCGGTGACTACGATGAACTTAATCGCTTTGTTAGACTCCTTAATCTTCTCTATAGCTTGGAGTCCATTAATGCCTGGCATTTTAATATCCATGGTAATCAAGTCCGGTTGTAAGCGAGCTGCTGCTTCAATGGCTTCCCTGCCATTCGACGCTTGGCCTACGACCTCGACGTCCGGAGAGCCCTCTTCAATAATTCTTTGTAACGCAATCCGCTCAATTGGTTCATCATCTACAATCAACAAACGAATCATACCCTTTGCCCCCTCGGCAGCTTCAGTGTAATACAAGTGCCAGCTCCTAGATGGGATTCTATCTCTATAATCTCTTCAACCCCATAAAACAGCTGTAAGCGATGAATCACATTCCATATGCCTATTCCTGTCGAATGTCCTTTATAAACCGAATTTTCAGATTGAAGTAATAGCCTATTCAACTGATCTTCATCCATACCTTGTCCTGTGTCCTGCACCTGTACAATCACGTGATTTTCTTCATTCTTCACTCGAATGGTCAAGGTTCCGCCCTCTTCAGCTGGTTCAATCGCATAAATAAAAGCATTCTCTGCAAGCGGTTGCAAAATGAGGATAGGTATCTCAATCCCCAGTGCACCCTCATCAATTTCTCTCACAACATGCAAACGATCACCAAAGCGAGCTTTTTGAATCGTTAAATACTCCTCAAGCACCTCGAGCTCATCCTTTAATGACACTCGGCTATCCAGCTTACGGAGATTATATCTAAGCATACCGGCAACTGAGCTAATTAATTCGCTTGTTTTTCCCGCGCCTGCCAAATAAGCTTCCTTAGACAGCATATTTAACGTATTAAATAGAAAATGGGGATTAATCTGACTTTGCAAGCTCTTCAATTCACTTTCTTTCAACATGAGCTTATGACGATGAAGATCATATTCCAATTGTGCTTTACTCTGGATATCGTCGATAAAATGACCAATCTTCAAGCGCATACTGTCCAGCGTTTTAGCCAAAAAGGCCATTTCATCGTTATTGCCCAAATCAATCGGATTTTTGAAATTCCCTCGAGACAATTCACGCGCAGACAGCGTTAGTTTTAATAAAGGCTGCGTGACACTATTGACAAATCGATAGGAAAACAGCATGAGCAGCAAGGAAACCAGCGCCAGCGTCCATAGACCCATTTTCTTAATATTTTCACTACGCTTAATAATTTTTCTGTAAAAAGCATCATACGTATTCTGCTCGCCGCTAATTAGAGTTAATGTCGTCTCCGAAATATATTTGGAAATATTGGATGCCTCGTCAAATTGTTTAGCCGCATTTTCTTCATCATTATCCTTTTGAAAACGAACAGCTAAATCCATCGCTTCTGATTGACTTTCCAGCATATTCTGCAAATTGTCGAGCAACATCGTGTTGCTCATATTTCGCAACCAATTCATTTCAGACTTGGTCCGCAGCAGGCTGATATTATCGGAAATATATTGATTCAAGCTATCTAACGTGGGTGACATACGGTATTTGTTCAAGCTCGTTAAGGATTGCTGACTTAATTGCGATGCTTGGTTCATTTGCATATACCGCTGCAGGATCTCATTATACTTTTCCACTGTTCGCTGATTATAAATGCTCATGGATAGCCAAATAATCGCCATGATGACCCAAATTAGTATCGACAGCATCATCATTTTACTTCGAATGGTTTTCAAGTGCTTCCACCTCTTCTCCCGATGTAGTTACCACGCTGATTGGCGTGAAGTAGCTGTTCTCGAGCGGCAGTTGTCTAGCATCTAACCATCGTTTCATCAAATTTACGCTCAAAATACCCATCTCTTCATAATGCTGCGAAAGGCCAGCTTTCACTTGACCACTTTTGATCAACATCACGGTTTGCGGGGAATCATCAAATAGGAATATCGGATATTCTTTGGTCCGAGAACGCGAACGCGCCGCTTGAACGATGCTCTCGCCTGCGTCCGTCGACAGACCAATAAAGGCACTCACATTCGGATGATCATTCAAAATATCGTTCGTTTGCATTTTGGGCTGCGCTATTTCGGGATCGTTGGTAGCGACAACAAGCTTAATTTCGTCGTATTTCTTAAATACTTCGCTAAGACCTTTCAGCCGTAGATCATCGGTTGAGGGAGACGTTAAATTCTTAATAACACCGACTACCCCTTTGCCATTCAGCTGAGTCGCAATATACTCACCCATAATAATCCCTTCTTGATAATGGTCGGAACCAATATAAGACTTGCGCAAGCTGCTCGGCGC
The DNA here is from genome assembly GCF_059692035.1 of Paenibacillus sp. J22P143. Classification (NCBI taxonomy): domain Bacteria; kingdom Bacillati; phylum Bacillota; class Bacilli; order Caryophanales; family Paenibacillaceae; genus Paenibacillus; species Paenibacillus sp. J22P143. The sequence goes on from NZ_JCAUAQ010000001.1 coordinate 234,851, forward strand.
ATCCGAACTAATCGTGATGATCGGTATCCCTTTCTCTGTTGCCTTCTTCACCATGAGATCGAAATCAGGATGATCCACACCTTCCACAATTATCCCACTCGCTTTGGAAGCGATTGCAATATCGATCTGCTTGATCAAGCCTTCCAAATTCGAACGGTATACACCCCAGGAATCAATTTTGATATGATGCTCTTCCGCAGCCTCACGTGCCCCTTTTTGAATTTCATTCATCATGTAGCTACCCTGCTCTTGTGAAATGATCACGATGCGTTCAGCATGTTCATGAACCATAGGTTCTGCCGCACTAGACATACCCAAATCGCTTTGATAAATCTTGAGCATATAGTATAAAGAAAATGACAGCGTAACAAAAATGCTGGCAATGATTGCGATTAAAATCAATTTTTTCATACATCCACCCACAGACTCTTTCAATTTCCAGTAATTCTATCATGATTTCAGGGATTCGAATAGAATCAAAATAAAATCCAGCAACTTGATTTACAGGATTTAGTTGCAGATCATCAAACAATACCGTACCAGCAAGTCGCCCCCATATCAGTATTTCTTTGTGATGGATCACTACGACTAGCACCTTATCCTCCTTGAACTTTTGCTTTACAGTTTCTCTTAAACCAGCTGTTTTAAGGTCGTAGCTTTGCAACCATTTCACAGCTTCACGTGCCTTACCAACAAAATCCCCTATCTGTATCAGATGTTGGCGCCATCCCCATATGTTTCTTGAAATTATTGCTGAAATAGATCTCGTTTTTATAACCAACTTGGAAAGCAATGTCCCGAATAGAGGCATTAGGTAGTTCACGCATAAGCTCTTTCGATTTACTTAAACGTAATTCCGTTACGTATTCGATGACACCTTTACCGAATTTCCCCTTAAATAACCGCATAAAATGGAACCGACTTAGACCCGCTCTTGCCGCCAGTCCACCAATCGTAATTTCTTCCGTATAGTCTCGTGCGAGCATGAACTTCGCGTAATCCAAAGCGATCGCAGTTTTGTGCTCTTCGTTTTGCAAGACAAGACTAAGTAATTCATAGAATCCCGCCTCTGCCCGAAAACGATCCGCTATCGTGCCATTCACCCAATGTGACGTAATTATCTTAACTAGGGGAATTACGGCAGAAACTGCAAGATGTATGGCCTCACCTTCACCAGGGAATGTGTTCACTGGCTGGATATTGACTACATCAGCCTCCATTTGATTAATGGCTGCAGCTTGAAACCTTAGGATGTAGACCCCATGCTCCTCACCTTTGGGTAAACCTACTTCAATGGAGTTGACCTGGCCTACAAATGAATACAGTGCCTGAACGCAGCGGGTAAAACTGACCATTAATAATAAGACGGCCATCCGTCGTGTCTGAAACGACTAACATCAACGAGTCCGATTTAATATAATCTCGTTCAACAGGCCATTGCAGATCCTTCACCAATATCCGTTCTATAGCTGTAAGTTTATACCATGTTGAACGAAATGGGTTTACGTCTTCCAAGTCTGGCTGAATGATATCATTTTTCATTGTTTACTTCTCGCTCCTATATCTGAATGAAACACGTAAAGGACGAGGGATTCCCTCGTCCTCACTCGACCTATTTCACTAGATTACGAAGTACATCATCGATAATTAATTGGTTGGCGATCACGTTTTGGTTGAACCAGTGACCTGAATCCACCTCATACACATGACCTTGCTTAACCGCGGGCAATTGCTGCCATAACGGATTATCCACAGGCGGTTTCGCACGGCCTTTACCTGAGAGAACGAAAATGTAATCAACATCATCGAGCTGAGCCAGCGTTTCCAAGGAATATGTATCATAATCACCTTTTAACAATTTAGGCTGCTTGAAGCCAAAACCTTGATACAAAAGCTTTCCGCTATAAAAGTTCGCGCCGAACAATTTAAATCCTTTTTCATTAGCTGAGTGGAATAGAACGGCTGATTTATCTCCAACAACTGTACGAATCTTCTCTTTGGAGGCAGCTACTTTCTCATCATATTTCTTAATCGCTTGCTCAGCTTCCGTTGTTTTACCTAGCACTTCGCCTAATTTGGCAACATTTCCACGCCAGTCATTCTCATCATTGGATAGTACGAAAGTTGGGGCAATTTTGGAGAAATCCTCATACGTCCCATTTTTCATATAGGTTGGTGCTGCAAGAATAATGAGATCTGGATTATGACTTAATGTTTGCTCGGGTTTGAGTCCGCCTGTCATGTCCAAGACAGGTACCCCGTTCAACACATTTTGCAAATACTGCTGAGGCTCTCCGGCTGCGGACCATTGGGCGACAGGCTTAATGCCGATTGCAGTTAATCCATCTTCTAGGAAAGGTGCAATCACTCGCTTAACCTCGCCAGGAATTTTCACTTCATGTCCCATAGCATCTTTCAGGATACTCTCCTGCGGTGCTTTTGCTGTTGGTATCACCGTAGCCTGGGCCGTGCTTGCAGGCGACACTGCGTTTTTCGTTTCGGTACCGGCACCACAGCTGGCTAGAAATAACGAAGACACGAGTAATACTGCTGTGTAACTAACTAACTTTCTTGCTTGAATCATACGATATCCCACTAGATGATACTGATAATAATTATCGATATAAAGGAGTATATAGGACAATTCCATATTTGTGAATACGTAAAAATGCTGACTTTTCTTGCAACAGCCGCACGATTGTATAGTTTCGTATCCCGAAATGAGAAAACCTCTGTCGAGTAATAGCTGATCAATTAGTCATCCGAAGCACAATCCGACCGCGCCCATGCCCTTTTTGACTCTTCTCGTGTGCTTGACGTACATCTTCCATGGCGAAGCTTTGCTCTATGTTGATTGTAAGCTTTCCTTCTTCGATAAGATCAGCAATGGCTATTAAATCCTCCTGCGTGGCGACGCCAGGTCGTATCAATGTGATGTCGTGCTGCTTGGCTTTCTCCAGCGGCGGTTGGCCAGCGATCGAAGCCAATCGTCCATCTTTCTTCATAACAGACCATGTACGCGCCAAAGTCTCACCGCCGACAGTATCAAGGACGAAATCAACATCCTTGACGATCTCTTCGAATCGTTCTGACGTATAATCAATCACCACGTCAGCCCCTAATGATGCCACATAGGCCAAATTCGCCGGCCCTGCGGTGCCTATTACCTCTGCACCGAGCCCTTTCGCGAATTGAACCGCGAACAAGCCCACGCCTCCCGCCGCGCCGTGGATCAGAACGCGCTCGTTCGGTTTCACTTTGCCTTCCGAGACAATCGCACGCCACGCCGTGGTGGCTCCTCCAGATAACGATGCCGCTTCTTCATAACTGATCGAAGCTGGTTTAAGCGCAATCGCATCCTCAGGCGCAGTCGTATACTCCGCGTAGGTTCCCTTCGTGCTGCGCCCAAAAACAGACTGTCCAATCTGCCAATTGGACACCCCTTCACCAATGGCTTCCACAACGCCTGAGAACGCAGTCCCTGGGATATGAGGGAATTGTACATGCATCAGAAACAGCCCTCTGCGTATTTTCCAATCGACAGGAAGAACCCCAGCCGCATATACGCGAACAAGCACTTCGCCCGCTTGAGGTTGCGGAACGGGGATCTGCTCCACTTGCAGAACCTCGGCTTCTCCAAACGCATGGTAACGCACAGCAGTCATCAAATTAAGGTACTTGTTTTCGTTACTGTTTCCGTCCCTTTTAACGTCCTTGTTTTCCTTCATCCTGGTTCTCTCCTCTTTTCACTTCATCTATGCTATATTTAATGTGTATACTCAGTAATTCGATTTATACTGAGTATACTCAGTACTTTCGTGACTGTCAAGGAGGACTATGAAACCAACTCAAGCCAACCAGCCCGATCCATCAATAATATCAATAGATTCCAGCCTTGTTGCTACTCCCCCAACGGCTGGAGACGTCCTACAACTTCTCATACGAACGACCCATCGTCTGCACACGCAATTTGAGGAGCACTTGTCTTTACTAGGTATCCCTGCATATTTAACTGGACCGCGCGTACGGGTACTCATTGCGATTGAAGAATCAGGAAGCATTCGCATGTCAGATCTCGCTTCGAAACTAGGCATCAAAGCACGTACCGTCACGCAATTCATTGATGCGCTTGAGCAAGAGAGCCTCATCATTCGTACAACGGACCCAGATGACCGCCGAGCAACCTTCCTTCAGTTGACGGAAGAAGCCCCCCACTTGATTGCCAAAGCTCGCGCTGCTATGAACCAGGCTTCTGAACAGATCCTTCAGTCACTATCCCCAGAAGGGCGAAGTCAACTTCAGGGACTATTGCTGCGTTTATAGGAGGGTTGGATTTTCCACTCGACCAATGGTAGAATATAGGGGATTGTCCCAATATCACAATTAGAGGAGAATGGTCATGTCAATTAATGCTTATTTAAATTTCCAAGGAAACACTCGCGAAGTTGTGAACTTCTATGCAGAAGTATTTAACCTGCCATCTCCAAAAATCATAACATTTGGCGATATGCCAGAACACCCTGATTATAAGCTTCCAGAAGAAGCTAAGAATTGCGTTATGCACACGCGTCTGGACATTAACGGAAGCGTGCTTATGTTCTCTGACGTGTTCCCAGGTATGCCATTCATTCAAGGTAACAATATCAGTCTTTCTTTCGTTAGCGCAAACAGCGAAGAAATCCAAAATGTTTTCCATAAGCTAAAAGAGGGCGGCAAAATCGGCATGGAGCTTCAAGCTACAGACTGGAGCAAATTGTATGGTCAAGTTGAGGACAAATTTGGCATTCTCTGGCAGTTTAATCTCGATAGTGGTGAGGGTTTCTAATCAATAGGAACTGAATACTTGTTAAGTATAGCTGCTGGTTCCTTCCAGCGGCTTTTTGCTACGCGAAACTATGAAAATGATTACATTGTACTTGAATTCTTGTTATGATTAGATTAGCTTTTTGATTAGAAATAGCATTCAGTATACTATGTATCAATTTCAATTTCGTTTCGGAAAGGAAATGAACATGCGTTGGCCTCTCTTTTTTACAATAGTATCTAGCATCTTCCTGTTAGGGGCTGATTCCCCCTCAGAAACCGATGATCAACATATAGAAGTGCTGCAATTCCATGCGCAGCTTACTTCCAACACAGAGCCTATTCGCGCTATCCTTCAGGGCGCTGACCAATTCGAGGTCGCTTGGAGATTGCAAGACGCTTCCCCTCAAAACCTCTCTATTGCAAGTGACAGTACCGCCTATTATCAATCCAACAATCAGTGGAAATCTGTCCTTCCTAGTGGTGAACGGTTGCCCGTTCTGCAAAGTGCCAAGCTCCCCGAACCCGCAAATACGCCTATGAAGCCAAATTTCAAAGTAACCGCACGCAGCCTGAGCCTGCTCGATGATCAACATACAGGTTGGACCTACTCACTTCCTGAATCCAATCAAATTCGTCCAAATTCACTTCAATATGATGCTGTTGAGCATATCTATTTTCAGGATAACAGTGGAAGCTGGTATTCCCTTGACCTTAACGGGAAAGAGCGCTACAGGCTTATTCTGAAAGCTCAGGACAACCAGTTTGTATGCAAAGCCGCACCTTCTGGCGACGCTTTCTGCACTTCTCCACAGCTTGGCATCTTGGCCATTCGAGCAAAAACAAACGCCCCTCGCCTCATCATTGATGGCAAAGAGCGCTTTTTCACACAACATCCTGTAATTATGAATGACCGCACCTTCGTTCCGCTTCGTTCCATCTTTGAAGCCTTGCAAACGAAAGTCGACTGGAATGAGGAAACTCAAACGGTAACAGCGACCAAAGGAAGCCGGAAGATTCAGCTGACCCTGGATAGCGAAATTGCTCATATTAACGGTAAGAAGGTTAAGCTTGACGCACCTCCTATTCTTTTTCAAGAAAGTATGTACGTACCTCTTCGCTTCGTTGGAGAAGCACTTGGCGCTACCGTCATCTGGGAGAATGCGACTCGAACCATTCAGATCATCAGCAAGTAACGTACTTATGGCAGCGATCTTCTACTTTTATTGGGCATAGTCTCCAGTATAATTAATAAGAGACACATCCTGCACGCCTTCAATTCTGGACAGTTCATTCACAAAAGCCGTGTTATCATCTCTAAGACGCATCTCCAGCGTCAACTCCGTAAAGTTTTTGCGGACCGTTTTCGATTTCACTTGATAGTTCATTTGTCTTAACCTAATGCGCAGCTCACCTATGGAATCGTCCGTATGACGAATAATCAAGAGGTAGGGCTGTTCTCTTATTTTACGTCTGGAAAGGAAGAGAAGTGCTCCCCCAACAGCTAAAGAGCCGAGCAGTGAAACTGGGTAGAGCTTCGCCCCAGTTGCAATACCTACTGAAATCGCCCAGAACATGTAGACGATATCCAACGGATCTTTAACCGCGGTTCGAAACCGCACAATACTAAGCGCTCCAACCATGCCAAGCGATAAGACAATGTTTGTGCTGATCGTCATAATAATAAGTGTTGTAATCATACTCATCAGGACAAAAGTAACATTGTAGTTGTAACTGTAGACGACGCCACGAAATGTTTTACGATAAATATAATAAATGAACATTCCAATTCCGAATGAAACGGCAAGCCCTAACAAAATATCAATGTACGAAATATTGCGGAATGCCTCCAAATGAATGATGCTCTTTTTGACGACATCCTGAAAATTAAGCGAGTCCCCCATGTTGCCCCCCCATTGATTTGTTACGGTCTAAAATGCCGATAACCTAGTTCACGGCAGATGACATACTTGGAAATACTGGAACGGTTATGCGCATCCGGTCTGACAATGAGTCGGATCGCTTCCGGAAGAAAATTGTTGTACTTAATCTCCATAACGGTCCTAGTCGAATCAAGAGCTTCTGTCAGGACCAAATGCGGATCGAACAAATTATCGGAATTGACGCCCGCTGAAAGCATTTTATCAAATGTAATACGGACGTCTCCCAGCTCATACACATAGGCTTCACGAACATAATCAACAATCGCTGCCGGTTGATATCCGCCTTGAAGCGCTCTGTAGAAATCCTTAATAAGTTGATGGTCATAGGCTAGTAGAAAGGATGTTTCTCCCATTAGTATCCGATCATATTCTTCTCTACTTAGCTGGACGGCTTCTTTGCATACATAATCGCCGAATTTGCTCTTTCTCTCCAACTTAATCGTCCGGTCGCTGCCATTATAAATACGAATCCGAAATTTTTGACGACCGAAGATGCCGTTCACTTTATCATATAGCGAATGATTCTGCGGACCATCGAAATATAAGCTGCGAATGCCGTACCCTTCCTTGTCATCCGAATTGCCGTCCAGTTGGAGCATTACAGCAAGTCGCTGTCGCAGCGTAGCATATTCATAAGGATGAATATAATATTTCAGCTCATGGCGCAGTTTTTTTCCGAGAAATTCCAAGTTTACTCCACCTTTATAGCTCGTACTCCGTAGTATGGCTTATCATCCGTCTCATATAAATCAAAAGCAATTTGTTGATGTCCCTTCCCATCTTGAACGATAACTTTCCAGAAATATTCCCCAGACTTTAGGCTTTTTAATTCTACGCTTGTACCCTCCAAATTTTTCCTTTGCTCAACAACTTCCGTAAATGCAGGATCTTTAGCCAAAGTCCATTCATAAGTCAGATCATCCTTTTGCAAATCAAACGATGGTTCCCATTCAAACCGGTATTTTCCGTTCTCATGTATTAATTCGTTCAAATAAAAAGGTTTTGGCTTCTCCATATCTTCATTAAAGCGGTTAAGCGCACGAAGCGGCACTCCCTCAATCCTCTTGATCTCTTCATCCAATTTGTTTATTTGAATTGGCAAAAAGTTAATATCCGGCGCTTTTTTTAGGAAAGGCTCAACAACACCGCGATAAACTTGCAACTGCCTGGCAACCGTATCATTATTGATTGTCGTATAAAGCTCGTCGATCTTATCTTTCAGCAATTGGACGTTTTTTTCGCTTCTGAAGAAACGATTGGGAAGCACACTCCCCCAAAACGTGCTGATTCCGTTCATGTAGGGGTCAACCTTATTCTCAGTAGTTTGATGCCCCCACTCCCATGCACCATCATAGTCCCACGGGAGGAAATACCATTTGTCCGAATTTAACGGCGAGTATAGAAAAAAGTTCTGAGACTGCGTGTCTAGATTGTCCATCAGAATGTTTGAAGCGATAAACGTCAAGTAATTGTCGAGATCGAAATGCTTGTCAACTACCTCGTCTATCGGTATAGCTATGTTGTTCACGTCTTCCAGCATCTTCAAGAGTTTGTCATGATCCTCATACCCTTTAATTTCTAAATGAGTTTCAAACGCAGCTTTATTGTAAGTAGAATCGGATTGCGATTTAAGCTCATTCGGATACCGGAGAAATTCGAAATTGACTGCCTTGTACAACTGTCCGTTCGGATCCAACCAGTGATTTTTCAAAAACCTTTCATTCGGCTGCTCGATCTGAGTATACAGTCCGTAATCTTCAAAAGCTTTTCCTGCCCCATTTCCCTCTGTAACATCTTTCACGTATAAGTGAATAAATTGAGTTCGTAGACTCGTTATATTAGGAATCTTTTCAAAGATATCAAAACTTAGTTTATTTCGGATTCTTGTGGAATCGAAGATGTGTTTGTTCAAATCTAGCGTACGCTGATCATGCCAGAGTCCGGCTTGATCATTCAAACGGATTTTATAGGAACGTTGGGAAGCATAACGACTCGTATTGCCTCGCAAGCTGATATTCCCGTTGCTTTCCGCTGTCCCATAGCCAAACATACCGGACTTCGGACCACTGCCGTCAGGTGCACCTTCCTGGATGATGACTTTCAGATTTCCCTCATCCATTCGACTCCTAATTCGGTTCATCGCATACCAGGTGAGAGAATTTTCTTTACCGCTTTTATCCGGGAGTATCGTTAAGTACATCGTATCAACGGAAGTATCATTGTCTTGCTCGTATATTCGCTTATCTTCCACTAGCTTATTATTGGAAGCCATCGGACCCGTGACGGGCGGTGTTGCCTGTGCTGCCGAAGTTGATTCCTTCGTCTCGTCATTGGAACAGGCGGCTAGGAAGACCGCAGCGATAACCAAAAGCATCGTAACAGCTGTGGATTTGCCCCTGAAACAGCGCCTGAAAGGAACCTTCTTCTGAACCGTAATCGGTTGTGCACAAAATGTGTAGTAATCAATATTTCTTATATACGTAATGAGGCGGGCTAAAGCGCAAATTAGCGTGACGAAGGCTGCCATGAATATGCCTAGTCCATGATATTCTACGTTCATAGACCAATATGTAAATCCTGCATTCAATACGACAAACAAACTGCTAACAGCAAGAACACCTCTTCGATCGTCAAAATACAGCATGATGAGCATAATAATAAAGGACATGATGAACACAAAGTAACCCAGGACGAGAATGTTGAACGTATAGAGTTGTGCATTTGAAAAACCGAGCATGGGCAGCAGCTTAATGCCTAATGCAAGGGAAACGACGGTAAACAACAGCTGCACCTCCATCATAAAGCTGACCTCCTGCATCAAAGTTCGCTGCATCTCCCATTTGGCACGCGTAATCTCTAGCAGTGTTCCTCCGTTCAAAATTTTATCATAGTACCCACGGAATTTGTCATAAAAGGACGTCTCCACAGATACAACAAAAGTGACAAGTGTCGGTACAACTGTTAAATACGCGTAAAAGACCGGTAAATCGTAGAAGGGTGAAATCACATATCGCCCTCCGATATGTTCATTATAAGGTCCGAACCAATAGACGAAGCTGTGTACATACACACCGGAATAAAAAAATGTACCGATGAAGAACAAGGACGGATATTTACGGAAATATGCGAAAAAGTCAAAATAAACTCGACTGTTTTTCCGTGGAAACTTTTGTTCGAAATGATAGGCGGTCAGAAGCACAATTATCATAAAGCCGACATCCATCATTGTAAGAACAGCTGCGGCACTCTTATAAGGTGTATACTTCAGAAGCAGCCAAGAGCCAGCTATGGCAATGACAACACCGTAACAAAAGTTTCGAACGATTCTTTTGTAATCCTTAAGCGCAGATAAGTGAACCGACTGCAGCCAGATAATTATTAATTCTGAGAAGAACAGATAGGCAGCAGCTTTGTAGCCGACTCCAGCTGACACTTTCCGTAAAAATAGCCAAGCAACGAGCGATCCTATCGGTAATGCCGTTGCAATCGCCCCATAGTATGAAGAAAGCAGATGCTCGATTTTTTTTAGATAGATCATATCCGAAATATAGCGGGTCACGATCATGGATAACCCTCCGGTAATTAGTACAGAGAAAATGAAACAATAAACGACAGTCGCAAGAAAAAGCTGGCGTTCCAAGTAAGGGGAGTCCGCCGAGATCATGAACCTCTGCATAAATACAATAGTGCCCATGCACAAAATCATCGGCCCCACCGTCGTCATAGATGAATAGGCATATGCTCTAAAGCTATTTAACAGCCCCTGCCCAGCAAACAGTCTCCTCAGCTCGAATCCTATACCCGCCATGCATTCACCTCCCTATACGAGTCATACAGACTTTGATAACCTTCAATAAACTGCTTCCTTGTATAGTACTTTCCAGCCCGCTCCAGTCCGTTTCTTCCCATATCTTCCCGTAGCTTTTTATTCTTGCAAAGCTTGATGAGGGCTGTGGCCATCTGGTCATAATGCATCACGGGAACGATGATTCCACCCGGGCCTATGTCGTCATCCATACCATGAAGCAGCTCGCGACAACTTCCCACATCCGTAGCGACAAATGGCTTGGCGCTAGCCATTCCTTCCAGAATCGCCAGCGGCATTCCTTCGCTTACACTAGAAAGCACCAATATATCCATTCGGCCTAAATATTCTTTAATTCGCACTTCCCCTGTAAAAATGACGCCTTCCACTTGCAGGGTATCTACGAGCTGCTGACACTCGATCAGGTACTCCTCATCCTCTTCGGATGGTCCCATAATATACAGCTCAGCTTTCGGTACTTCCCGTTTGACAAGTGCAAAGCTTTGAATCATGGTCTTGATATCTTTGATCGGTACGACACGTACGATTGCGCCAATTCGCACAATGGAATCGTCCGGACGATTCGCCGAAACCACTTCTTCGTAGTCTCCAAGATTGACCCCATTGGGTATGATTTTAATTTTATCCGGGCTGCAGCCCAGTTCAATTTCAATCTCACGGTTCCGGTTAAATAAGGTGATCACTTCATTCGCACTTTCATAAGAGCACTCAGACAAACGGTAGAAGTATTCGATCCAAAGGTCTTTAAAATAACCTTTTACCCATCCAGCCTTAATAATTTCCTCTTCGCGCTCACGCGAGTAAATCCCATGCTCCGTCAACACATATGGCTTATTGTAAAGATGCTTAGCCAAAGAGCCAATCACACCCGCATAACCCGTGGAGACACTGTGATATAGATCAGCTTTCGGAATATCATGCCGAATGGATAGAAACAACGGAAGCACCATCGAGCGAACCGTCCAGAACATTTCTGTGAATGGAATCTGCGGATATCGCTCCTTGCACAACGCTACCAACAAATCAAAATAATCTTTACTCATCAAAAAATCAGCAGCTACACGAAACTGCTTCGTTCGAAGCAAATTAAAGAGATCGCTCCATTCCACATGACCTTTTCCGCCAAGCAAGGATTGAAACGAAACTTGCTCACTAGCTGTCAACCGGAACCGATGCCCCCACTCTCCCGATTCACGCATATAGGCGTCAAGAAAAATCTCTTTCACCTCAACAACATTGGGCGGCAGTTTATATTTAAATTGACCTCGCTGCTTCTCGAAGGCGCCGATGGTGAATATGACAAATTCGTGCTCCGGTATATTCGTAATCAAGGAATGAATCCAACTTGAGACTCCTCCAGTTACATAAGGATAGGAACCTTCGGCGATGATACAGATGCGCATATTCTTCATCCACCTAATTCAATTTCAAATTCATTCGTCGTAGCTGTTATCAAGTACGTATTGGTATCAATCTTTTCTACCTTGCAGCCATGAAGCGTACCTACTTTGGTATTTATTCTTGCTACAAAAAACGCATGATCACGGGCAGGTGTAATATTGCCATGCAGCACGTTCCCCTCCATAGTCAACGATACTTGACTCGCAAGTTCTTCTTCCATATCGAAGGCAGCCTCCGCTGAAGTCATTGCCCTTAACCATGGATAGGTTTGATGGATGCGATTGAGCATCTCGGAAAAGTTTTTATACATTTTGTCCCAAGTTAAGCTTTCGCCGCGTTCCTTTGAAACGACATCATCCGGATGGATGAAATGAGAGAAGATTCCGTGCATGGTTATGGCATTTGCTGTTAACCACCTTTGAAAGTCCTTTTCGGAATAACCAGATGTCACACGGGGCATTTCCAATATACCGTCTTCTGCAATGCTATACTCTTGCACATAAGCAAGATTGCTTCCGTCTTCTGGATATAAAGAAGCAATGACCGCTAGGGTTGGCCAGTTCTTCTTGAGGGCTTCTCTTCCTTCAGGACTAAGCACATTCGAAGGAGGGACATAGGAAACCATCGAATAACTTGGAAAAGCTTTGTGCGCGAATTCCACAGCTTCCTTGGTAGCCTCCGCCATATCATCGCTACTGGTCCAAGGCGTATAATCGAACGATTCAGCGACTTCTTTACTCGTCGTTAATGCTTGATGATTGTACCCATGCAGTCCAATTTCACCACCGCTCTTCAGAACCTCTCGTCCATACGAGATAAGCCCTTTAATATCAGTATCCGTCGGGGATTGGAAAGGAGGTTGGACTTTTCCTTGATAGGATTCAATGAGAACTGCCGAATATTTAACATTATTTTTCTTCGCAAGCGACAGCATGTCCGGCCACCAAATATCTTTATAGAATGCGGGCGTCGTTTTGCGGTATTCATTATAAATCACTGGAAATATTTCTGTCGATATTGGCGCGGGAAAATCATCGATATATACGATCTTAGAGTTGAAGATCGGGTATACAAACACAGGCTCCAGCATGCTAAGTGCTCCTGCAATGAGTCCGCGGTTTAATTTTTCCTGTAGCATCGTCCCATTAAACACCATAAACTTGCCTTGGCCGTATGGATAATCCCATAGCAGAGGAACTCCCTCCACCGATTTCGCTAGTATCCTGCTCTTCTTATCTAATTCAACCGACATCATCGAATTGACGATGAACGGATCGTTAATGATTAAATTTTCCTCACCAATCAATACATTAGAGGTTAGATGAACACCGATCGAATTCAAGTTCTCGCTTGCGTTCACAATCCCCATCTTACGATAAATCCGATAAAAGGCATCCCCCTTCTCAGGGGTCGTCTCCTGAAATACATATCCGCCTTGTTTCACATACTCGGCGAGTTCATCAAGATTGCCGATCAATGCCATGTTGGACAACGTAGACACGACAACTTGGCACCCGTTTGTTTGAAAGACTTCGCTTTGCACATCAGAAGTCTTCACAGGCTTTTTTAGATACCCCAACACAGACTCCGTTTGTGTCTTTTGCTTCATACTGAAATCGTCTGTGCTGTCAAAAATAACACAGTAGGGTTTGCCAGACGTCTGTTCCTGAGCGTTTGCCTGCTTCAACCCTTTCAAGAGCCGATTCTCTGTACCATTGCGGTTAAATTGTAATATGAATTGCGAATTCGTGACTTGGACGGCGATAGCCAGCAACAAAATACCGATTAAAATAATGTAGACGTTACGTTTGAGTCCGACTTTTTTCATCCATGTTCTCCTCTGACCAAAACCTCACTACAGTTAATGCCTGATTCGATAATCGAATGGGAGATTGTCTTAGTTGCAACAGCGTCAACTTTAATTTTTCGATCGATCGCATCGTATAATATACATTTATGAGACTGAGATAAGCATCCTCTCGCAGTGGATATTGCTTTAGATACTGTAATCCGGTTTCTTCCGCTTCTGTATACTCCCCCAAATCAAGATCCGTTCGAATCTTATCGACATAGGCTTCTCCTGCTTCTGGGACTTGTTCAATTAACAATTTCAACACGTTCGTGTAGGTGTAGCTATACTTTATTCGGGTCCGTTCATCTAGAAAACCACTGCGCATATAGGACTTTAATATTTCAGAGTAAGCAAGCAGAACATGAGCGTCCCTCTTATTCTCCTCGAACTTAACAGCCAGCTCTTGCATATTTATCACGATTTTCCGCTTCAATTCCATAATCGCGCTGACTGCATAATGCGACGTTTCCGTATCCTCGTTGCTGACGGCCATTTGAAGTACTTCCAAATAGTCCAACGAGTCCTGCTTCAGCAAATCAATCATAACCCGGCGTCTCGTGGATAAATCATTGACAAGCAGTGCTTCCTCCAACGGGACTACATCCATTTCCTTTTCCGTTTCCAAGTTTGTCACAATATTCGGAAGCGTGGCGTTTTCTACAAGAATATCGTCAAACAATTCGTTCCTTGCTCGCTCATAACGGGCATCGTTCCGTTCATGCCATCGCTTGGAGCGAAAGGAAGGCAGCAGAAATCCGACGACAGGAAATCCAACAGCTAGTACGATACGAACCCAGGCTTCCTTCTTGTCATGCCGATGTCGGAAGCTGATACACACCATGCACAATGCTATGTAAATAAGCAGTACCCACTCAAGCATAGCTAAACTCCTCTTCTACCATGCGCATAAAAATGCCATTTTGCTCAAAACGGTTTAAGACGAAGGATGCTTCCTCCTGACTGGAGTTAGAGAGAAGCACGACAAGCTTGCCGTCCATGCTCATTCCTAGATAATCCGTTTCCCGCAAAAATTTCGCAACCTTTTGAGGCATTTCATCGGAAAATTCAAAGGTTTCAATTGGGGTTAGCAGCATGTACTCGACGCCATGCTTATCATTAGCCATTTGTTTGCTTGCTAATATATCGGCAAAAATCTCCGGCTTCAAAACAGACGTACCATCCATATACCTATGAATTGCCGTCGCTTCCACATAGGAAAGTGCTCTTGAAAGGGATGAAGAAATTAAATCCACCATAATCTTGAAAAGATTTTGATGATATAGTGTGAAATTCTCGAACTTCATCGTATAAACAGAAATGACAGCAACGACTTTACCTTGGTTAAAGATTGGCGCAGCAAGGAGCGGAATGCCTCCCTGCAAACCTTTGTTAATAAAAAGCTTCTTATCATTCAGAAGGGTTTGGATATAGGGAAAATCCTCCACCTTCATCGATTTTACCGCTTCGAAATGCGTACTGTTGGACTTTGCCAATAAACGAAGGTAACTACCATATTTATTTACCGTATAGATCGTAACCGCCTGCGATTTCATAACGGATTCCACGACACTAACCGTCGAAGTAAAGATTTTCTCTGGCTCCAAACTTTCCAGTTCCTTAATAACGGAATAAATTTTGCCGAAACTATCACCGTTATTCATAATTTGCTGTTGAAGCTCCTCTTTGACCTGGCGAGTCTCCTTAAATACTTCCGTTAAAAACTCGTGTTTCTCTGACAGCGTTTCAAGTTCTTGTCTCTTCGATTCAAGTGTAGTGTTCTTACGCTCTACGGCATATCCGACGACTAACCCAATAAATAAATAGACCGCGATATGAAAGAAGAAATCCGGATCGTAAAAAAGGGAAAGTAATTCTCGACTGTTGCTGAGTTGATTGTAAATATAGAGCGCGCTTGACATCATGACAGCAAGCATGGACTGCCTATTGCCATAGAGAATACCGAGTAAAATAATATAAATGATTTTGATATCGATCAAGCCTGATATATTGTCGCTGAACTGCAGGCTGATCCATGCTGTAACTCCAAAGGCTAGTGTATTCTCGGCAAACGGCAGCATTGTACGTATGATTGGAATTAGTCTTGATGGTTTACGTCGTTTCGATTCTTTAACCCTAGTCTGCTCTCGGGATAATTGTTTCTGATTGAACCAATCGTACGTCTTAGCAAGCCCCTGCTGAAACGTATTTTTGTGTACCCAGTCCAAATCGTTCGAGATACGTCTGTTATCCAAACTGGAACGGTAGATATCACTTTGACGCTGTTCTGCATGTACAAGGGACACCGATCCATGCATGCCTCGCAAAATGCTAACAAACTCGTTCACTGAATTTTCCGTATTTGTGGACAAATTATAGACGCCACTCAGTGTGGAATATGACGAACGATAAATCGCGTCTGCTACATCTTCTACGTAGATGAAGTCTCTGCTTTGCCCGCCATCTCCATAAACGACGAGTTCCTTTCCGTTCATCACTCTTTCCATAAATATGGAAATTACGCCACCTTCACCGACACTGCCCTGACGTGGACCGTATACGTTAGAAAAACGGAAACAAAGTGTATCCAGTCCGTACAATTCCTTCCACTTGTTGCAATAGGTTTCACCGATCCATTTATTAATCCCGTAGGGAGAAATCGGATCACAAAACGCGGATTCAGATAGAGGGATTGCATCATTGTTTCCATATACTGCAGCAGAAGATGCAAAAATAAATTTATGTACATTGTATTTCTGAGCCAAGGTTAGCATATTGGACAGTCCGAGAACATTGGACCTCGAATCAAGTGTCGGGTCTTCAACCGATGTCTTCACATTCACTTGAGCCGCGAGATGAACGACAGTATCGAACCGGTTGCTGCGAAAGATCTCTTCACATTTCCGATCCTCTACGGATAACACATACCCCTTATGAGTAAAGTCTACATTTTGTTTATTGCCGGTAGACAAATTATCTATGATGAAAACGTCATAACCTTCTTTAAAGAATCTTTCCGCGACAAAAGACCCAATAAATCCATATCCTCCTGTAATTAACACTTTCATACCGAGTTCCTCCAGGACAGAATAGTTAAGCTTTCTATTTCATACAATTCCGTATAAAATAAATAACTAATATAGTACTTATAGCATATTTTTCCGCTGTTTCATAGTGAAAAAATACAAAATTTTAGCAATTTATAGTTCTTTTGAACTATAAATATTCCTAAGCTTACATTATCTGTATTGTAATAAGATTCCTTGTCTGGTACGATTTCAAAAATGAATCCTACAGGAGGTAATTAGTATGAATTCTCCTAGAATTCGTATCATCATTACTTTAATTCTAGTTACTGGACTACTAAGCTTCTTGGGTTATAGGAAGCTTAATGCAACGGAAGTCATACATCGGGTTTCCTACTACCCCGCAGAAACGGATCAAGTTCTGAACAACCCGTATATGGGTTTTGTTATAGATGCCAGAAATAAAGATGCCAAGCAGAATTCCCGGCTTGCTTATGCCAATTTAACATGGGCTGATCTTGAACCGGAAAAGGGGAAGTATGCGTTCGATGCCGTTGAGAAAAAATTTCAGTTTGCATTATGGAAAGAGAAAGGCGTATCTCTCATTTTACGAGTCGTTCTCGATTATCCAACGGAGGAAGAGCATCTCGATATTCCCAACTGGTTATATGCAGAAATCAGCAAAAAAGGGAAATGGTACGATCTTGAATACGGAATGGGCTTCAGTCCGGATTATAGCAATCCGAAACTAATCGAACATCATGAACGACTAATCCAAGCCTTAGGAAAACGATATAACAATGATTCACAAATCGCTTTTATTGAACTGGGAAGTGTGGGACATTGGGGCGAGTGGCATACGATGGATGAAGGTGACCAGCGAATTGAGTTTCCTAAAGAAGATATCACCGATAACTATGTTAAGCATTACTTGCTATATTTTGACCAAAAACAACTGTTGATGAGAAGACCGCATGAAATCGCATTGACCCATCATCTCGGATTATTTAATGACGCCTTCGGCTCACACGAATCAACAATTGACGGATTCCTGAAATGGTACACCAATGGCTATAAATCTTGGCTAACTCAAAACGATCAGCCTGCCATGCCTGATTTCTGGAAATCAGCGCCCAGCGGCGGGGAATTTCGACCTAGTGGCAACTATTTGAATGACGCTCATATTGAAGAAACCCTACTGCAAACGAAGCTGACACATGTCAGCTGGCTTGGTCCTAGCGCCCCGTCTCAAGAACCTTACGGCGGTCGACTTCAACCGAATATTGACCGATTTCTGAAAACCATTGGCTATCGATTTGTAATCACCAAGGAATCTCACGAGAAGATCATTCGCACCGGAAATTCACTTCATGTCAAACTCAGTATGATCAACAGGGGGGTAGCACCGTTTTATTTTGCTTGGCCCTTGGAACTTTCACTGACAAATGAACAGGGCGACATCGTCACCCGTGTGCGAACAAATTTGGATATTCGCGAATGGCTTCCAGGAAACAATGAGGTATCTGACACATTGCCTATTCCGGCGAACCTCTCGCCTGGAGCTTACAACGTCAATGCTGCGATACTCAACCCACAAACCGGCAAGCCGGAAGTAGACTTCGCGAACGACGGCAGGAGAAGTGACGGTCGTTATTCACTTGGAACTGTCCAAGTCGTGGATTAACTCTCTAAGTAGAACGCTTCCTACTATTCTCATCGGAAATAGGCCCATGCGATTGCATGGGCTTCTTAACCTGTACCTATAAAATCGGTGAAATCAATTTCGAAATTGACTCTAGAAACCGGATCCGTAGCGAGCGCTTCTCATATTCCTCCAGCGTCAACTCCATACACCCCTCCATATCCGTCCAGAAGGTGTTCTCCAGTTTCGTTGCCGTCTGCTCATGAAATATCAGCGCATTCGTTTCGAAATTAAGCCTCAGACTGCGAATATCGAAATTCGCGGTCCCCACAGAGGCCACTTTGCCATCTACGATAATCGTTTTCGCATGCAGAAAGCCATAATCATATAGATAACATTTCACACCTGCTCGGAGCAGTTCACCCACATAATACAAAGATGCCCAATGCACGAATAGATGATCAGCTTTCTCCGGTATCATAATCCGCACATCAATCCCGGAAAGCGCAGCAATTCGCAAGGCATTCAGCATACTTTCTTCAGGAATAAAATAAGGTGTTTGCAGCAAAATACGGCTCTTAGCCATATGTATCAGCTTGAGAAATGTATGCACAAAATGCGGCCATGTCTCATTCGGACCACTTGCAACAATTTGCATCGGAACCTTTCCTTGCCTATCATCCTCCTTCATCGTTGGAAAATAACGAGCATCCACTTCCAACGCATCTGGCGATGCTAGGTTCCAATCAAGAACAAATCGGGATTGCAACGCACGAACGACACTGCCTGTCAATCGAAGATGCGTATCCCGCCAGTAGCCAAACTTTGGGTTCAAGCCAAGGTATTCATTACCAATATTAAATCCGCCTATATAGCCGATTTGACCGTCAATAATCACAAGCTTTCGATGATTTCGATAATTAACCCGATAATTAAGAAAAGGAATACGTGATGGAAAGAAGGCTGCTTTTTGTCCGCCTGCCTGTTGAAATTCCTTGAAAAACGAGTCCTTCAATTTACGCGAACCGATATCATCATACAGAAAACGAACATTCACTCCTTGCTTCGCTTTTCGTGTGAGCACTTCCATGATGCGCTGACCCAGCGAATCATTCTTCACAATATAATATTGCATATGGATATGGTACTCTGCTGCCTCAAGTCGGCTAATCAAATCATTAAACTTCTCGACCCCGTCTGTGAAAATATGTACGTCATTATCCTGCGACAGAAACGAATCATTCGTGGCTACATTCAAGAAAATCAAATTATGATACTCGGCAACCATCGGAGCGTTATAGGGATAGGTCCCCTCCATGAGCTGCTGCCGCTGCTCGCCAATCACAGTTTGCATACGTTCTAGCATTCGCTTATTCCATTTATACAGTTTTCTGCGACTCAGGTTTTGACCTAACATCACGTAGAGTAGGAAGCCGAGAATAGGAATGAACAACAGCACCATTAACCAAGACCATGTTGCAGCCACATTACGACGCTCTAAGAACACCACGGTGAGCGCCAATAAAATATTGACGACGAATACCACGGTCAGTACATGCGATAGCCAATCCACGCCCACAGCCCACCACTCCAAACTTTAAAAATCTGCTGATCCTATTATACCTGAATTTTCTAAATTACGAAAAAGACCCCCTCTTTCATTCGAATGAGGAGGCCAACTTCCATACCCTTATGAGGTCATTTCAGTGTAAAGTGCGATATATTGCTGAGCAGATTTCCGCCAACTAAAGTCGCCTTTTTTCATATTCTGCTGAATCTTCATCCAACTGTCACGATCATTCTTATAAAAGAAAACCGCACGCCGGATGATATGCAGCATTTCATGCGCGTTATAATGCGTGAAGGAGAAGCCTGTGCCTTCCCCTGTAAACTCATTATACGGCTGCACCGTATCCTTCAGACCGCCCGTTTCCCGCACGATCGGCACGGATCGATAGCGAAGTGCAATCAATTGCCCGATGCCGCATGGTTCGAATTGGGATGGCATTAAGAAGAAATCCGAAGCGGCATAGAACTGATGAGCTAATGCCTCATCAAAGTATATATGCGCTGACACTTTCGTGGGATGTGTTAATGCGGCGTTCCGAAACATTTGCTCATAGACAGGTTCGCCTGTTCCAAGGACAACAAGCTGTATGTCCAGCGCTAGAATCTCACGCAGCACGTGCTGAATCAGATCTAAGCCCTTCTGCTGTACAAGGCGAGTCACTAACACGATCATCGGAATGTCGCCATTCACAGGAAGTCCTAGACGCTCCTGAAGTGCCAACTTATTCTGCCCCTTCTTATGTAAGGAATCTCGATAATTCACAACCAGATTCTTGTCCGTCATAGGGTCGAATACATCGTAATCAATTCCGTTCACGATGCCCGTTAATTGGTCTTTGCGGTGACGCAGCAGACTGTCCAAAAACTCACCGTAAAACGACGTTTGAATTTCTTCAGCATACGTCTGACTTACCGTTGTGAGTTGATCCGAATACAAAAGTCCGCCCTTCAGGAAGCTTGCGCCGCCGTGAAGCTCTAACGCGGTTCCGGAGAAGTGATCGTCCGACAACCCGAACAAATCCTTGAACACCTGTTGGCCAAACACACCTTGGTATTTCAAGTTATGAACCGTCGTCATCGTCTTGATCTCGCTAAAGAAAGGCAAATGCTGATAATGTGCCTTCAGCAAAACAGGAATCATACCTGCTTGCCAATCGTGACAATGAATCACATCCGGTTGGAAATCTAAGTAAGGAAGCGCCTCAATGACGCCTCGACAGAAGAAGCCGAATCGCTCCGCTTCATCCCCGTATCCATAGATTCCAGGCCGCTTGTAGTAAAACTCATTATCGACGAAATAAAAGGTAACCCCTTCATATACCAGCATATCAATCCCGATATATTGCTTGCGCCAGCCTAGCTGCACATCGAATGCCGTAACTTGCGACATCTCGTCCCTAAACTTAGCAGGAATGTCACCGTATTTTGGTAAAATGACCCTCACATCCAGGCCTTGACGCGTCAGCTCCTTGGGTAAGGAGCCGATCACATCCGCTAAACCACCTGTCTTTATAAAAGGCACGGCCTCCGAAGCCGCGAACAGTATTTTCATCTTGCCACTCCTCCAACTTTGGTGAAACCAGATCTAATCTTCTAAATAAGCAATTAGATGACTTTGGTTTTCGCTGCAATGAATGGTGCTTTGTTGTCACCTGTTAACACGCGACCGCGGCTAATGAATACATCCTTATCCAGAATTGCATTCTCGATAATAACATTCTCCTCAATCTCGCAGTTTTGCAGGATGATACTGTTTTTCACGTAGGCGCCTTTGCGGATTTTCACACCGCGGAACAAGATACTGTTTTCCACTTTGCCTTCGATTTGGCAACCGTTCGCGATAAGCGCGTTCTTGGCAGAAGCGGAGTCCAAATATTTGGCAGGCGGCTCATCCTTAACCTTTGTATAGATCAGATTGTTCTTCTGGAAGAACAGCTCGCGCCAAATCGCAGGATTCAGCAGCTGCATGCTGTGTTTGTAGTAACCTTGGATGGAGTTCACAATTCCCAGATGCCCTTCAAACTTATAGCCATACACGCTAAGCTTATCAATGTTTTTCATAATGCCGTCACGTACCAAATGATCATATCCTTGCGCTAGGCAGGATTCCACCATATCCAACAGCAAAGCCTTGCTCATAATATACATTTCCATAGAAATGTTGTTCGTCCGCAGTCTGCCCGTGTGATCTTCCATCAAGGTGACTTGACCGCTGTCTTTCACTGCAAGACGGCGGAATTTCCCATGGACTTCTTCATCGGTTTGCTTATAGATCACAGTAATATCCGCTTGCATATCTTCGTGATAACGCACAGCATCGTTCAAATCCAGATTGCACACCATGTGGCTGCGGGAAATAATGACGAACTCTTCTTTACCGCGGTAGAAATAATCACGATGGCTATAGAATTGATACAAATCACCACGCGAGATCCCAGTAGGCTCATCGAGTACAGACGGAAGGACGAATAGCCCGCCGCGTTTACGATCCAAATCCCACTCTTTGCCAGAGCCAAGATGATCCATGAGCGAACGGTATTTGTGTTGTGTGAATACAGCCACATTATCAATACCTGAGTTCACCATATTGGATAGAGCAAAATCGATCAACCGATAACGTCCACCGAAAGGCACAGATGCCGGGCAGCGGAAAAAAGTCAGTTCCTCCAAATCATCCGGTTCATTGACTAAATTAATGACTCCCATCACGTGTTTCATCCGATATCATCCCTTCTGATTAGCGTCGCCTGTTACCCGTTCGTTACCACCAATAAGCACAATTTCGCCCCTGCCATCTACAACCGCACCATCTTCAACGACCGTATTTTCACCAATAATCGCTTTGATAATGGTTACATTATTACCAATTTTGGCATTCGGCATGATGACTGAATCCTTAATTTGGCTGCCTTCACCAACCTGTACACCGAAGAACAGAACAGAATGATCAACGTCACCGAAAATCGCACAGCCCTCATTAACCAGGGATCGTTTAATATTCGCTGTTGGTGCTACGTATTGGGCTGGTTGGTACGGATTCTGAGAATACACGCGCCAGTCTTTATCATTTAAGTTAAGCTCGTTATTATCGTCCAATAAGTCCATATTGGCTTCCCATAGGCTATCGATGGTACCTACATCCTTCCAATAGCCTTGGAACGGATAAGCAAACATTCTCGCTTCATCCTTCAGCATCATCGGAATGATATCTTTACCGAAATCTTTACTCGACTCTGGATTCGCCTCATCTTCGAGCAAATACGATTTCAATGCTTTCCAGTTAAAAATATAAATTCCCATTGAAGCCAAGTTAGAGTTCGCTTCCTTCGGCTTTTCAGCGAATTCCGTAATCTCCTGTTTCTCGTTGACACTCATGATGCCGAAGCGGCTCGTTTCTTCCCATTTCACTTCGATAACCGCGATCGTTGCGTCCGCTTTTTTCTCTTTGTGATAAGAAAGCATGAGATCGTAATCCATTTTATAAATATGGTCACCCGAGATGACCAACACGTATTCGGGATCATATTGCTCGATAAAGCCAATATTGCGATAAATGGCGTTCGCTGTACCTTTGTACCAATCGCCGCCTTTTTGCTCCATGAACGGTGGCAGCACCGTAACTCCGCCATGTTTGCGATCAAGATCCCAAGAGCTTCCTATACCGATGTACGTATTAAGTACTAGAGGCTGATATTGTGTTAAAACACCAACCGTATCAATCCCTGAATTCGTACAATTGCTGAGAGTAAAATCAATGATGCGATATTTGCCGCCAAAATGAACAGCTGGCTTAGCTAAATTGTTCGTCAGTACGCCTAATCTTCGCCCTTCTCCTCCAGCGAGGAGCATGGCAACACATTCTTTACTGCGCATATTTGATTTCCCCCTTCAACTTCATCAATCTCTGATTGGAATTCACTCACACACTTGATATAGACAGCCGCAAGCGGCGGAATACATAGAGATAAACTATACGGATAACCATGCATGGCATTTGCCCTACTTGTAATAGGCAGCGTATTTCCTTGTCCAGATCCGCCAAACTCAGTTGCATCACTATTAAAAACAACCTCATACACGCCTAATTTCGGAACGCCGATTCGATAATCCGGATGAACAACAGGTGTGAAATTACTCACGAGGATGAGTTCATCCTCCGGCATATTCCCTTTTCGCAAATAAGTGACAACACTTTGGCTCTCGTCATGGGGGTTAATCCATGCAAAGCCTTCTGGATCATGATCCAGCTGCCACAGGGCTGGTTCTTTCAAATAAAACTGATTGAGCGACTTCACGTAATGGTGCATCTGCTCATGCTTCTCATAGCCATCTAATAGAAACCAATCCAGCTCCTCGAGATCCTTCCACTCGTCGAATTGACCGAATTCACTTCCCATGAAGAGCAGCTTTTTGCCTGGATGCCCCGACATGTAGCCATATAATACCCGTAGATTAGCAAATTTCTGCCAATAGTCTCCAGGCATCTTATGCAGGAGTGAACGCTTACCATGCACGACCTCATCATGAGAGAGGGGAAGTACATAATTTTCGCTCCACGCATACATGAACGAAAAGGTGATGAGCTTGTGGTTATATCTTCGGTAGATGGGATCCAGCTTCATATACTTCAGCATATCGTTCATCCAGCCCATATTCCACTTGTAGTTAAACCCAAGTCCGCCCTCGTGAATCGGTGCCGTCACCATCGGCCAATCAGTGGAATCTTCCGCCATCATTAACGCATCCGGGAAATAGGAGAAAACGACTTGATTCAGCTTGCGAATAAACGCAACCGCCTCTAGATTCTCATCGCCTCCGTGTTGATTTCGGATAGGCGCCTCATCCCATCTTCCGAAATTCAGATGCAGCATGGAAGCAACAGCGTCCACTCTTATTCCATCCATATGATACATGTCCATCCAGAATACGGCATTTGAAATTAAAAAGCTCTGAACCTCCGGCCTGCCAAAATCAAAGGTTAAAGTCCCCCACTCCAGCTTTTCCGCTTTACGAGGATCCTCATATTCATACAAGGGCTTGCCATCAAACATGCGGAGTCCATGACTATCCTTACAGAAATGGCCTGGAACCCAGTCCATAATGACCCCGATCCCCTTTTGATGACAGGTATCAACGAATCGCATGAAATCCTTAGGCGCACCGTGACGGCTTGTAACGGAATAGTAACCCGTTGCTTGGTAACCCCAAGAGCGATCGAAGGGGTGCTCGGCCAGTGGCATGACTTCGATATGGGTATAACCCATTTCGACCGCATAATCCACCAATTCAGTCGTTAATTGCTCATACGTATACTGTTCTTCACTAAGTCGATCTTTTTTACGCCAAGTGCCTAGATGTACCTCGTAAATGGAAAGCGGCTTGTTATAAGCTGGTACTTCTTTCTTCTTCTGTTGCCAGTCTTGATCCTGCCAGTCGTACCCACCTAAGTCAACAACCCTAGAAGCTGTACCAGGCCTTAATTCGGAATAGAAGGCATAGGGATCAGCTTTTAGTAAGATCTTCCCAGTTTGGCTATGAATTTCGTACTTGTAATAGTCGCCTTCACGTGCTTCCGGAATGAAGATCATCCAGAGCCCTAACGAACTAATCTTGTCCATACCGTGCTCGCCGGATTGCCAATCGTTGAAATCTCCAAGTACATTCACGTTACTCGCATTGGGTGCCCATACGGTGAATCGAACACCTTCATGCCCTTTTTCATTGCTAACATGTGCCCCTAAGATACGATAACTGTGGAAAAGGGATCCTTCATGAAGCAGAAACAAATCCTCGGAGCTGGGCATACCAACATTTGCTCCCACATAATCCCCCCCTAATTCGACATGTCTGTGCTCTAAGCTGCGTGTTGCAAATCGTCTCTACCTCTACAAATACAACAAACAGGTAAAGAATTCCTTCAATTTGCTACTAATAAAATAAAGGAAATCTGTCGACCTACGGTGAATTATTGGAATGACAAGATATGAAAGGTGGATTCATCATAATGAAAGACAAATTAAAAGGACTTATCGTAGGATTAACCATTGGTTCCGTTTTAAGTGGAACCGTAGCTTTTGCAGCAGGAACACAAATCGAGGTGGCTTTCCGCAATCTGACGTATATGTTTGATGGTGTCGAAAAAATACCAACCGAAGGTAAAGGGTTTATTTATGAAGGCACAACCTATGTACCATTACGATTTATGAGCGACTCCCTTGGCAAGAAAGTGGCGTTTGATGAGGCAACTAGTACCATTTGGGTCGGAAATAATCCGAATCAGGTCGTTGCTGCTTACAATGGCGGGACTGTAACGAAGGGTGAATTCAATGCGTTCTTTGGCCTCAAAGCACTGTTCAATCCTTCTCATGCAGCCTCCAAAGAGAATGTTGACTATCAAACAAGTGTCCTTAAGGAATTAATTGCAAACCGAATTCTTTATAGCCGCGCTTCTGAGGCAGATCAAGAGGCTGCCAAGAAAAGTGCCGCTGTACAAGTTGCGTCATGGAAGCAACAATTTGGCGAAGATAAATTTAAAGCCGACTTGAAAAACGTGAATGCCACAGAAATGGATATCCAATATTATCTTGTTGGCAGTATGACTGGTATTAACTATGTGAAATCTAGTATTACGGATGCTCAGTTAAAGGCCCAATATGACGCAACACTAGCTGCAAATAAAGATGCGTTTACAATTGCATCTGTGCGTCATATTTTGATCGGACTTACAGACCCAGAGGGTAAAGCCGTTCGCACCAAAGCAGAAGCACTTACACTTGCCCAAGACGTTCAACTGAAGCTCAAGAATGGCGGAGACTTCGCTGCACTAGCCAAGCAATATTCCGATGATCCAGGTTCTAAGGATGCAGGCGGACTTTACGCAGATGCTGATGTTAGTCAATGGGTTGAAGGCTTCAAAAATGCTGCTATCTCACAAACGGTAGGAACTGTCGGTGACCCCGTTGAGACGGAGTTTGGCTATCACGTGATTGAAGTGGATGCCCGCTCTGTTAAGCCTCTTGATGCGGTGAAAGAGTCACTGCGTGCATCACTTGAACAAGCGCAATACCAACAATTTTCGGAAACAGAACTGCCTACTTTGATTGAAAAGATCGATTTAGGTCAATAAATGGTGTACAATGTATGTTTAAACAAGTTTACAAGTTGAAGGATGGATTACAGCATGTTTTATGCAAAAGATTGGGTCGATTATGAGCTGCTTGATACAGGCGGCGGCGAAAAGCTAGAGCGCTGGGGTACGATTGTACTTCGCAGACCCGACCCACAAATTATTTGGCCTCTACAGAAAGAAACACCAGCTTGGCGTCAAGCTGATGCTCACTACCACCGCAGCTCCAGCGGCGGCGGCCAATGGCAGCAGAACGCTGAGCTGCCTGAGCGCTGGACGATCACTTACGATCAGAAGCTGACCTTTTATATTAAGCCAACGAGCTTTAAGCATACGGGTCTCTTTCCTGAGCAAGCGGTCAATTGGAAATGGATGATGGACAAGATTAAGGGTGCCGGTCGTCCCATTAAAGTTCTCAACCTTTTCGCTTACACAGGCGGCGCTACGCTTGCTTGCGCTCATGCAGGCGCTGAAGTGTGTCATGTGGATGCCTCTAAAGGGGTTGTCCAATGGGCGAAGGAAAATTTACACCTGAGTGGCATGGGCGCCAGACCTGTTCGATTCATTACGGATGATGTTTTTAAATTCGTACAGAGAGAACAACGCCGCGGCAGCAAGTACGATGCGATTATTATGGATCCACCTTCCTATGGACGTGGACCTAACGGTGAAACCTGGAAATTGGAGGATGACCTCTTCCCTTTTATCCAGACTTGCCAATCCATTTTGACGGACAATCCATTGTTCTTGTTGATCAACTCGTATACGACAGGTATTTCGGCAACTGTGCTTCAGAACATTTTGACGATGGCGATGAAAGATAAGCATGGCGGAACGATCTCCAGCGGTGAAATCGGGCTTCCGATCACACATTCCGGTCTTATGCTCCCTTGCGGTATTCTGGGACGCTGGGAGGCGTAAGCGGTGGCGGGATTCAAAGATGGTTACGGCGCATCGCAAATACCGATTTTGTTCGAAGACAACCACATTCTCGTGGTTGAGAAGCCTGTCAACATGCCGACGCAGGAAGATGAGTCTCGTGATCTTGACTTGCTGAACGCCTTGAAGGCGGATCTCAAGGAACGCTACCACAAGCCCGGTAATGTCTACCTTGGGCTTGTCCATCGCTTAGATCGTCCCGTTGGCGGCGTGATGGTCTTCGCCAAAACGTCAAAAGCCGCGTCCCGACTTTCGGACGCGGTACGAACAAGGCTGCTCGACAAGACGTACGTCGCTGTCGTGCACGGTAAACCCTCACAGTCGGCCGCTACGCTGCGGCACTGGCTGTGGAAGGATACGCGGACGAATACCGTCAGCGTGGTCAAGGCAGGCCAGCAGGACGCCAAAGAGGCGGTGCTGGACTATAAGCTGCTCGGCAGCCAAGACGGGCTCAGCTTGATCCAGATCAAGCTGCACACCGGACGGCCGCATCAGATCCGCGTGCAGCTGGCTGCCATTGGCTGCACGCTGTACGGGGACCAGCGCTACGGCAGCGCTGTGAACAAACCTGGCCAACAGCTCGCGCTGTGGGCCACTGCACTATCCTTTGAGCATCCTGTGCTCAAAGAGTCGATGCACTTCCGGTCGATGCCACCGGTACAGCGGCCTTGGAACGAATTTACCATCCCCGAGCTATGAGGGGATGAACTAATTTGCAACTTTGCCCAATAAATAAATAAGCAATTTTTGATTATGAGCGGAAACGCGATTCAGGTACGAATCCAACAGTTCTTCACGGATTCCACGGCCTCTCTCGCATTCCGCTTTTCCTTTGTCCGTTACGTGGATCCAGACGATTCGACGATCCTTCTCGTCACGTACACGCGTAATCAACTCCGCTTTTTCCATCCGGTCTAATAAGGTTGTTACGGCTGCAGGTGTCGTGGATAAGTATTCGATTAAATCCGAAGGCTTCATACGATCATGGACCAGGAGCAATTCAAGCACATTCAACTGTCCTTCCGTAATCGTAGGGGCTAAGCCTACCTCCATCTGATTTTTCAATTCCTTCGATAATTTTAGCCATAGCTTTCCGAATTCATCGGAATACATCCTCATCAACTCGCTTCCATTTTCACCTATTTACAGCAAGTATAGCACTTCCATGTCCTACTTTAAAGATTAATGCCATTAATACTTTCTTACAAAAATTTCGCATTCATTGGACATGCTGTGGTTTGCTGATACCTGGTGTCGAGCCCTCTCAAAGTTTGTCAACTCCTGTGTGGGATCTCAAGGGAATCGACTCTTTTTAACATATTGCCTAGTAGCTACATATACTGATCGAAGGTGTCATGCACCCTTGTAGACAACAGCGAGTCCCTTTATTATCTAGGAAACTTGACGTGCAAGGCTGTTAACTTACTTTCAAGGAGTGATTGGATTGGAAGCTTGGAAACTGGAGCTAGGCCAAAAAGCACTGGAGGCCGGCATACTGAAAGACCCACAGTGGCTGGATCGATTAGACGAACCGATGCCCCTGTGGGTCTTATTAGAGTTAGCTTTTGCACTAATTGAGAGACTGGATCCCCCAACGATTAGTTACGATTGAGGAAAACGTAAAATCTCAACAATCGATTCTGTTTTACTCACTGGAATGAATAATTTACCTTGTGCTTTACGATCTTCTAGCGGAGCAGTTTCCGTAGAAAAACGCAGCTTCTCACCATTACTCATCACAGCCGTAATCAAGTAATCCATTTTCACAATAAATGTCCGGATTAAGGCAGAACCGTTAGGTCTGACACGCTTACCTTCCTTGAATTCAAAGGTAATAATCCCCTTCCCGCCGCGACCTTGAATTGGATAATCCACAACGAGAGATCGCTTCGCATACCCGAGGTCCGAGATGACTAGCACTTCCCCTTCATCCCCATAAATCCACTCGGCTGACACGACTTCATCGTCTTCCTTGAGCTGGATGCCGCGCACACCTGCGGCCGCACGGCCCATCGGGTTTACTTCTTCCTCACGGAAACGAATGCTCATTCCATGCTTCGTGACGAGCAGAATTTCCTTCGTATTGTCACTCAGATGAACATGCAGCACTTCATCTTGTTCCCCAAGCTTACAAGCAACAATCGCGTTGGAACGGTTCGTCATATACTCTTTGAGCTCTGTACGCTTGACTTGACCTTTCCGTGTAACAAACACGAGTGACTTCGTCGGATCTTCAAAGCCTTTCACTGGAATCACATTCACGATGCGATCTTCCTTCGCAATCGGAATGACATTCACAATAGCTGTACCGTTCTCTTTCCACTTGTACTCCGGTACTTGATGGACAGGCAATAAGTAATATTGCCCCTTCTTCGTGAAGATCAGCAAGCTCTCGATCGTGTTGACATCAAGCAAAAAGCGAAGATAATCGCCGTCCTTCATGCCTGTATTCTCAAGGTCTCCACCCGAACGCGTGTAAGAAAGCTTACTTGTCCGCTTCAAGTAACCTTCGCTCGACAAGGTGACGAGCACATCTTCTGCGGTTACAAGAACTTCTAGATTTACTTTCAGTTCTTCGACTTCACCTTGAATCTCCGAGCGGCGATCGATGCCGTATTTCTTACGGATTTCGCCCATCTCATCTTTAATTACGCCTAGGAGCTTCTTCAAGCTGCCGAGAATCCCGCGCAAGTACGCGATCGTTTTCTCAACATCTTTCAATTCCTTCTCAAGCGTTGTTATTTCCAAATTTGTTAAACGGTATAATTGCAGGACGAGAATGGCATCAGCTTGTCGTTCCGAAAAATGAAACTTCTCTACAAGGTTATTTTGAGCGTCCTGCCGATTTTTCGATGCTTTAATCGTAGCAATAACCTCATCCAAAATGTTCAGAGCTTTAACAAGCCCTTCTAGGACATGTGCCCGATCTTCCGCTTTCTCCAGCTCATATTGCGAGCGGAACGTCACGACCTCTTTCTGATGCTCAATATAAGCTTCAAGAATCTCGCGGATACCGAGCTGACGAGGCGCTTTATTCACAATCGCAACCATGTTGAAATTATAGGTGACTTGCAAATCGGTTTTCTTAAGCAAATAAGCTAAAATCCCTTGTGCATCCGCTTCCTTTTTGAGCTCGATCACGATACGAAGCCCATTCCGGCCACTCTCATCCCGTACTTCGGCAATACCCTCGATTTTTTTCTCCAGACGGATGTTCTCCATCGCAGTAACTAACCGGGATTTAACGACTTGATAAGGGATTTCCGTGATGACAATTTGTTGTCTGCCGCCGCGCATCTCTTCGATTGCGGTTTTGGAACGGACGTAAATACGGCCTTTGCCCGTACGATACGCATCACGAATGCCTTCTTCCCCCATAATGATGCCTGAAGTAGGGAAATCCGGTCCTTTCACAATCTCCATCAATTCGTCGACGGTGATTTCAGGTTTATCGATCATGGCTGTACAAGCATCAATGATTTCACGCAGATTATGAGGCGGAATTTCCGTCGCAAAGCCTGCAGAGATTCCGCTAACGCCGTTTACGAGCAAATTCGGATAACGTGCAGGCAATACAACCGGTTCTTTGGTTGAATTATCAAAGTTATCCTTGAACATCACGGTACGCTTCTCAATGTCGCGCAGCAATTCCATCGCAATTTCCGATAAACGTGCTTCGGTGTAACGCATAGCTGCCGGTGGATCATCATCTAACGAACCCCAGTTACCATGCCCATCGACGAGGGTATGTCCCATTTTCCAAGGCTGCGCCATACGAACCATACCATCATAAATGGACGCGTCTCCATGAGGATGATAATTACCCATAACATCCCCTACGGTTTTCGCAGATTTCCGATAAGGCTTATCCGGCGTATTGCCAGAGTCATACATCGCATACAACACACGACGTTGAACAGGCTTCAAGCCGTCTCGAACATCGGGGATTGCGCGATCCTGAATAATATATTTGGAATACCGGCCGAAGCGATCGCCAACGATCTCCTCCAGAAAGGCTGGTAAAAATTCTTCTATAATGCTCAACTTCTCGTCACCACTCTTTTTGGAAATATAACAATTTATATGTTTCACATGATAAGTTGTCTATATTTTTGGATAAACGCTCTCGTCCTTAGAGGACGATAAAGTCATTTATTTCATCTACTCAACATATTCGGTAAAATCAACATTCTCGATGATCCATCTCTTGCGTGGATCTACTTTATCGCCCATCAATGTTGTCACACGTCGTTCTGCTTTGGCCGCATCTTCAATCTGCACCTGAAGCAATGTTCGGCTTTCCGGATTCATCGTCGTTTCCCACAGCTGATCCGGATTCATCTCGCCTAGTCCTTTATAGCGTTGAAGCTCCGTATTTTTACCGAGTTCTTTGACCACAACCTGCAGTTGATCATCCGTCCAAGCGTATTTATGACCACCATTTTTACCTTTTCTCGTAACTTTATACAATGGCGGCTGCGCGATATACACTTTGCCAGCATCGATCAAAGGCTTCATGTAACGGTAGAAGAAGGTTAGCAGGAGTACCTGAATGTGCGCTCCGTCTGTATCCGCATCTGTCATCAGAATAATCTTGCCGTAATTCGTCTCTTCTGCTTCAAATTCGGAGCCAACGCCTGCACCTATCGCAGCGATAATGGCTTTATACTCTTCATTTTTCAAAATATCTAGCAGCTTGGCTTTCTCTGGATTCATCGGCTTGCCTTTTAGCGGCAATATCGCTTGATGCTTCGAATCGCGCCCTTGCTTCGCAGACCCGCCAGCGGAATCACCTTCCACGATGAATAGTTCATTCCGTTGCAAATCCTTGGATTGTGCTGGCGTAAGCTTACCATTCAAGTTCGAGCTCTCGCTCTTCCCTTTCTTGCCGCTGCGAATCTCTTCACGTGCTTTACGTGCTGCTTCTCTCGCTCTGGATGCTTGTACAGCCTTTTTCAGCATCATTTGCGCGATTTGCGGATTTTCTTCAAGGAAAACCGTCATTTTATCGGATACAACGGCGTCCACTGCACTACGTGCTATGGCACTTCCCAATTGGTCCTTGGTTTGGCCTACGAACTCGACATCGCCCATTTTGATATTGATAACGACCATCATACCTTCTCTGAGATCCGTTCCGTCGAGGTTTTTATCCTTTTCCTTGAGAATGCCCCCTTTACGGGCATATTCATTCATCACACGGGTATACGCTGCTTTGAAACCCGTTTCATGTGTTCCGCCGCCGCGTGTTGGAATCGAGTTAACGAACGAAGCAATCGTCTCTGTATAGCCATCATTGTATTGCAACGCGACTTCAACTTCAATTTCATCCTTCTCAGAGGCAAAATGAATCACAGGATGCAGCACAGTCTTCTCTTCATTCAGGAAAGCCACAAACTGACTTGCTCCGCCTTCATACTGAAAAGAATCTACTTTATCGGTGCGATCGTCTTTCAAGTTTACTTGGAGTCCGGAATTCAGGAAAGCAATTTCTTGCAAACGCTCAGCAAGTGTATCGTAATTGATCGTTGTACCGCCTTGAAACACGCGTTTATCTGGTTTAAATGTAACTTTCGTACCTGTACGATTGGTATTACCGATAACCTCAAGTCCCGTGACCGGCTCGCCAACATGCTCGACACCTTTATCATCTACCCAGTATTCAAAGCGCATCTTATGCACTTTGCTATCGCGGTTAATCTCTACTTCTAACCACTCTGATAGTGCGTTAGTTACTGATGCACCAACACCATGCAAGCCCCCGGATTTCTTATAGCCTGAACCACCGAATTTACCGCCTGCGTGAAGAATCGTAAAGACAACTTGCGGTGTAGGAACACCAGTCTTATGCATACCGGTAGGAATTCCGCGGCCATTATCCTGAACGGTCACGGATTGATCTTTATGTATCGTGACATTAATTTTGGAACAATGCTTCGCCAGATGCTCATCGACTGCATTATCTACGATTTCCCAGATCAGATGATGAAGACCTGAGGAACTGGTACTGCCGATATACATCCCTGGTCTTTTACGAACAGCAACAAGCCCTTCCAGGACTTGAATATCATCTGCTTCGTAATCTGTCGTGGGTGTCGGGGCTTTCCCTTTCGCAAATTCTAGCTGCTCAGCCATTGGAGCCCTCCTTTATCTCTCTTATCTCTAATTTAAAATATCTTTGCGTGAAAAAACCGTAAACGAGACGATTAACGCCGCTAACGTCCATACGCTTAACACACTAAGCGAAAATGCTAAATCCATTCCTTGAATGGGAGGGATCCCTCCGGTCAAATACTTCGTCAGGTCCAAATTGACCATAAACAAATATTTGGCTGTTTCCCACGAGGAAACCATGTTCGAAAGAATAGTCCCTGATATTAATACGGCAAGCATGACCCCCATACCTGCTGCTGTTGATCGAATTAGTACAGAAAGCATGAGCGACATGATCGCTACGACGATGGCTGTGAACCATACTAAGCCGAATTCCATCAAGAGGAAGAACCATTGGTCCACGGCGCGCACTCGACTAAAATCGACATCTGCACCCGTCAACTGTATGCCTGTAAATATCGGCAAGTTCCATCCGTTATAGCCAAAAACAACGCCTGAAATCAAATAACAAATCAATCCCGTCGACAAAACAGTCAGCGAAGTGAAGAAGACAACGGTAATTAATTTACTCAATAGGATTTTCCAACGCCTGACCGGTCTTGTCAACAATAATTTAATAGTCCCCGTAGAATGCTCAGATGATACGATATCTGCTGAAATGACCATGATAATCAAAGGAATAAATAAACCCACGGCATTTTTCACAAATTCACGCGTAAATGTAACCGCATTCGGCGAGCTTGGATTCACATCTTTTTCAAGATAATAGTTAGCAATTTGAATTTGAACGCGTAGCTGCTGCTTCCACTCATCAGGTGTTCTAGCTGAACTCAGGCGTTTTTCCCAATCGGTAACTTTTTGCCGCTGATCAGCCTTCCAATCCGATGTACCAAATTGCTTCTGTGTATGTTGAGCAACTCGCATTTGAGCATAAGTGAACATGGGAATTAAAGCAAGAAGAATAAGTAGAATGACGTAAAACCGCTTTTTCTTAATCATTTTGATCATTTCATTTTTAACTAAAGCATATAGTCCTGTCAATTCATTCACCTTCTCCTACTCTATTCGTTCCCCTTCGGTTAAACGCAAGAACAAATCTTCGAGTGTTGGATTTTTAATTTCTACCGCATACAGGCTAATTCCTTTTTCGATCATGAGTTGACTAAGCTTAGGAATATCAGCTTGATCCATTTGTGTTGAAATCTGCTTAACTGCTGTTGGTAAGCTTGTTAGGTTATCAGACTCCACTGCGAGCGCTGAAATCACGAAATCTGATGATTGGAGCACGCGTTCCGCGTCTTCACCCGGTGAAACCGTCCATACAACCCTGCCGCCTTGAGCAATTAGTTCGTCTACAGCACCAACTTGAATCACTTCGCCATGACTAATAATCGCTACGCGATGACACATTTGCTGAAGTTCGCTAAGCAAGTGGCTAGAGACAAACAAACTAAGTCCATCCGCAGCTAATCGTTGAATAAACTCCCTCATTTCTTTAATCCCCTGTGGATCAAGTCCGTTCGTAGGCTCGTCCAAAATCAGAAGACTTGGTCTACCTAACAAAGCCTGAGCTATCCCTAAACGCTGGCGCATGCCCAGAGAATAGGTGCGTACTTTATCATGGATCCGAGCATCCATCGAGACAATTTCGACAACTTCCTGGATCCGTTTCTCATCCACATCCGGCAGCATGCGGGCAAAATGCTCGAGATTTTCCCAGCCTGTTAAGTAGGAATAGAGTTCAGGATTTTCAACGATACAGCCTACCTTTCTCATGGCTTCATTATGTTCCTTATGAACATCGAATCCACAGATGTGTATAGTCCCTTCCGTAGGACGTATTAAATCCACAAGCATACGAATTGTTGTTGTTTTGCCTGAACCATTGGGTCCAAGAAAGCCAAAAATTTCACCAGCATATACATCAAAAGAAATGCCTTTGATAATTTCTTTGTTTTTAATATTTTTTTTTAGATTATTGACAGATAGAACGATCTGAGGCGTTGCTATAGCCATCTTCCATGCCCTCCCTATTTTAAAATTTGGACAATCCGTTCCGCGATTCGTTCATAACCATCTCCATTAGGATGAAAATGATCGGCAGAAGATAAATATTTGATCAAATTTTGCTCAAATAGGTCGTAGGTTGGAACGACTAGCATCTGTGGGTATTGATTTGTGAGCTTAAAGACGCCGTTATTCCAGCGTTGCACGGTTAATGAGCCCTCTCTCGATGGGTCAAGATCAAGAAAAGGATGATATAAACCGATATATAATAGCGTTGCTTTCGGGTTCGCTTTGTTGATGGTTGAGATGATTTTCTCCATTTTGGCCAGCGCAGGGTCTACCCGCTTTTCTGCTGCCTCTGGATTAAATTCAGTTTGGTTAGCTCCTTTAAAAAGACCTTCTCCTCCAGCAAAAATATCATTTCCGCCGATGGTAACCAAAATGATATCCGCTTGCGACAGTGCATCCTGCGTCTTTTTCAGCGCCAAATCTGCTAGAAGTTGATCGCTTTTATAGCCTGGAATCGCGAGATTATTCAATACAAAAACAGGCTTTCCGCTTTCTTTTTCTAGCTTTTCGCGGACTCGTCCGACATAACCTTTACCCGTGTTATCGCCGGTTCCGGCCGTTAAGGAATCACCAAGTGCTACAATTTGGAGCTTGCTACTGCTCTCGATGATGGATGGCTTCGTTGGCACAGCAGTGGCGATTTGCAATTCTCCGGATGCTTTAGGAAACCATATTTGATTCGCCGCGTAAGCAAAGCCAACAGCGAAAACAATCGTAGATATGGACGCGGTTAAACCAATGGCACCCCAGATGAATCGAGATGATTTCAATGCTATCCCCTCCTGCGAATCTTTGGCATATTTTCATTTTAAGATTATAGCTTCTCGCCAAAATTTGCAAACATTATGAATACGGGCGACTGAGAGCACGCAAAACATGTTTTTAAGTAGGTATTTACTCCTACTCTTGCTCTCAATCACACGTCAAACCCCCTCTTTTCCCCATGCTTTTCGATAAAAGGACGATCCTCAAGAAACCCCCTCTAGTCGTGAAATCGTTATTTTCGCCAAAACAGCGGAATGTCGTTCCGCATCTCTGGAGGGAGGTAATTACTCTTAATCAGTCGAGTCGTGTGCGAGATTCCGCCCATCTCAACCTCAAAAAACACAAAAGCTGCCCAACCATCTGACGACGGCTGAACAGCTCTCTTCCAGATGCCTACACGGCATCCTGCAAAAATTTATACTGGGCTTGGATCAAGCCGTAGTAGATCTTTTGTTCCTTCATCAGTTCATCATGATTACCGATTTCCATCATGCGTCCATGATCAAGCACGACGATTTTATCCGCATTACGAATCGTTGATAGGCGATGCGCCACGATAAAGGACGTACGACCCGCTAGGAGTGTCTTAAGGGCCTCTTGGATTTTCAACTCCGTATCTGTGTCAATACTCGCTGTCGCTTCATCTAGAATGAGCACACGCGGATTGGCGAGCAGCGCTCTAGCGAAGGAAATCAATTGGCGTTGACCCATAGACAGGACATTACCGCGCTCTTGCACCTGTGTATCGTAACCATTTGGCAGCAGTGCAATAAAATCATGCGCATGAACAGCCTTAGCAACTTGCTCGATCTCATCATCTGTGGCATCTAAACGACCGAAACGAATGTTGTCTCGGATCGTACCCGAGAAGATAAACGTATCTTGCAGCACGACACCAATTTGTGAACGAAGGCTTTGAATCGTGACACCATTAATGTTATGTCCGTCAATCTCGATGCTTCCCTGATTCGGATCATAAAAACGACAAAGGAGATTCATGATCGTACTTTTCCCTGATCCGGTATGACCAACTAACGCGATAGATTGACCCGCTGTTACATCCAAATTGATACCATTCAACGCAGGACGTCCTGACTCATACTCGAAAACGAGATCCTTGAACTTCACATTCCCTTGTACATGAGGTAAATCCTTCGCACCTTCGATTTCAGCCACAGTCGGCTTCTCATCGATAAATTCAAAAATCCGCTCAGCCGAAGCCATCGCAATCAATAGCTGTGAGTACATCTGCCCTAACCGTGTAATTGGCTCCCAGAAATACCCAATGTAAGTAGCGAATGCAACAAGTAAACCAACGGTGATTTCTTCCTTTTGAATCAAATGCGCACCTAACCAGAACAAGATACAATAACCAATCGCACCCGTAATTTCGATGAGAGGACCAAACGATTGATTCAGTATGGAAGCACGGTTCCACGACAATCGGTTGGTCATATTCATTTTCGTGAAAAAGTTAATATTTTCTTTCTCCTGTGTATACGCCTGTGTGACGCGAATCCCCTGAATACATTCATTCAAATGGGCATTTAAGCGGGATTGCTTCATGGTAACGTCCTGCCATGCGCGGCGAATTTTGGTCCGAAGCTTCGTCGATATCATAAACATAATCGGAACCGTTACAATGATCGAAGCACCCAGTTTAAAGTTAAACGACAACAAAATAATGATAATACCGACCAGTTGAACAACATCGATCAATAAGTTGACGACACCGTTCGTAAATAAATCTTGCAACGAATTTACATAGTTCGTTACACGAACGAGCACAGAGCCGGCAGGTCTTGTATCGAAAAATCGAAAGGATAGCTTCTGAATATGACTAAAGAGATCATGACGCAGATCATAAATAACACGTTGCCCGATCATATTCGTATATTTGATACGAAATGTATTGGCTAGCCATTGAATCAAATATACCCCTAGCATGATACCAACAATTAGTACTAATAATTTCGAATCCTTAGGAATAATGGCATTGTCAATCGCTTTACTGATGAGAAGTGGAACTGTCAACTTCGTTATCGCGCCTAGAAGCATCATGATAATGATAATGGGCAGTATTTGTTTCCGATATGGCTTCATGTAACTAAACAAGCGCTTTAATTGGCCCCAGTCAAAAGGTTTTTCGATCAGCTCATCATCTTGATAAACGAATCGATGCCCTGTTTGAGAATCTGGATTTGGTGAAGCTGCCTCAGCTTGTTTCGATGGAGTACTCAATGTGCCAACCTTCTTTCTGGGTTAGAGGCATGGAATTTGGGTTTATCCTCTGAGTCTATAGCGTCTGCAGCAGCACCCTCTTCACGGGCAACCGCAGCTTGTTTATGCGCATCTTGGTTTTGCGGTCCGTCCGCATACTGAATGTCATACGTTTGACGATATAAGCCATCTTGCTGTAAAAGCTCTTGATGGGTTCCTCTTTGAATAATGCGGCCTTTATCAAGCACAATGATTTCGTCCGCATGCTTCAAGGAGGAGATCCGGTGTGCGATGATGAACGTCGTACGACCTTTCATAACTTCCCCAAATCCGGCTTGAATCTCATGCTCAGTTTCCATATCCACTGCACTCGTGGCATCGTCTAACACTAGAATTTTCGGATCTTTGATCAAGGCTCGTGCGATAGCAATCCGCTGTTTCTGACCCCCAGAAAGCCCAAGTCCACGTTCACCTACAAGCGTATCATAGCCTTCAGGCAGCTCCGAAATGAAGTCATGCGCTTTAGCAAGCTTAGCTGCTCGGATAATCTCGTCCATCGTCACATCCTTGCGACCATATGCGATATTGTTACGAATTGTAGATGAAAATAAGAATGTTTCTTGGAATACCGTTGAAATTTGGCTGCGGTAGCTTTCAAGCTGCAAGGATCTAATGTCTTTACCATCTAGCATTACCTTGCCTTCTTTTATGTTATAAGCTCTCATTAGGAGTGAAATCACGGTTGTTTTCCCCGAGCCTGTGCTTCCTAAGAGTCCAATAACGGAGCCTGGAGGTGCATCCAATGTAAAATCATATAAGGCCGGTTGTTTTTCAGGATAAGCGAAAGTCACATGATCGAATCTTACATGCCCGTCGACCTTAGTCAGCGCTGCGGCGTTTTCACTGTCTTTGACATGCATGTAGTGATGTAGAATTTCAAGAATTTTTTCACCAGACGCTTTGGTTTGCGTAAAGTTATTAATGTGAAAGCCTAGCCCCCACAACGGCCCGATTATGTACCAAATGAGACTAAAGCAGGCTACCAATTCACCAAGTGAAATCGTACCGTTAATGACCATGTAGCCGCCAGCCCCGAGTAAAATGACGACACTCAAGTTCGCTAGAATTTCCATAATCGGAAAATATTTCGCCCAGATGCCTGACGATTCAATATTCATGGACTTGTAATCTTCATTGCGTGCTGCAAACTTGGATACTTCATGCGGTTCGCGAGCAAAAGATTTAACCGTCCGTACACCTGTAATATTTTCTTGCACAGCTGTCGTCATCGTACTTAGGGACTGTCGTACCATCCGGAATGCCGGGTGGATTTTGCCCTCAAAGCGAACTGCTGTAAATGCCAGGAATGGCATCGTAATCATCGTAAGTAAGGCTAGCTTCCAATTGATGGAGAACATCATGCCCATTCCAAAAACGAGCATTAACATCACATTCAGAAGTTGAGCAAAGCCAAAGCCAATAAATTGGCGAATCGCTTCCAAATCGGCAGTCAACCTGGACATCAAGTCTCCTGTTCTAGCTTGATCGTAGTACTGGAACGACAGATATTGCAGCCTGTTGTAGAGCGCATTCCGTAAATGGAAGGCAACACGGTTTCCTAAGCGACCCCCGAATAGACCATGCAGAAACTGGAACATCCCTTTCATAGAAACAACAACCACAACGATGAGTGCCAGTCGCGGCACAAGGTCAAATTGCTTCTCGGTGATGACTTCGTCAATCAAATAACGAAGTAAATTGGGGTATACCAAGCCGAGCGCGGTAGCGATTGCAAGACAAGCAATGGCACCAAATAACAGTTTTTTCTCTGGCCAAAAATACGGCTTCAGTTGCCTGAATACATCCACTTTGGGCCCTCCTTAAAAGGATAGATTTGAACGCTTAATATTTGTGAACACTTTATGAATCTTAACACCATCACTATATGTGAGCAATTCGAGGATACTCGGATTTAAACGCTTAAATAGGCATAAATTCACAAAAACGTGTAGTAATCCCCCCTATTCTTTTAAATCATCGGGATACCCGCCAATGAAAGCCCTTACATGAGCAATCCAAAAAAAGGGGTAACTAAGTTCAAAAGAACCTAGTCCCCCTTTTGTTCAACCACTAAACAAATGCCTTCAACTGATGCTGTTTGGATATGAGTTCATCCAAATCAATCTTCATTTGCAGGGCATCGCGAAGCCCTTCCGCGTGCTCTTTGACCTGTTGCTCCATGATTGATTTCTGAGCAACTAACCAATTTTCCAATTGGATGCCGTATGCTTGTTCAAGCTCCGTCGTTTGCCCTTCAAGAAACGCAACAACCGGCGCATTGATCCGATTCTCCAACTCGGCTTTCAGCTTACTTTTACCATCACCCTCGAAAAATTGCTTCGCATTCTTGAAATAACTCTGAAGCAGTTTCAAGCTGACATCTGATGCTTCAAGCTTCGTCGTCACCTCAGGTGTCACAAACGTATTGGACTCGTAAGAAGCCTTCTCAAAGCCTTCTAGCAGCAAGCCCAGCTCCTCGCCCCAGCGATTCATTCGCTTGCCGCTGATGAGATTCATGCGATTCTCTACACGAAGTGTAGTGGCAAGGACTTCTTGTGATAGATCATGCCCAATCATCCGCAACAGCTCATTCCATGCGAATTGGAGTGCTGCTTTCGGATCTTTGGCTTCATCACGGAACGTAGATGGATTGAAAGCGAAATTATATAATTCACCAAAGCGATACATCGTGCGTTGTTTGACGTAGTACATCAACTCTTGAATTTCTTTTTTCAATTCCTTAAGCTCAGCATCATACCGCGTGTCTTCAAGTAGATCCAGGCCCTGCTGCTCCGATTCATCTAACATGATCAACTGGAGCCTGCGCTCTTCCTCACCCGATTGTGCCCGCTCCAACCACTTCTGCATCGTACCAATCGCTCGATGCAGCTCCAAGTTAGCTGAATGGATGGCCACATCACTGAGCTCGTTCAAGGTGAATTGAACAAATTGCTGTTCAAATGGTTGAATGCCCGATTGTGCGACTAGACTTTCATTGCCATTGATTTTACCTTCTGCCGCCAAATAACTAGAAATCGGATAAATGCGCGGATGACGAATGCCATGCTGCACTAAATTCGTTTCCACGTGGTGAACGACACCTGCCAGCTCCTCCGAGCTTGCCGCTAAATCAGCGGCATTGACGATGAAAAACATTTTATCCATTTCAAAGCTATCTTTCACACGGCCAAGCTGAAGTAGAAACTCGCGATCTGCCTGGGAAAAAGCATGGTTATAATAAGTGACGAAAAGGATGGCATCTGCATTTTTGATATAGTTAAAAGCGACACCCGTATGGCGGGCATTAATGGAATCTGCCCCTGGTGTATCAACGAAGATGATGCCTTGATCCGTCAATGGATTCGAATAATATAATTCAATAAATTCAACAAAGCAGGACTTGTGTTCTTCCGCCACATAGCCTGAGAACTCATCTTTCGTAATTCGGAGCTCAGTACCCAAATGGCTTGAAGCTGCTTCCCAACCTTTTTCTACGGCTTTCAGGAATGAGAAATGAGGCTTTCCTTTGGCCGTTACATCAGCAGGCGAAAGCTGACCAATCCGCTTGAGCGCAGAAGTCATATCTGACGCCTCAACGCCAAGGATTTGAAGGGAATAGAGCACATCCTCCAGGATGGCGTCTGCCTTCTTCATCTTGACCTTGGCTGTGCCATGCGGCCAGTCTTCCGTTGGCGGCATGATCTTGTTAATCGCCGCCGTCGTCGGGTTCGGCGACACCGGCAATACCCGTTCGCCAATCAACGCATTGGCGAACGACGACTTGCCTGCGCTGAACGCGC
Source organism: Paenibacillus sp. J22P143 (assembly GCF_059692035.1). Classification (NCBI taxonomy): domain Bacteria; kingdom Bacillati; phylum Bacillota; class Bacilli; order Caryophanales; family Paenibacillaceae; genus Paenibacillus; species Paenibacillus sp. J22P143. The sequence goes on from NZ_JCAUAQ010000001.1 coordinate 278,010, forward strand.
CGAACAGCGCAATCGTGAACGTCCGCTGCCGCAGACGATCCGCTTTCTCGCGCATGGAGCGCGCGAGCGACCTCATCGACGGCAGTCCGTCGATGAGGCTGGAGGCCGCCTGCAAGTCGGCGGCCTTGCGCTCCATGCGCCTGCCGTGCTCACCTGTGGTGAACACAGATGACGGCGCCGACACGGCAGCTGCCTCCGCAGGAGCTGCTGCTTCCGTACCCGCAGCCGCCGACACTGCTGTCGCGGCGGCCTGCAGGATCTTATCCATGGAGGTCGTGTGCAGGTTAGCCCCGCTCAGCGGGGCTGCTGCCGGCTCCTCCATGGCCGTGAACTGCTGCGCATCCGGCAGCGCCGGCGCAGACGGTCTTTCCCAGCTGGCCATCGCCAGCAGCTGGGTCTCAGCCGCCGCCTCGGCTTCCTCGAGGCGTGCGAGCTCGCGGCAGGCGCTAAGCCGGCCGCTCAGGGATTCCAGCTCTGCCGCTAGCGCAGCGGCGGCAGGACGGGAACCATCGCGGACCGAAGCCGCGATGATGTCAATCACCGCAAACGCCTGTTTGCGGTACAGCAGCTTCAGTTCACCAGCTAGCTGCTTCATGTAGTTCAGCGTGTATTCACCGCCAAACGTCGCTCCTGTATTCACCTGGGACGCGATCAAGTCGCCAGTCACTTCAACCTTCAGCGCTTCAATCTGAGCAATTAGCGCTTGATCATGTTGTCCTTGCTCGTTTGCAGCTTTCTTCAGCGCATCCCGCAAGTGCCAGTCCAGTTGTGCTTCCACTTGCTCTGCCAAATCTGCTTGAAAAGCTATTAGCCGTTTCTCTTGCTCTGCAGCGGTTTGAGCCGCGCGCGAGAAAAATCCGACCTTAAACCCTGGCTTGCGGCTCTCCAAATAGGAGTGGGCATAATCACGGGTTAAGGAAGGCGTAATATTCGCATTCTCAATAATCGAACCAACATCTTTACGAAGTTCTGTCGTTAGCGTTTCTGGCAAGTTTGTCAACACCGTTAATTCATCTTGCTTGGCAACAGCTAAAGTTTGAACATCTTCAACATCGCCTTCTTGACTAAGTGATTCCAGTAATTCCGCCTTCTGCGGTTCATACTGCTCTGCCAGCCATTTGCCATGCTCGGTTGCTAAATAACGCGCAGAAGCGTCTATACTATAGCTGCGCAAGATATCTCCGCGCTCAATAAGACGGCTCAGCATCCACTGCAGCTTAGCATACTCATTATGCGGATGAGAAGGCACCTTCATCGTTACGAACAGTAAATCATCCGGCTCGATACCCCAATTTAAAAAAGCTTGTTTTGTACCCGTTTGATACTGCTCGAAAGGAAGCTCCCATTCTTTATGTTTATCGATCATATTAACGACCAGATAGAGTGGTTTACCCCACTCCTTCATTTTCTTCGTAAAAGCAAGATTCACTTCAGACTGCACATGGTTATAGTCCATGACATAGAAAACAACATCAGCTAGATGTAAAGCTGATTCAGTGGATTGATGATGAGCATCATCCGTAGAATCAATACCCGGGGTGTCCAGCAAGGCTGTATCCTCGCCAAGAAATGAAATGGGATACGATATTTCAACCGTTTCGATATCGGTTCCATTCACACAATAAGCCTCAAGCTCGCTGAGTGGAATTGTCGTTGTCGTCCCCAGCGGATTGAGCTTCCCATCCTGACTTCGTTGTGTCACATGTGCAGCAGGCTGCCCATTTCGAATACTAACAATATTAGCACTCGTCGGAATGGGACTGGACGGTAGCAAGGCATGCCCGCACAGCTGATTAATGAGTGTCGATTTCCCCGCAGAGAAATGCCCGCAGAACGCTATATTCATCCGTCCACTTTCGAGCTTATCCAGCAATTGCCCCATTTTCGTGGCATTATCCTCATCACCTGAATGCCCAAGCACTTGCTGCATCTTCTTAAGCGCATCCGGCATGACCGTGATGCTTCTAGCTACCAATTGCGTCATTCGTTCATTCCGCTCCTCTTATGATTCGATATTTATTTATCTCAGAACTACAGAAAAAAAATCTCCCAAAGGGAGATTCTGGACTTACGTGAGGGCGATTTTTTCTTTTTCCGGTAGGAAAATTTCAAAAACGTCACGATGCTGAAGAATCGTAATATCCGAATCCTTCACTTTCATCACAACAACCTCGGATTTTGTTTTCATTTTGTCTATGTAATTCTGAGGAACCTCACCGGATTCACTGACAGTTACACCTTCAATGACTTTTTCCTCATTATCGGCTAATGGTGTGTTGATGACTTGCTCATAAATATCGGAGAATAATTCGAAGCTATTGGTATATACGGCGATGCATTTCATTTCAATCCCATCCTTTGTCTGCATTTCATTTGTTTGTAATAGTTTTCCTAGTTGGCTTTGGTTTCATACGTTTCTTACCTTCGCGACAGCTGTCCAATAACGGACAAAGTGTGCAATTAGGGTTTTGAGCCTTACAGTGATATCGACCAAAGAAAATTAATCGATGATGTGTTTGCGTCCACTCGTCTCTAGGCACTTTTTTCATTAACTTCTTTTCAACTTCAAGTACGGAATCATCCAAGCCGACAAGACCTAAACGTTTGGAGACTCTTTCCACATGAGTGTCTACCGCGATTGCGGGAACGCCAAAAGCGTTCGACATGACAACATTAGCTGTCTTCCGCCCCACTCCGGGTAATTCAACCAGATGCTCATGCTTCTCAGGAATTTTACCACCGAACTTGTCCAGTAGCAATTGACACAGCTTATGAATATGACTAGCCTTGTTTCGAAATAGTCCAATTCGCCGAATGTCCTGCTCCAATTCTTCTAAGGGAACTGATAAGTAGTCTTCGGGTCGTTTGTACTTCTCAAACAAGTCCTTGGTAACCTTATTCACAGTTTCATCCGTACACTGGGCTGATAGCAATACAGCAATCGTTAATTCAAATGGATTACTGTGGTTCAACTCACAATGAGCATCCGGATATAGTTCACCGATGGTATCCAGGATGTATCTTACTGCCTTCTGTGTCATAGCTGATCTTCCTTAGGGTCGTAATATTCTCCAGTTTAGCGAATTGTTAGTTCATAATCAATCCTTGTAAGCGTCAAAATGCGAACATTTTCTAAAAAAAACTGATTTTTTTTTGAAAATCAGAAAAAAACCGCCTGTTCGAGAAGATTGGCTTCTCAAATACAGACGGATGACCTCTTACTTTTGTTCACATGCCTACTTTTCAATCTCAACAATTTTATCATCTAAGACATAAATATTTAATGGATCACCAGCTACGAATGAAGTTGGTAACACATTTGTTGAGCCAACATGTATATAGGCTCTTGGGAACAAATTAAACGATGTACGCTCCCCTACTCCAGCAGCTTTCACATTCAATTGGTTCAACGAAGAGCTATATTGATCAAATTCACGTTTAGAAGCTACAGCAACTTGGATAAGTAATTTATCATTGATATCCTTCATCAATTGAACACGATCCCCCACTTTAATCGAGGAGAAGCTCCAATCCACACCACCACCCAGTTTCACACTGTAGTTGCTGCCTGCGTTAACAACTTGACTTTTACCAGTAAAATCTTGAACTGTCAAGCTTGAGCCTGATGCATTTATAGCAGTTACTTTACCACGGATCGGCGTAACTAACTCGGCTTTCGTTACAGTACGCCCTTTAAAAGTAAATTTCACATAATCATCAATAGCTAGTTCTGCGAAAGAAGCACTGCTTCCATCTGCTTTCACGATTGGAACGCCATCCAAATTAATAACAGACGACACATTCGCACTATCTATTACCGTAGCCACTTTCAGGGCTGGATTCGTTATTAAGGTTTTATACACCTCTGTTTTACTAGTGACGATTTTGGTAATAATCGTTTGATCAAAACTAAGCAATAGACTAACATTATCCCCGACTTTCAAGTCCGCAAGTGTACTGTTAGGCTTATTGGCAAGTTCGACTGTTGGGGCAAAATTAATTTTAAATGTAAAGCTCTGCCCGCTGTCTGTTTTCAACGTCAGGTCGTTGGTTTGCAGATTTAGCTGTGTTAACGAACCGTCTAATTGTAAGGACATTTGGATTTGCTTAACCGTATCATTGGAAACTAGAAGATCAACGTATTTTCCAGCTGGGAATACGCTAGTAAAGTTTGAAAAAGGCAGCTTATTCCCCGCGTACAAGATCGACACACTGTCACTTAAAATATAAGCATGCGGTTTTCCTGCATGATCGATTACAGATAAAAATTTGGATGAGTCCTGATAACTAACAATTTTTGCAAAATATACATTCTCAATCGAACGATTCGTTACCGTAATCATCGTAACCTTATTATTCAATACATCAAGCTTCAATTGGTCACCAGCAGCCAAATCATAAATGCTAGCATTCGCTAAGCCACTAATAACAACTCGCGTGTTGTTACTTAATTCAAAGGCATCTACCGTCTTACCCGATGTCTTATTAATTAAAATCGTGGATTGATCGTCTGTAAATTGTTTGAAGGTTCCTTCAATGACGGTACCTACATCAGTTTGCTTTTTAACGACAATCTTAACTATTTCACTATTTTTTACCGTGTATTCAACCGTATCTCCAACATGAATCGCATCCACAGTAATTAATGTGTTATCAGCAAGCGTGGCTATTAAATTACTTGAGAAACCAAATGTCTCCGGCTCCCCTGAGGTGGGCTCAAGCAATGTCATTTGCATCGCATCTTTGTTCAATGTTTCAATATCACCGATAGCTGTTTTGTTCACAGGAATTTGTTTAACAACGATTGACGTGTATTCGTCGCTGTCCACAAGCTGGCTTCTACGAATTTGGATCGTGCTGCCTGCGACGAGCTCCCCTAAGCTTTTTCCGCGTCCATCGATGTCTGTTACGGCAACATCCGACGCTAAATCGTAGCTCTCATAATCGTCTAGGGTCGCTTTCATCGTTGTCAGGTTAAGCTTCAGCAATTGCCCCTCGTGCACGTCCATTTGCAGCACATCGCTTAGAATTTCAACATAGTAAGCTGTGCCGTTCACTTGAACAAGTGAAATCTCATAGGTTTCTTGCAATTCTTTAGATGAAATAGCAAGATCATCTTTGTTCCCGAAAAATACCGTATCTTTCGATATCTTGTATGTACTTGTATTCCCGTCTTTATCCATCAGACCGATGCTGCCGCTAGTCAGGCTAGTCATATACCCTTTGACAGCGCGTTCAGGCAATGTCGTCAAATTCTTTTGTGAACGGCTTAGGAATGTCGCCATTTGAGCACGTGTTACTAGGCCCTTCGGTTGAAAAGAGCCATCCTCGAACCCATCTACGACTTCCAAAGCAAATGCGGCATTGACGAATCCTAATGTACCGCTGCTGATCTGAGCGTTATCTGTAAATGACGTTGCCTTCGTAGATAAGCTTTCTGCCAAAGAAGCTTTCCCTATGGCGCGAATCACGACTTCTGCCACCCATTCTCTCGTAGCTTTTTGTTGTCCCCAAATGCCCACTGTCTTCGAGCCTTGGCTTCTCAATTTTTCTTGCTCAGTTGAAATTAAGCCCTTTTGCAGCGCTAACGCCACATAGTTACGAGCATATTTATCAACTAACATGAAATCAGGAAAAACCGTTTCTGACGCTAACGTATCCACATCCAACTGCAAGCCCATCATCCGTGTTGCCATAATTAATACATCCTGCTGAGTTACCGAAGTCTCCGGTGAATAGATACCATCCCCTACCCCCTCGATAACTCCCTCTAAGGCTAGCTTGGAAATGTGACGAATCCCCCAGTAATCACTACTCACATCCGTAAAGGATAAGCGAACATTAGCATTGGAGGCTGCAGTTGAAGTTGTTTGATTTGCGGGTGCTGCAAGGATCGGCGTGCCTGCTAGACTAGTGATGATCAAAGAGCTTACGATAGCACTCGCCAATTTCTTATTTTTCATAATAAATGTTAACTCCTCTACAATTCCTATTTAGTTAGGTCGTTTCAAGGGGTATGGAAGCTCCATATGTCCCATTAAACTATCTACTTGCTTACCATCTTTGAGTACATATAAGGTTTTCACTTCTGGAAATTGGAAAATAGTTTTCTTTAGTGCTTGTAAGAATAAAGCTTCTCCTGGAGCACCCAATTGCGTTTTAGGTCCAAATGCCATATCAATCTTCATTTCACCTTTGGCCGCATCGAACTTCACACTCGTAAATTTCAAATCATCGAATAATGGAATTGCTTTCGGGTCTTCACTTTTTTGAAGTACTTTCAGTGCAGCCTCATAAGCGTCAGAATCCTTCTCCACGCTGATTGTAACCACTTTTTCAATAAGCTTCATTTCATCTAGGTCACTGTAATAGGCTTTTACCTGCAGCTGCTTAGTAGGCGTAACAGTTGGCTTAGGTGTTGCTGTTTGTGCAAGAACTGTTGCAGCCGGTGTAGATGTAGCTTGAGGTGCCGCAGTGGCAGCTCCTGATAATTGATTTTTCTGGCCACAGGCCGTAATAGTCAACGTGATGGCACTTACAAGGAGCGCTCCTTGAACTAGGCGACTTGTTTTGTTCATCTTTTTCACTCCTTAGCGGTTATGTCTAGCCAACCTATTCTAGTTTTTTCCGCTTCATGTTCTCCATACTTATTTAAGGTTCAAGTATTCCTTAATAGCAGCAACAAGTGAAGCCGCTAATTTGTCCTGGAATGCCTCTTTGTACATAGCGGCTTCATCATTCTTATTGGACAAGTAACCAACCTCAAGCAATACAGCAGGCATGGTGGTTTTGGTGATAACTCGAAAGTCACCCTCTCGAACCTTGCGATCAGTAAAACCTGTAGCTGGAACGGCGTGTTTATGAATAACATTGGCGAAATCTAAACTTTCTGGCCTGTTATAGTACGTTTCAGTACCGGATACCGTTGCTTTTGCGCTGTTCCCATGAATCGATAAGAATAAGTCTGCGGAGATATCGTTGGCAAAAGAAACACGATCATCTAATGGTATGAAGATATCGTCAGAACGCGTCATCAGAACATGAATTCGCTTATCTTTCGCTAATAACGCCTCTACCTTCTTCGCTGTAGCCAGTGTAAATTCCTTCTCGTGTCTACCTGTTATGGAAAGTGCACCTGGATCGTGATCGCCGTGACCAGCATCGAGGATGACGGTTAACTTACGCTCACCAATCGTAGCCTTCCACTGATTGGGTAGCTTAGTGGTTTGCGGTTGGTAGTCTATCGGACCATTCAAATCCAGAATAATTCTCACCGTAGCCGGATTGTCACTGAAATTGGAGAAACGCACTTTGGTCACAAGCGGCTGCTTAGAAGGTAATTCGCCTGAGTTCTTAACTAGCAATTTCTTGAGCGAGTCATCCAGCGTCGTATTCGGGAAATCAAACACAAGTCGCGAAGGATTCGATAAGGTTAACACCTCCGGTTTCAAGCTACCCTCTTCCGCAATGACACTAAATTCTGTTTCAGTTAGCTCAATGGAAGTTATCACTTGACCCATCGTGGCAGGTGATGTCGTTCCTGTACCTGTTCCTGTTGACGGCTTCGTTCCCGTAGGCTTCGTCTCTGGGTTCGCCGTATTTCCGTCGGGATTTTCAACCTCAGTGGGTCCCTTTATGGGATTTGAGTCAGCATCATTGTTTTTATACATATGGACGGAAGATGTAGCTCCATCCCACTTAAATTCAATCCCAAGTACCTCTCCGATGAATCGCAGTGGAAGCATCGTAGAGCCATTTTCGATCTTAGGTCCTACTTCTAACACTTCTTTCTTTCCATTAATGGTCGCCGTCGTCGTATTGATAACGAGTTGAATATTGATATTATCTTTTTTAATCGTTACTTTCTGAGTAGCTTCCTCCCATGTCACTAGGGCACCAATTTGTTCCACAATAATGCGTAAAGGAACAATGGTAGTACCATTAACGATTCGCGGCTGAACATTGACGGAATCCAGCAGCTTCTCATTCATAAACAGCTTAATCGGCTTGGGAGCTTCAGCTCCCAAGGCAGTAGTTGGTATGAGCAGCAGACAAATTAGCAAAAACAAACAAAATGCAGGAAATTTCATCATTCACCTCTATGTAATGTCGGTATTGGGGGATGTAACTAATCAGCCATTTAGCCAACTCTATCACTCTATCAGCATCCTTGTTATTATAGCAAAATTAACCTAAACCTGACAGCATAACCTCCTTTACTTCGACATTCTGGTAATCTATTAGACGTAGAAAACTGCCAAAAGTTGCTAGATCGCTCCAACTAATATGCAAAAAAAAGACGCATCCCCAATCAGGGGATACGCCTCTTTGAACTCAGCTTATTTGTAAGCTAAACGCTTTTGGTGAGCTTGCTCATATGCAGTAATTTTCGTTTCATGCTGAAGCGTCAATCCGATGTCATCCAAGCCTTGCAACAAGAATTGACGACGGTGCTCATCCAAGTCAAATTGGATTTCAAGACCGTATTCGTCTGTAAGCTTGTTATTCTCAAGATCTACACTCAACTTGTAACCTTCGTGCTTCGCAGTACGTTGGAACAAGTCTTCAACTTGCTCTTCCGACAATTTGATTGGCAGAATGCTGTTTTTGAAACAATTGTTGTAGAAAATGTCTGCGTAAGAAGGCGCAATGATGACGCGGAAACCGAAATCTTGAATCGCCCAAGGCGCGTGCTCACGGGATGATCCGCAACCGAAGTTCGCTCTGGAAATCAGAACGGAAGCTCCTTGATAACGCTCTTGATTTAATGGGAAGTTCTCAATGACGTTGCCTGCTTCGTCCCATCTCCACTCGAAGAAAAGGAATTGTCCGAACCCGGAACGCTCAATTCTTTTAAGAAATTGTTTAGGGATAATTGCATCTGTATCTACGTTTACACGATCAACAGGGCCTACTAGACCTGTATGTTGTTTAAAAGCTTCCATGGTTTCATTCTCCTTAAAGTTTTGCTTTAGCAAAACTAGTTCAAATTAAGCTTGTTGGTATTCTTTGATTTCCCAATCACGAACGTCATAGAAATGACCTTTGATCGCTGCTGCAACAGCCATTGCTGGGGATACAAGATGTGTACGTCCGCCGCGGCCTTGACGACCTTCGAAGTTACGGTTAGACGTGGATGCACAGCGTTGACCTGGTTGTAGCACGTCAGGGTTCATAGCTAGACACATCGAGCAACCTGCATCACGCCATTCGAAACCAGCTTCGGAGAAAATTTTGTCCAAGCCTTCTTTTTCAGCTTGAATTTTAACACGACCTGAACCTGGTACTACGATTGCTGTTACGCTTGGATCTACCGTGTAGCCTTGTGCAATCTTAGCTGCTGCACGAAGATCTTCGATACGTCCATTTGTACAAGAACCGATGAATACATAATCCACTTTTAGTTCTGTCATAGGTGTTCCTGGCGTTAAATCCATATATTCAAGCGCTTTTTCAGCAGCTTTACGTTCATTCTCTGTTTCAAAGCTTTGCGGATCTGGAACCAATGCTGTGATACTTGTCCCCATGCCAGGGCTTGTTCCCCAGGTCACTTGCGGGATCAACGTATCTGCGTCGAATTCCAATACCCAATCATACGTAGCGCCTTCGTCTGTTACTAGGTTGGACCATTCTGCTACTGCTGCGTCGAAGTCAGCACCTTGCGGTACATATTCACGACCACGTAGATAGTCAAATGTCGTAGCGTCAGGAGCAATTAGACCTGCACGAGCTCCACCTTCAATAGACATGTTACAGACCGTCATACGCTCTTCCATGGAAAGACCGCGAATTGCTTCGCCTGTGTATTCAATAACATATCCTGTAGCAAAGTCAGTGCCGTATTTCGCGATAACACCAAGGATTAAATCTTTCGCAGTTACGCCTGGCTTCAAGTTACCTGTGATACGAACTTCCAGGGATTTCGCTCTGGATTGTTGAAGAGTTTGAGTCGCCATTACGTGCTCAACTTCACTTGTTCCGATACCGAAAGCAAGTGCGCCGAAAGCGCCATGAGTTGAAGTATGGCTGTCACCGCAAACGATCGTTTTGCCTGGGTGTGTAAGACCAAGCTCAGGACCCATAACGTGTACAACACCTTGATCAAGGCTATCTAGGTCAAACAATGTAACGCCGAAGTCACGGCAGTTTTGTGATAGTGTATCTATTTGTTGTTTGGAGATCGGATCTGTAATATTAAAGCGGTCTTTCGTAGGCACGTTGTGATCCATGGTTGCAAAAGTTAAATCAGGACGACGTACTTTACGACCGGACATGCGAAGTCCTTCAAAAGCTTGCGGTGAAGTTACTTCATGTACTAGATGCAAATCAATATAAATAACGCTGGGCTTGCCATCTTCCTGGTTAATAACGTGATTATCCCAAATCTTCTCGAACATTGTCTTTTTACTCATATCCAGTCACCTCTTGTCATTATCCGCATTAGTTTGCTAATGTCTTACCCTCATATAGTAATTTAGCACGGATTGCCTCATAGTTCCAAGATATAATAACTATAAGCTTGATAGTTAAATCCTATATAGGAAAATATTGTTGACATAATAACTGATAATGATTATCATTCTCCTAGTGAACTCGAATTGGCCATCGATTCAAAAAATGTAAAAAGAATGATTAGGGGGAAATTTTTGTGAAAACCATATTTAAACCACTTACTTTTTCAATCGCACTACTATCGTTAATGGTAACCGCTGCATGCGGAAATTCAACGACAACAACATCGCCTTCACCAAGCGCCGCTGCCGCTGCCGCTGCAAGTGTGGCACCAACTGCAACACCTGCTGCAGATAAGACAATTACACACGCTTTGGGAACAACGACAATTAAAGGTACACCGAAACGCATTGTTACATTGGAGTGGGCATACACAGAAGATATACTTGCACTTGGCCTTCAACCCGTAGGTTCCGCTGATAATAAAGGATATAATACAGCAGTAAATGTGAAGCCAGCACTTGATGCTTCTGTTATCGATGTAGGAACTCGTCAAGAGCCTAACTTAGAAACAATCACTGGCTTGAAGCCAGATCTGATTATTACAAGCACATTGCGTTCGAGTAAAAACTACGAAGCTCTCTCCAAGATCGCACCAACGATCGCATTTGAATCCTACCCAGCTGAAGGAAAAGGCGATCAGTACTCCGATATGATTACTACATTCAAAACAATTTCAGATATCGTTGGTAAGAAAGCTGAAGGAGACAAGATTCTTGCTGATCTAGACAAATCCTTCGCGGATACAAAAGCGAAATTAGTCGCTGCTAAAAAGGATGGCGCCGAGTTCGCTTTAACACAAGCATTCAGCAACCAAAACAATGCCGTTCTACGTATGTTCACCGACAACTCCATGGTCGTTCAAATTATGCAGCGCATCGGGTTGAAAAATGTATATAAGTCCTCTAAATTTGAGCTTTATGGCTTCGCAACTGCTTCCGTAGAAGCTTTACCTGCTGTTCAAAATGCGAACTTCTTCTACATCGTTCAAGATGCGGATAATGTATTCGACAAACAATTAAAAGACAACGCTGTATGGAAAGGTCTTTCCTTTGTAAAAGACAACAAGACATTTAAGCTTCCTGGCAACACTTGGACTTTCGGCGGACCACTATCTGCCAAATTATTTGCTGAGCTAACTGCTGCTTCATTAACGAAATGATCCAACCTGCGATGAACTCGAAATCGAATCGATTCGTTCATATCGAGTGGAAATCTCTCCTTGTATTTGGGGGTGGGGGGCTTGCACTCTGCCTCCTGCTTTTTCTCAACTTAACGCATGGAGAAGCGAACATTACCGTTCATACGGTTATTCAAGCTTTGATATCTCCACAAGATACCCCCGACCATTTAATGGTGCGGGGGATTCGCATGCCGCGAGCAGTAATAGGTATGCTTGCAGGTGCTGCACTTGCTGTAGCAGGTGCACTCTTACAGACCGTCACCCGTAATCCACTCGCATCCGCCTCAACATTAGGTTTGAATGCGGGTGCCTATTTCATCATCGTTTTGGCCGCGGTCTTTTTCCCAGCCTTGAAATCGGATCATGCCCTACTTTTAGCGTTAGTTGGGGCATGTGGCGCAGCAGTTATGGCCTATTACATGTCAGGCGGCCGCAAAAGCTCACCTCTACGCATGGCACTTGCTGGCATGATTGTAACACTCGTACTCTCTGCTTTCACAAGCGGACTACAAATCATGTATGAGGAAGCGACAAATGGCTTATTCATGTGGGGTTCAGGTGCATTAGGACAGAACGATTGGCAAGGTGTCCAGTATGCGCTCCCTTGGATTTGCATTGGGCTCGTCGTTGCTTTTCTGTACCATCAAAAGTTAGATATGCTTGCTTTAAGCGAAGAAACCGCTATTTCATTAGGTGAGAAAATCAACCTAGTTCGATTAGTTGCTCTAGCCGCAGCGATTTTGCTCGCTGGTGTGACTGTTAGCGTCGTAGGACCCATCGGTTTTATAGGCCTTATCGCACCTCATCTTGTCCGATTAATTGGCTTACAACGACATCGCTTATTGATTCCAGGAAGCGCGCTCTGGGGAGCCGCAGTTTTACTTGGTGCGGATACGATTGCTAAAATGTTCCACAGTACACTCGGCGAACTTCCTGCAGGTTCCGTAACCGCCTTACTTGGCGCACCATGGTTAATTTGGCTGGCAATCCGCGGTTCTCGAATGAAGGCTTCTGCTGAGAGCAGCTCTATGAGCGTCGGTTACGTAGGCACCAACATACCCTATCCACTTTTAGTTGTGGTATCTGCTATTGCCCTTATCGTCTTGGTGCTCTTCGGCTTAACTGCAGGTGCTTTGCATATCCCGATATCAAATGTTATTGCCGTAGTGTCTGGGCATGGCGAAGAAATGGCTCGCAATGTCATTCTGAACTTGCGCCTGCCTCGCATTCTGGTTGCGGCGCTCGCTGGCGCCTCCTTAGCCGTTGCTGGTTCAATGATGCAGGGAGCTGTGCGCAATCCGCTTGCTGACCCATCCGTCGTTGGCGTGACATCCGGTGCCGGAATGGGTGCCCTGCTCGTGTTGACGATCTGGCCAACAGCGTCTGCTACTTGGGTACCTGTAGGTGCTATTATCGGAGCACTTCTTTCCGCGGGCAGCGTCTATGCCCTAGCTTGGAAAAAGGGACTAAATCCCGTCGTTCTGATTCTTGTCGGAATTGCAGTTTCCGCAATCGGCTCCGCTGTCATTCAATTTCTCGTGATCCAATCCAAACTCGGTGCCGCCCCAGCGCTTACATGGCTGTCAGGCAGTACCTATGCTAGAGGTTGGAAAGAAGTCATCCAACTACTGATCACAACGATCATTCTGATGCCAAGTGCTTGGCTGCTTGGTCGGCGTGTAGATCTATTAGCATTTGGTGACCACGTGTCTATTGGACTAGGTCTGAAGTTGCAGAAAACAAGGCTGGTTTCTGCTGCAATCGGTGTATTTGTTGCTGCGATTGCCGTTGCCGCGGTTGGAACCGTAAGCTTCATTGGATTACTAGCGCCACATGCTGTTCGTCTCTTCATGGGACAACATCATCAGAAGTCGGTCGTGCTTTCGGCCATCTTAGGGGCTATCCTGCTTACAACGGCTGATATTATAGGGAAAACGATCCTCATTCCCAAAGAGATTCCGTCTGGCATCGTCGTCGCTGTCATCGGCGCTCCGTATTTATTGTTCTTGATGTATCGCAGTACAATTCGAAAATAACTATTTTTACCCAGAAAGGCAGTGAAAACTGGATGAATCCAGCGGTCACTGCTTTTTGAGTATTTATTCCTATATTGCTGCTTGAAACGTCCCACAAAGCTTGATATGATAGCCTTCTAGCACGATGAAAAGGAGACGCATTTTCTCATGGAATTACGTCAATTACAATACGCAATCCAAATCGCCATAGAGCGGAATTTCTCTCGGGCGGCCGAGAAACTCCATATCGCCCAGCCGTCCTTGAGCCAGCAATTATCCAAGCTGGAGAAAGAACTTGGCGTACTCTTATTTCAACGGAGCACCAATTCAGTTGAATTGACGCATGCCGGTTCCCTTTTTGTAGAGAAATCCCAAAAAATACTCGATATGATTGAAGGTCTCAAGAAGGAAATGGAAGACATTTCCCAAATGAAAAAAGGCCGACTCGTCATCGGCAGTATGCCAATTACCGGATCAACCATTTTGCCATTCGTCGTACCTGTCTTTCAAGCGGCTTATCCCGATATCGAGATTTCCCTTGTTGAAGAAACGTCTACCAACTTAGAAACTTTAACAGTTAACGGTCAGACGGATATCTCACTGTTATCTTTACCCCTTCGCGAGGAATCGCTTGTTTACGAGAATTTGCTCGAAGAAAATATCGTGCTTGCCGTTCCACCTCATCATCCGCTTGCATCGAGTCAAAAGCCTGTTCGCATCGCGGCACTAGAAAATGAAGCATTTATCGCATTAAAAAAGGGACAAGGCTTTCGTAAACTGACCCTGGACCTATGCCAAGAAGCCGGGTTTACGCCTAGAATCGTGTTTGAATCCAGTAATATGGAAACGGTTCAATCCCTCGTTGCCGCAGGAATGGGAATCGCATTCGTCCCTTACCTTATCTCTAAACGCAGTTTAAGTGAACTTTCACCTGTCAATCTTGCTATTGAAGGCAATCCGACACGTAAACTTGTTATTGCCTATCGCAAGGGCCGCTATATTTCGAAGGCTGCCGAAGCTTTTATCTCCACAATGAAAGAGGTTATGCTAACGATTCGTTAGCATAACCTACGATCTCCCAAGGAGGGAACCCTATGAGCCGAACATTAATCATTTTCCTATGTATGGCGAGTTTGTTGGATGCAGGATTAACTGATATGGGGCTCCGATTGCAACTAATCGGTGAAGCCAATCCAGTCATGAAATTTCTGTATGAACATAGCTACTTGGCTTTCTATGGGATTAAAATCATACTCCCCGTTTCACTCTTTTTCATTGCGGCGAAAGTCGGCAAGCGTGTGTTCATCCATCATTTATTCCGCTTCTCGACCGTCGTTTATATGGGTATTCTTCTCATGCATGCCTTCTGGATCTCAACTTCAATTTCTCAAAGCTTAAATATTTGAATCGTACGCTGTAATTGCGTCACCATCCGAAGCATTTGCTCGGACTGAATAACGACCGCTTTAACCGAACGTGTTTGCTGCACCATCGAAGTCGAAACTTGCTCTGTGCCGGCAGCAGATTGCTGCGTAATCGCAGAGATGTTTTCCATGGTGCCCGTGATGAATTGCGCCGCGTTCAACATCTTCTGACTTTCTCCCGTAAACTCACTCATTCGTTGGGTAATGAATTGGATACTTTCGACCATCTCACCGAATATCTTTTCTGTAGCTTCGATCGATTCTGTCTGCCTACGAGCAATTTCCTCATTGATTTGAATATTCTTCTGGGCCATTTTAATACTATTCTCGATGTTATGTACCATATGGAATACACCCTTCGCCGATTTCGACGACTCTTCAGCCAGCTTGCGTACCTCTTGTGCAACAACGGAGAATCCTCTTCCATGTTCGCCAGCACGTGCTGCTTCAATCGAAGCATTTAAGGACAGCAAGTTCGTTTGTTCGGCAATCTCAGAAATCGTACGAGTGATGGATGAGATACCAGCCGCTTCTTTCACCAGATCATCGATGGTCCCTGATACATTACTTGTTGCAAGAACAATATGAGAAACACTCTCTGATTGACTTTCGACCGCGCGCATACCTTTTTTCACCAGTTCGAGTGTTTTGCCGCAGCGATTGTTCATTTCATGCGTTGAATCTACATAATCCGTGATCTTTGTTTCAATTTCCTTTACAACGGAAAAGCTTTTGAAAACACCAGATGAGATCTCATTCGCTCCCTCTGCAAGTGAAGTTACGGATCCGGTTGCTTCAACAATCATCGTATTAATACCTTCGTTTTTGTGGTAAATATCACGGCTTGAGTCCGCCACATGCTTGGAAATCGAGGCTGTTTCATTCAGAAGCTCCTTCAATTTCACAATCATCGCATTAAAGGAACGTCCCATGTCGCCTAACGCATCCTTTGAAGAAGCATCGACCGTTTGTGTGAAATCTCCTTTTGCAATATTCATCGCCACACGTGTTACATTATCGATCGGCTCTGTTAACGCTTTTTCCAAGAACCGAACATAAGGAAAGCTGAACACCATCAGGATGAGAGACGAAGATAAAGCAAAGATCACAGAAACGTCTGACGTTAGCATCAGGATGAGGATAATAATGGTGTAAAAGGCAACTACGGTATAATAACCAAGTTGAAGCTTAGCGCGGAACGATTGAGCTAGAAACCAGTTCATAGGAGATCGACCTCTCTTTTACGAAATGTAGTGTTACTGCCATAAGATGAGGTCCATGTACCACGTCAACAATGGGTCTCCGAAGCAAAAACAGATTAAACCAGCGACAGCGATGAAAGGACCATAGGGAATTGGTGAACGCCGATCCAGTTTACCTGAGGCGATAAGAGCCACACCGATGACGCTGCCAAGCAGCGCCGACAGAAAGATGCATAACAGCACAAGCTTGATTCCCATTACAAGTCCTACTAATGCCATCAATCGAATATCCCCAAAGCCCATAGCCGGCTTCCCCATCCAAGTTGCAACAAGAGATACGATAATCAGTGTGCCTCCTCCTACCACAAAACCTATTGCATAATGCCAAATTGGCAGAGGGTGAACAAACAACCGTAAACCTGTAAAAAGAAGCATAGCTGGATAGATGATTTTATTGGGCAACAGCATGTAGGCTAAATCACTCACTGTTAGAATGAGAAGCACAGACACAAGTGGGTAGGCAATCCATAGTTCATTTACGCTAACCAGGAAGGGAAGGGCGGCAAATAATAGGCCTCCTGCCAACTCTCCAACGATATACACAGGGGATATATGTGCACCACATGTGTGACATTTCCCTCTCCGAATGAACCATCCAAAGATTGGAATCAAGTCTATCGCGTTAAGCTGACGCCGACAGCCTCCACAGCTAGATCGCGGGGTTACAACAGATACGCCTTTCGGTACCCGAAGCCCCACTACATTAAAAAACGAACCGAACAAAGCACCCACTATGAACAATACGACTGTGTAACTCCATGCTTCCCACCCCATCGCCAAACCCCCTCTTGATGACTAACCTCAGTAAACCTTATTTAGAAATCTGCTTTCTTGGCATATTCACGATTACTTACCGGGGCTGTCCCCAATTGAACCTGTAACCAGGCAGCTAATTGATTAAAGCTCTCAATCGTTACTGTAATGGATTGCTTCTGCCCGCCTGCTGTTGCCATTTCGATCTCGATCTTATTCTCGGCTTCTGTACAAACGACCAAGTATTGCGACATATCGCCGTTCATTTCCTCACTCCAATTACACATAACACTGCTTGTGAAATTTTTCATTGGTCCATTCCCCCTGAATAAGTTAATGATCTTACCGCCATTCACAGCCTTTAAGCCTCCTGTAAACATATCAGTCGATTCCTGAGACTTGTTCGTTGCGTTTGTAGATACCTGCTCGCTCGGTGTTGGAAGAGAAGGTACGGTTATCGACGCAGCTGCTTGTACCTCATTTTCCATTGTAAGTGTCATTTCATTCAGGTCATCCAAACTTAACTCACGCTCAGGAATATCAACTGTAAACTCATTCACTTCTGTTACTTCAACTGCCTGCACAACTTCTATCGGCTCAACGAATTCTTGTGCCTCGACTAGAACAACAGCTTCATCTTCTTCGATGAATTCAACCGCTTTTGCGGCTTCTACAGGTTCTGCAACTTCAACAGCTTCTAACCGATCATACATCTGTGTACCGCCGGTCTCCTGCTGCATAAGCTCCCACTCTGGCTCCACGTCTCCTTGCATCACAGCTGCAAGACGCTCCATCTCTAATGTTCGATCCACATCAGATGTGATTAAGGGTAGCTCAGGCTCTGCGTTGTCCTGAGACTCTACAACCATCGAAGTCTCTTTTGTCTCGGCCACTTCGGCAAAGGCAAGTAACACCTCTAAGGCATTGACGACTTGAGAAGGCTTCGCTGGTTTCTTCTCTTCCAGATAAGGCGCTTTCATTATTGGTTCCATTGAAGAAGAACGAAGTTCAGCAACCTCTGGTTCCTTCGTCTCTTCATAGACCAGCTTACTGCTCATCTCATGTGGAGTAGCTTGTTGTGCATCAATATGCTTCAGGACTTCATTATCCAGCTCTGTAGGCAGTAATTCGCTACGCTCAGAGTAGGCTTGATCAACAGAATTCATACGAACTGGTTCCTGGGATACCTCCATGGCAACTGCAACCTGATCTTTTGGCACGTCGTTATCCATCATCGTATGGACGAC
This sequence comes from Paenibacillus sp. J22P143, assembly GCF_059692035.1. Lineage (NCBI taxonomy): Bacteria > Bacillati > Bacillota > Bacilli > Caryophanales > Paenibacillaceae > Paenibacillus > Paenibacillus sp. J22P143. Next base: position 296,406 of record NZ_JCAUAQ010000001.1, read on the forward strand.
CTCAAGCTCCGTGGGAGCAACCTCTTGACGCTGCAGTTCTTGAGGAATCATTTGCCCGATCACACGGGGAACACCATATTTACGTACAATTTCATTCACGCGGTTCGGTTTAAAAGGTTTCATCACATAGCCATTCGCGCCTGCTTTGAGCGCATCCGAGATAAGATCTTGCTGACTCATCGCTGAACAGATGAGCACGACCGCGGTAGGATTCAGAAGGCGAATTTCCTTCATCGCCTCGATACCATCCATCTCAGGCATTGTAATATCCATCAGGACAATATCTGGCTGAAGCTCCTCGTACTTCTGAACAGCTTGTCTTCCATTCTCAGCTTCTCCGACTACCTCGTGACCATATTGTTTCAAGATATCCGTTAACATTTTGCGCATAAACTTCGTATCGTCAACGACCAGAATTTGAAATGACATTGCAGGTACCTCCTTCCAGAATGGTAATTCTGTCATTACTTGATGTATTTTACATTCTTCACAAATACATTGAAATGATTGGTTGTTGGAATGCCATCAGGCGGATAATCATATAAGTTATCGTCGTAGAAAATTTGAAGTCTCGATGGCTTTGTATTGTTCAATTGCACTTCAGGAACGTCTCTATTCCAGTCTAAGCTACCTTGATATCGGTTAACCGTACTACCTCCGCCTGTGGTCAAGTCACCTCGCACCGCATTGAGTTCAACACCGCCAACACCACCATGCAACCCACCTTCAATTTTCAACTTCGACATTACACCATATAAGCGAATGCCTTGTTTCGTATAGAAGAATGCACGAACATTCTCAACGCCAGCATTCGAGCTATTCCCTAGCACAATTTCCCCTGAGGCGACAATAATAAGCGGTTTTTGGAGCTTGGTTTCTGTTTCAGTCGCGTTTTCATCTTTGTTGATCGAAGTCATCTGCTTCAGCTCCACATTGCCATCCACATAGACTGTACCTTCCAGCCACACATTACCAACGATCTTCAAATCACCCTTGATATACATGGTTCCCTTCGGAAAATGAAACCCGTCATTCAAGGTTACGTTGCCATCCACGGCTAAGAATTTACCAGCTTGCAAGGAAAGTTCCCCTCGCAGATCAGCCGCAATTAGATTCGGATCTGGCGACTTTACATACACAGAGCCATTGGCAAGTGAAAGTTTAGCATCTTTGTTAGCCATGGTAAGGACACCGTAATTCACGAACAGATCCGCATCCGTTGTAGCTGAAGCTGCATCCTTCACCGTGACGTTCCCATCAACGGTCACCCATTGATCGTTATACAATTTACTTGTCGGTAAATCTTCAAACAATGTTACTTCCACAGGGCTAGCTTCAGGCACTTTATACCCACCTAAATCGGCTAACTTAGCTTCTAAATTGGTTTGTGTTTTATTCGATACATACCCTTCTACATCAACTTCTACGTCTTCATCCAGGGTAGGATCTTCTAATGGAAAATACTGTGGAGCAAAATGAACCGGTTGCACGATTTCACTTGTGTTCGTTAGGGGTGGAAACTCGCTTACACCATCAGACTGAGTAAAATTAAATTTACCAGGAGCTATTGTATCCGCATCGCCTTTGACTCGAATGAAACCACGGATCTCAGGAAGTCCTGTCTGGATGCCATATTTACTTCGGTTGGCTCCGTTTGTTAAACCAGTGAACAGAGCTTCATCTCGAATGTAAAGATGATTCGCAACAAACATATCGCCTGTAATCGATGGCGTTCCATTTAACACCAGATCACCTCCAGATGAAACTGGATAACGAAACACAGGGTTAATCGTACTCACATATACGGTCATCTGTTTCAAAACAACGGTAGAGGGTTTTCCTTCCATGATCCCGCGAGAGTTGATTATAAACTTCCGTACATAAGGAAAGTCTGGACTAGCTAGCGCCTTTACAGGTGATTCTGATTCTGGATTAATGACCGTTTTGGCTAAGAGAATATCAATTTGATACTGCCCTTTCTTGGCCTTAACCATTTCACCATTGTTATCCTTCTCGTCTCCCTCGACGCCTACTTCTTTATCAATAAAGGGGAGCATCAAGGATAATTGATTCTCAACATTCCGCATGCGGCTCCGGTAATTCGTCCCTCCAATGGATTCCCCATTAGCAACGGCTCGCCGGATTTGTGCTAGCGTGTCATCTAATCCCTTTTGTGCGATAGCTTCCGCTTGAACACTTGACTCAGACGTCGCAGCTTGTATGGCACCGCCTCGGAGTACACCCATGAGGATAAGTCCCATCATGGTCATCAATACAACAGCTAACAAGGCAATAACGAGTGCAGAGCCTTCTTCATTGTGCATCCTTGGTTGGAGGCCTTTATTGTCTTCATTCATAGAGTTCAATCCATGCCTCCTCCAATCCATTCCATTTATTCATTACGAAATAGCGGAATTTGTGAATCAATCACAAGCTTAGGACTATCAGCTATTTTAAATTGATCCGCGTTACTCCTGGCATACTCTAATGTCACTTGTACACGGTCATGCGTCTGGCTTGCTTCACTTAAGCTTCCTTCACTTATTGTAAATTTACTTCCAAGTTGGAATTCTTTCGTAACCACATTCGTCCCTGCCCGTCTAATTTCAATCTTGCCACCGGCGATTGGATTCGGAATGATCTCCATCTCATAAAGCTCAATGTACACCTTGGCATCATCACTCTTTTTGGCATATCGGATAATCTTCTTATCGATTCCCTCATCCTGGACGTAGATCGCTTCTTTCAGCTCCGAAATAATCTGACTGTAAATCCCGTCTCCTTGGTTACGCATCTGGGTTTCCATCGTGACTCGTTTATACATCGACACGCCCATTAGCATAAAGGAGTACAGGATGGAGGCTACCATACCAAAGATCATTATGGCAGCCAATAATTCAATCAAGGACATCCCTTTCTCATCGCGCTTCATGTGGCGTTACCACCTTTTAATAAGATACGTATCGAGTGTCGTGGATGATTTAGCTGATGGTGTGTCGAGCGACTCTTGACCTGACCAATATACCGTCACGTACATTTGGGCCAAATACGCATCCGCATCATTGCGGAATGGATCTGACGACTCCCACCTTGGAGAGCTTTGTTCGAGCTCAACCAAATAGTGGTACATCGTGCCATTGATATCTGTCGTTGCTAACCTTCCTTTCATCAACTCAGACCCGTTACTTGCTAGATCACCAGTGAATTTAGGTTTATCGCTCAATTCAGCAATAATGGCACTATCATAGCCATCCTTAAAGGAATCGCGAAGCTCAGCTGCTTTCAATCGCGCTAAGTTCGCTCCAATGATTTTGCGACTTTCCTGCGCTGATTTATCTACGGCAGAAGTGAAATAACCCATCAGTGTCACGCTTATAATCGACATAATCGTTACGGCAATCAAGATTTCCACGAGTGACATACCGTCTTCATTAGGTTGAATTTGCTTCACACGTACTTTGCGGCGCACCGTTAGTCCTCCTTATTCCATCACCGTTTAAGCAACCTAATTATTGTTCTGTTCGGTATCGAATTGAATGACTAGCGGTTGCTGTACCATTTCAATATTGTCCGTATCCACTAGCTTCAGGAATACATAGTAGGTACCTGACGTTGTATTCGTTTTGGTAGTTACGGTTAATCGTTTGGCCCCCAATGGCTTCCATTCACTAGCATTTGGTTCAGTTGCGGATTGTTTAATCACGTAATACATACTTTTCGTCGTGTAACCATCCTTTTTAACACTGCCAAAGGTCCGGTCAACGACGGGATACTTCTCATTCTCAACAACAACACTTACAGGTTTATCCGAAACATCACCCGTCGTATAATTCACACCACGCAATGTTGCTGACAAACCTGGATTGACGACGAAATACTCTGGCGATTGTGCCGTTGTCGTCATACCTCCCATCGAAGTCGCTTCAAATTGGATTTGATGCCAGCCCTGACGTTTCTCTACCGTTTCGAACCCGACCACATCACTTAATCGGAATGCATACGTATTCCCATTCTTCGTCATCTTCGGTGAGCTAGAGGAAATCGAGATTGATTTATTATCAAACCACACCTTGACACTTGTAACTGGACTTAATTCATCCTTCGCTGTGATATAAATAATGCCATCGTCTGTTGGGTTCACAATGGATTTACTCCAGCTAATAATGGGCCCTGTACTGTCTAAGGAAACCTTCCCAGTTGCCGCATTCCCTGCAATCGGTATCGAAGAACTGCCACTGATGGCATACGTAAATGCACGCGTTTGGAAATTCACACTATTCCCATCCGGAATGACAAAACCCGCCGATGTTTGGATTCTCCAATTTCCACCATCTACTGAATTCTCATATCCAGCGATGTAATTCAATTTGAAATCATCGTTCGCGTAGACCGTCGAACTTGGTAGCCGTGTAGCTGATCCAGAAACCGAGCGAAGCGTTCCTGGCCCCAGATGCCAGCCATTCTCATTAATCGGATTGCCCTTGGCATCAACAAGCTCATAATTAGCTGGAGCTGTTGGTTTTAAATCCAATTCTTCCGTTGTGCCATCCTTGTAATCAATCCGTACAACAGAATGCAGATCATCAACGAATCGAATATCCGAAACCGCTACATCCTTATTATCAACGGTCCATTGCTTCTGTTTATCACTGTAACGCAAGCGTTGAATTTCACCAGCACTATTCCCAATGTAGACATTGCCATATTTATCAACGATACGAATACTAACGGAGAATTGCGTACCGAAGTTAATGTTAAACTGTCGATTCGTGCTGCATGCATCACGGTAAGTCACCTTCGCGTCTTGTATGGGATAATCACCTGCAGCCGTATCAGGAATCAATTTGATCGCTAGATTGATCTTGTCTTGATTAAAAGGAAAATCAATATTTCCAACATCAACGACAACTTCATGCTTGGCAGCATCATACCGCACATTCGTAGCATTCTCGCCTTGTGCCAACACGAAGCCTTCTGGAATCGGTTGACGAAGGGTGACGTTCTTGAGTTGAGCAGGAGCTTCAATCGTAGTCGCAATGTTATCGAAGATGGTTGAAAGCTGGCTCGCAGAGCTTGCTTGATAGGCTGTTCCACCTGTCTTTGTAGCAATGTACTGTAGCAAATCAAGGTCAATTTCATCCGAACCAGGTGTCGCTAAAGCAATCGTGTAGACTTTGATCCCGAGTCCCGCAAGAACATCCGCATCTGCACGAGCTGCACTTGCTGCTGAGGTATCGCCCGTTTTCTGTTTGTTGCCATCATTCTCATCGGTCCATACGGTAGCTTTACCGTCCGTTAGCAAAATGATTTGCTTCACGGGCTTAGTTCCAGCAGCCGTTAGCATCGTTTTCGCTTTCGCTAAACCATCATCAATATTGGTGCTACCGCCAGCATCCAACTTGTTAATTTCATTTTGAACATTCGTATAGTTCGTAGATAAGTCAAGCACTTTCGAAGCTGATGTGCTGAATTTAATAAGTCCTAAGCGGTCACCCATATTTACAGTTTTAAATTTATTCGTCAAGGTCGCAGAAGCGCTCTTCAGAATATCGATACGAATCGGCGTTCTGCTGTCACTTTTGTTCATATGATAGTCCATACTGCCCGAAACGTCCGCTACGAAAGCGATATCGATCGGATCCCTCGATTGTGTGACGGTATGTGTACCACTTGGATCTAACGTGTAATTAATGGTAACGAGTTGATTGCGCTCTATGTTCGTGACCGGGACATTTCCTACCCCGCTAATGGCTAAGCACCCATTGTCTACCACATCCGCATAGGCGGCATTCGAACCGATAATAGCTGGCAGCATGCTTGTTACTAACATCCCGGTAAGCAGGACAGCGCTCTTCTTTTTCACTTTGTGGAACCAATGCATAATCAGTTGCTCCCTCCTATAACAGATGAATAATTCGTGAAATAACCTTGAAGGCCTCAGCACGTGTGAGTGACCCTTGGGGTCTAAATGAACCATCTTCATATCCGCCAACAATGCCGGCTTGAATTACGTTCTGTAGGGCCACTTTATTCGTCGCCGTTACATTCGCAATGTCATTGAAGTCAGCTGAGCCAGTTTTGAGGGTCACTGCGTATTTTTGTAAAATACGATCAACAATACCGACCATTTCAATACGTGTCATGGGAATGTTCGGCGAGAAATTCAAATCAACAGGACGTTTATCCAGTAAGCCCATCTCTTGTGCCGATGCTACCATGCCAGTCGCCCAATGCTTTGCCATGTCTTCATAACCTAATACAGGCGTTTTCACTGGTTCTATCCCAAGTGCTTTCACAACTAGGGTGACGAACTCCGCCTTGGAAAGCGTTCGATTCGGACGAATGGTGTTATCTTCATACCCATCGATAATGGACTTCTGCATCAAATCTATGATATCTTCCTTCGCCCAATGTGACTCGGCATCGCTAGGCACGGACGTTACCTTCGTTGGCTTCCAGGCTTTTAAAGTAGGTATAGCTACGGGAATATCGGTCGATTTCTTCACAGAGCCCAGTGTTGGAGCGACTGCCCGATCTGGATCTTGGAATACAATGCCATATACATTAACTAGACCATTCGAAGTCACTTTCGCTTCACCATTCTGAGCAGCTTCGGCATCCGTCGGAATATGAGCCCAAGGAATTTTCCCCAGATAAGCTTTTACACGATAGGATTCTTGGGAGGCGCTTTCAAAGTAGGAACGTGTCGTCTCTTCTACATCTGTCGCATGGAAATCAAGCGTACCTGACGGAGTAACACCGATTTCATCCCAGCATACAAGGAGGTCATTGTAATCACGGGCAATAGCGCCAGTCCAGATCTTCACATGTGCACCTGATGCATCTACTTGCGTGACGACAGCGTAAGGCTCTTTGGAAATGATCGTTCCGACTTGCCAACCTGCCAGCGCGAATTTCATGTTCTTGTACTGCTCATTCCTCGCCTCATAATCAAGTCCTAGAATCGTAGTCAGTGGGTTACTGTTCTGTACTGCAGTGACAGCGCTCGTTGGCAACTCCGCTGCATAGATCAAAGATGATGACATCAGTGACACTGCGAGCAAAGTAACAACCATCGCATGGTTTCTCTTTTTCATTTAATCCTCTCCTATACTCATCTCGTATTCTTTAATGGCATCTCGGTGGATGATTCCTTCCTCAACAAGCTGCTTGAGACTAGAAACCATCGTTTGCATCCCGATTTGTCTGTTTGTTTGGATGACCGATTTGATCTGATAAATCTTCTCTTGCCGAATTAAATTCGCTACAGCAGGTGTATTAATCAGTATTTCTAGCGCCATCGCTCGACCTCTGCCATCCATGCGCGGTACTAATCGCTGTGACAAGACGCTTATCAGTACGGAGGCAAGCTGTACGCGTATCTGTCTCTGTTGCTCGGTTGGGAATACATCGATGATCCGATCGACGGTTTGAGGCGCATCAGGGGTATGAAGCGTAGCGAGAACGAGATGCCCTGTTTCGGCAGCCGTGATCGCGGTTTTGATCGTTTCCAAATCCCGCATCTCGCCAACGAGAATGACATCGGGATCTTGACGAAGCGCAGCGCGTAACCCGTTGGAGAATGTTAACGTATCGATTCCGATTTCGCGTTGGGCAACGAGACAGTTCTTACTCGGATGAATATACTCGATTGGATCTTCCAACGTGATGATATGTTTCTTCTGCGTTTCATTAATAAAATCAATGATAGACGCTAATGTTGTTGATTTCCCGCTTCCCGTTGGGCCCGTCACTAAAACAAGGCCTTGATGCTTATGGGCAAATTGTTGCACAAGGTCTGGCAAATTAAGACTGAAAAGAGATGGTACTGTTGTCGATAATACCCGAAACACCATGTTGATGCTGCGCTTCTGTTTGAATACGTTTCCCCGATAGCGGGATAACCCAGGCAGTTCAAAGGAGAAATCGACTTCCCCTTTTTTGGATAACGTGTCATACTGCTCTTTCGTTAATATTTCTTGCGCCATCCGGAGCGTATCCTCAGGCATTAGAACGGAATCAACAACCTTCATCAATTTACCGTGCAACCTCATCAGTGGTTCTGTACCTGCATTAATGTGCAAATCGGAAGCCTTGGATTCGTACGAAACACGCAGCAGATCCTTAAGTGATAACATGTCAGAATTCGATGGTGCCAGCATACTCATCGTATCTCCTCCTATAGGTACATGACTGAATTAATAGAGTGGGTTCGTTTTTCCTGCGGGTTTACTATAGGTTGTTGGGACTGGTTCTTTGAAAAACTTCTGCAATCCTGGCGCATAGTACGAAACTAAAGATACGTTAACGGTAATCTCACGCTTTAAAGCGTTTAGCTTAACAGGCGCTCCACCCTTCACTGCGAAAGTCAGTTTATCCACCTGCATCAAGCGATTCGTTGTTTGCATCTCGTCGAGAAAGCGATGAATTTGTGCATAATCACCTTTAGCTGTCGTGTTCAGCTTAATAGGGATCGCCAGAGTTGGCATAACGGCTGCCGCAGTGGCCGTAGTTCCTTCTCCAGCTTCTGCTGTCTTGGTACTCGGTGTTGCAACTGGTTTAACAGGCGCTATAGGATCAGCCGCTTTACTAACTTCGAAATTGTAGCTTCCTACAGGCATCTTCGAAATAACTTCTAGCATCCGTACTTCGCGGATAAGACCTTCAACATCTGGCACTTCCGGGACTTGGTTGCGCGTTCTAGAGAGACTTACTTGTTCTTCTGCCCCTAAGGTATTGCCGCCATTCGTACGACTATTCAAGGCAGCCAATTCCTTTTTTTTCTGTATCAGCAGGTTGGATTTGGTTGCTTTCTCACTTTGTACCGGTGAAACGAAATTGATATATACCATCACTAGCGCCAATGCAACAATGACCGCCAAGATGATCTGATTTCTAATGCTGCTAAGCAAATTCATTCGTCCGGTCACCCTTTCTTGTTCGCATCTGTCTGGTATTGAAGTTCGAATGTCGCTTGAATGGCTGGAAGCGGCGGGTCAGTAACGACAGGTGCATTCTTATCCTCGGCCGCAGTCACAACCTTCGTCATCCCACTGGTCGATAGGATGATAAAAGAGTTGGAAGCTTTCGTTGCTTGCATGAAGGTAATCACATCTTCACTTGTCGCGAAATTCCCCGTGATCTTCAGCTTGTTACCTTCACCGAAGGATAGAGATGTTAGATTCGATGCCATCGGCATAAGAGCAGATAGCTTATCTAACACATCTGTAGCGCGAGGTTTACTAGCGATCAGTTGTTTAGGCAATGCAATGAAATCGGCAATGGCGCCTGCTGTCGGTGAATTAGCCAGCTTCTTTTGCCCTGCTTTGATCTCCGCATTGACTTGCTCTAGCGCTTTGTTCGTGCTTTTGATCTCCGATTTCGCACTTGTATACATCCAACCCATGCCACCAACAACGATAACTAACGCAGCGATGAACGCATATTTCAGAACTGGACTTGTTCCTGCTTGTTCTTCTTGCCGCATCTGCAGCAAATTAATCTCGATTGACTGTAGCTTCTGTACGGCTGTACTCATCGTACTTTAAGCCCCTTTCATCGCAAGCCCAACGGGAACCGCAAAGGCATGACAAGTTGTATCTTCATCTTTCAAGATGGACTGTAGTGGGAATGTCGCAATCTCGCCCGTGAATGCACTTTCTAGATGTTCTGGAAGCTCTGTAATCCAATCATGTGCGCCTACGAGATACACAAGCTCTACATGCTTCTGATCGTTGGAAACCGTGTATTGAAAATAATTCAATACGCGTCCTAGCTCCATCGATAGATTACGTCCGTATGCAGCTAGCTGATCGGTTCCAGTATCCAGGAAGAAGCTGGTATTGATTTGGATAGAACGGAAGAACACAGGAATCCCGTCCACGAAAATGCTAACATCCGCATGATCAGGCTCGACATGCAAGAGCATGAAGCGATCCTTCATCGCGGAGCCGGTTAACCGTGTATGACGAACCAACAAGCGATGCAAGGCTAATGGAGCCAAATCAACGGATACAGGCACCAAGCCCGATTGCTTCACCACATGGGCGTAGCTTTCAACCACTTCGCCAGGTGTTGCAAAGATAAGCACTTCCTCTTGTGCTCCCCCTTTGGAAGCTTTTACTGTACCGTCTGCTGCCACAGCTGCCTCATCCTTCGGAGCGCCTAGACGAACAAAATCGAATACAGGATTCTTGAAAGGCAATTGCTGTCCACCATGTAATTCAACATCTATCATGTTACGTAGTGCTTTATCTTTTAACGACGAGAAGACCGATTTGCGAAGCACCACATTGGATAATGGCACAGTCACATGAATGTGTGCACCTTGTAAACCAATTTGCTTCACTAGGGTTGAGATACGACCAATGACCGCGTCTTCGTCTACGAATTTTCCATGTTTTATACTGCCTCTATCCAGCGCTATTGAATGGCGCTGTGTCAGGGTAACCTGCCCATTTACGTTCATAATTTCTACTAGCTTTGCTTCTGTATCCGAAATTTGCATGCCGTATGTATATTTGCTTATTTTCTTTGCGAACATTGCGGTAACTCCTCTCGGGTATGCATGACTTAAATGGGCGCGCCGTCCGGGAACGGCGCGCTTGGTTGATTGGTGTTATGGCATTACGACAGATGCTGAGGCATCTAGATCTTTTTCTTCAATAGCTGTGATATATGTGTTACCACCGCCTGATAATGTTACTGTGTAAGTAAAGATACCACCCGTGTTTGTTACAGTTACTTTAGATGAAGCATCATACGTATTTCCTTTATTAGATGGATCTTGAGGAATAATTTGCAGGTAACCGTCAGTATTTAGCTTTGTCAAATCTAAGTCTAGTGGTGCAGTCGTTGGTACTGAGATTCCCTGACCAGTCACGTAAAGTCTTGATGCATCAACTAACATATGCGCATTGGATCTATGTGCATTAGCTTTGGTTTTGTCAAGAATTGTTCCGATGGAAGGGATCGCGATTGCAGCAATAATAGCGATGATAACGATAACGGCTAGTAACTCAATCAATGTCAGACCTTTTTCGTTTTTGTTCAATTCTTTCAAAGAAAACTTCGAAAATTTCGGTAAACGGAAACTCATTTTTCTGTTGTTGTTCATTGTCAATTCGTTCATAGCATTCCCACCTCTAGGTTTATTTTGGTTATGTACCTGATCTTGCCAATCTTGCCTTGCGATATGTTGTGATGCTGTTAAAACCGACGTCATGTTTGTGTATCACCCCCCTTCAAGCTTGATGGCATTTTAGTTTAAGAAATTATCGTACATTTTGAACATCGGACTCATGATCGCTGCTACAATCACACCGACAATGCTGGAAACAAACAGCAACATGAGAGGTTCAATCACTGCCTTCAATCGATCTACACTCTGGTCGACATCGGCTTCGAAGAAATCTGCAATCTTTGCAAGCATGTTATCCACCTGCCCCGTTTCTTCACCAATCATGAGCATTTGAACGACCATCTTAGGGAAAATACCGCTCTTTTGAATCGGTTCGGATAACATCTTACCTTGTTGCAGGCTGTCTTTGGCTTCTCGTAATACTTTAGCAATTACGCGATTTCCAACGACCTTCTCTGTTACATCAAGTGCCTGAAGTACCGGCACCGCACTGACGAATAGGGATGACATTGTACGTGCCATTCGAGCGACAGCCGCTTTTTTGAGAATGATACCGAAGACTGGTATTTTGAATTTGATCGTGTCAATCCAGAACTTTCCTTCTTCACTAGAAGCAAAGCTTCGATAGAGTACAATAACTCCGATGAGACCCGCTAAGAACATCCACCAATAATGAACAATCGCATCACTTGAACTCATTACGAATCGAGTAATAAGTGGTAATTCGGAGCCTTGATCTAGAAACATGCTTGCAAAAGTAGGGACAATTTTCAGAAGTAAGAAAATGACGACACCGACCGCGATAAAGAGGACGACGATCGGGTATGTCATCGCTGACTTTACCTTTTGAACCGTCTTATGCTCTTTCTCGTAATGCTCGGCCATTCGGTCCAAAACCTCATCTAAGTTTCCTCCGGTCTCACCTGAAGCCATCATGTTGATGAACATCGCTGGGAAAACTTTGGGATGATCGCCCATTCCCTTTGATAAGGGATGTCCACTGCGAATTTGCTCCGAAATATCCCCCAAGGCCTCTTTTAAATACTTCGAGGTCGATTGATCTTCTAGAATCGCAACCGATTGATCAATCTGAATCCCAGCACGGATCAAGGTGGCGAATTGCCGGCAGAAGATAACAAAATCTTCCAGTTTGACGGCACGACCGATATGAATATTGATATCCATCGCAGTCGCTTGCTTCTCTTGAATACTACGAATCGTCATTCCGCGACCACGAAGTTCTGTAATCGCCAACTGCTTATTCTGAGCTTTCAGCATCCCTTTCAGCTTTTTACCGCTTTCATTAACGGCTTCATACGTAAAGTTAGCCAACTTCTTGTTCACCCCCACTCATCGCTTGACTTCTGCCCACGATTACTCGTCTGCTACAGCTTTCAAAACTTCCTCAATGGTTGTATGGCCTTGCCGAATCTTGAGCATGCCATCGTAGAGCATACTTTTGAAGCCATGCTTCATTAGATGCTGCTCTAACTCGCTCACTGGACGATTCTGCACGATGAGACTGCGCAGGGCTTCATCTACGACAAGAACTTCATGTACGGCAATCCGTCCACGGTATCCCGTTTTGTTACAAGTTCCACAGCCTCGTCCTCTTGTCACCATCACTGGCTTATCTGGCGACTTCGGAGGCGTCATTGGAACGACAATGCCTGTACCTGTGCCTGCTAGTTGCTGTTCTTGGCCCGTAAGCAAACCATGTGTCGATAAGAGCTTAATTTCATCTTCTCTTGCAGGTACCTGTGCAGCACATTCGCGGCACACTCGGCGCACTAGTCGCTGCGCGACGATACAGGAGAGAGAGGAAGCAATGAGATAAGAATCAATGCCCATATCGATAAGACGGCTGATCGTACTCACCGCACTATTCGTATGGATGGTACTGAGTACGAGATGTCCTGTTAATGAAGCCCTTACCGCGATCTCAGCGGTTTCCGCATCCCGAACCTCCCCGACCATAACAATATTCGGGTCCTGTCGGAGGATGGAACGTAAGCCTGACGCGAAAGTTAAACCAATTTGAGAGTTTACCTGCACCTGTGTAACACCGTTCATCCGATACTCGACAGGATCTTCGACAGTAATGATCTTCACATCATCGCCGTTTAATTGACCTAGCGCAGAATACAATGTCGATGTTTTACCGCTTCCTGTAGGTCCCGAGATGAGCATAATGCCATTTGGCTTCTGAATCATTTTGTCGAATTTCATCAAATTCGCTTCACTAAGCCCCAAATCAGCAATTTTCTTGACCCCTGCTGATTGATCTAAAATCCGGAGAACGATACTTTCTCCGTGTACCGTCGGTAATGTCGATACCCGGATATCAATTCTGCGATTATCTACCTGCATTTGAATGCGGCCATCCTGCGGGAGCCTGCGTTCTGCGATATTAAGCTTCGCAATAATTTTGAGTCTCGCCGTGAGTACCCCCTGCATATGCTTGGGCAATGATTTCTCTGTTCGCAGGACACCATCGATCCGGTACTTCACGATCAGTTGTTTCTCTTGCGGATCAACATGAATATCAGACGCCCTCTGCTGTACAGCGGATTGAATGATTTGATTGACCAGCTTTACAATCGGTGAGCCTTGATCATTTGCTTCCGTTTCCTCGTCTTTGATCTCGATTTTATCCAAGTCGACCATCAATTCATCGACGGATTCTTTCATGCCATAGTTTTTCGTGATGGCTTGCTCGACTTCGGAGCGAATAGCAATGACGGGCTGTACACTCATATTCGTCGCCATTCGAATTTCTTCAATGGCACCGTAGTTTAGCGGATCAACCATCGCCACCTTAATTTTGCCATTCTTACGTTCGATTGGAATGACACAGTGCTTACGAGCAAGCGTTTCGGGAATTAATTGAACCGTTTGCATATCAAGCTGCGTCTCAAACATATTGACGACAGGAAACCCTAGCTGAAACTCCAGCACTTCAACCAGTTGTCTTTCTGTGATCAACCCTTTATCAATGAGAATCTCACCGATTTTCTTCCGGGTATGCACTTGCTGCTTCAGCCCTTGTTCGAGCTGATCCTCCGTGATGAGTCCGTTCATGACAAATAGTTCACCTATGCGCATTGGGGGGTCCTCCCTTCTGTTGATAGAGTACGTAACGGATCTGTGCGACTTATTGATTTACTGTGTTTTCAGTTCTTCTGCTGTCGGCGCCTTCGCGATGACAATCGGATGTGGTGCGTAGAAATCTTTATATATCAGCTCGTTCTTGCCATCATTCTTCATGTCAGCGAACACCTTGACCAGAAGCCCTGATTGACCTTCACTCCGTTTAGCATCACCTTGACCAGCCAATGTAAAATCCGTAAGAACCATGCTTTCTGGAGCGAACACTTCTTTACTCACCGTAATTTTCGGAGCTTTCCAATCGGCTTTCGGTTTCCCATTGAAAGTAACGACTGGTGTTTCACCGTTGTAAATCACGCCTACTGTAATGGGAACGCCTAACGAATTATAGAAAGTTAAATCTTTCTGCTCACCTTGAAAATCAACATCAAATCCAGCAGGTGCATAGGTGGGATTATCTTGATGAGCATAGCGCTCGCCAACTTGCATCCCAGCACGCAGTGCAGCTTCATACAATAACGAAGCTACATGTGATAACTCTTCTGCCTTCTTCTCAGGCACCTTCGCTTTGCTAGCCTCGGTCAACCATGCTTGATAGGAAAAAAGCTTCCCTGGCTCTAGCTTGATCAATCCCGCTTGCTCCAGCCACGCTTTCTCATTCGCATTCACAGTGACAATACTTTGAGCTTGCGATAAGACTTGCAAACCTGTCGTTGTTGTCTTGTCTGTTGATGCCGCCTCTGGTGTCGTTGTTGGTGAACTTATTGGTGTGCTTGCAGGTGTAGCTGCCGGCGATGTCGTTGCTGCCACACTAGCAGTCGGTGTTGGTTTAATCGATGCCTTCGCATTTTCTTTATCCACGCCAGCTGCTTGCGCTATTCCTTTTGTTGAAGCATTGTCGGTGGATTTCCAGAACATCAAACTTTCCAATTTATGTTCCGAATTCCACTCGATAAACCCTGCGGCCGATAATCCGTATACACTTCCAGAACCGACAACGCCTAGAAGAAGAATCCATTTAATAGGCTGCAGGATCAAGGCCTTTCTTCTTTGTCTCATAGCCTACCGTCCTTCAAAGCTCGACATATTCCCTCTTATTTCGGTGGGATGCCTCAAATATAGACGGTAATTTCTGTAGAGCAAATCATACATATTTATTAATTCGAATGACCTAATGCATGAACTATAATTCTTAAGCCACGATAGTCGTTCTCAGGCCATTTCATAGGCATTTCAAGCTATTTGACGCATTCTAGGAGGACAGAAGTCGGGAATTCACGCCGTACATCGTTCAAAGGAAGCGTTTTCATGTAGTTCTTTCGGAGCTCGTATATACATCATAGTGATCGTTCATTCTATATAACTCATGCATATGCATCAGCTCGTACGCGCAATTTCATCAAATTCCTTAAAAAATGGGTCTTCCTCGTATGCCGATCTACAATAATTTCACATGAATTCGTAACAAAATGTCGGTACTTCCAAGTACTCCTGGACAGTTTAGCCTTACTTGTTGAAGAAAACCAGAGTTCACTCAGGCTTTTCCTCACTTTTAACCGTATTATTTCCCCTGGTTTCTAGTGGTACGAGCGCTGAAGATGAAAAAAAAGCTTCCACCTCCACGATCATCGTGAGATAGAAGCTTTTTTTCTACAAATTGAACAATTTCTTAACCTGATTCGTCATTATGTATATAGCATGTGCTTCCTAACACTTTATTACCAATGTAACGCATATGAATGACTTTTTACTTACATCTCTATATCGCGCCAAGAACACTTAAGATCAGAGAAGCTTTGGAATTCACTTTCAGCTTACGATTGATCTTCGTTACATAGACGCGCACGGTATTTTCACTGATCCCCAAAACCTTGCCAATTTGCTTATAATCATAATCTAACAGCCAATACGTAGCGACTTCTTTCTCACGCAGCGTCAGCTTGAAGGCTTTCAACCGTTCTTCCAGCATTTCCTCCACGAACCATGTTTTACTTTGCAGCTCCGTCTTCCTTAACTCATATTCAAGTAGAAGTGCAATCGATTTGATACATGGATACATAAATGGTGCAGAAATGTACTGAAAAGCGGTCAAAACTAAGTAACCCATGATTTGATTATCAGCTATTTGTATCGGAACGCACATCGTTACCCAGTTGTGCATCGTATCCAGATAATGATCCTCCCCACTGATCCAAACCGGTCGTTGAAGATCAATGGCTGCTGATACAGCATTGGTCCCTGCACTAGAAAGAGATAAGGAAGATCCGATTCCGATATTATTTAAATTAGCTGCTTGCAAGATCGATCTTTCATCCCCATTAATTGTCAAAATGACCCCATGATTATCCGTAACCATTAATAAATTAGGAAAGTAGAAGGTGTTCGTCTTCAGATGTGCTTGCCGAAGGATGACATCCATGAGTACTTGGTTTTTAGCTAGTAGCCGTTCCATCATTTTGCCTTGCACGCGAAACCTCACTCGCGTCGAATCTCTTTGAACGCCATTAAGAAATGATTTCTCATGTAGCTTGGCAATCTCCGTTTGTGAGATGCCGACTCTCTCTGTGAATTCATGCATTTGCGTCTCTTCAGCTAATCCATTCATCAATTCCACTCCCGTTCCCTATGTAACCTTGAATTGAAATAGCATCCATGCTGTGAGTAGAATTGAAATTCATGTCGTATGCCGTTGTTTTTCCATCACTACCTTTACAAAATGTTGTATTTTTCGCGCATGTGACACTAACTATAAGGCTCAATTCGAATGCTTGAAATAGTGCAAAGGTAGTAATTATTAGAAGATAGTATACTTGCACTACAAAAAGACAGCGTTTGCATAATTGTAGCCATAAAATGGGATTTCTGACATGTGCCATTCGTAGGATATATCATAATCAAGCGTCCCTATTTAGATTTTACTGTGGAGGTTCTAAGAAGATCGTCTCACCCACGTATGCCGCCTTTTCGAGTTAAACACGCAAAAATCCTACATTTATCCCTAACCCTTTATACCTCAGAGGCATATTATATAAATAAAACTTATCCTTTCCCCAATTAATATTGATAAAGTGATAAGAATGCCTAGGAGGCGGAAGCCCATGTCGCTCATCAGAGCAATTGAACAGACATTCTGTAAGTTGCAAAACCCAACACTGGAGCAATTGCAAGAGGCACTTCAATCGATCGAGCGAAGTCTTATCTTCGTTCCTGATTTCAAAACCGAACCCAAACAGCTGCCTTATGGTAGAAATGTCGTGTATAGCAGTCCACATCTAGAAGTTATCATCATTCATATTCCCGCTTCCCGTTCAACAGCTATCCATAACCATGGCTTGTCCATTGGCGCGGCTTATCTAGTCGCAGGTTCCTTAGTGAATTCATCCTTCACGTTAGACACTAACGGTTATCCGATTGCTCAGAAGGACGATTTCATTCAAGCTGGCGAATATTTCACGGCGCCAGCGGAGCAAATTCACCAGCTTAGCAACCCTTTCCATGAGCCGGCCATCTCGATCCATGTTTATACACCGCCGATTCGTGAAGTTCGACGTTATTTACCTTACAGTGAAGTCTTAGACTATGTGATCTAAAGAAAAACCCCTTGTAGGCTTGCGTCTCTCGACGTGCTTACAAGGGGTTTGCTAGTAGCTATTAAATTGAATATCCCCAATTAGAATTGAAGGGAATTTTCGATATAGGCTTTTAATTCAGAAATCGGCATACGTGTTTGTTCCATTGTATCACGATCGCGAACTGTTACTTGACCATCCGTTTCGGATTCGAAATCGTAAGTGATACAGAACGGCGTACCGATCTCATCATGACGACGGTAACGTTTACCAATTGAACCTGTATCATCGTAATCCACCATGAAATGCTTCGCAAGATCTGCGAATACAGCTTGTGCGCCTTCACTCAATTTCTTGGAAAGTGGGAAAATCGCTGCTTTCATTGGAGCTAACGCTGGGTGGAAGTGAAGCACTGTACGGCTGTCATCACCTTCAAGCTTTTGCTCCTCGAACGCATCAATCAGAAGCGCCAATGTTACACGGTCAGCACCAAGTGAAGGCTCGATGCAATAAGGTACATAACGCTCGTTCGTTTCTTGATCGATGTAGTTGAAATCTTCACCGGAATGCGTCATATGCTGCTTCAAATCGTAGTCCGTACGATCCGCGATGCCCCAAAGCTCGCCCCAACCAAACGGGAATTTGTACTCGATATCAGTAGTAGCATTACTATAGTGGGACAATTCATCTTCGTTATGATCACGAAGACGAAGATTATCAGCTTTGGCACCTAGGGAAAGCAACCAGTTATGGCAGAAGCTTCTCCAGTATTCGAACCATTTCAAATCTTCACCTGGCTTACAGAAGAACTCTAGCTCCATTTGTTCGAATTCACGTGTACGGAACGTAAAGTTACCTGGCGTGATTTCGTTACGGAAGCTTTTACCGATTTGGCCGATACCAAATGGCAGCTTTTTACGCATGGTGCGTTGTGCATTTTTGAAGTTAACGAAGATCCCTTGTGCGGTTTCAGGACGTAGATAAACGACGTTTGAACTTGCTTCTGTTACGCCTTGGAATGTTTTGAACATCAGGTTGAACTGACGGATATCCGTGAAATCTTTGCTTCCGCAATCTGGACACACAATGTTGTGCTCCACGATCAGCTTCATCATGTCATCAAAGGTCATCCCATCAACGATGATTTCAATATCTTTCTCAGCTAGCTTGTTTTCAATCAATTTATCCGCACGGTGACGGGCTTTACAGCTTTTGCAATCGATCATCGGATCGTTGAAGTTCCCTACGTGACCTGATGCTACCCAAGCTTGCGGGTTCATCAGAATTGCCGCGTCTAACCCTACGTTGTACGGGGATTCTTGAATGAATTTTTTCCACCAAGCGCGTTTAATGTTGTTCTTCAATTCAACTCCAAGCGGGCCGTAATCCCACGTATTTGCCAAACCGCCATAAATTTCTGAACCTGGAAAAACAAATCCTCTGTGCTTCGCTAATGCGACAACTTGCTCCATCGTTACACTCATTGTTCAATCGCTCCTTAATTAAGCTTCTAGTTAGTGGGTCAACGCCCTATGACGACCGTTTGGACATGAGCAGACATCAAAAAAGCTCAACATCCAAAGGCATCAAATAATGCCTAGGGACGAGAGCTCGAGCACCCGCGGTTCCACCCTAGTTGATACATCTGGAAGAGCATGCATCCCCTTTATCGTATTGGCTCCGGATAGCCGTTTCCTTGAGCTTCATGCTGGGCTTACACCAATCCCCAACTCGCTGAATATGAAGTGTTTCAAGTACTATTCATCCTTCACAGCCACAATTGATCATTCAATTGGTTTTAGTTTACAAAATATCGCTGCAAAAATCAACTTTCCATATAATACGAGTTCTAAAAGTCGGGTTTTCAGCGCCGAGAAGGTTGTGAGAACCTGAAGAAGGAGGAGCGGAGTGTAGGCAAAACCTACATGAGCACCGGACTTCAAAGGTGAACACAAGATTCGATGTCGAATTACTGCCTGGCTTGCTTCGCGATCAAAAGACGACTTTTAGAACAACTTCTAATATAAATGGGGCCGGCGATCTTCAAAAACAGGGATCTTGCCCCGTACACGGACAACTTCTTCTAAATCGATCTGAGTGCGAAGAATCGCTTCACTCTCATCGCCTTCCACCAATACCTCGCCCCAAGGGTCGATAACCATCGAGTGACCGAAGAAATTCGTCGTACCACTCGTCCCTACACGATTACAAGAGACCACGTACATTTGATTCTCAATGGCACGTGCCATAAGAAGAGTTCGCCAGTGATGCAGGCGTGGATGCGGCCATTCTGCTGGCACGAACAAAATTCGCGCCCCGTCTAACGCTAATTTACGTGACAGCTCCGGAAAACGAATATCATAACAGATCATCGCACCTGCAGGTACGCCTTCAAGCTCAAACAAGCCCAGTTTTTCCCCGCTGTCTAGGAATTTTTCTTCATCCATGAGTCGGAATAGATGGATTTTGGAATATTCCGCGATCTCGCGACCTTCGCGATCCCAGGCATAAATCGTGTTGAGCACACGATCCTCTCTTTTATCAGCAATTGAGCCGCCAATAATATTCACGCGATGTGTACGAGCAAAACTGCTCAAAAACGCCTTCGTTCTTTCCCCATTCACATCAGCTAGTTGATGGATTTCAGTTAGGGCATAGCCCGTGTTCCACATTTCTGGAAAAATAAGAACATCTGGCTTCTGTTCAGCTTCTACAGCTTCGAGCAGCAGCTTCTCTAAGTGAGCAAAATTGCTATCTGGATCACCGATGGTAATATCCATTTGAATGAGAGCAAGGTTAAGTAATTGTGAAGACATCGAAAGGCTCCTTCCAGTTCAAGAAAAATGCTATATGTGTACATACTAGTCGAAATGTGTGCCTAACTCAACAAGGACTTGCCCCTGTAACTATATGGTTGGTTTAAAAAGCTTTGACTGACCTCTAGCAATACTCAGCGTTTGCCATTCCTGAGAGGACCAATGTTTGCAAAGAAAAACGATTTGACCGACATGATACCCATAATGGGATACTTGTCGCTGAATGGCTTGCAGTACCGTATGGTTTTCACCACGAATTCGTACATGAGATAGCACATCATCGGATGTCAGCGCGTGCAGTGTTGTGAACAGCACTTGCCAGCCTTCTTCCCAAAGGGCAATCAAATCTGCACGGGAAAAGCTATCCCCCTCAAACTCGCCATCGCGATCTCGCGTCTCTTTTTCCCCATCGGAGGTTAAAAAGTCAGTCCAACGGGACAACATATTGCCATGCATATGCTTAATGAGCACCTCAAGTGAATTCGATTCTTCATCTATTGTCCGAAAGAAAAATGAATCCGCAGTTTGAGCAAAAGCTCTGTCCGCCAACTTCTTCATACTCTGAAAAGCTCGAATCGATTCCTGCAGAAAAACATCAGCCACTTGCGTGTTATCCGTCATCCTGAATCATCTCCTTCGTTCTTGATTGCCTTCATTGTATGTCACGGGCAAAATGAAGTACAATCGAATATCTTCATCGACTATGAAAAAAAGTTTAATCATGTTACATTTAGGGTATAGTTTAAAATCCCGACCTCCGGAGTGTGAATTAAACCGTGACAAACGTAACTTCAACATCATCTCGATTTGCTATACAACCAGCTGAAAGAATGAAGGATCTGCCAACACAATTCTTCGCAACGCTCGTTGGTAAAGCAAATGCACAAATCGCCGCAGGCCATGACGTCATTAATTTGGGCCAAGGGAACCCAGACCGCCCGACGCCTCCGCATATTGTAGCTTCCATCCAAGAAGCTTCTGCGAATCCTTTGTATCATAAATATCCTCCATTCAGCGGCTTTCCCTTCTTGAAACAAGCGATCGCACAGCGCTATAAGGAAGATCACAATGTTGATCTGGATCCGGATACGGAAGTGGCAATCCTTTTTGGCGGCAAAACAGGTCTCATCGAAATTGCCCAATGCTTATTGAATCCAGGTGATGTCTGCCTTGTTCCTGACCCAGGTTATCCAGACTATTGGTCTGGGGTAGCACTTGCAGGTGCCGAGATGGCTTTCATGCCGTTGCGGGAAGAAAATAACTTTTTGCCTGACTACTCACAATTGAAGCAATCTGACCTCGACCGTGCGAAGTTGATGTTCATCAACTACCCGAACAACCCAACAGGTGCGACAGCCCCTGCTTCATTTTATGAAGAAACGGTTGCATTCGCTGAACGAAATGGCGTTGTTGTAGCCAGTGATTTCGCCTATGGTGCTATTGGCTTTGATGGTCAGAAGCCTATCTCTTTCTTGCAAACGCCGGGTGCCAAAGAAGTAGGCATTGAGTTCTATACGTTATCCAAAACGTACAACATGGCCGGCTGGCGCGTAGGCTTTGCCTTAGGTAACAAAGAAGTGATTCGCCTCATCAACTTAATGCAAGATCACTACTATTGCTCGTTGTTCGGCGGCATTCAAGTGGCTGCTGCGACAGCATTGACATCGTCCCAGGACTGTGTGTCAGAACTTCGTGATGTGTACGAAAGCCGTCGTAATGCGCTGTATACAGCACTTGCAGGCATTGGCTGGAAGGCTAAGCCATCGCAAGGATCGTTTTTCTCATGGCTGCCTGTACCGAAGGGTCATTCGTCACAAAGTCTTGCCGATTTACTATTGGAAGAAGCTAAAGTTGTTGTGGCACCAGGTGTAGGCTTCGGAACACATGGTGAAGGCTATGTTCGACTAGGACTCCTGTCTTCCGAGGAACGATTGGCTGAAGCTGTGCAGCGGATCGGGAAGATGAATTTGTTTTAGTTAAATCCTTACGAATCAAGGCTTTTGCTACTTTACAAAGTCTCGCGTACCATGCTATTCTAAATAAAATTAAAATTCCAAACAGCAATGTTATGATGGGAATAGTACGAATCGAGCCGCACGTAACCAGGGAGTAAGCTCCACCGACTGAGAGAGCTTGCCGTGAACCGAATCCGAACCCGCCCCTGAACCGTCAACGATGAGTTGAACAGAGCCCTACTGTTATACAGGGAATCTAGAGTGGAGCGCTTTGTCTTTGACGTGCGCTAATCTAAGGTGGTACCGCGGAAGCAACAGACTTTCGTCCTTATGTTTGAGGACGGGAGTCTTTTTTGTATCTACATAGTTGGAAACCGAAGGATGGGATGAATATGACTCAGCGAATCGTCGTCAAAATTGGCAGTTCCTCGTTAACCTCAGATACGGGCGGCTTGAATCCGGATAAAATACGCTTTTTTGCGTCTGAACTTGCGCAATTGCAGCGCAGCGGCAGTCAGGTGCTGCT
Organism: Paenibacillus sp. J22P143; assembly: GCF_059692035.1. Lineage (NCBI taxonomy): Bacteria > Bacillati > Bacillota > Bacilli > Caryophanales > Paenibacillaceae > Paenibacillus > Paenibacillus sp. J22P143. The sequence continues at coordinate 319,520 of NZ_JCAUAQ010000001.1, forward strand.
CGTCACTTCAGGCGCAGTCGCCGCAGGCTTCACTTCCCTTGGCTACCGCACGCGGCCCAAGGTACTGCATGAAAAACAGGCCGCCGCAGCCGTCGGCCAAGCGCTCTTAATGCAAGCGTACCATGAGGCATTTGCGTCCCACGGCGTAAGCGTGGCGCAAATTCTACTGACTCGGTACGACTTCTCCAACCGCAAGCGCGTGCAGAACGCGATGATGACGATTGACGAGCTGTTGCAGCGCGGCGTCGTCCCAATCATTAACGAGAATGACACCGTCTCGGTGGATGAACTGAAATTCGGCGACAACGATACGTTGTCAGCACTCGTAGGCAATTTGGTCAAAGCGAACAAATTGATCATCATCACGGATATGGACGGCCTGTACACGGACGATCCTCGCAAAAACGCGAACGCGCAGCGCATCGATCGCGTAGACGCCATCAGCGATGAGCTGTTCAGCTTCGCTGGAGGCTCTGGGAGCGCGGTCGGCACCGGCGGCATGCGCTCCAAGGTCGAGGCCGCCCGCATCGCGATGCGCGGGGGCGTGCCGGTCTTTATCGGGCGCGTGCTGGAGCCCGATGATCTACAGCTTGCCGTGAACGGCACCGGCAAGGGCACGTACTTTGACACGGTGCTGAACAATCTGCCGGTCAAGAAGCAATGGGTCGGCTACCACTCGCTGCCCCAAGGGCAAATCATCGTTGATCAAGGCGCCAAAGCGGCCCTGATCAACGGCGGCAAGAGCCTGCTCCCCGCTGGCATCACCGCAGCGGTTGGCGACTTCCACCCCGGCGACGTCGTCGAGGTGATATGCAGTGAAGGCACGCTGCTGGGCCGCGGCGTCGTCAACTATGCGACTTGGCAAGTGCAAGCCGCGGCAGGCCTCTCTACAGACGAAGTCCAGAAACGTGTCGAGGTCTCACGCATCGAAGTCATCCACCGCGATGAATGGGTGCCTTTGACCTAACCTTTGATTCAGATAGAAAGTGAGGCTCTCCCTTAATCATGAGACAACAACGATTACTTAACCCTACTTTACGCGATGTGCCGGGAGATGCCGAAGCAGCCAGTCACCGACTGATGCTGCGAGCAGGACTCATTCGCCAGCTATCCAGCGGTATTTATTCCTACTTACCTTTGGGTCTCAAGGCCCTCCAACATATTCAAACGATCGTGCGAGAAGAAATGGACCGCGCAGGTGCGCAAGAAATGCTCATGCCTGCTCTCCATCCTGCCGAATTATGGAAAGCATCAGGAAGATGGGATGTCTATGGTCCCGAATTGATGCGACTGGAAGACCGAAATGGTCGCGAGTTTGCGTTAGGCGCCACCCATGAGGAAGTCATTACTACACTCGTAAAAGACGAAATTCATTCTTATAAAAAACTACCTGTTACGTTATATCAAATTCAAACGAAATATCGCGATGAGCGCAGACCACGATTCGGCCTGCTGCGTGGACGTGAATTTCTAATGAAGGATGCCTACTCCTTCGATCGATCAGCAAGCGGACTCGATGCCAGCTATCAAGCGATGTTCGATGCTTATGTCAACATTTTCACGCGCTGCGGCTTGCAATTCCGTGCCGTTGAAGCCGATTCCGGCGCGATTGGCGGTACGGATACGCATGAATTTATGGCACTTGCCGAGGTTGGCGAGGATACGATCGTACATTGTCCTTCCTGTCAGTATGCGGCTAATTTGGAGAAAGCATCAGGAACCATCACTAATGCATGTGCATCGTCTAGCGACATTCCCAACGCACAACCTACCAAAGTGCATACCCCTGGAGTAACAACGATCAAACAATTAAGCCAATTCCTTCACATTGAACCACAGCAAATCATCAAATCCGTCGCCGTTCAAGCGGAAGGTGCGCCTGTAATCGTGCTTGTAAGAGGTGATCTCGAAATCAATGAGATCAAGCTTAAGCAGGTTCTTGGCGGTCATGACGTCACGATGCTCTCTGAAGCCGACATCTCTGCACTGGGTTCAATCGCTGGATTTATCGGACCGATTGGTCTGTCATCCGTCAAGTTGATTGCAGACACGTCGATTAGAGGCTTAACGAACGCTGTGGTCGGCGCCAACGAAGCGGATTACCATCTTCAGCATGTGGACGTTCAGCGTGATCTGCCTGACATCACCTATGCGGATGTTCGCAATGTTGGTCAAGGCGAAAGCTGTAACCACTGCGGACATGAACTCGCGTTTGCCAAAGGCATTGAAGTCGGGCACGTATTTAAGCTCGGCACCAAATATAGCGAATCCCTCGGCGCTTCCTTTACTGATGAAAATGGGATCTCCGAGCCTATGATTATGGGTTGCTATGGAATTGGTGTCTCTCGTGTCTTGGCTGCCGTCATTGAGCAGCATCAGGATGAGCGAGGTATTATATGGCCAAACGCTATTGCGCCTTATGCGATTCATCTTTTAACCGTACATGTTGCTGATGAAGCTCAGATGAAGTTATCTGAAGAGCTGTACCAAAACTTAACTCGCGCAGGCTACTCCGTCCTCTGGGATGATCGCGAGGAACGTCCTGGCGTGAAATTTAATGATGCCGATATACTAGGCTTCCCATTGCGACTAACCGTTGGTAAGAAATCGAACGAACGCATTGTCGAATGTAAAGAACGCCGTACCGGCGCTGCCTATGAGCTTAACGTGGAACAATTGTTATCGCATTGCCAAACCTTTTTCAACTAGGAGGTCTTCCCATGAGTGAAGTTATAAGTAAATCCAAGCTTGCCAAGCAAGCTGCCCAAGCAATGGGCAATCTCACAACCGAGCAAAAAAATGCAGCCTTGCTTCTTATGGCAGATGCCCTAATTACGGAGCAGCAAGCGATCATCGAAGCTAACGCTAAGGATCTGCAGCGTGGCAAAGAGCTGGGTACCAGTGCTTCTCTTCTCGACCGTCTGGCGCTGAACGAAACGCGCATTGCGGCGATGGCAGAAGGCCTACGTCAAATCGCAGAGCTTCCTGATCCGATTGGAGATACGCTCGAGTCTATTGACCGCCCGAACGGTCTGCGGATCCGCAAAATCCGTGTACCGTTAGGCGTCATAGGTATTATTTATGAAGCTAGACCGAACGTAACGGTCGATGCCGCAGGCTTATGTCTTAAAACCGGCAACGCTGTTGTGCTGCGTGGCGGCTCTTCTGCCCTATTTTCGAATGAGAAAATTGTGGAGGTACTACATTCAGCCCTAGAGCGATCGGCCCTTCCGGCTGATGCCCTGCAGTTAATTCTTAGTGCGGATCGCAGCTCTGTCGATGAAATGCTGAAGTTGAATGGCCTAATTGATGTACTGATTCCACGTGGCGGTCACTCACTTATTCAAAATGTTGTCAATAACGCCTCTGTCCCAGTCATTGAAACAGGCGCAGGGGTATGTCATACTTTTATAGATCAAAGTGCACAACTTGATATGGCCGTTCGTATCGGGATTAATGCGAAAGCGCAGCGTCCTTCTGTTTGTAATAGTATGGAGACCTTACTTGTACACGAAGCCATTGCTGAAAAGCACTTAGCAGCGATTGCCGAAGCGTTCCAAGGCGTTCATGTTGAATTACGAGGAGACGAGCGTGCAAGAAGCTTAGTTCCAAGTATGTTAGTTGCTGAACTGGCTGATTGGGGAACAGAATACGGCGATTATATTTTATCTATTAAGGTTGTTAAAGACTTGGATGAGGCCCTCGCTCACATTCGTGACTATGGGACTATGCACTCCGAATGTATCGTGACGGAAGATACTGCCAATGCAGAGAGATTCCTACAGGAAGTAGATGCTGCAGCGGTGTACCATAATGCCTCGACGCGCTTTACTGATGGGTTTGAGTTTGGATTCGGCGCAGAGATCGGCATTTCCACACAGAAGCTTCACGCACGTGGTCCTATGGGACTTCCTGCTTTAACTTCGACCAAATACCGCATCTATGGAAGCGGACAAATACGCGAATAAGCCGTATATACTAAGGAGGAATGCCCGATGTCCACGAATATTTCACAAGCCAAAATTGCATTTGTAGGCGCAGGTTCCATGGCGGAAGCCATCGTCCGCGGTCTCATCCAGACAGAAGTTGCTAATCCGCAGAATGTATATATGATGAATCGCTCCAACCAGGACAGATTAGCATTTCTTCGTTCCGAATACGGCTTGCATGCAAGCTCGGATCCTGTAACGAAAGATGCGTTCATTCGCGAAGCAGACGTTGTTGTACTTTGCATGAAGCCTAAGGATGTCGAATCTGCCTTTGCTGAGCTTGGGCCATTATTGAACGAGGGACAGCTGCTTATTTCCGTCATTGCCGGCTTATCCATTGATAAAGCTGAACGATTATTGCAAACCAACATGCCTATCGTTCGTACGATGCCTAACACCTCTTCCACGATTGGATTAGGCGCAACAGGAATGAGCTTCTCCTCTAAGGTTAATGCTACATTCAAGCAGTTTGCTATCCAAATGTTTGAAGCTGTTGGGACCGTCACGATTGTGGACGAAGATAAGCTTGAAGTTCTTACTGGCGTTTCTGGAAGTGGTCCTGCATATGTGTACTACTTCATGGAAGCGATGATTAAAGCGGGTATTGAAGGCGGTCTATCTGAAGAAGATGCGAAGCAATTAACGCTTCAAACTTTCCTCGGTGCCGCACACATGGTACAGCATACGAAGGAAGATCCGGCTGAGCTGCGCCGCAAAGTTACATCACCTAACGGAGCAACACAAGCTTCGATTGAAGCCTTAGATCGCTATCAATTCAGCGAAGCTGTCGCCCAAGCTGTGTTCCACTCCGCTGCACGTGCGAAGGAAATGGGCGAGCAAATTGCTGCAACCAGCACAGTAGGCAAATCGGTCTAATCCACTTTTTCAGTTTACAAGTTAGTATGAATTCTACTTAAAGCAGGTGAAAGTAAGTTATGAGTTCCTATTGTTTAGCCACCTATCGGAGTTTCGATGAGAAAGCCGATTTTCATAAAAAAGCAACAAGCATTGCCGTTGGTCTTACCGTTGGCAGTTGGACGGAATTGCCAGAGGCACAGAAGGCTTCTATGGAGAAGCATCTGGGCAAAGTCGTTTCCGTTGAAGTCCACGAGCCTGCTTTTGGTGAACCTGCTTCAGGCCGCTATGCGGATATAACTATCGCTTATCCCGATGTGAACTACAGCAGGGATATTCCTGCTCTGTTAGTGACTGTATTCGGCAAGCTGTCTATGGATGGAAAAATCAAGCTGATCGACCTCGCCTTCTCTTCCGATTTCCTTGCCGGGTTCCCTGGCCCGAAATTTGGGATGCAAGGTGTTCGTGATCTGCTTGGCGTACATGACCGACCGCTGCTTATGAGCATCTTCAAGTCTGTCGTAGGGTACGAGCTGCCGGCCCTTCGCGAGCAGTTTTACTTGCAAGCCGCTGGTGGCGTCGATCTTATCAAGGACGACGAGATTTTATTCGAAAATCCGTTAACGCCGATGGAGAAACGAATTGCTATTTGTCTTGAAGCAGCCGAGCAAGCGACGAAGGAAACGGGTCAAAAGCTGCTTTATGCGGTTAATTTGACGGGATCAACATCCAAACTCGCTGCTGGGGCCAAGAAAGCAATTGCGGCTGGTGCAAATGCTTTGCTTTTCAATGTATTGGCTTACGGCTTTGATGTTCTGCATGAACTAAGCGCGGATCCAGACATTAACATTCCGATCATGGCTCATCCTGCTTTGGCTGGCGCCACTTATCCGTCACCGCATTACGGTATCTCGCCTTCTGTCCTTCTAGGCAAGCTCATGCGTCTTGCTGGTGCTGATTTGGTGTTATTCCCTTCCCCGTACGGCTCCGTTGTAATGCCGAAGGAAGAAAATTTGGCTATTAAGCACGCGCTGCTAACGCAGGATTTACGTAAAGATTACACTTATCAGGCTCCGTCTGATGTTGCATTGAAATTGGCACCAAGCTTCCCGGTTCCGTCCGCGGGAATTCATCCTGGTCTTGTTCCGCTCATTTTGCGAGATTTCGGACAGGATGTGATCGTGAACGCTGGTGGCGGTATCCACGGTCACCCGATGGGAACCATCGCAGGTGGACAAGCGTTCCGCCAAGCGATCGACGCGACTCTCAAAGGGAAAACCCTGCGCGACTACGCCCTAACACATCCAGAGCTACAATCAGCTATTGACACATGGGGGATTAGAGAATGAGCAAGGAACGTATTATCTTTTGTGACTTTGACGGTACAATCACCGTTAACGATAACATCGTAGCCATTATGAAGCACTTCAATCCAGAAGGCTGGGAAGGCATCGTCGAGCAAATTGTGACGCAGCAAATCTCCATTCGTGAAGGTGTTGGGGCGATGTTTGCCTTGCTGCCTACCTCACGTAAGGCTGAGATTGTGAATTATGCCATCCATAATGCCACGATCCGCGATGGCTTTGAAGCGTTTGTCTCCTACTGCAAGGAGCAAGGAATCACGCTTTTGATCACAAGCGGAGGCATCGATTTCTTTATTTACCCGCTGCTTCGCGCGTTCGCGATTCCTGAGGATCATATTTATTGCAATGCCAGCTCTTTCGAAGGGGAAACCATCGAGATCTTATGGCCGAATCCGTGTGATACTCATTGCGTAACCGATTGCGGCATGTGCAAAACAAGCATCATTCGGTCATACGATCCCCTACGGTATGAGCGAATTATTATCGGAGACAGCATCACCGATTTTGAAGGCGCTAAGCTTGTGGATACGATTTTTGCCAGATCACATCTTATTGAGCGTTGTGATCAACTCGGCTATGCATACCACCCCTTCGAAACATTCTTCGATATTATTAAGCAATTGGAGGCTGAACCGGTCAAATGAGTATTTTACTAGAAGAAAAACAGCGTGCATTCGCTGACTTACGTGACATCAAGGCTAATCTAGCGGCACGCGGATGGTTTCCTGCGACAAGCGGTAACTTATCTGTGCGTGTTGGCGGCTATGAGCCGACTGCTTTCACCTTCGCTATCACGTCTAGCGGTAAAGATAAATCCGTCCAAACACCTGAGGATTTCCTTCTCGTTAATGAGAAAGGCTTGCCAACAGAAGCTACGAGCCTGAAGCCTTCAGCGGAAACATTAATCCATAGTGAAATTTACCGATTAACAGGTGCAGGCGCTATTTTCCATGTGCATACCATCTTCAACAACTTAGTCTCCGAGCTTTATGGTGAGCGTGGGAGCATACCAGTTGATGGCGTTGAGTTGATCAAAGCTTTCAACATTTGGGACGAGGAAGCTCAGATTGAAATTCCGGTCCTGCCGAACTATGCGGAAATTCCGCGCATTGCTGCGCTTGTCGAAGGTGCGATTGTACCTCGTATTCCGGGTATCGTACTTCGTAAGCACGGGATCTACGCTTGGGGCGCCAATGCGTTTGAGGCGAAACGTCATCTTGAGGCATTCGAATTCCTATTCGAATATGTGTACCGCTCGCATTTGCTGCATAAATAAAGCTCGATTCTCACTAGTTAGTCGATTTTTTCGACTAATTCGATGCTGCAAATAGAAAACGTCCAACCTTCCTCCCTTTGGAGTGAAGAATTGGACGTTTTTCTTGTTTCTATTGTTTCTTGTGTCTTCTTATCTCGTCTGTCGGAACCGCTGCGAATATTCTTTGGCTTGATCCACCGTTGAAACGCGATTACGACTCCAATCGAGCAAGATCCGATCAATATATCGGAAATGGACTTTCCCGGCAAATACCGCTTCTTTCAGCGCCATCATGATGAGCTCTTCTTTGTACATATCTTTATCTAACCAATTGCTGATCGTTTCCAGTTCCATTGGCGTTAGCGGCCTAGCGAATTCATTTTCGATCGTAGTATAAATGTTTTTCACGCGATCATCGGAAGGAGCCAGCGCTTGCGCGGCCACTTCAGCTAACTCTTTAAGCTGCTGCTCCGCTACGCGTTTCGCTAATTTCTTATAGAGCGGCGTTAGGTTGTACTGCTCACTTCGAAAGCCTGTTGTTTCGTGCGTATCCTCGTCGATCGCGATAAACTGCTCTCGAATTAGCTTTTGCACACTTGCGATAACCACATCAGGCGAAGCTGACATCCGCTCTTGGATTTCATCGAGTGTCGGGAAGTTATTCTTATCCTTTTCAACAAAAGAAATGAAATGGATGAGTGTCATAACGTCAACCTCGCTCAAAAGCAGCGCACGGTAATGCTTGAGCAGCAGACTCGGTACCGCGACACTCCCCTCCAAAAAGCTGTTCACCAGGATCGCTTCAATCTTCATCTGTGTATTCGTTTGAGTACTCATGCGTCGATCCCCTTTCTCCCCATGGACAATGCCACTACTTAAGGGTATAGACGGTATAACAAACGTGGGAACGGAATCGTTTCACGCACATGATCCAAGCCGCAAATCCAAGCAACTGTACGCTCTAAGCCTAATCCGAAGCCGGAATGCGGCACAGTGCCGTATTTGCGAAGATCCAAGTACCATTGGTACGCCTCTTGGGATAGCTCATGCTCCTTGAAACGCTGCTCCATTAATTCAGGATCATCGATCCGTTGACTGCCTCCGATAATTTCGCCATAGCCTTCTGGCGCGATCATATCGGCACACAGTACGACTTCAGGACGACTAGGATCAGGCTTCATGTAGAACGCCTTAATCTCGGTTGGCCAGTGTGTGATGAATACTGGTGTCTCATACTGGGCAGCAATCGCTGTCTCATGCGGCGCCCCGAAATCCTCACCCCATGCGAATTCATGCCCATTTTTTTGCAAATAGTCAACAGCTTCATCGTACGTAATACGTGGGAAACTGCCTTTGATTTTCTCCAGCTTCGAGGTATCCCGCTCCAATGTCTCCAGCTCTGCCTGGCAATTAGCCAAAACGGTTTGCACGATATGCGATACGAATTGTTCCTGCACTTCAAGGTTTTCCACGTGATCCACGAACGCCATTTCCGGCTCGATCATCCAAAACTCGATCAAATGTCTGCGAGTCTTCGATTTCTCAGCACGGAAAGTAGGTCCAAAGGAATACACGCGGCCTAGTGCCATGGCTGCTGCTTCCATGTATAGCTGTCCACTTTGCGTTAGGAACGCATCTTCATCAAAATATTTGGTGTGGAACAAATTGGTCGTTCCTTCACAGGAGGAAGGCGTCAAGATCGGCGGATCCACCAAATGAAAGCCGCGGTCATTAAAGAATGCTTGAACGGCTTTAATAATTTCTGCGCGAATCACAAGTACCGCACGCTGACGCGGGCTCCGAATCCACAGATGACGATTGTCCATAAGGAAATCTACGCCGTGCTCCTTCGGTGTAATCGGATACTCTTCAGTAACTTGAATGATTTCTACACCTGTCACATCTAGTTCAAAACCGCCTTTACTGCGCGTATCTTCCTTCACTTTTCCCGTTATGTATAAGGAGCTCTCTTGGGTTAGCTTAGAAGCCGCTTCCCACACCTCTTCACTCACTTCACTTTTTACCACTACACCTTGTATGTATCCCGATCCATCACGAAGCTGCAAAAACTGAATTTTACCGCTTGAGCGTTTCTTGTTTAGCCAACAGCCGATGGTGACTGACTCGCCGACATGATGTTTAACTTCACCTATTGTACTTTTCATTTGGATATCCTTCCTCCCTAGAACTGAAGATCTTCTCTATTGTACACTATTTCCCGATTTCCAAGAAAGAATCAGCGGGGTTGTGAATGAACGAGACGATAGGTATCCTGAGCGATAACCCATTCCTCATTCGTTGGAATCACAAGCACTTCAACCCTTGAGCCAGCTTTTGTTATACGCTTCTCCATGCCTCTCCCTTGCGTGTTCGCTTCCCCATCCAAATTAACACCAAGGAAGCTCAATCCCTCGCATACCGCTTGACGCAGAGGCGCAGAATTCTCGCCGACACCTGCCGTAAAAACAATCGCATCGACGCCATTCATCGCTGCGGCGTAAGCCCCGATATATTTGCGCAGCCGATACGCATACATCTCAAAAGCGAGGCCAGCGTTCTTATCGCCCGCTTCCATCGCTTCTACGATCTCCCGCATATCGCTGGAGATCCCCGAGATCGCCTGCAGGCCGCTATGCTTATTCAGCATGGAGCTCACCTCGCCGATCGTCAAATCCTCCTTGCCCATCACATAGGGGACGATGGCCGGATCGAGATCGCCGCTGCGCGTGCCCATCATCAACCCCTCGAGCGGGGTCATCCCCATGCTCGTGTCAACCGACTGGCCGCCCCATACAGCGGCGCAGGAAGCTCCATTACCAATGTGACAGGTAATGAGCTTCAGCTGCTCCAGCGGGCGTCCTAGGATGGCTGCGGCACGCTCGCTGACATACTTGTGCGACGTACCGTGGAAACCGTAGCGGCGCACCTTATGCTTACGGTAGAGCGCCATCGGCACCGGATACAAGTAGGCCTTCGCCGGCATCGACTGATGGAAGGCGGTGTCGAAGACGACAGCCTGCGGCACACCAGGCATATTTGCATCCACCGCAGAGATGCCAAGCATATGCGCCGGGTTATGCAGCGGCGCCAAATCGAAGAGACGCCGGATCTCCTTCTTCACCTCGTCGGTGACGAGGACGGAGTTCTTGAACGATTCGCCGCCGTGGACGACACGGTGACCAACGGCATCGATCTGCGAAATGGCCGAAAGTACACCATGTTCGGGATGTACAAGAACATCTAGCACGCGACGGATGGCGGTTGTATGCTCCAGAATTTCATCAACCTTATGAAATTCTGGTTTGTCAGCAGGTTCATGCATGAGGATAGCCGTATCCATCCCGATGCGTTCCACTCTGCCTTTGGCAAGCACAGTCGCATTTTCCATATCATACAGCTGGTATTTCACTGATGAGCTGCCAGCATTGATCACAAGAATATTCATAATCGGTCACCATCCTTGTCATATCGGAAAAAGCCTTCTCCTGTCTTCGCGCCGAGATGCCCCGCACGAACCATTTGCTTCAGCATATATGATGGCCGATATTTGATATCGCCGTATTCACGGAACATCCCTTCGAGTGCTGCCAACACAGCATCAAGCCCGAAGCGATCGCACATCTCCAGTGGCCCATGCTTGAAGTCATAGCCAATGCGCATGGCTTGATCGATATCTTCCGCGGAGGCGACACCTTCTGATAAGGTGTGCAGCGCCTCATTAATCAAAGTGCAAATCAGTCTCGTCGTAATATAACCCGGCGATTCATTGACTTTGATACTTTTCTTTTGCAACAATTCGTCCACAAACTGACGCGAATGGTTATAAGTTTCATCGGATGTTTTCATGGCCCGAACGATTTCAACAAGATTCACCTTCGCAACCGGATGCAGAAAATGTAAACCGATCACACGCTCTGGATGCGTTGTAATGGCAGCAATCTCCGTTACACTTAACGTAGAGGTATTGGTTGCAAGAATGATATGAGGCGAGCATATTTGATTGAGTTGGAAAAAGATATGCTTTTTCGCATTCAAGTCTTCTGATATCGTTTCAATAACAAGCTCGCAAGACGCCATGTCCTGAATCGAGTGTGCTTTCTTAATTTTCGAGAGGATGGATTTCTTCTCTGCTTCTGTCAAAGCCCATCGCTCAATTTGTTTATCTAAGCTTACCGTGATCTGCTCAATTGCTCGATCCAGCTTATCTGTTGATTTTTCGGCAAGAATCACATCAAGTCCCCGGGCTGCAAGCATTTCGGAAATACCCTGCCCCATCGTTCCGCCGCCGATTACACCAATTGTTCTGAACATCATAGCCTGTTACTCCTTCTTCCATTCATTTCCCCACGGAAATTACACATGTTCATCGATCTTATGAAGTCTTCCTAATAATTATATGTATAAGTCATGCTGAAGGTAAAGACAAGAACCGCTGGCCTAATTGGCCAACGGTCATTATTATGCACTTTGTGACACCGAGGCGTCAAATAAGGTTCTAAATGTATCTCCTGAAAGCACTTCTTCCTTCATCAAAATAGCAAAAGCATGCTTGAAAATTCCCCGCTGATCCTCTAACATCTTTTTCGTACGAAGCATCAATGCATCCAGAATAGCTGCATTTTCTTTCATTAGCTGTTCCTTCGTCACCATCTCACGATCAATAATTCCTAAGCTAGTGAGTCCAGCGTCCATCATATTACGAACCATCGAAAGGGATTGCTCGAAATCGTTACGAGAACCGGTACTGCGACCGCCATAGATCATTTCTTCCGCTGCTGCACCACCAAGGGCAATCATAATCTGATCTTCGATATAATCCTTCGTATATAAATAATGATCCTGTGGCGGATTATGACGCACATACCCTAACGCTTTCCCTCGCGGACTAACGGTAACCTGTGAAACGGATCCTGGACGAACTAGCTCTGCAATAATAGCATGGCCTAATTCATGATAAGCCACACGTTCTTTCTCATCATTCGCCGTTTCTTTATCTGTTCGTTCACCCATCATAACCTTATCAATCGCCGAAGCCAAATGAGGCTGCTCAATCGCTGGCTTATCTTCACGCATGGCATAAATAGCTGCCTCATTAAGCACACCTTCCAGCTGAGCACCTGAGAATCCAAAGGTTTGATCGGCTGTTTGATCCAGTGATACACCTTCTGCAAGCGGCTTATTTTTGGCATGAATAGCTAGAATGGCTAGACGACCTTTCTTGTCTGGCAGATCAACCTCAATATGACGATCAAATCGACCTGGACGCAATAACGCGCTATCCAACATTTCCTTACGATTCGTCGCAGCAATAATGAGAATGCGCGGCGCTTCATGTGTATGAATGCCATCCATTTCGGTTAACAGTTGATTCAATGTTTGGTCATACTCACGCTGTTGTCCGCCTTCCCTTTTACCACCGATCACATCGATCTCATCAATAAAAATAATCGCATTATCCTTGCCCTCTTTGACAGCACGAGCTCTAGCTTCTTTAAATAAATCACGTACGCGGCTTGCACCGACACCCACATACATCTCGACAAACTCACTACCTGAAGCAGCCATATAAACGGAGTTCGTATAATGCGCGGATGCTTTCGCCATTAAGGTTTTCCCTGTTCCTGGAGGACCTGTTAGTAATAAACCTTTCAATGGACGAATACCTAGCTTCTTAATTTCCTCATGTTTAATCAAGAAATCAAGAGCTTCCATCAATTCTTTCTTCGCACGATCTTGCCCGCCAATTTCATCAAATGTCAAAAAAGATGGCGTCCGATTCTTGCTTTTTCGATCTCCGCCTCCTGCAGCAGTTCCAATTCCGCCGCGGGTTTTCATCATATAGAAAAACGTAATACCAAGCGCACTTACGAATATGATTGGAAGCACGTTTATACCTTGAAAGGCTAGAAATACAAGCAGCACAGGAATAAATCCAATACCAATTTCCTTATATATTTTACTCATTCGGCCACACTCCGATCTGGGAGATTCTTGGCAGCATGATAAATTTCGTCGCATCACCATCTGTTAGTCGAATGTACACGTTATGCTCATCCATTTCACTATCTACTTTTATTGTAGGTACACCATCTGCATATTTCTGTAATGTTGTTGGAATATCCGCATAATGCTTCGTTTCCATCGCCTGAGCCACCTCAAATAACGCTTTGGACCACCATTTGTCCAGCTTCTCTGACGATTGATTCTTTACATTTATATTTACAGACCGATTCCCGATAATCGAGGCGCCTTCTTCCTTTATTTGTTCAACGACATTTCGTAAATTAGCGTCAGACTTTAAACTCAATTCAATGTTCACTTGATTGGAAGAAAGCTTCATTGTTGAGCTAGTAACACCCGGAGCATTACTAATTATATGTGATAATGGATTTTCCATCGCAAAGCTTGTATAGGCGAACCAGCCTCCAAAAAGTACTCCGGCCGAAATAATCACGCTCAAAATAACAGGTAAAAGGCGCAGCTTCATCTTCATGGATTGGCGTCCACCTTTCTGTGTAGCTATATTTTTTCGCTTCTAAAGCAATACGACTAGTATAGCATAAGGTATACATTCCATGCCTTATGTAAACAGTGGAAACACGAAACAACACTACCTCCACAAAGAAAAAGCCCAGCCTTCTTATTGAAGACTGAGCCGCCAAGTATCTATGTAGGTACCCTCATTGAACTTGTAATAATCATAGAAATGCCTTGTACCCCTATCATCCGTCGTCTTATAAAACACTTCCCAGACATAGTCATTTCCTAACTTGCCTGGCATAACACGCTCAATTTGGCTGCTAGGCGTCTTTTTCACAACAGCAGCTCGTGCTTGCTCCGCTGTGAAGGCTTCCTCCGTCATTTCCGTATGAACTTCTTGGTCGGACACCCAAGCAATTAAGCTCTGTCCGAGCTTATTTTCCCCATATACAATCTGAAATGCCTCATCACCGTAGAAAAAATCTACCTTCGAAGCCTTCGTCATCATGCTGCCCGCATAGGCTTTTTCAACAGCCACACGCTTCTCATCCCAGTGTTCATTCTGCACATTGAGATAGAATCGGCTAAGCACAACACCCAGCGTTGCGACAATAAAAACGCCAAGTGTAATTGTTCGCTTCGCATTCATGAACGCCGCGCACCTCCCCAGGTCCAAATACTCAACCTATGCATTAGCCTATTAGGTTATCAAAGCATCGTTCAAATTCACGTTTAATTTTCTCTTCATCTAGTGTTAGACATTCACCTTTACGTACGATCCAATTGCCATCTACACATACATCAACGACATCCTTCGCACAAGCGGAATATACAATGTGAGAAACAAAGTCTGTTTTAGGTAAGAAATGCGGTTGATCAATATCCAGTGCAATGAAGTCTGCCTTCATGCCAGACTCAAGTAATCCAACGTCTTCCAACCAAATGGATTCTGCCCCCATACGCGTTCCGAGCAGTAAGGCTTCCCTAGCAGGAACAGCTAATGGATCGCCCGTGACTCCCTTATGAATCAGAGCAGCCAGACGCATTTCCTCAAACATGTCTAAATTATTGTTGGATGCCGCGCCATCTGTACCTAAGGAAACCTTAACTCCTGCACGCAGTAATTCTGGTAAACGGGCAACACCGCTCGCAAGTTTCAGATTACTGCCTGGGTTATGGGAAACACGAACATCATACTTGTGGAGAATGGCAATTTCTTCATCATTCAAATGAACGCCATGCGCGACAAGCGTTGGACGTGTAAACACGCCTAGCTTTTCCAAGTGAGCAACGGGTCTTGCACCGTACTGCTCCACATTACCTTCGACTTCACGTCGAGTTTCCGACATATGTGTATGAATCGGCAGATTGAGATCATGGGCAGCTTGTACAATACGCTCGATATAATCTGGCGGACATGTATATGGCGCATGCGGCGACATCATTGTCGTAATTCTACCATCCGCCTTACCATGCCAATTTTTTGCGAATTCTGTCGCTTCAATGAGCTTAGCTGTTTGTACATCTGGCGGACATAGTCCGATCACTCCGCGGGTCAATACGCCGCGCATACCAGAATCTTGAACGGCTAATGCGACTTCATTCATATGGTCGTACATATCGACAAATGTCGTTGTCCCGCCTTTGATCATTTCAAGAATCGACAAACGCGTTCCCCATTTGACATCCTGCGAAGTGAATTTACCTTCCATCGGCCACATTTTTTCCTCTAACCACACTTGCAATGCAAGATCATCACCATATCCGCGCAGTAGCGACATTGCGGCATGTCCATGCGTATTCACTAGCCCTGGCATGTACAACTTATTAGTCCCATCAATCACTTCATCATAGTTTTCAAGCCGTTCTGGAACGTCTTCACCGATGTATGTAATCTGACTGCCTTCGATAACCATGCAGCCCTTAATGGATGTTTTGTCTTCCTTATTAGAAATAAAAATACCATTCGAAATTAATGTTTTTTTCATAGTAAAAAACCCTCTCTATGCTCATTCTATAAACAACTGCTGCTCCATAAACTTTACATCTTCAAGCTTGTAAAATCAAGGAAGCTGCGCATGATCCCAATGATGTTAAGAAATTGTAAAATGTCACGGAATTTTCGTTGCTTTAGACCTAATGTATATGATACTTTAAACATTGTGAGTTTTTTCTACAATTTGGTCATTTTCGATTTACAAATTCGTTTAAAAACTTGTACATATAGTAAAAATTAGGAGGATTCTATGACAACGTTATTCAGCAGAAAGAACGAAGTCGATTTCTTGCAACTTCTCATCCGTGCTGCAGAGAATGCCTTGCAAACAGCACAATTGTTTCGCACCGCTATGATGGGTGATAAGCCGCCAATTGAATACGTTAAAGCGATTCATGATTTGGAGCATGCAGGCGACTCAATTACGCATGACATCTTTAAAGGTTTGAACAAAGTATTTATTACCCCGATCGATCGGGAAGATATTATGGTACTGGCTTCCAAAGTGGATGATGTCACAGATGGTATTGAAGCAACGATTGCTCGTTTCGACTATTTGAATGTTTCTCATACGGATACCTACATGAAAGATTTCTCAGGCGTGATTGTAGACTCCTGTCAACATATGTTAGATGCCTTCAAGCTGTTGGCTAAGAAAAAGTATATGCAAATTCCCGAGCATACCGTTGCTATAAACAAGCTTGAAAATGATGGTGATCGCTTGATGCGCGAAGGAATCCGTCAAATCTTTATCACACGTAAAGACGTGTACGAAGATTTTAAACTCAAAGAAATTTATGAGCGTCTTGAAGAAACAACCGATGCTTGCGAAGATGTCGCAAATATTCTAGATAGCGTAGTCCTTCGTTACTCATAAGATAACAAGATGTCTATGTGTACGAAGAATGTTTTCCAACTGGAAAACGCAAGGAGGAATTCATGTTAATTTATTTGATCGTTATCGTTGCACTAGCTTTACTATTCGACTTCATCAATGGATTCCATGATACGGCCAATGCAATTGCAACTTCGATATCTACACGGGCGTTAAGCCCTCGTGTTGCGATTATCATGGCAGCTACTCTAAATTTTGTGGGAGCTATGGTTTCCTCTGAAGTAGCCAAAACGGTTGGCGGAAGTATCGCCAATCCCGCTAAGATCGAGAACGGTGTTGAAGTCGTTATTGCTGCTTTACTCGCGGCTATCATTTGGAACTTGCTAACTTGGTATCTGTCCATACCATCTTCCTCCTCTCACACGCTACTTGGTGCTTTAGCTGGTGCCGTCATTGCGGGCGCAGGCTTTAACGGCGTGAATTGGAGTGGCTTTACGCAAATTATTATTATTCTTATTTTATCGCCTATCATTGCTTTCGTTCTAGGTTATCTCATCATGGTGTTGATCAAATATATCGTTATTTGGTCAGGTAATACATCTAGATCCAAGCTAAATCGTGGATTTCGTACCTTACAAATCCTATCTGCGGGATTACTTTCGTATTCCCATGGTGGTAACGATGCACAAAAGGCGATGGGTATAATCGTATTTGGTCTCGTTGCAGCCGGCGTGCAAGACGATTTAAATGTACCTCTCTGGGTTAAAATCTCTGCCGCACTTGCGATGGGACTTGGAACCTCGATTGGTGGATGGCGTATTATTAAAACCGTATCAGGTAAAATCGTGAAAATTGAACCGATTAACGGCTTTGCCGCCGACTTAACGTCATCGATCGTTATTCAATTCTCAACCTTCATTGGTAAACCATTATCAACGACGCATGTTATCTCCTCCGCGATTATCGGAACTGGCAGTGTCATGCGTTTCCATGAAGTTCAATGGGGTACTGTTGGTCGCATGTTAATCACTTGGATCATTACGATTCCTATTTCCATGGTGCTTGCGTACACGCTATACTTTACGATATTCCGCTTAATCATGTAATGAGAAAACCTCTATCGAGGCAATTCAAGGATGAGCGACCGCGTTTAGAGGAAGGTTTTATCGCCAAATAGAAAGATATTTTCGGAATCCGAAAACTTATACTTTCTATTGTGGTCAATATCAAAAGGCACGACCCGCTGAAGCTGCGCGGGTCGTGCCTTTTTCATGCTAATCGAGATAGTAGGCCAAGCTTTGTAGTTCTGTTGTAAAATCCGCGTAATGCACGCGTACATCCGGTGGTACTTTAATGATGACAGGTGCAAAATTCAAGATAGCTTCAATGCCACAAGCAACGAATTCATTGGCTACATTTTGTGCTTCGTTCGCAGGCACGGTAATAATACCGATTCGAACGCCAAGTTCAGCCAAAACTGATTTCATTTTATCCATAGGAAGTACAACTAAGTTATTAATAACTTCGCCTGTCTTAGCAGGCATCGCATCGAACAACGCTACAATTTTCATATCATTACGTAAGTACGTATTATAATTGCATAAAGCTCTGCCTAGATTTCCTGCTCCAACGAGCGCAACTTGAATATGTCGATCTAACTTAAGGATCTGCCGAATTTTCTCAACTAAATAATTAATATCATAACCGATTCCTTTTTTGCCAAACTCTCCGAAATAAGCCAAATCCTTTCGAATCTGAGCAGGATTCAGATCCAGCTTCTGACCTAAATCCTGAGAAGACACGGTTGATACATTATTTAATTGTAATTCGTTTAAATAACGCAAATAAATGGGTAATCTGCGGACAACTGCTTCCGAAATTTTTTGACTTTTCACGTATTTAGGCTCCCCCCATCCATTGCTCAATCCTCGGCAGCATTTGTTCGCACGTCATGTGCTCGATCTTCGGACCAGGCAACGAATAGAGGAAGTGCTTGCCATAATACGTTTCGATAACACGTGTATCATAGATAATAACGATCCCTTTGTCTGACGCTCTCCGAACAAGACGACCAAAGCCCTGCTTAAACCGAATAACGGCCTGCGGCACAGAAAATTTCATGAACGGATTCTCATTCCGTTTCTTAATATTTTCGCATTTGGCTTCAACAAGTGGATGATTTGGCGGTTGAAAGGGCAGACGTATAATCGCCAGACAACTAAGTGCATCACCTGGGATATCCACACCCTCCCAGAACGAGCTGGTGCCTAACAGCACGCACATTTTGTTATCTTGGAACATACGGGTCAACTTGCTGCGATTGCCGCTGTCAACACCCTGTCCGAGCACTGTGATGCCATGAGGACTCAGCTTCTCCTTCATACCTGCATGAACAAGCTTCAGCATCCGATTCGACGTACATAGGACTAACATTCTACCCTTTGTCACCTGTGCCACATCACTCAGGGAAGCGATAAGTGCTTCAATGAAAACAGGATCGCCCGCTCCTTTAATCGTTGGGAAATCACGTGGAATTACAACCAGTGCTTGCTCCCGGTAGTTAAAAGGAGATGGCAATTGAACAGTTTTCAGCTTGCCCGACTCTTCATCCGCAGGAATAGCTAACCCTAATTGCTCCGCCGAGTATTGGAACGATTTATTCACAGAGAGTGTCGCAGAAGTCAGGATGATACTATCTTTTGTTTCAAAGAAATGCTGCTGCAGCAAGCCGCTTACATCTGTTGGTACGGAATTAAGCTGGACCGATTTGGCTTTCGCATAGGTGCCGGCTTCGATCCAATACACATAACCTTCGTCTGCCATTTTCATAAAGAAATGAAGCGAATCACGATGGGCATACAGTTCCTTCACTGTACCATTCAGATCGGTCACTAACCCTTGTACACCAAGTCCGTCTTGATGCTCCTTCAATTCATTCAACAATTTATCCAAGGTTCGCAGAAGATCATTCGCATTCAGATAAATGTTATCCTCCATAATTAGCAGTTCACGCCAATTAGAAGGCAGCGTATCTGGCTTCAACCGGAGCACATATTGTGAAGTTTCCGATTGGGAAGGATCACTGCCTGAAGAAACCAACTCATACAGGGCTTCGCTTAAACGTTCCCAATCTTCTTTGATCGAGATGATTTTCGGGAATAATCCATCGATGGTTTGACTCCAACCTGCTACACGCTCTTGCGCTTCATCCGATTTCTGTAATCGGAAACGCAGCATGGGAAGCTGGCCGCTTCGGTTATCCTTATACAGCCACAATAAGGAATGATAGAATGCAGAAGCATGCAGCTCAATTCCTAGGTGCTTACTCGCTACTTCTTCAAAGTGATGCGCCTCATCAATCACGAGCTGCTTGTAGGACGGTAGAAGGCGGTTCTCAGCCTTCATATCTGTAAAGAGGAGGGAATGGTTCGTAATGATCACATCAGCCGTGTTGGCATCATTACGAGCGCGATGATAGAAGCACTTCTTATACCAAGGGCACATTCGGTTTAAGCATGAATCCGTATCACTCGCAACCGTGTACCAGAACTGGGCACCTTTGTTACCAAAATGTAATTCTTCTTCGTCTCCATGTTCCGTTTC
This sequence comes from Paenibacillus sp. J22P143, assembly GCF_059692035.1. Lineage (NCBI taxonomy): Bacteria > Bacillati > Bacillota > Bacilli > Caryophanales > Paenibacillaceae > Paenibacillus > Paenibacillus sp. J22P143. Next base: position 339,897 of record NZ_JCAUAQ010000001.1, read on the forward strand.
ACTTAGCCAGACCACCATTTGCGCGGCCGTTATAGGGTCTTCCCTACCATTCTCATAATCCCGCGTGGTCAGCTTCGTTTCAAATTTGCGAAGACACAGATAGTGACTTCTTCCCTTGAGGACTGCGGCTTTAAATGGCACAGGAAAGATTTCTTTTAATAAAGGAATATCTCGCTCGCGAAGCTGCTCCTGTAAATTAATCGTATGAGTCGAAACAACCACTTTCTTCTCATATTTCAAGCCGTAGTAAATCGATGGGATTAAGTATCCAAGTGATTTACCCGTGCCTGTTCCTGCTTCGATCATCAAATGCTGATCAGCCTCAAGAGATTTCTCTACTTCCAGAATCATTTGATCCTGCGATTCACGATCCTCATAGACCTCAAATCGTTGCTGGAGCGCGGATTTCAATCCCTGCTGAAATACTTGAAAAGATGCGCCCAATGCTTCTGTTACTTCGAATTCCGAGCGCAGCTCCTCTTCATCGCCCCAATCCGTCACATTCAGTGTAAATTGACGGAAGTAACGATTCGTATCCATATCTACAGCCGTCACTGACTCTTTATATAAACAAATTTCGCCCAGAAACCAACCTAAATCGGTGTTACCGTTTTCGAAAATGTTGTTCAACCTTTGTACGGTCAAGAGAGGCAGTCCCAATAAACGATTCAGGCATTGGATCCAAATCAAAGCCGTGACTTCCGCGTCACTGTCCGCTTGATGCGGTCTTTCATGGTCTATGCCAAATAGGGCAGCCACCATGCTTAGTTGAAGACTGGAGATGGACGGAAACAAGATCCGCAGCATATCCATAGTGTCCAGAACGCGTCCTGAGAATGGCGGATATCCCGTTCTCGTTAGTCCTCGTTGTAAGAAAGACAAGTCAAATGCCGCTTGATGCGCAACAAGCACACAGTCAAACAGCAAAGGAAACATGTCAGACATCACTGAATCGAGTGACGGTGCGTTAGCAACCATTCCATTCGTTATCCCCGTTAAGGTTGTAATCGAAGAAGGTATACTGATCCCTGGGTTCACCAGAGAAGTATACCTGTCTGTAATTTCAAATTGATCTATGATGACGAGTCCAACCTGAATAATTTCGTCCCCAGGCTGACTTCCTGTCGTTTCAAAATCCAAAACTGCAAATTTCATAACGTCTATCTTCAATCCCTTCGTCCTGCACTTCTCCTAGCATACCAAATCTGATTAGGAAAAGGGAATACCTTGTTTTGCCGTTTCTGGTTAGGACTCATCAAGATTGATAAACGGCTCCATACAAGAGGGGTCGGTATGATATGCTTTTTGAAAATATTCGAAAGCCTTCTCTAGGTTCTGATTCTGCACTTGAATACAGCCCATTGCATTATAGGAGATAGCTTTCATCTTTGAATTTTCCGTCAGAGGCAGAAGGAATTTGAAGTGCTGATACGCATCGCCAAACTCCCCTTTTCGCAAATGACCCATCGCTAGATAAACCCGAGCTAACAAGAAATCTGGCTGCCTTTGGATCAGCACCTCGAATTCTTTGATCGCTTGATCATACATGTACAGCTTATAATACCCTTGCCCACGCATGAATTCTTCGGTTTGCTTTCCAGACACGTCGAGTTCCATCAATTCATCATGTAAGGTTTTGGTACTGCTCGGCGCCGCCCCATAGAACTTTCCCAGCTTCTCCTCAAAAAGCAGCCACGCCTCGATAAATTCATCACTCATCGTTTTTAGCACTTGCAGTTGTTCGTCGAGCTCCGCCTTTTTCTCCACATCACTGTTCGGATATTCCTTCTGGATTTCTTCCAAAACCTCATTCATTGTGGAAAATAAATGCTTAAACATTTGGCATCCCCACCTTTGCTTCGAAAGCTTACCCTCATTCTTTGTAAACGGAGCCGATTTCATGCATGGACGATGTGACGGTGCTCTTCTTATAGGACTGTCGAATGCTCTTCTTCTTTTAAAAGCTGCGCCACTTTGTTGTTGGCCCCCATGATCGCAACTGTTGGTTGATGCTTTCTGGCTTCCTCGTCACTCATCATGGCATAAGAAACGATAATTATGGTATCCCCAGTTTGGACAAGTCTAGCTGCCGCTCCGTTCAAACAAACAACACCTGTGCCGCGCGGCCCTGGAATAATATACGTTTCAAGACGTGCACCATTGTTGTTGTTCACGATTTGCACTTTCTCATTAGGCAGCATATCCACGAGGTCGATCAAATCCTCATCAATCGTGATGCTGCCGATATAATTTAAATTCGCCTCTGTAACTGTGGCGCGGTGAATCTTTGCTTTCATCATGGTGCGGAACATAAGACGTCACTTCCTGACTTGTAGGATAAGATTATCTATTAAACGCGTATTCCCAAACTTTACAGCCAAAGCGATAATCAGAGTAGAAATAGAATGGCTATGTTCAAATGGCTCTAAAGTTGGGTATGACAGTACTTGCACGTAGTCGATAACGGCTAATGGCGCCGTTTGAATATGTGCTCGAACAAGGCTTTCTAACTCTTGTGAAGTAAAAGAGGATGTTGACTTGCTGAGGATGAACTCTTTCGCCTTCTGTAAGGACTGCGACAATACCAGTGCTTGTTGACGCTCTTCATCGGATAGATACACATTCCTTGAGCTCATCGCGAGTCCATCTGACTCTCTTAGTGTAGGACATGGGATAATCTCCACAGGGAGATTTAAATCCTGTACCATCTGCTCAATGACAGCGACTTGTTGGGCATCCTTTAAGCCGAAGAAGGCCTGATCAGGCTGTACAATATGAAACAATTTGCTTACTACCGTAGCAACACCATCAAAATGTCCAGGTCGCGAAGCACCGCATAATCTAGTCGTGACTTCCGAAACACTTACCGTGGTGCGTGTCGGTGATGGGTACATCTCGTCAACCGATGGCATGAACACCAGATCAACACCTGCGGCCTCTGCAACCGCTAAGTCCTGCTCGGTATTGCGTGGATACCGTTCAAAATCCTCACCAGGCCCGAACTGCAAAGGATTAACAAAGATACTCAACACGACTAATCCACTTTGGGATCGAGCTTTTTTAAGGAGACTGGCATGCCCTGCATGCAGAAAACCCATTGTTGGAACAAAGCCGACGGATTGATCGTTTTTGCGACGATAATCTTTGATACGTGATCTTAAATCAGCAATTGTCTGAACCACTTCCATTGTGTGGATCGCTTCCATGGCCAATCACTCCTTATCGCCGTATAGATATTGAACAACATCGTTGTCCATATGAAATGTATTTTCTTGCGCCGGGAACATCCGCGCTTTCACTTCTTTCACATATTCACCAATCCCTGCACGGATAGTTTCCCCGATATTTGCATAGGCTTTAACAAACTTTCTGGGAGCACTGTCAGAACCATACTGCAGCAGATCATGGTACACGAGTACTTGCCCATCACAATGCACGCCAGACCCGATACCGATTGTAGGAATCGAAAGCTGTTTCGTGATCCATGCCGCCAATTCATCGGTCACGAGCTCTAACACAACTGCAAAAGCTCCTGCCTCTTCAATGGCCTTCGCATCACTCAACAGCTTCTTCGCTTGCTCTGAGCTGCGCCCTTGGACACGGAAACCACCAAGTTGGTGAACTGACTGTGGGGTTAAACCCAGATGGCCCACAACAGGTACGCCTGCATCTGTAATCGCTTTGACCGTGGCCGCGATTTCTGCTCCACCTTCCAATTTAACCGCCTTAGCTCCGCCCTCACGCATCAAACGACCTACGCCTTGCAAGGTTGCGTCTAAACTGCCGTGGTAGGTTAAGAATGGCATATCAGCGACCACAAACGTATTCGCGGCACCTCGAACGGCTGCACGTGTATGATACACCATGTCATCCAGCGTTACCGGCAACGTGGAATCATACCCTAACACGACATTCCCAAGTGAATCTCCAACTAGAATGACATCGATACCCGCTTCCTCCGACAAACGTGCTGAAGGATAATCGTAAGCCGTCACCATCGTAATCGGTACGCCGTCTTGCTTCATTTTTCTCATCTTTGCTGTCGTTAGCGCCTTACGTTGTTCCACTGTAATCCCAGCTTCCTCATATAAAATAAAAAACCTTTTAGCTAAGAGCTAAAAGGAGCGCATGCAGAAAGAATCAATGATCCCTCTGTCTCGGTCCTATAAGGCTCAGAGCAGAATCCAACATCTTGTTCAAGGGTTATTCGATCATCAACTTACAAGTGCAGTTCCTTTAAGGATACCGCCTTATGCTTCTATTATACCAAAGCTTGCTCTTCTCGGATACCCTTTATATCCCACTACCTAAGCTCAATGTCACCAGAGTAAATTTTAATCCGCTCGCCAGATGGGGAAATTACCGTCAAAGCACCTGAATCATCTAAGGAATCAGCGATTCCTTCAATAAAGCCAGAAGGCGTTTGTGTACGTATCGGCCTTTTCAAAGTCACACTTAGTGCCTCCCACAGCAATCGAATCGGAGCAAAGCCCTTTTCCATGTAGAGGGTATACATCTCCTCAAATTCCAGAAGAAAAGCTTGTACTAAACCCTCACGGGAAACCTCACCACCAGACTCAATCGCTAAGGAAGTAGCAATCGAGCGCAACTCTTCCGGATAGTCCTCCGCTAACAAATTCACACTGATGCCAATGCCTGCGATTACATACTTCAAGCGCTCATCTTCACCACTGCTTTCCAGCAAAATACCACTAACCTTCTTCCCATGAATCAGAAGATCATTAGGCCATTTAATGCCGATTTCGACATGGCATATCTTTTGAATCGCACGACAAAGGGCAACAGCGCTGAGTAACGTTAGCTGCGGCATAAAATAGACAGGAATTCGCGGTGTTAAAATAAGACTTAACCATATCCCCTTACCCGACGGAGAATGCCAGCTGCGCCCCATGCGGCCTCTCCCAGCCGTCTGCCTCTCCGCAAGCACAATCGTGCCTTCAGCAGCCCCTGAAGCCACCAGCTTATGCGCGATCGTCTGCGTGGAGTCTACTTCATCATAGATATGTATTTTCTGGCCGAGCACCTTCGTTTTCATCCCGTTCATCAGCTCACTGACGTGCCACTTCGCTGGCTTACTAATCAGACGATAACCCTTGCGCGGAGCTGCTTCGAATGCATAGCCTTCCGCACGGAGCTCCTCGATGTGCTTCCAAATCGCTGTTCGGCTCACACCTATCCTCCGACTGATTTCCGCACCGGATACATAGGTTTCCGGAGATTGCTCAAAAAGCTCTAAAATTCGTTCATTCATACGATTTCACTCGCAATCTTTTAGTTTGATCTATAGCAGCGCTTCATATCGCGCTTGATTTCTGGAAAATAAAGAATCATCCTACGCATATGGGTTATACTTTAGCTACTTCAAGGCGTACTAGATACTTCTAAAAGAATAATTATTTCAAGACGTACAAGTTACCTCCATCCGCCAGCCTTTCACAAATAACTGGATTTCATACAGTTATTTGTGGTGAATCCGTAGCGAAAATTGATAATAACTGGATATTATGAAGTTATTTCTGACGAATTCTTCCTTTTTCGCATAAAAAGCATAAATTAACTGGAGGTTTTCCAGTTAATTACCATTTCAAGTGAGAATTAAGAAATATGACTGTAGTTTTTCTAGTTATTCGATGATCTGTGAGAATGCGATGGAACTTGAAGGTAAATTCTCAAGTTAACTTCAATGTCTTCAAAGCCACTCAAAAGAAAAACCGCACAGCGCTGCTATTTCGCAGCCTGCGCGGCGTGAATAAGAGCCTCGCGCTCATTCGGGATTTCCCCGAGCGCGGCACGCTCGAGCAGTTCCTGCAGCAGCAAGCCCATCCATGGGCCCGGCTGCCGATCAAGTGCCCCAGCCACATCCTGGCCGGATATGGCGAGTTCCTTCAGGCTGAAGCAGGGGACCTCCTTCAGCCAAGCCTCCCCGCGCCGCAGCAGCTCCGGCGCGGCGCTTACCAAGAAGCGCGCTAACTCGCCGCGCTTCTCATCCACCTGCGGCAGCTCGCGCAGCAGCCGCAATAACGCGCGGGCTGCGGCTTCGCCGCGGCGCACCGCGCCAAGCTTCCAGACCCGCTCCAGCGGAGCCGGGTCTTCTGCCCCCACCTGCGCGGCGACAGCCTCGCGCAGGGCAAGCATTTCCGCGACCGCTGAGCCGTCGGCGCGGGAGAAGGTCAGCTCCTGGAGCGCCACGCGGACTACGTCCGCTGGCACCTCCAGGAGCATCAGCAGCATGGCCCAGCGGTCATGCTGCTCCTCTAGCGCGCTGACTGCGTCTAGCGCGTCGTCCCAAGCGAGCCAAGCCTCAAAAGGCAGCGGCAGCTGCTTTTTGAGGTGGGCCAGCAGGCCGCTCGCCAGCAATAGCCGCACAGCCCGCGCAGGGGCTGGGCCTTCGACCATACGTTGCAGCTCGCTGCGCACGCGCTCCATGGCAATGTGGCGCAGCAATGGCGCATTCGCCAGCAGCGCTTGCCAAGTGCTAGCCTCGATCTCTAGACCGTAGGTCGAGGCGAAACGAATACAGCGAAGCATGCGCAGCGCATCTTCGCCAAACCGTTCCTCCGCTACACCAACGCAGCGGAGTACCCCAGCGGCCAGATCCTCCTGGCCGTCGAAAGGATCCTGCAGAACGCCTGTCCCATCCATGGCCATCGCGTTCATCGTGAAATCCCTTCGTTTCAAATCCTCGGTTAGATCCGAAATATATTCAACAGAGGCAGGACGGCGAAAGCCCTCGTACGCTGCCTCCTTTCGAAAGGTAGTTACCTCATAGGTTCCCTGAGCCAGCAGAACCGTCACAGTGCCGTGTTGAAGGCCAGTTGGTACCGTACGTTGGAACAACTGAATAACTTGCTCAGGCAGCGCTGAAGTGGCAATATCGATGTCTTTTATCGGACGCTTCAACACCGCGTCACGAACACAACCACCTACTAAATATGCTTCGTACCCAGCTTCAGTCAACCGTGTAACCACAGCGGATGCGCCAGCATCATTTATGTTCATTTTACTTCCGTCCAACTTAATTCTCCTATCCAACAAGCATCATTACTGACAAGAAGATGCTGAAATGCGATGTGATTCTGGGAGCTCTCTCCCTAATACGCGATAATAAATTTCTTCATACTGAAGTGTGGTAATATCGTTACAGAATGTATATCGCGCACGATTCAAACAATTTTGCGCCACTTGTTCGTACAGCACTTGATTTTTCAGCAGATTGATCGAGTAAGCGGCCATTTGCGTCGTATCTCCCACTTCAGCTAAATAGCCAGTTTCACCGTGGGTAATCAATTCAGGTATTCCGCCGGCATTCGAGCCAATAGTTGGCACACCACAAGCCATCGCTTCTAACGCGACAAGTCCAAAGCTTTCTTTCTCAGAAGGAAGCAGCATGACGTCCGCAAGCGAAATCACTTGAGCCACATCATCCTGTTTTCCACAGAATGTTACTTTATCCGAGAGACCTAGCTCCTTCACCTTTGAAATTATTTTCGAAAGATCCGGTCCTTCCCCTACAAATAAGAGTCGGGAGGGCACTTCCTTACTGACCTTTGCGAAAATATCCACAACATCATGAACGCGTTTCACAGGTCGGAAATTGGAAATATGGATGAGGATTTTCTCATCCGGTCTCGCGAATTCGCCTCTTAGCTTCGATATATCTCGCGGGTAGTACACCCGTTTATCAACAAAGTTATAGGTCAGATCAATATCACGATCAATGGCTAACAATTCACGTGTTTCTTTAATCAGATCCTTGGATACTGCTGTTACGGCATCACTTTCATTAATCGCATAACGAATAAGATCCGAAATGGATTGATCCTGTCCCAAAACCGTAATATCTGTTCCGTGGAGCGTCGTGACAACCTTCAGGTTAGAACCCACCATTTGCTTCGCAAGCAAGGCACACACCGCATGAGGAATCGCATAATGCACATGGAGTAAATCAAGCTCCTCCATTTTGGCAACCTGTGCTAATTTACTAGCTAGCGAAAGATCATAGGGCGGATAACGGAAGACATAATATTGACTGACTTCCACCTCATGATAATAAATATTTTTATGAAATTTGCCTAAACGAAACGGCATACTGTGCGTAATAAAATGAACTTCATGTCCTTTTTCAGCGAGCAGCTTCCCTAACTCTGTCGCAACAACACCTGATCCACCTAGCGTCGGATAACAGGTAATACCTATCTTTAATTTGTCTTTCATTTCCACACCTCTTTCCAATCAATCAAAATGTTCTATCACCAAAGGTAGTTTGGAAACGAACCCTTCCGCGTACGTCAGTTGACGCTTTTGACCCATGAGTCGATCACGAGCTTCTACACGTTCGACATAACCTTGATTGAGTGGCGTCGCAACGGAGTCCATACCCGTAACAAATTGTGACCGATACGCACGCAGTGCTGCCATTTTTTTATCGTAAGTATCTGCTACATCTACGATTACATTAGCTTCATACACATCATTTATAAAATAAAAAAAGAGTTGTTCAACATTCACAGCTTCTGTGTCAGGTAAATATTTACGAAGCTTCGCATTAAAAACAGCTTCCTGAACCAACGTTGAACACGCAATATGATCGGGATGGCGATCTTGCCAATACGGTGCGAAAACAATTCTAGGACGGAACTTCCTGATTTCTTGTGTAATCCGTTCGATATTAGTTGCGGTTACAAATAAGCCACGATCTGGTAATCCAAGATTCGTACGAGCAGCTACTCCTAGAATTTTCGCTGCCTCAGCGGCCTCTTCAAGTCGGGTTTCAACGGTCCCATTCGAAGACATCTCCGCATAAGTCAGCTCACAGAGTCCTACTCGCAGTCCACGTTCAGTGTGCTTGGCAATGGTTGCTCCCATCCCAATCTCGGCATCATCTGCATGGGCGCCAAATATGAGAATATCTAATCGATCAGTCATTCGAATCTACACCTGGTTTATATTTATGTACGAGTTCTCTCCACGCAAAATCTCCACGATCTAGCGCTCTTACAAGAAGCTCTGCTGATGCTATATTCGTGGCACATGGAATCCCCTGTACGTCACACAAGCGCAGTAAAGCGATAATATCAGGCTCGTGCGGTTGAGCCATTAAAGGATCGCGCAAGAAGATGATTAAATCCATTTCATTTTGAGCAACCATCGCACCAATCTGCTGATCGCCACCAAGCGGCCCAGACATAAATCGGTGAATACTTAATTGCGTATTTTCCATAATTCGCGTGCCTGTCGTCCCCGTTGCATATAGTTTGTGCCCCTCGAAAACATGCTCATAGGCAGTAACGAAATTCACCATCTCATCTTTTTTTCGATCATGGGCAATAAGTGCGATGTTTAACATCTGACTTCCACTCTCCTAGGGGTCTTTAATCTATAAAATGCTCAAATCCATAAATCATTCCGGTATATGTCATCACTTTACGTACCGCTATCGCCACACCTGGCATGTAGGCAGCACGATCATAGGAGTCATGTCGAATTTTCAGCGCTTGGCCTTGCTCTGCCATTATTACTTCTTGTTGTGCAAATATGCCTGGCAGACGCACACTATGTATTCTGAATCCATTGTAATACCCACCGCGTGAACCTTCAATTGTTTCTTCTTCTTTCGGATTACCTTGCTTCATTTCTTCACGCACTTCTGAGATAAGTTCAGCTGTTTTCACAGCTGTGCCGGAAGGTGCGTCCAGCTTCTGGTCGCCATGGTATTCGATTATTTCCAGGTTCGGGAAATATTTCGAAGCTTGGGCCGCAAATCTCATCATAAGAATAGCTCCAATGGAGAAATTCGGTGCAATTAATCCGCCTAGATTATTATCTCGGCATAGCATGTCCAAGTCAGCAATAGCCTGAGGGGTGAAACCTGTCGTCCCCATCACGGGGCGAATCCCTAGGCGAATCGCAAGATTTGTATGTGAAACCGCCGTTTGCGGTCCTGTAAAATCAACTAATACATCCGGTTTGGATTCTGTTAATACCTTTTCGATGTCATTTCCCATCAGAATACCACATTCATCCATTCCAACCATTTTCCCCAAATCGATTGGGCCGGAGGTACGGCTTACCCCTGCTACTAATTCCATATCGGATTCTCGCAGTACGGTCTTCACGACCTCGCGACCCATTCTTCCACTTGCACCGATGACTGCTACTCGTATTTTACGCTCCATATTGTGACGATCTCCTTTATCTTTGTTTCGGGCCCATCTATGTTTTCATCTTCATCTGATAAATCGTTGCTTGTTGCTTCGCTAGCTCGTGATGCGGCTCTAAACGGACTGCTTCCATGACAGTTTGATAAGCTCTTGTATAATCTTTTCGCAAGGCGAAGGCTTCTCCTAGAATAAGATACGCTTCAATCGCTAATGGATCAAGAACAATCGCTTCTTTCAGTAAGAAAATAGCTCGTTCCGCATGCGCTGACTGACTACCCAGCTGTCTTCTGGCTTGTTCAACCAACTCACGTGCATTTAACACTTGCAAATGAAAGCGATATGCCTCATTTGTCGGTTCTAATTCAATTGCTCTTGAAGCATGTTCCACCGCTTTGATAAGTTTATTACTTCTTGCGAAAGTAATGGATAATTTGTGGTGATAGGCAGCATTGTTTGGCTCTTTAGCTATCGCTTTTTCAAACCATTCAATGGCCTTTTCAAAATCATGCCCAAGTATGGATTCGTATGCTTTCTGTATTTGATTTTCTCCATTCATCTGCCCATCCTCCTTTGCCATAAGCGGTTTTCCCGATTAGTGGGGATGGTTTAGTTTATGAAGGTCAGATAGTTTCGGTGTTAATTTTAGTCCAACGCCCTGCGTCACGGGTATTGAACTTGTGCATAATTTTGTCATGAGCTTCGGTCAGATCAATGCCAAGTGAATTAGCAAAACAGATCGTGATAAACAAAATATCACCTAACTCCAGTTCGATCGAGTTGTCCGCTTCTGTACTCTTTTTCGGCTTTTCACCGTAAGAATGATTCACCTCTCGCGCCAATTCACCGACTTCTTCCGACATTCTCGCCAGCATCGACAGGGGACTGAAATATCCTTCCTTGAACTGGGAAATATAAGTATCAACCTCTTGTTGCAGGTCTTTTAGTGTACGCTCTGACATTGGCATCCTTCTTTCCATCATCTTCACAAAGGTTATCCTCCTTATGTTAAACTAAACGAGAAAAGTTGACAAATTTTTTGTTAGACAAGCAAGTATCTTAGGCATGGAGGAATAAGCATGATTTTCAAAGAAAGGTTTGCCGATCAATTCCTGAATGTGATGGGAATCCTGATTGGGACCGCGATTTATGCATTTGGTTTGCACTATTTTGTTATTTCGAATGAGCTGATGGAAGGCGGATTAACGGGGATTTCTCTTTTGCTCAAATATGTGCTCAATGTACCGCCATCCATCTCCACGCTTGTTTTTAATATCCCCTTATTTTACTTGGGATGGCGGAATTTCGGGAAAGGCCCTATGTTATACACGATCTTCGGCGTAGTATGTCTTTCCTTTTTCCTTTGGGTCATGGAATGGATGATACATATGGGGTGGATAATCCCTTTTCAGACCACACAGGACTATTTCCTGGCAACACTCTACGCGGGCCTTACACTTGGAACTGGTCTAGGCCTCGTATTCCGTTTCGGCGGAACAACCGGTGGGTCTGATATCTTAGCTCGTATCGGTCATAAAAAGAGAGGTTGGAGTGTCGGACAAGTCATTCTCGTTATTGATGTCGCGGTCATTGGATCTTCACTGTTTTATTTACCTAAGGAGAAAGTGCTATATTCACTCGTTGCCGTGTTCGTTACTTCACGGATTATTGATTACATATCGGAAGGCGCGTATGCCGCGAAAGCTTTTACCATTATTAGTGAACAACCGAATGTTCTAGCCGAGTCCATTACCAAAGTCTTAGATCGCGGAGTGACGCTCTTCCCTGCTCGAGGCGCCTACTCAGGTAACACCAAGGAAGTTGTTTATTGTGTCGTTTACCGTCATGAAACCAGGCGGATGCGGGAGATCATCCATGCGGTTGATCCACGCGCCTTCATCATTGTTGGGGATGTGCATGAGGTCATTGGTGAAGGATTCAAAACACATTAAGCACCTTCTATCTGTACATGCAAAAAAGCGGGTTAAGCAGCTCTCTCTGAGCTTACTTAACTCGCTTTTTTATATCGCGCTATCTATTTTCGCTTTCCTTTATTTGCTTAACAGGTACGATATGTCTACCCGATTGATACATACGCCAACCAACATAGGATAAAACACCTACAATAATGACACCCATGCTGAGCGACCAGATAATCGGTTGATTCGGATCTGTGAAGGGCACATAAGCCAGTGCATCTTTATGTTTCATAAAAATTTCATCCAATACCTGATTCAAATTAACGATTCCAGCTTCCAGCTGTCTTGTAGGCATTGGCTTTGCGTTCACATTTGTTCGGATAAAAACGACTAATGAATCTAACTTCTCGACGGAAGAAGGATCTCGGCTAATGATAAGTGAAGGATGAATAATGGCGATATGCTGTGTCAGATTGCCAAATTCCTCAATCGCTTCCTGCTGCTTATTTGCTTTTACGTGTTGACTTAGCATTTGAGTATCATTTTGGAGCACCTTATAATATTGCAGCCACATCGGCTGGTTTTTATGAGAGAGTGCATCAGTCGCAAGACGAATTTTGGCGACAGCAACTTGTCCTTCAGTAGGAGAGTAATTGACTGCATTATAAACCCGCTTTGCCCCAGTGACCGTTTCTGTCAAAGCATTTAAGCCCTCAACGGACGTAATTCCTTCAAAAGAAATTTTCGGAATTTGATCTGATAGTTGAATCAACTTATTTCTTGCCTCGGCAACTTGGCCAGACATGGTCAGCGTGTACATTTCTTCAGCTATTTGATTTAAAAAGTTGATCCGCTCTAATTGTGCTGGGTCTATTGGTTTACTTGCTTGTCCAACTGTACTTTGGTTTGCTCCGCAAGCCGCAAGTAAACAAAGTACAACGCCAACCAAGAAAGTTACCGCTATCTGTCTTATCGTTCTAACGAAAAACATGGGACATCCCCTCCTTCACCATCATCATATGGAGGTTCGTCCCACTTTAGACCATCAATCGTTATCTTTCAACAATCGTTTCTCTCTCACTAGCAGAGATGTTATAGCAATCCAGATGCCAATGATACTCAAGCATATAGTAAAAAACTGAATCGTACTCAAATAAGGATGTAACTCTTGCTGTAACCTTGGAAAGACACCACGTTCATAGTCCATGAAATCGTTCCAGAACGTCCAAACCGCCACAAGTACAATGGCAGGCAGTCGGAAAGAAAACCAGCGAACAAATAACAGCGCTTCCACAGCCATAGCCAGATGAGAAGCTGTTAACATCCATCCATCCCATCCAACAGCTGCTCCCTGCCAGGCTCCTGCCCATATCATTGTAACTGCCCATATCCCATACTTAAATGAAGTGATGAGTCCGAACGCTTCAATGAAGCCGCGCATCGCCTTAGAAAGCTTAGTCGATGGTCTTGCTATGGATTGATCTAAAATCAAGTAACCAACTGAAAGTGTGAAAAACAAACTTGCTGTCGGACTATCGGGTACAAAGAACACATACCATACTGGACTTTCTGCAATCGTGTCAACCATCTGTAGCCAGTACCATTCATAGCCATAAACAGTCCCTAGCAAATTGCTAATGAAAAGCAACCATAGCATTTTCTTACTAAGTAAGAAGTCCCTGCTCCACAAATAGGAAACGGACATGTAGGCTCCTCCTTAAGAATCAAGTTTGAAACGTAGACCGTCTCAAATCTTCAAAAAAAACCTGATCACTTTCGCGACCAGGTTCCGTTTTTATTGAGTTTTTTGTTTGGATAACCAATCAGCCATTTTATCAATATCGGCATCTGTTAAGCCTTTATCAATATTAGGCTTATACATGGCAGGCATGTTGCCTTTACCATTTTTGATGATACCCATAATGTCTTCCTTCGTGTGTGTATCGCCAGTTCCTAACAAAGCAGGTACACCAGAAGCAGGCATACCTTTTAGCTGCGCGCCATGACAGGATAAGCAAGTTGCTTTCGCATAAATCGCAGCACCTGGATCATCTGCAGCAACGATTGCAGCCGCTTTTTTCGTTTCTTTCTTCGCGCCTTCGCCAGCTGCGCCACCTTTATTTGCGTGCATTTCTTCTTCACGCTTGATGTGCTCTGGAATAATGTTTTTCTCTTTAAGCTCAACTTGGTAATGTGCCCAAGATGTGTACGTTAGGTATGTACAAGCAATCAAAGATAGAATCATTAGGCTTGATGCAATTGGTCTTCTATAGAAGCGACGCTCTTTACCTGTATCCAAGAATGGAGCCAGCAATAAACCGCCAAATAGTAAACCTGGTACTACAACCGCTCCAAGAACAACGTAATCACCCGATGTGTATGGATACTTCAGCAATTGATACATGAACAAGAAGTACCAGTCTGGCATCGGAATAAATGCTGTGTTCTTCGGATCCGCAGGATAACCTAACGGAGCTGGATCGGACATAACTAGTACTAGCATACCAACCAAGACAACGACACCAACCATCCACTCTTTTAACAAGAAGTTAGGAATGAAGGCTTCTGATTTACCTGGGTAAGCAGAGTAATCTCTAGGAATGAGTCGTTGCTCTTGCGTTTTCTTAATTACGCGGGAATCCCCAACGTAAACGATTTTTTCATCAGACTTATGACCATGCGCCACGCTATTCGCCCCTCCCTAAATTATAGCGGTCCGGAAATACCTTGTTTGCGAATCATGAAGAAGTGTCCGGCAAGCAAAGCGAGCAGTACGCCAGGCAGGAAGAACACATGAATAGCAAAGAACCGTGTTAGTGTTTGTGCACCAACAATGCTTCCGCCTTGCAGCAATGTTTCGATGTAAGGACCAGCGAATGGTACCGATGCTGCAATTTTCATACCTACTTGAGTTGCAAAGTAAGCTTTGTTATCCCATGGAAGCAGGTATCCCGTAAAACCAAGACCTAACATAACGAAGAAAATGAGCATGCCTACTACCCAGTTCATTTCACGTGGAGCTTTGTAAGATCCTGTGAAGAACACGCGCAGGGTATGTAAGAACATCATTACGATTACTAAACTAGCTCCCCAGTGGTGCATACCTCTTACGATAACACCGAAAGCTACTTTATGTTGTAAGTAATCAACACTTGCATAGGCGTTGATAATATCAGGTGTGTAATACATCGTTAGGAACATACCTGACAAAATTTGAATTACTGTGATGAAAAACGTCAGTCCGCCAAAACAATAAACGAATGCAGAAAAATGATGAGCAGGGTTAACGTGTTCTGGCACCTCGTGATCCGCTACATCCCTCCACATAGGCGTAATATCAAGACGTTCGTCAATCCAGTTGTATACGTTTTTAAACATCTGATCGTGACGCCCCCTTAAACTCTACTGTTAGCATGCAGTTGTCCAACATACACGAAACCATTCTCTACTTTAGTTGTGTATTCGTCTAGCGGTTTAGGTGCAACAGCAAGAGCTTTGCCGTCTTGCGTGTAATGCGCACCATGACATGGACAGAAATACTGATCTTTGTAAGCAGGGTTATCGTTCCAGTTAACCGTACAACCTAGGTGCTTACATGTCGGATTTAACGCAAAGAGAGCACCTTTACTATCTTTGGAAATCCATGCTACCAGCTCAGCATCGCTTTCGTACCAGCCATCCACCTGATGGACTTGAAACGTAAATGCTTGTGGAACATTCGTAATTTTACTTTCTTCGACAACTTTAACCCAGTCCGATGCTGCTTTTGACTGAAGGACTGGATCTACGGCAAACCGAATCATCGGTATGATAATTCCGGCTCCCATGAATCCACCAGCGCCACCAAGGGTATAAGAAAGAAATTGTCGACGAGACATTTCGCGTTTGGTCCCGGGTTTCTTCCCATGCTGTTCTTCATTGTGATTGTTATGATCACTCATTCTCAGGTCTACCCTCCTACATTGGCCGAAGTCCGAACCCTCTCGGACATCAGTTACCTCTATCACGTGTCGTTCGACATTACACTACATTACTAGGACATTTCTAATAATAGCCTACGTCTACTAGGTCGTCAAGAATTCATAACTCCTTTTATTGCATTGAAATCTTCGCTTTTGAACAAATTTTAACGAAATTGTCACAACTTTTTGCAAACCACATTCATCCATTACTACCCTTATCTTGCACATTTTTTTTCCATTAATACGCGACATCACCAAAGTTAATCTACAGGGTACCATAGTTGCTGTACTTGTTTGGAAATACCTGATTTAATTGCCTCGGATTGCAGAGCCCACTGCTCTTTATCGACAACAATCAGCAAATCCGTTTCATCTGATTTCCAAGCGATAGCTTCCGAATGTATGGAAAGCACGATTATGTAACGAAATCCAGATTTCTTCAATTGATGAGCGATTTCATTCAATTGCTCACTTGTACCTGCACTAGCTATGTAATGAAGAGCTGGATAGGTGACGACTCTGCCTTTGTACGGAACCTCGATGACTTCCATGACATCCCGGAGCTGCTCCAATGCTGAGGTCACCTGCATCGGATCTTCACATCCTGTCAATCCCGTAACCGGCAGAAGACACGTATCTAAGTAAGGTTTCAATTTCGTCCATTCTTGTGAAGCAATATCATTAAACTTCAAGGTTTAACGCCTCCCTATCATTTACCAAAACAACATCGGCTATGTAGCATTAGCTCAACTTGTACTTTAATCCGTCCTCTCTTGACTGTCAATCAAGTTGTAAGGCATTCATTTGTCATTTTGCAACGAATGTACACAGACAAAAAGACATGGGATTGAAATCCACATGTCTACGTCGTTGCTTTTTCATGCGCAGCTATGATTACCCTAGTGATTGTAAAATCCTTAGTTCAGAAGTTAGCGCCAAAAAGGATTCCTGATCTCCCTTAGCCAAAGCGCTGTCAATTTCTTTATAAAGATTTTCTTCTCTATATTTGCGTAAGGCATTATCCCAAATCATTTCCGCGAAAAGTGCCAGCAGCGCATCGTTAGATACATTCATTTTTCCCATGAGACCTACCTCCAAATGTTGTCCGCGGTTTGTCAGGAGCTTCATTTTCGCAAAAATAACTGTCTGCATTTTGGTGTACGCCAACTCGTTGTTATGCTCCTCTTACATCATATTCAGACGCTAATTCAACGCTTCATTCAAAAGCCCGTTTGAACGGGAATGTGTTAATACCTAGTTTTCAGAAGATCACCACTTTGTCTTCTTCAGCAATACTAATCCCTCGAATGACTTTGGAGCCTAATTTTGTGACCTGGATGACAGCACCATGTGTGTGATCTTCTCCAATTCGGATCAAGCCCAAGTGCATCATCATTTGTACAATACGCTGCTCCACAATCGATTCTGAGCTATCATAGTAAAATGGTTTAACTAATTTACTTAACAAATCAACGATAGAATCCATCGTCACCCATTGATCACAGAGTCGATCCATCCAAACTGATATACTTTGGATATTCGGAATCGGATTCTTGTAAAGCCTTATCCAAAACGTATACACATCCGTTAGTGAATCTTTCTTTCCCTCCATTACGCGTGACTTACCTGCCTCCGTTAAACGAAGCACCAGGTCATGTTCACTGATCAATTGGTGGTAATAGCAATAGTCATAAATAAATGAAAATCGATTTGGATATTCCTTAAACATGCGTCCGTAACCGAATCTCCAGGTCCCTTTGGACACCATTACCTCTTGAATGGATAAAATACTAAGGAGCTGCTGAAGCTGCCTTTTGTACATAAACCCTTCTGCTGTCAATGGCATTTCCTGCTGGGCAACTGCAGCTAAGAAATGAGATATGTCGTCAACTAGAAGTAATTGCTCATCACGATAGACCGTAGGCTCCTCTGTTTTCACCAAAGCTTGCTTGAATTGATTCGCCAGCACATCACTAAATCTACGTTTTAAATCTGATGGAACATGAAACAGGAATTTCGTTTGCTGTGAATACCCGTTAAATAGCCAACCTAATTTCTTGAATTTGAGAATCATATCCCGCGGATTCCAACCTTCTGACGACTCTTCCTTCTGAAATCGTGACAGCCCAACTCTAGCGATAAGTTCCTCCATACTAAAAGCATTGCGAGGATCGGAAAGTAAGGAATTGAGAAATCGAATGTTTTCCAAACTAAGACTTTGAATGTGCTTTTCGAATATGTCTTTGCGCATCGCCGTGCTCAGGATCGATTGAATCAATTCATTCTTAGAATGACCATTACACTCACACTCGTAGGTATGTGCAATTCGGCCTAATTCATGGATATCGGCATAGCTGAGCATATCCGCTAGGTTCATTTCCATCCTACATCTCCCATCTGGCGGAGCTTTCTACTCCAATGTTTCTAGTAACCATTATGGGATTTTTTCCCGAAAATATTCCGTGAAAAACAAAAAAACATGACTCTTTACGAGTCATGCTTGCTCTCACACCATCGTATCCGATGTCGTTTGCAAATGGGTTAAACAATTATATAACTGGAGTTCCCATTGATCTGCCTGACGCAACAAGAGGGTCAATGACGTATTTTGTAGAAATTCCTCTTGATTCAACTTCAAAACACGAAGCACTTGAACTATAAAGCCACCGTGAGAGATGAGTAACACTTTCTTGTTCGGGTATGCCTTCAAAATCTCCGTCTCAAGCCCTAGCCATCGAGCCCACAGCTCGCTATCCGACTCTTGACCCAGATCCTGGAGCTTCCAATCGGCTCCCCAGCGCTCTTCACGTTCTGTGACTGTAGTTCCTTCGACCAACCCGTATTTGCGCTCTCTCAAGCGCTTATCTAAGCTGAGAAGCGGAATGCCAGACAAAGTAGAGATAATTTGTGCAGTTTCACTCGCACGTTTAAGATCACTACTTATGATCCCATCCCAGCTTTCCTGTGCTAAACGCAGACCTAGCAATCTAGCTTGCTCTCTGCCTTCATCTGTCAAATCCGTTTCCAACTGCCCCTGCAGCTTGCCTAGCCGGTTCCACTCTGTGCTTCCGTGGCGTATAAACCCTATTGTTGTCATTCCTTTACCTCCAGCGCTAGAAATGCAAAATGCTCCACTAGGAGCATTAAGTTTTCGTTCGTGATAACCAATTCATGATAATAATAGTTGCTACTAAGCCAAGAAGTGATACGACTAATAAGTAATGTGGATATGAATGAATGGGCCCAACATGAAAGCGTAAAGGTTCCATGAAGCTTGGATTCAAACTAGCTACGGCATCACCAAGTTTATGACCATTCATCGATTCTGTACCGCTAGATTTTAGCGCTTGAGGTGCTTCTAGGTCGTAGAGTGAACTCTCCGCGGAAGCCATCGTTGACTGAGGCGAACCATCATATACGATTGCAAATAAAAAGCTAAAAACAAATAGAGCTAAGCAGAAAGCAATTACTGCAGTCAAGTTACGTCTTAATTTATAGGAAATCGAATACATCCGCTCCGAAACTGGTATCCGCCATGATTCATCCTCGTAAATACGACTCATCACTTTCGAGGAAACGACAGGCTCAAAATCCGTAAACTCCTCGTCTGTTGCAGCCGTCCGGATGAGAATCATGCTCTCTTCCCATATTTGAAATTCTTCTCCACAGGAGTCGCATGTCTCTAGATGCTTATCCACGGCGGCACGACGCAGGTCATCATTCGGTAAATCCCAGTAGACTCCAAATAATTCCTGGATCTCACTACACTTCATCGCTTGTCATCCCTTCGATTCTTCGAATATCGGTTCACTGAAATAAGGATCTAGGTGCAGCTTGACAGATGCTCTCGCTCTAAATAAGAGTGATTTCACTGAGCTCACGGTTTGACCTAATATGTTGGCAATTTCCTGATAATCCATTTGATCATATTCACGTAGGATCAAAGCTGACCTCTGCTTTTCAGGCAAGCTATTGATGGCATCGCGAACCATGGACACCTTTTCGTTCCTCAACATGGCCTGCTCTGGCATCGCATCAAAGGAAGCATGTGGTGTAAGACCACTTTGCTCCAACGACACCTGGACACTTTTATTTTTGCGCAGCTCACTCAATACGGTATTACGGGCAATCGTATATAACCACGTGGAAAAAGATGCCTCGATCTCTCGGAAAGAATGCAGACTGCGATACGCTTTATAAAAGGTTTCATTACATAAATCTTCCGCGATTGCTTCCATCTGCGTGCTCTTCAGCATGTGATAAATAAATGCAAGGATTTTACGCTCGTAACGACGCATAAGCTCGTCATAAAGCTGAACATTTCCATCCTTGATTTCTCTGATCAATTGGGAATCGGTCATTACGTGACGACCCTCCTAGCGTTACCGGGTACCACTCCAACTGTTCATACATGTTTTACTTGTGTTGGAGTGAAAAGTTGCGTTGTATTTGTAAAAATAATGTGAATGCCGAAATTGGCAAATAATTAACCTATTACTTATTCTTGATTGGGCACGAGATTCCTGCTAGATTCGACAAATTTTTGGATAAAGTTCCTATCTCTAGTGCTGGATGACTATCGTCGTTCTGCCGTTTTCGGTTTATATGTATGTTTGTAACAATTAGAAGACAAAAAAAAACCGCCGAATCGGCGGTTGCACTTATGGTGCGATTATCGGATAGGAGTGGAGAGAAACCATACTGTACTTTTATTATATGTATACGGTTTCATTCTGTCAACACTTTTTTGAAACCGTTTACTTGAAATCATTTGGAGCTTATAAATTGCGATTGCTCTCTCTTCGCTTGCTTAATCAAATTGCTAATGGAATGCGGTCGAACAAAGGGACTTCCTCCGTTGATTCGCGGAATTTGCATCGGATCCGTCCATTCAGAAGCCATTCCTGCTTTCGTTGTAAAAGCATATTGTATGCCTGCTTCTTGCAAGTAGGACATCGTCAAATCATCGTAACTACCGTACGGATAGGCGTAGGAATCAACATCCTTTGAAGCATTTAACTCCTTCAGCTTTGCCATACAATTGTGGGTGTCTTGTACAACCCTCTTCTTAAACTCGGCTTCGGTTTCTAGCGCTCCATTGAGGATAAGCTTGTTGGATAGCATTGGTTTCCCATCTTTCATCGCATGAAGCTCATCTGAGTGCCCTTGAAATTCAATATTGGGGTCATCTCTACGCATCTGTCTAATCTCATCTTTGGATAGAGACACCAACTTAGGCCTTGTGGGATCATCCAGATCCTTCGTGATGACAAAATTCACTGCTGGGATATGTAGTTTTTGTAGAATGGGATAAGCGTACGTATAAAAGCTTTCGTAGCCATCGTCAAATGTGACGAGCACCGCATTATCTGGTATTGCTTTTCCATTGCTCTTGAAGTCCTTAAATTGATCCAAGGTAATGAATTGAAAGCCTTTGCGCTGTAACGATACTAGTTGCCGCTCAAACAGCCTCGGCGTGATTGTGACTGAGCTCTGTTCATGCTCGTCAATGTGGTGATAGACAAGAACGGCTACCTCGCTTGAATAATACACATCTTTCGCACTTGCCAAAATAGGTGAAAAATTAAGAATGACAATCATGACCGCTAACAAGCTTACTATCAGCATTCGGTATTTCAGATCAACCGCCCCATAACAATAAATAGTATAGAAATAAACAATACGACCCATTATAGCATGAGCCTTTAGACCTGTGAATCGTTTACAAAAATAAAAGAAAAGGACCTCCTCCTCGTTGAAAGATACCAACGAACAGTAAGTCCACAAATTTGATTATTATTCGGAATTAAACATGCACCGTATATTCTTTCCCTAGCAACTCGGAAGCCCGATCTGCTTCCTCTTGGTTACGGAAAGATAATCTGAGAACGCCAGGAACATCTTCACGACTTTCGATAATTTGAATATTGCTCAAATTGATTCGTGCATTTCCTAGCAACGAAGTGATTGAGCCAATGATACCTGGATGATCGGGAATATCCACATAAATATCAAAAAGAGAAGTGAGAACACCTTTTCGACGTTCCGGTAATTTGTTGCGGAATTCACCTGCAATACGGAACTGCTCCGCAATTCCGTCCCCGTCGCTTTGCTCTATCAGCTGCACGAATCGAGAAATCTCCTCATGCCAATCCTTCAGCAGCTTAAGCAAAACATGACGATTATTGACAAGGATATCACGCCAAATCGTCGGCTCGCTTGATGCAATCCGGGTAATATCTCGGAAGCCTCCAGCGGCTAGATTTTGATACAAGGGATTACTCTCGTTATAGACTCTTACTTGGTTAACGAGCGCTACTGCGATAATATGCGGCAAATGACTGATAGCCCCAACGATATCATCATGCTCGCGAGCGTCGACTTGAACGATTTGAGCTTTAGTATGACTAAGCAGACTTGAAAGACGATCCACTTCAGCCTGTGGCGTGCCTTCAGCAGGCGTCAACACATAGAAAGCATTCTCGTACAAGTGCGAGGAAGCTGCTTCTACCCCATGCCGCTCAGAGCCCGCCATCGGATGGCCACCGATAAAAAAGTAACCTTCTTTCAAGTGTGCTGCTGCGCTTTCTGTGATCGATGCCTTCGTGCTCCCCACATCTGTGATGATGCAGCCTTGTTTCAAGGGCAGCTTCATCAGCTTCTGAACATATTCTTCCAGATTACCCACGGGTACGCATAGAAAAATATAGTCAGCCCCATCCACAGCTTCGGCCATATCTGTTGTTGCAAAATCAACAACATTCCGTTTCAGTAGCTTCTGAACCGAATTCGGATTGGGCGAATGACCGACAACGGTATACTCTGGTTTTCCTTTGAAACATAAGGCTAGTGATCCACCAATCAGCCCTACTCCGAATATTGCTATTTTCGTCATGACAGGAATCAACCTTTATCCTCTGAATTAGGCTTCAACAGGAACCTCTGCAAGAACTTCCGTTAGAGCCGCAATAAATTTTGCATTTTGTTCGCTTGAACCAATTGTGACACGCAGCGATGTAGGGAATCCAAGCATATGTCCACCGCGAACGATTAACCCTCGGCGCAATAAGCCGTTGAATACGTCTGCTGCCGGACGAGCTACGTCCACCATAATAAAGTTCCCGTGTGCAGGAAACGATTGTAGCCCAAGTTGTTTGAATTGTTCTTCTAAGTAGTGTAAACCCGCTGTATTTGCTTCACGGCAGCTCGCAATGAAATCCTGATCCTTGATCGCCGCAAGTGCAGCAGCTTGTGCGAAGCGTGTTGTATTGAAGGGCTCACGCACTTGGTTAATGGAACGAATAACATCGGGATGCCCAATGCCATAACCAATGCGAAGTGAAGCCAGTCCATAGATTTTGGAGAAGGTACGCAGGGAGATCACATTTTTGTATTGGCCGATAAGCTCAATGCTGTCCGGGAACTCACCTGTTGTGTTGTACTCGCAATAAGCTTCATCAAGAACAACGATCGTGTGTGCAGGAACTTTGGCCAGAAATGCTTTAATTTCAGCATCCGTGTTCATCGTTCCTGTTGGGTTGTTCGGATTACAAATCCAAACAATTTTCGTGCGATCTGTAATGGCAGTAGCCATTGCATCCAAATCATGTGTGCCATCCTTCAATGGAACCTCGATTGAAATGGCACCTTCGATCTCACAATTGTGCTTATATTGCGGGAACGTATGAGAAGCCATAACAGACTCATCACCTGGTACTAAGAAAGCGCGTGCTAGCATGAGAATGACTTCATCAGAGCCTGCGCCGAAGATGAGCTGATTCGTCTCTACACCAAGGGAAGCTGCTACCGCATCTGTTAACTGCACAGCGCCTCCATCTGGATAAAGACTAATATTCGCTATTTCCGCCTCAATTGCTGCCTTAGCATGCGGAGAAGACCCGAATGGGTTCTCATTGGAAGCAAGCTTAATAACTTCCGTAAGCCCAAGTTCACGCTTCACTTCCTCAATTGGCTTTCCTGGTTGGTAGACGGGTAAATGTATAATCGTTTGTTTCGGTTTCATGAAGTCACCTCATCAATTAGTTGTTCGAACGTTTCAATTGACCAACAAAGTTACCTACTTGTGCAAGGCCTTCCGGATGTGCAGCATCAGCTTCGAAATGTGGCAATGCGTTCTCAATCGTGCGTACAATCGCACTCCCGACGACAACACCATCACACAGCTTCTCAAAGCGTTCAACCTGCTCACGTGACGAAATACCGAATCCTACTACAATGGGGACAGATGCTGCTTCTCGAACAGTCGTAAGGAAATCCTCAATCCCGCCAAAAAATTCAGCACGCTCACCTGTTACACCAAGGGAAGATACACAATAAACGAAACCGCGCGCACTTGCAGCAATACGTTGAACACGTTCATTCGACGTCGGAGCAACCAGCGGAATCAAATGAACGCCATATTGCTCAGCAATTGCTCTAGTCTCACTGTCTTCTTCTAATGGAAGATCTGGAATGATAATTCCACTGATTTCATTCTCCTGCATGACCTTGAAAATGCGCTCAAGACCAATCTGCAGCACCGGATTATAATAGGTAAAAAGAATGAATGGCAGCTGTGATCCACGATTTCTTGCTTGTTTCGCGACATCGATAACATCAAAGATGGAGATCTTACGTTTCAAAGCGCGTTCCGATGAACGCTGAATAACGGGACCGTCAGCGAGCGGATCGGAGTATGGCACACCTAGCTCGATTAAATCGGCGCCTGCGCGTTCCATTTCCAAGATAAGCTCTAAAGAAGCCTCAATTGATGGGTCACCGATTGTTAGAAAGGGAATCATGGCGGTTTCGCCGCGCGCTTTGAGTTCTGCAAAACGACTATCAATACGGTTCATCGCCTATACCCCCTCGCCAAGATAACTAATAATGGATTCCACATCTTTATCACCGCGACCGGACAAGCTTACGATGATGATTTGATCCTTGGACATCGTTGGTGCTAACTTCAGCGTGTGGGCAATCGCATGTGCGCTCTCTAGGGCAGGAATGATACCTTCCGTCCGGCTCAGCAATTGAAGAGCATCCAATGCTTCCTGATCCGTGATTGGATAATAAGAGGCACGCTCTGCATCTTTAAGATACGCATGTTCTGGACCAATTCCCGGATAGTCAAGACCAGCTGAGATTGAATGCGCCGGCAATACCTGGCCATACTCATCCTGAAGCAAGTAGCTGAGTGAACCTTGGAATACGCCTGGCGTTCCTTTGGTCATGGTTGCTGCGTGCTCCTCCGTGTTTACGCCACGTCCTGCTGCTTCCACGCCAATCAATTTCACCGAAGCATCTTGAACGAATGGATAGAAAATCCCCATCGCATTGCTGCCTCCACCTACACAAGCGACAACCGCATCCGGCAATCTGCCTTCTGTTTCCAAGATTTGCTCACGGGACTCATCCCCGATCACGCGTTGGAAATCACGAACCATCATCGGATAAGGATGTGGTCCTGTAACCGATCCAAGAATATAGTACGTGTCTTGCACGTTACTTACCCAGTAGCGCAGTGTTTCGTTACAGGCATCTTTCAACGTGCGCGTTCCCGAAGTAACAGGAATAACTTCCGAACCTAACAATTTCATGCGGAATACATTTAATTGCTGACGCTTCGTGTCTTCTTCCCCCATGAACACTTTACATTCAAAGCCCATTAAAGCCGCGACCGTAGCAGAAGCCACACCATGCTGACCTGCTCCCGTTTCAGCGATGATTTTCTTTTTCCCCATACGTTTAGCGAGAACCGCTTGTCCGATGGTATTATTAATTTTGTGTGCACCTGTATGGTTTAAATCTTCACGTTTCAAATAAATCTTAGCTCCGCCTAGAAGCTCAGTTAAGCGCTCTGCATAGTAAAGCGGGGTAGGTCTGCCGGAATATTGCTTTTGCAAATAACGGACCTCAGCAATAAATTCAGGATCATCTTTATATTGTTCATAAGCTTCTTCAAGCTCATGTAGGGCATTCATCAATGTCTCGGGCACATAACGGCCACCGAACTTGCCAAATCTACCATGCTGATCAGGTACTTGTGTCACTTACGGGTCACCCTTTCCACAAACGCGGTTATTTTCGCAATATCTTTCACGCCATCTGTCTCCACGCCGCTAGATACATCAACGCCATCTGGAGCATAAGCATTCACTAATTGATCTACATTATCATGTCGAAGTCCGCCAGCAACCAGCAGTTGAATACCTGTGGTTCGAGCCCACTCTTGATAAACAGGAATACAATCCCATGCAAAAGTGGTACCAGATCCGCCCCCATATATAGGGTCAAACGTATCCAGCAAGATCGCATCTACGGTTCCAACATATGGATCTAGCTGAGCAGCCACGTTGTCTAGTGTGGGCATGGAATCTTCCGTTTTCGAAATGGATACCGATTTAAACACCTGTACCCCAAAATGCTCACGAACCCAGCCGCAAAACGCCGGCGTTTCCTGACTATGAAGTTGTACGATGTCCAAAGGAGCTACAGCTAAGATCTCCATTAACTGCTCCTGAGTTGGATTCACAAAAACACCAACAGTAAGCGGTATTGTGTGACCATTCGCTTCCTCTGATTTCAAGTAAGCAATGAGCTCAGCAGCCTTCTCCGGCGTAACCTGTCGCTTGCTCGGTGCAAAAACAAAGCCGATATGAGCTATCGGCAAATGTACGATTGATTTTAACACTTCAACGCTTTGAAGTCCACAAATTTTTACCGTTGGAATCGTTCCCACAGCCATTAAATCCGCCTCTTTCTGCCTTGTTCCTACGCCTTTTTGACCAGCTCACCCATTAGTTCATGAACAGCTTGCTCAACGATTGGTTGACGCATGAAATGCTCGCCAATCAGTACAGCTTGTGCACCTACTTGACCTAAATAAGCCATATCTTCAACGGTAGAAATGCCGCTTTCGCTCACCACTCTCTTACCTTTTGGCATATAGCTAATTAACTCTTCCGTTGTTTTTAGATTGGTTACGAAAGTTTTCAAATTCCGGTTATTTACACCGATCAGTTTCGTATCCAGCTCCAGTGCGCGTTCCAGTTCTTCACGATCATGCACTTCAACGAGTACATCTAAGCCAAGATCTTTGGCCAGCTTCAAATATCGCTTCATTTGATCCGTCGTCAAAATAGCAGCAATCAGCAGAATCGCATCTGCTCCTAGTAATCTTGCTTCATAAATTTGCTTCGGATCAATCGTAAAATCTTTGCGCAGTAAAGGTACATTAACCGCTTTACGCACAGCTTGCAGATAGTTATTGCTTCCTTGGAAAAACGAAACATCAGTTAAAACTGAAATACAATCCGCTCCTGCACGTTTATAAGCCTGCGCCAAAGCGACAGGTTCAAAATCCTCGCGAATTAAACCTTTGGAGGGTGATGCTTTCTTCACTTCCGCAATAAGCCCCATCGCGCGGTTCTTCCGCGTCGTCAGCGCCTTCTCAAAGCCTAAGCAAGGCGGAAGCTGCGAGATCTGCTTCTCAGCCTTTGCAATCGAAAAGCTGCCCATCGCTTCCACTTCTACACGCTTCGTAGCAACAATTTTATCAAGAAACATGGCATAATTCTCCTGTGTATTGGATTAAATCATTTAATTTCTGATCCGCTCGTCCTGAATCAATCACATCAGCAGCAAATTTAACGCCCTGTTGAAGCGTCCCTACATGGCCAGTTACATAAAAACAAGCTGCAGCATTCGCAAGCACGATATCACGATAAGGTCCTTTTTCACCTGCAAAAATATGACGAATAATTTCAGCGTTTAGCGCAGCATCTCCACCAGCTACATCTTTGATACTATGTGCACGAAGTCCCAAATCATCCGGTGTAATTGTATACGTGGTGATGGTATCTGTTTTCAGTTCAGTCACCTTCGTAGGTGCCGAAATACTGAATTCGTCCAAGCCATCCTCGCTAGCTACAACCAATGCACGCTTGAGTCCTAGCGCTTGAAGGGATTGTGCGAGCATTTCCGTTTTGTTGCGGTCAAATACGCCAAGAACCTGACGATCCGCACCCGCAGGGTTAGTTAACGGTCCGAGTAAATTGAATACGGTTCTAAAACCGAGCTCTCTGCGAGGTGCCGCCACATGCTTCATAGATTGATGATAAGCTTGTGCAAACATGAAGCAAATACCCGTCCGTTCCAAACACTTCGCTGCTTGCTCACCACTCAGTGTAATCTTCACGCCAAGTGCTTCTAGGACATCAGCACTTCCGCTTTTACTCGACATCGCTCTATTCCCATGCTTAGCAACGCGGATCCCACCTGCTGAAGCGACAATTGCTGCTGTCGTTGAAATGTTAAATGTATCTGCACCATCTCCGCCTGTGCCACACGTATCAAGGAGATCGCTTTGGTGTACATGTACTTGCATGGCTTTACTACGCATCGTCTCGGCAAAGCCAGTTATTTCTTCAAAGGTTTCCCCTTTGATGCGTAGCGCCGTCAATAGGCTCCCAATTTGCGCCGGAGAAGCCGCCCCATCCATAATTTCAGACATGACGTTTCGCGCTTCTTCCCGGGACAAATGACTACCGCTGATTACTTTTCCAAGTGCTTGCTGAATCGAACTCAATCCACTCATGTTCTCCCATGCCCCTTCCTTCTACGAGTTAACAAAATAATCTTTGTTAATATCACTGACAGGTCTAGGCTCTGGACTGAACATCGCTTCTGCCATTCGAATTGATTTCAGCAAAGCCGTCGCTTTGTTTACCGTTTCTTGATATTCGTTCTCTGGCACGGAATCCCATACGATCCCCGCTCCAGCTTGCACATACGCTTTCCCTTTTTTGAAAACAATCGTTCGAATCGTAATACAGGTATCCAAATTTCCGGAAAAGCCAAGATATCCAATTGCTCCCGCATAAGATCCACGAGATTCCGGCTCAAGTTCTGCGATGATCCCCATAGCTCTCAGTTTAGGTGCTCCAGACACCGTTCCTGCAGGCATACAAGAAAGGAAAGCATCAAAGAAATCCTTATCCTTCGCAATTTTACCCGAAACATTCGAAACGATATGCATAACGTGCGAATACCGTTCAATGTCCATGAAGGTATCACATTTCACTGTACCAAACTCGGATACGCGCCCGATATCATTACGACCTAAGTCAACTAACATCAGATGCTCGGCACGTTCTTTCTCGTCGGCAAGCAATTCCAGCTCAAGTGCGTGGTCTTCCTCCGGTGTTTTCCCTCTAGGTCTTGTGCCAGCAATCGGACGCGTTTCTACTTTTTCTTCTTCAACACGTACTAACAGCTCAGGAGACGTTCCAACGATAACCTCATCATCCATTTTCAGCACATACATATAAGGAGAAGGATTCATCGTACGGAGTACGCGATATACCTGTAAAGGAGAAACTGTCGTTTCCATTTCAAAACGCTGCGAGAGTACGACTTGGAAGATATCGCCGGCGCGAATGTATTCCTTCGCTTTGTTGACATTGGCAATGTACTTTTCTTTCGTGATGTTAGAGCGAATGTCGCCTAGCTCGGGCTCAGATACGATTGGATTGTGTGTCATGGTATCCGAACTCAATGGACGTTTGATCTTCTCGATTGTCGCATCGATTTTCTCACAGGTTGCTTGATAGGCTGTCGCAATATCCGCATCCGTTGCGAATTGGGGAACATGTATGTTCGCGATCACTTTAATCTGTTGTTTGAAATGATCAAACACAATGACTTGATCGCAGAACATGAATTGAATATCGTTCATTTGTAAATCATCGATTTGATGAGCGGGTAGTTTCTCATAGTATTGCAGTAAGTCATATCCGAAGAATCCAACAGCACCGCCTGTAAATCGAGGTAGATCCGCAAGCTGAGGGCTAGAGTAGGAACGAAGATAAGCCTTTAACACTTCGATCGGTTTCTCATCCGTGATTTTTTTCTCGGATTGCGTTTCGACCGTTGTTTTTCCATGCTTCGCCGTAATCATCAAGAAGGGATCACTGCCTAAGAATGAGTAACGGGCCCATTTCACTCCTCCCTCTACGCTTTCTAATAAAAATGCTCGGGGCTCTTGATATAAATGTTGGAATACACGTATAGGCGTCTCAGTATCCGCTAGTAAATGACGCACGACTGGGATTAGATTATAATCTTTGGACAAACGAATGACTTCTTGCAATTCAGGTGTATACATGGAAACATCCCCTCTCAGCTTGTGAGCTACTCGCACGTAGCGGCGCTCAAAACTCTATTCGAATACAAAAAAACCTCTACCTAGGGTAGAGGTTGACTTTAGTTTCAGTAGACGATCAGGATGAATGTGAAAAAAAGAAAATGATGGCTACGTATGAGGAAATAGACGATCCCCTGTGGGAACGAGCCTATCATCACACGACAGCTATTTACTTTTTCTCATCTCAACTGGGCTCTGCTCTACTCGACTAAACTCTGCTCTACTAACCTAAACTCATCTAATTTCACTATACTACCGGGTAGCTTCATTTGTCAATTTAACAATATCAGGACGAAGTGCTTTGGCTTCTTTTAAATACACATGGTTAATTTCCGCTTGGGTTTTGGTCGTGTTGACCTGTACCATCAAACGAATACATTTGGGCAATGCATTCTCAACCGGAACTTCTAACGAACACATGAGTGGAACGAGTTCCCAACCAACTAGGGTACGAATCGCCCTTGCAGGAAACGTCGCTGTAATATCTTCGGTTACCGTGATGAAGACCGATCCGATATCTTCTGGACGGAAATCATTTGCTTCTACAATCGCTTGAAGAAGCTCACTCGTTGCAGCAAGAATTTCATCTGCATCATTTTGTTGAACTGTTGTTGCGCCACGAATTCCCCTTAAGTACATCGGTTATTTCTCCCCTTTTAGAAGGTCAACAATCTCTCTGACTTGCTGTGCCGTTACATCCTTGCGGATCTCCACTTTGCCAATTTCGGTTGGGATGATGTACACCATCGTACCTTCTTTGAATTTCTTATCATGCATCATGGCACTCATAATGCGATCCGTATCCAAATGCGCAGGAACGCTAACTGGTAAGCCATATTTCACGAACAACCCTTTGGTCACGGTATGAATATCCTCGCTGTAGCCGAACTGCTGAGCAAGCTTCGCAGCGCCGACCATACCAATGGCAATGGCCTCACCGTGCAGCAACTCACCGTAGCCCGCTACTGCTTCTAAGGCATGACCTATCGTGTGACCCAGGTTTAGAATCGCACGGAGATCATTCTCGCGCTCATCCTGTGATACGACGATAGCCTTTACCTGACAACCTATGTATAGCGCGTAACTCAACGCTTCTGGATCTAAAGCTAACAGCTTGTCTGCGTTGTCATCACACCACTGTGTAAAGGCCGCATCCCAGATCAAGCCATGCTTGATGACCTCGGAGAGCCCTGCCTTCACATCGCGCTCTGGCAATGTTAAAAGCAAGTCGATGTCAAAGAGGACAAGCTCCGGCTGGTGAAACGCGCCGATGATGTTCTTCGCCATCGGGTGATTGACCGCTACCTTGCCGCCGACAGAACTGTCGTGGGCAAGGATGGTCGTCGGGATCTGCACGAAGCGGATCCCGCGCATGAAGCTCGCCGCAGCGAAGCCGGCAAGATCGCCGACCACGCCTCCTCCGAGGGCAACGATCGCAGAATTGCGATCAAGGCCCGCCTGGAGGGCGGCGGTGACGATTCCCTCGAGCTGCTCGAGGGATTTGGAGGTTTCGCCTGCGGGCACGACGCAGGCAGTCGCGGCGAAGCCGCCGTCACGGAGCAGCGTCAGGACGCGCTCCAAGTGCAGCGCCGCCACCGACTCGTCGGTGACGAGGAGCAGTGGCGACTTGCGGCTGAGCTTCGCGCGATCGAACAGTGCCGCGATATTGGTAAGAATGCCTTGTCCAATATAAATAGGATAAGACCGTTCTCCAAGCTCTACGGTAAGTTCTCTCATCTTAGTAGTTCTCCACTTGCTTGAGGAAATTCGTTAAGTTCGTACGAATTTCTTCGATGGAATCTCCGCCGAATTTATCTAAGAAAGCATTCGCTACTTCCCAAGCGATCACGTTCTCCATGATCACGCCTGCTGCTGGCACTGCACAGGTGTCGGAACGCTCAACCTGCGCGGTGAATACTTCCTTCGTATCAATATCAACGCTTTGCAGCGGTTTGTACAAGGTCGAGATTGGCTTCATGACACCGCGAACGATGATTTGTTCGCCTGTCGTCATTCCGCCTTCGAATCCGCCTGCACGATTCGTTCTGCGTCTGAAACCTTCTTCTTCCGTGTACAGGATTTCGTCATGAACATTAGAGCCTCTGCGCTCTGCCGCTTCAAAACCGATTCCGAACTCAACGCCTTTGAACGCTTGAATGGAAAGCACGGCTTGCGCGATTTTCCCGTCCAATTTGCGGTCCCATTGCACATGGCTTCCAAGGCCTACAGGTACGCCTTCGATGATAACTTCAACGATACCACCTAGTGTATCGCCATCTTCTTTGGCAGCGTCGATCGCGGCGATCATTTTCGCTTCTGCTTCTTTATCAACAACGCGTACTGGAGATTCTTCTGTAATCCGAATGAGTTCATCGACAGGAAGCTCTTGGCGCTCTACTTCGACATCCCCAATACGGATAACTTGTCCAGCCACTTTGATCCCGAACTCAGCTAATAATTGACGTGCGACAGCTCCAGTGGCCACTCGCATCGTCGTTTCACGAGCACTTGATCTTTCCAAAATGTTACGCAAATCTTTTTGATTATATTTAAGGCCGCCGTTCAAATCCGCATGTCCAGGACGAGGACGGTTCACACGGCGCTTGCCTTCGTTATCTTCTTCAACGGGTTCAATCCCCATAACAGATGTCCAGTGCTTCCAGTCATTGTTCACGACTACGAGTGCAATTGGAGCACCAGTTGTTTTTCCGTGACGCACGCCGCCTGCAATTGTCGCTGTATCTTTCTCAATTTGCATCCGACGACCGCGACCGTAGCCTTTTTGACGTCTATGTAATTGATGGTTTAAATCTTCAAAGTTCAGGGTTACATTACTTGGGAACCCTTCAATAATCGCAGTGAGCTGCGGTCCATGCGTTTCACCAGCTGTTAAATATCTCACAATCCGTTACCCCCTAAGAATTTTACGAAGAAAATCGAACTCCGTATTTAAACATAATAGTATGGAAAAACCGAGCATACTTACTTCGTGTGCCACGATGAAAAAGCTGCAGCACTAAGCACTTTAGCGCTTTGACGCGCGATTATCTGTTGTCATTATAGTATAGCTACTCAGGTTTGGCAACAACACAAATGCAAAAACACGCTTCACAGGTCAGGGACAATCCCTTCCGCGTAAGCGTGTCATCATCTAGACAGGAGCTAGTATTACCCGTGCATAGGCTGCTTCTGGACGACCCTCGGAGGCTCACAAAGCTGAGGATCATTCATTAGACCCGTAATTTGTGAAGAATCGACTCCTAAAATTTGAGCACATTCTTGAATAGAAATCATTCCCCTGCGATAAGCGGTAATCACCTTGCGTTTGTCCATGATAGCCCCCTAAGCGTATATGCATTGTTCAAAGCGTGGCGGTTACCTCACTTTGCATTGCTACATCTTAGTATTGGAAGATATGGAAGTTCTTATACACCCTTTTTCCGATAAAAGAATGTTTCAGATGCCTCTAGGTCATATTGACCAGGGGAGAAAATTTGCTCTGTCGAGCCAACGAAAAGGAGTCCGCCTGGTTTTAATGCTTTGGCGAATTTCTGATACAGCAAATGCTTCGCTTCTTCTGTAAAATAGATAATCACATTGCGGCAAACGATGAGATCGTAACCGCTATCAAATGTATCGACAAGCAAATTCTGCTTCTGAAATTTAATCGTTTTTTTGAGTTCATCGGAAATATGATACATAACGCCATCTTGTTTAAAATATTTCTTCAGATAATTAGGCGGCACATCACGCACCGAACGATCCAGATACATGCCTTTACGAGCTTTCTCCAAGGCACCGTCATCAATATCCGTAGCGTGTAAGTTCGTCTCACCAAGTGCACCTTGCTCAGCTAAAATCATTGCTAGCGTATACGGCTCTTCTCCTGTGGAGCAAGCTGCACTCCAAATTTTCAACCTGCGATTTCGTTGTAGCATCTCGGGAATAAATTTCTTTTCCACGAGCTCCCATCGGTTCGGATTCCGCCAAAATTCAGAAACATTGATCGTCATCCGATCCAAAAACTCATAAAATAATTCTTTATCCTTCATCATCGCTTCGAAAAAAGCAACAAACGTATTATAGCCCCGCTTCATCCGCAAGGTAGTTAATCGTCGCTTCATTTGCGCTTCCTTGTACAACGCAAGATCAATTGACGTATGTTCTTTTATTTTTTTGATAAACAATAAAAAATCTTGATCCTCCATGCTGTCCACCCACCTTGATCATTTTCTTTTCTGATACATTCTGTGTGGAATTACCAAAATCCTTCAAAAAACAACAAAAAAAGAACCCGTATCCATTCAGATACCAGATTCTTCGTTTAATAGGCTTAGATCCATTCTTGTATGTTCTTCGAATACTCAAAAATTTCGTCAGGCTGAAAGAAATTGTTAATTTCACGTTCGGCACTTTCGGGTGAATCGGAACCATGAATAAGATTGAGATTCGTATGTACGGCGTAGTCACCGCGAATCGTTCCAGGCGCGGCTTCAAGCGAATTTGTTTTGCCAATCATGGTTCTGGATAAAGCAATAACTTGATCGCCATGCCATACCATCGCAAAGACAGGTCCTGATGTAATAAAATTCACGAGTCTATCGAAAAAATCTTTTCCTTTATGCTCAGCATAATGAATTTCGGCTTGCTCGCGGGAAATGACCGTCAACTTACTGCCAATCAATTGGAAACCTTTCTGTTCAAACCGTTTTACAATCTCGCCGACAAGTCCCCGTTGTACGCCATCAGGTTTAACCATGAGAAATGTTTTTTCCATTGAAAGACTACCTCCTTAAAGTTTTCGTCAGAAAACTGACAACGTAAGCATCCACTTAATAAGATCGATTCCCGATAAAATGAGCGATTTCGATGAGATCCTTTTTCGCTTGAATATCCGGCAGCTTGTGGAGTGACGAAATCGCTTTATCAATATAGACCTGAGAAAGACGATCGGCTTCCTTAATGCCAGCACTGCCTCGTATCATTTCTAGGAATCGACTAACATCCGTTTGTCCATCCAGTTTATGTATTCGATCAAGTTCTGTCAATATCATAGGCTTTAAAGCCAGATCTTGCATGGTGAGCAACACCGGCAAGGTGATATTCCCTTGCTTGACATCACTCCCAGGCGGTTTCCCGATCTGCTTTTCAGTCCCGATTAAATCCAGAATATCATCTCTAATTTGGAAGGCCATACCTACATTATAGCCAAAATTATACAATTTAGTGCTCACCCAATCTGGTGCACCAGATGCCATCGCACCCAATTGACATGAGATCGCAATTAATAGAGCCGTTTTGCGCCGAATTCGCAGTAAATAATCTCTAATCGTTTGTTCCGATTGAAAAAAGAAACGAATTTGTTCCATCTCACCAATGGACATTTCAACAATGGCTTTTGACATAATTTGATGAACGCTCGGATTCGGAATCCGAGTAATCACACCTAAAGCTCTAGCGAAAATATAATCACCTGTAAACATAGCAATGCGATTATCCCATTTGGAACGAACCGTCAATTGACCTCGCCGCGTGTTGGCATCGTCAATCACATCATCATGGACAAGAGAGGCCATGTGAATAAGTTCCAAGGGCACAGCAACATTTTTTATTGTTTGAAGCTGATAACTTCCAAATTCACCAGAAAGCAGAACAAAAACAGGCCTGATTCGCTTTCCTCCGGCTTTAAGCAGATGTATCGACGTTTCTCTTAGTAAAGTATGATCGTTATTTACGCTCTCCTCAAGCTCTTTTTCAATTGCTGAAATATCTCTTCTTTTTCTAGAATAAATATCCATTAAGTTTTTCATTCGTTCACCCGTGCTACTTTATTCTCTTCCCATATGCCTATTTGAACTGGTTTAGGCAGGAAACCAAGCTCGTAACAGTACTGATAATACGAATTAAGCCCTTCCCACTGCTCAGCTGCAAAATCATAACACAATGTATAAAAATAATGATTCCAAAATTCAGAGGTGCCGCCAACGGCAGCTTTTGCCTCCTCTATCATGTTCTGCGGTTCCTGATGGGCTTTCTCTTTACTCGCTTTAAATGCTTCAAAAATGGACCCTACGAGCTCTGGATATGTACGAATCGTTTCTTTGCGGATCGCCCAGACAGCGAACGACATCCATTTCCCTGTCCATTTGGCCCACTCTTGACCGAGGTCCGTAATCATATACGTTTGATTCCGCCAGCTTTCCTTAATGGCATCATCCCCAATGAGAAGCGCAGCGTCCGCACCCTCCATCATTTGGTCTAAGCTTGGCTTCGCATATTCGTAAGTCGGCTTACCCTTATAAAATTTCTCTAGAATGATTTTAAGTAAATTCACGGAAGTCGCTGACGTTGTTGGAAGAATAATCTTCCCATTCATGATTTCACGCAATGGTTTGTCATGGAAAAGCAGGATCGAATTGACTTCGCCATAAGAGCTTACAGAAAGATCCGGAAATAGCATATAGTCTTCAAAAAATTGTCCATATGAAAAGGAAGAAATGGGCCCCATATCAATGCGGCCTTCAGCCATTGCTTGATTAAGTGATGTGGGTACTTGCTCAATAATATCGACGTCAGGGCTATTCATCAGCTCTGGGAAATAATAATAGATCGGCCACACATTTGTATAATTGATTCGACCTATTCGGATTTTAGGGTCTAGGTTGCTCATCAATATCTCCCCATCTACGGTACAAGGAATGTTCAATCTCCATACTATCCATCACTTTACCTACCAAAAAATCAACCATCTCATCGATTGAGCGCGGACGATTATAGAAGGCTGGCATAGCGGGTATCATTCGCACACCCATTCTTGTTAGGGTAAGCATATTTTCTAAATGTATAGCATGTAAGGGTGTTTCCCTTGGCACCAGAATTAATTTTCTTCCTTCTTTCAGCATGACATCCGCGGTACGTTCAAGCAAGTTATCGGACGAACCATGAGCAATCCCTGATAATGTGCCCATCGAGCATGGAATCACTACCATCCCTCTGGTGCGGAAAGAACCACTTGCGACTGTTGCTCCAATATTCGCAACTGGATGATATTCGAAAGAGCCTGTCCGTCCCCCGAATTGCTTCTCCAACACATCCTGACGCTTCGTTGCGTTCCAATCTAGTTCATCCTGCAGCACTCGCCAGCCAGCATCCGTAATAATAAGATGTACATCTAACCCAAGATCCAACAGCACTTCACATAATCGCACACCGTATTGAGCTCCACTAGCGCCCGAAATTCCAATGACCCAGTTTCCGCCGCTCATGAGTTTTGGCTCACTAGGACATCAAGTAATGTGAATGTGAACATGACTAAGCTTAATACACCATTCATCGTGAAGAAAGCTGTGTTTAATTTGGATAAATCCTGTGGTGAAACGAGCCTATGTTCTTTAAATAACAAGATATAAGCGATAACAAGTCCCACGAGATACAGCCAACTAAGATGCGTTATAAAAAACAGGGAAACTAAACCGATAGCTGTTAATACATGAAGCACCCGAGCTGTGTGCAAAGATGCTTTAATGCCAAATCGACTTGGAAAGGAGTGCAAACCTTCTTTACGATCAAATTCTGCATCCTGGCAAGCATAAATGAGATCGAAACCAGCACTCCAGCACGCTACGGTTAGGAAAAAGATGATGGACGACCATGTGAATTGACCAGTGACGGCAATCCAGCCGCCAAGCGGGGCAAGCCCTAGCGTCAAACCGAGCACGAAATGGCATGTCCATGTGAATCTTTTGGTATACGAATAAATCACCAAAAAGAATACGGCAATAGGCAGCAGCTTCATCGATAACGCACTTAGATGATAGGTTGCCCAAAAAAGAACTGCAAATGAGATGATGATATAGATAATAACTTGTGGGATTGAAATAAGCCCAGCAGGAATGGCCCGATTCACTGTACGTGGATTGCGTTTGTCAATGGCTTGATCAATGACACGATTCAAAGCCATCGCGGCGGTTCTTGCTCCTACCATAGCTAAAGTGATCCACCCAATCTGAGCCCAGCCAGGTAAATGGCCTTGTAAAACAACGGAGCCAAGAATTGCCCCCATGAAAGCAAATGGCAGTGCAAACACGCTGTGTTCGAATTTGATCATTTCGAGAAAAATCTTCAATTTAGTAAACATATGCTAATTACACTCCTGATTTCGTTTTACCTTTCGTGCCTACATGTAACGCGGCCACACCACCAAAGAGTGGATAAGCTTGTACTTGATCTAAGCCATTCTTCGAGAAGATAGCCGCTAACTGCTTATGATCAGGAAACGTAATTAATGATTCCGGCAACCACTTGTATTGCTCATATTTCTTTACAATTAACTTACCAAGGAACGGCATGATATGCCGGAAATACACATAGTATATCGACTTAAAAGGCTGCCAAGTTGGTTTAGATAGCTCTAAAGACACAACTAGTCCTCCGGGCTTAACGACACGTTGCATTTCTCGGATAACCTGCTCGAGATCGGGAACATTACGCAGGGCAAACCCGATTGTGGCAAAGTCAAAAGAATTGTCGTCAAACGGAAGACTCATCGCATTTCCTTGTATAAGCTCGATCTGCTGATCCAAGCGCAATTGTTTAATTTTCGCCGCACCGAAGTCAAGCATATTCTGGCTGAAATCTAGTCCAACCATTTTACCAGTCCCACTTGCTTGTGCGAGGCTAATCGTCCAATCACAGGTTCCGCAGCACAAGTCTATTGCTGTATCGCCAGGCTTTACATTCATCTTCTTCATTGCAAATTTACGCCATGCTTTATGTCTATTAAAACTAATAATATTGTTCATTAAATCATATTTAGGCGCTATACTTTCAAATACACCATGTACAAACTCTTCTTTACTCTTCGCTTTTTTGTTGTCGCTGTTTGTTTTGCTTACACTCATTGCCCAGGTCCCCTTAAATTTCTTCTAACACTTTGGGCTGCTCCCCAGTAAATCGTAAAAAGGGCTCTCCCATGTGAAAGAGTTCACTTTGTAGTTTAACCGATTCAAGCTTCTTAACACGTTCCAGCAATTGCTTCGTTTGTGCATGGAGTAACTGATACAGTTGCGAAGAGATGTTGTATTTATGTAAAAGCGTACGAACCTTCGTCGTATCTGCTTCTTCACCTTGTAACTGCTTCCGCTCGTCTCTCGTGCCATTCTGGTTAATATGCCAATATCCCCAGCTGCCTTTGAAATTTTCAGTAGTCTCCATGCGGAAGATTTCATCAAATAGGAGTTCACATCTCACGTAGCCTCTTAAAATATCAGGCCATGCTTGTTTGTAGGTCTCTGACATGACCTCTGAGAAAGACAAAAACAGCTGAGATTTGATTTCCACCGTATGGTGAATGTAATCTTCTGCCGTCAGTTTCAGCTGTTTCATTTTCATATAGCTGCTCAACTTTAAACGATTTACTTCACAGATCGCATTCGAGAGCTGCTTAATCATTTCGATCTGTCCCGTTTTAGCTAGAAGATGATAAAATCTGGCACTAAAATAGTCTCCTGCAAGCACCTTTAGCTGTCTTGACCTTGAAGCCTTTTTCTCCTTGACCTCATTAGATACTGTTACAAGATCATGGGTATCGAGTCCTAACTGCACAAGCGCTGTTGCTAAAGTAAATAATTCACTTAATGAACTCCGTTTGTTATCTTCATTCAAGAATGCAAACAACAGGCGTGTGCGCAACTCAGGAAAATCAGGCAAGTCTGTGTGAATTTGGATCATATCATACTCTGTATATTGCTTAGCGATCTCAGGGATCCGATAAGAATTCATGCAAAAGCCTCCGTAACCGTATGCCACATATCTATTTATGAACTTCAATGTCTCAATCCAAATTATTATAGCATAACCCGTTAATAGAAGCACAATTTATTATAGTGGGTATTTTTGTTGCCATTTGGAGGTGTAGGTGATGCGAAAGCGGTTCTGCAACTCTTGTTCCAATTGAATCAAGCTAAGCTCAGTTGGTTTCTTCTCCATATCTTTGCCAAATTCACGCTGAGCTACCATAGCGAGAACAAGTTGGGATGAAGTTGTTTCAGCACCGCCTGAATAATCTATGATACGTACCCACACTTGATCTACATTCTTAGTATTAACTAACATTGTCTGTGCAACGGTATACAAATCGCGATATACAGCAATGGAATCCGCATTTTTGGGCAAACTCAAATCGAGTGACAATCGAGATGAACTTAGCTCTACTTTTCGTATCCGTAGCTGCAGAGGAATTTGTACCAGAAGATCTGCCAAGTTCGTTTCTGTAAGCTGACCACCGCGATTATTGGACCATTTGTAGTCGGAACCTAAGCCTGATGAAAGATCCATCTTTGGCAGCGTGGATAGACTGATCACAACTACAACGGTAATAAGTAGCGTGATCACGATGCGTATTGACCATTTCACATTCAACACCTCCTAAACATATGCAGGAGCCAAATAACCGACAGGTTATCCATAGTAACAAGTCCTATACACCATTGTACATAGAAAAAAAGCAGGCTATGCCTGCTTTTGTCAATTTACTATTATTCTTCTGTATCAATCGTACCAAATTTGGTCATAATCAAAGCCTTACCTCTGACCTTTACCGCGGATGTATGCTCAGTGAATTGTGCAATCATGACTTCACCCTTGTCCAGCTTCTCTGTATGATGAAAACGTGTATCCTGTCCACGTGTCAATCCAATCACATGAACGCCATTGTCTTTGGCTTTAATCACGAAATACTCATTACCGTTCGAGTTCGATTGATTTGACTGATTCGATTTCGATTGTTCCATATCCATCCTCCGTTCTTCCATATCCTTCATTTCTACTTCTAATGATGCCAAAAAAAGTAACCGGAAGTCAACATGTGCTAGATGGATAATTCAGCAGAAGCTGATTTAGCGTGTTTTCGATAAAAATGTTTGAATTTTGCAGGTATTACATGATGAGAGCCTAAGCGAATTAGGAGATCCGTCAATTTAACTGTTCCATAGGCAAATAGCATTCCCGCGAAGACATCTATCACCCAATGAATTTGCAAATACATCGTTGAGAAAATAATCGCCGAACAATAGGTGACCATCATGTATTTGAAAATGCGATCCTTTTCACGTAACGCAAGTAGGAGCATCGCAAACGAAATAGAGGTGTGCATACTTGGGAAACAATTCATAACGGCCACGAGTAAGGAATTCTCATCCGCAAACGTACGATGTAATAAGTCAGGTTGCTTATTCACATACCAAACCTCATGAAGCAGGATAAGGTTATAAAAAGGCAAAATGAGCGGAAATTGCAACATATGCCCGGAAAGCGCATAAGATAACATTTTTTTGACGCTGCGTGTCCAAAAGCTTCTTACAATACAGATCCATAGTGAAAGCACGAAGCCATAGTTGTAGACCCACACCATAGCTCTATCTAGAAATGGTGTAGAAATCCACCTTGCCCATCCGCCTGTATTCAGCGGAATGGCGTTCATATAGCTATCCCAGCGCCACGGGTGTCGATTATTTTCAAACATCCAGTTCGCAATTTTCCACCAAAATCCGTTGCCTGTCCCATAAAAATAATAAAAAATACCCAAAAGAGGAATTCCTATCAAAAAGAACCGTTTCCAATCTACGTCAATCTGATCCTTCCGCACACCTAATAAACAGATACATAGCAGAATCCAACATTCTGTACTCCAGTTCCCAACCGTACCAATTCGCCAGATCAAGTAGATCGAGGCAATGATTCCGAACATCGTCCAATCCTGTGACTTCACTAGCTCATTCAATTTCAACTTATTCAACCTTGTTCCCCCTACGTATTACAAAAATTCTATCACGTGTTGAAAAGTATAGGCATAACCTTTCTATTCAACAGAAAAAGACATCGAACACCGATGTCTTTTTCATAATCGGAGTAACACGATTTGAACGTGCGACCTCACCCACCCCAAGGGTGCGCGCTACCAGGCTGCGCCATACCCCGTCATTCCCCGTTTACAGCCAAGAAGAACGCTTTCACTTTTGTAATTATAGTAGGAGTCTTTCAAATTGTAAAGCCATTTTCAGGCAAAACAAATAAAGCCGTTTCCCGCAATTAGCGGCCACGGCTTTAAAATTATGTAACGTTCAATCCTATGTATAAATACAAATTATTGAATGCCATCTTTAAGTGCTTTACCAGGTTTGAAAGCTGGGATTTTGCTTGCTGGGATATCAATTTCTCCACCAGTCTGTGGATTACGTCCTTTACGAGCAGAACGTTCACGAACTTCGAAGTTACCAAATCCAACTAATTGTACTTTATCTCCACCTTGTAATGCTTCAGAAATTGCATCAAAAACAGCATCTACTGCTTTTGTCGCGTCTTTCTTGGAAAGCTCAGAGGTTTCCGCAACCTTGTTGATCAATTCAGATTTATTCATGCCATTCACCTCCCCCCAAGATTTCTCACTTCCGTTACTTCCTGTTTTCACCGTTTTCCCAGAAATTATACATAAACCACTGAAAAATCGTTGATTCTCTAAGCAAAATGAACTTTGAAAGCAGACGAATAAATTCATAGTAATACACTCAGTGAGCAATTTCAAGTAGCTATTTCCATTTTATGTGGGACTTTCTGCTAGGAAACGACAAAAAACACTCTTTCGAGTGTCTTTTGTCCACAATTTCCTACAAAATAATCGCGATCAAGCCGCCTGAGCCTTCATTGATAATACGTCCAAGCGTTTCCTGAAGCTTATATCTTGCATTATCCGGCATTTGGGCAAGCTTGCCTTGTATGCCTTCTCGAACGATCGAGTGCAGTGATCTTCCGAAAATATCGGACTCCCAGATCTTCAGCGGATTATCCTCGAAATCTTGCATTAGATAGCGCACAAGCTCTTCACTTTGCTTCTCTGTTCCGATGAT
Organism: Paenibacillus sp. J22P143; assembly: GCF_059692035.1. Classification (NCBI taxonomy): domain Bacteria; kingdom Bacillati; phylum Bacillota; class Bacilli; order Caryophanales; family Paenibacillaceae; genus Paenibacillus; species Paenibacillus sp. J22P143. The sequence continues at coordinate 383,064 of NZ_JCAUAQ010000001.1, forward strand.
CGGTGAGAACTCAGATTCGACATCTACACGAATCATATGAATAGATGGCGCTGTTGCTCTTAATCGAACGCCGAACCTGGAGCCTTGACGGATTAACTCAGGCTCATCTAACGCCATCTCCGCTAAGGTTGGAGGCGCTATCCCGTAGCCGGTTGTTTTGACCATTTCAAGTGCCTCAGCGAATTGATCATATTCTCGCTTCGCATGCGTGAAATCCTGCATGAGCTGAAGGAGATGATCCTTCCCTCTTATTTCAACACCAACGACCTCGACGAGAATTCGATCATAGAGCTCATCTGGTGCAAACAGATCTATTTCTGCTACACCCTGCCCCATATTCAGCCCGGCTAATGCAGCCTTGTCAATAAACTCATATTCTGCAAATTGACTGACAACACGATCGACATCACGTAAGCGCCTGATATCCTGTACGGTATCGCGAACGGATGCTTCGAACTGTGTCCGCAGCCAATGATTCTCATCCAGAACCATTACCCAACTAGGCAAGTTCACATTCACTTCATGAACCGGGAATTCATACAGGACTTCACGAAGCACGGAGACCATCTCTTCTTCGCCAGCACTAGCTACACTCATCGTTACAACAGGAACATCATACCGGCTTTGCAACTCGCTGCGCAGCTCAAGTGCAGGCTCACTGTTTGGCTTCTGAGAATTAATGATCACAACAAACGGTTTCCCGACCTCTTTGAGTTCACTAATTACTCTTTCTTCAGCTAACACATACGAGGACCGCGGGATATCCGAAATCGTACCATCCGTTGTAACCACGACACCTAATGTGGAGTGCTCCTGAATGACTTTCCGTGTTCCGATCTCAGCCGCTTCTTGGAAAGGAATCGGCTCATCGAACCATGGTGTATTGATCATCCGAGGTCCGTTCTCGTCTTCATAGCCTTTGGCGCCATCGACTGCATATCCGACACAATCAACAAGGCGAATGTTTACATTCAGCCCCTCGGCCACAGAAATTTGAACCGCCGTATTCGGTACGAACTTCGGCTCCGTTGTCATAATCGTGCGGCCAGCAGCGCTCTGCGGGAGTTCATCGGTAGCCCGGATCCTATCCGCTTCGCTTTGAATGTTCGGAAGCACTACAGATTCCACAAAACGCTTAATAAAGGTTGATTTCCCTGTCCGGACTGCGCCGACAACCCCCAGGTAAATGTCCCCTCCCGTTCGTTCTGCAATGTCCTTAAAGATATCCACTTTCTCCAAGAGAATCCCTCCTACAGTTTGGTCGTCAACTGACGCTAATGACGGTAACAATTGACTACTCGTACATTCATTTGGACTAGTAAAAATATATGTACTTTCGATAGAAATATGATAGATGCGTTCCAACTTTTTTTCGCTCATATTTTATGAAGCACATACGGCTTTCGAAAGAATATATGATGAGTCGGTTGCGCTTATTCTATAAAGACAAAAAAACCTCTTCCACGCATGGGAAGAGGTTGATTATATGACTACTTTTGAGGCATCGGTTGATTATCTCTCCATGTATATGAAACGCTGCGAATCGGCACGAAATAGGATTTATCTACGAGAATCTGCCTCAAATCTTGATCTGGCTTTAACGAGTTTCCTAAAGCGTTGTTCTGAATAAACGTGTTGATATCCATTGCATAATCAATGGCTACTTCCCCTGTTTGCTTGTTTAGGATGTACGTAATCGCATTTTTTCGATTATAGACTGATTTGATATCGGGTTCTTTCATTCCAAGCAGCTTGAAATCTACATATGCAAATGCGTCATTCTGCGAAATCCCCTGAGGCATGTTCCCTCCATGCTTCGCAATGTAATCATTCACTTTTTTTTGAACATCTTCCACACTTTGAAAGGCGGATAAGTCCATCAGCTTCACAATTGGCTTCGTTTCTGCATCTACGAGTACGTAAATGAACACTCCGCCGCTCTCGAAAGCATTAGCAGGTACCGTACTCAGCAGATTCGTTTTTTTCAATTTAGGAAAATCGATCACATATTTCTCATAGAGCGGCGTCGTCATCTCACTATTTTTAATGGGAAGCACGCCAGTTTTCTCGTGGAAGGTATCTACAGCCTGTTGTACGACAGTAATAAATTCAGCAGGATTGATTTGATTCTCTTTCCTTAGTTCTTGCGGGTACGCACAGCCTGTAAGCAAAATAACCAAGATAAGCGCCAGAAGCGAGCTTCTACCTTGGGTTCGTCTTCCTTTTATATTCACAATTCAACCGTCCTATCTTATCTAAAATGAAAAATCGTCTTCCTCATTTTGTCTAGCAAGTTGAGCTCGAATAGCTGCCTTTAAAGGATCCTCGGGAATCGTTACCTGAACAGCACCCGTTACACGCGCTTGGCATGCTAATCGAATTCCCTCATCTGCTAGGGAGCCGAGCTTTAATTGTTCATTCGTATTCAAAGGCGCGAGTCCACTTTGATCGTTGACCTTTACCTTGCACATTAAACAGGCTGCCTTCGCACCACAACGCGTCCGGATATGCACTTTTGCTCTGTTCCCTGCATCCAACAACGTGGTACCAGCTCTTACTTTAATTTTTTTGTCATCCGGCCAAAAATGCACATCAAAAGTACTCATAATCGGCTCCAATCTAGCAATTCGTTCATCTTCACATGAAATTCATGTCCCCAATAATTTCGGTTCATCAAATCTGTCAACGCGGGCATATGTTTGTCTGGTTGAGCTTGCATCGTTCTTAGAATCGGTTCAAAGCGATCAGGGCGATTTCGAAGTACATTAAAGAGAAGCTCATGCGCTAACGGCATCAGCGGAACCTCTTGATCCTCAATGGTAAGAGGACAAGCATAGTTTTCTCCTAGGTATTCAACCTCAACTTGATAGACGGACCCCAATGCTTTTACTTTAAAATCGCCGACAACCTCAACCACGTGACCGTCAATGCGATAATGACTCAGCATAGAAGCATAAATAGGCGTCTCGCTAAATTCAGGCTGATCGATCGCGTAAGGCTGCAACAACGTATGCACCTTATGGACATCATTCAGATCTATATAAATATCCAAATCTCTTGGACTTCTTCCTATATCCACGTTGTGCATCAGTAGACCACAGCTTCCACCAATCAGCCATCGCACATTGTGACCTTGCTGTAACCTTGTATGAATAGTCGAAATCGACGGGAGTAGTAGCTCCAGCAGTTTCATCATGCCCACACCTTTCAGGCAGTAAATTTTAAAAATAAGGCTTATGCGTAACTGAAATCGTTCCTGCTTGCTTCACCACGCATTGACAGGCTAGTCGGTAGCCCTGTTCAAGCTCTTCAGGCTCTAAACGATCTTCTTCCGCTTCCGAGGTCTCAGAAAGCAGCTCTCGGCCTTCAGCTACATAGCAGCGACACCTTGCACAGGTACCTCGCGTGCAGGAAAATCCCCAATCCACATCTGCTTTCAGCGCATGATCTAGAATCGTTAATCCCGTTTCCGGCGTAAGCTGTATCTGTGTTTTGCGTGTTTTCAATTCTAACATGATGATTTCCCCTCCGGTCGGTTAAAACAAAGAAGATAGCATAAATAGTAAAATTGGGATAAACATTAGAAAAGCGATAAAAGATAGCACACCACGCCATAAACCTGTCGTTCTTGTTCGTGCATATGAGATTAGAAATGATGCGACAACCATCAGTCCCATGGCTACAAATGAGGCCCACATTTTGTCTAAAGGTGACATCGTATTAACTCCTTATGTAAAAATCGTTGAAATGAAACACATGTAAGTATAGCACAGAAAAAGAAAAAAGCATAAAGGGGATGAGGATCCCCTTCATGCCTCTTATTTCTTACCCATCATCATGTTCATTAATTGCTGCATGTTATTGGTGTCAAGTTTACTACTTTTAACGGCTTGAACGATATCATTAATGGTTTCTTCCGATACCTTGACGTTAACTAAACCTGAAACCTGTTTAATGAGTGCCCTTAATTGCGTTTCACTCTGCATTGTAGAAGGTTTCACACCACTTGCAATTTTTTCAATATCTTTAGATGTAACGGATTTGCCCGTCTTCTTCTTGACCACACTCAATACGTCCTTGGACATATCTTTATTCGCCAATTGTGCCGCCTCCTATACCCTAAGCTGATGAGAACTCCTGATAGGGTATAGTATGAATGCGGAGAAGATCTGGTGTAGGCTATCTCCAACCTTTTGTTTACCTTGTCATCGGTAATTCTTCCATTTCGTGCGTCCGTACGCGCCCCATGAGATCCCGTGCGGCAAGCTTTGGAGATTTCCCTTCGAATAATACATTATGTAATTCATTCGTAATCGGCATTGTGACCTCGTATCGACGAGCTAGGTCATAAGCTGCTTTCGTCGTTTTCACGCCTTCTACAACCATTCCCATCTCTGTGAGTACATCATCCAACGGGATACCCTTGGCCAATTTATTGCCAGCCCGCCAATTACGGCTATGCTTGCTTGTACAGGTTGCGATTAAATCACCAATTCCGGCTAACCCAGCAAAGGTTAGAGGGTTTGCGCCCATTGCAGTACCTAAGCGTGTAATTTCTGCGAGCCCTCTTGTAACGAGTGCCGCTTTGGCATTATCACCAAAATCCAAGCCATCCGTTAGCCCTGCACCAAGTCCGATGATATTCTTCAGTGCTCCACCTACCTCAACGCCTGTTACATCCGGATTCGTATAAACACGGAAATAGCTTGTAATAAGCAAATCTTGCGCAGCTTCTGCAGCTTGTAAGTCCTGAGCAGCGACAACGACTGTTGTGGGCATTTTGCAAATGACTTCTTCCGCATGACTTGGTCCTGAAAGGACGACAAATCGCTTCGGATCCAGTTCTGGCAGTTCATCCGCAAGCACTTCCGTCATTCGCTTTAGCGTTCCCGTTTCAAAACCTTTGGTCGCATGAATGACGAGCGCATCCTTTTTCAAAAAAGGACGTATACGTGAAGCTACCTCACGCATGCCTGAAGATGGAACAACCATGATGATGGCGTCCGCATCTTGCACGGCATCCTGCAAGGAATTCGTTGCTATAATTGAAGGAGAAAGTGATATATCTTTGAGAAAACGACTATTCGTGTGCTTCTCATTGATTTCTACCACTTGTTCTTCGTTACGAGACCATAGAAGTACTTCTTTCCCATTATCCGCCAATACCGAGGCGAGTGCCGTCCCCCAACTTCCAGCTACAAGGACCGATACTTTTTGTGTCACGGTTTCCCCTCCTATGCGTAGATGTTCTTAGAACAATTTCGTTAGGCTCTTTTCTGGCCCAGCTTGTTTTCTTTGCCTTGGATAAGCTTCACAATGTTCGTTCGATGACGTAAAAAAGCAAAAGCACATAGCAAGATACTAATCCACAAAACAGGTACAGGCCGGTCCATTCCCCAAATTAGAAAAGGTAAGAGTGCTGTAAGTATAAGGGAGCCGAGTGATACAAATCGTGTGATAGCTATGATGACGATTGCTGTTAAGCCAGCGATCAACGTAGGAATAAAGCAAAGTGTCGCCATGACCCCAATAGTAGTCGCAACTCCTTTACCACCCCTGAAGCCAAAAAATACGGGCCAATTATGTCCTACTATCGCTGCCAAACCACACAAGACGCGAATCCAGATGTCATCAGGTCCTGGAGCAGCCCAAACCCCCAGTAAGACCGCGACGACACCTTTCAAGGCATCCAGCAGAAGGACGAGGATTGCAGGCCCTTTCCCCAGTACGCGGAGCGTATTCGTTGCCCCAGCGTTCCCACTGCCATGCTTGCGGATATCAATCCCTTTAAGCCATTTTCCGAATAAATAACTAAAGCTTATGGATCCTAGTAAATAGCCCACTACAATTGTTATTATCGAAAGCAATGTACAACATCTCCTATTCTTTGTCCGAAGTTTTTCTACGGCTCAAGATGCGAATGGGCGTTCCTTCAAAGCCAAAAGCAGCACGAATCTTATTATCCAGATATCGTTCATATGAGAAATGCATGAGCTCAGGCTCATTTACGAAGAGAACGAATACTGGCGGCTTAACAGCCACTTGTGTAACATAGTTAATCCGCAGACGCTTTCCTTTATCCGTGGGTGGCGGATTGTAGGCAACCGCATCGGAAACAACGTCATTGAGAAGGTGTGTTTGTACACGTAAGGCATGATTCTCAGCTACTTGAACGATGACAGGCAGCAATTTATGAAGACGCTGTGTCGTCTTGGCTGATACAAATACAACAGGCGCGTAGCTCAAGAACAAGAAATGATCACGAATCGTAGTCGTAAAATGCTGCATCGTTTTATCATCTTTCTCTACGATGTCCCATTTGTTTACGACAATCACAATCGCTTTTCCTGCTTCATGTGCATATCCCGCAATGTGTTTATCTTGTTCAATAATGCCTTCTTGACCATCAATTACGACCAATACCACATCTGCTCGCTCAATGGCTTTCATCGCACGCATCACACTATATTTCTCTGTGTTCTCGTAAACTTTACCTCGCTTACGCATACCTGCGGTGTCAATGATAACGAACTTCTGACCATCACGTTCAAAAGGCGTATCGATTGCATCGCGCGTTGTTCCTGCAACGTCGCTTACGATAACCCGCTCTTCTCCAAGAATCGCGTTCGTCATCGACGATTTCCCTACGTTTGGACGACCAATCAGTGCAAATTTCACGACTTCATCGCCGTACTCATCATCTGTTTTATCCGGGAATAAATTACAAACAACTTCAAGCAAATCACCAATACCAATTCCGTGCGAGCCGGAGATTCCAACTGGATCGCCGAAACCAAGAGAATAGAACTCATAAATATCATCTTGACGCGCTAAGTTGTCCACTTTATTTACGGCCAAAACGACTGGTTTCTTGGAACGAAACAATAGCTGCGCTACTTCTTCATCCGACGGAGTTACCCCTGCCTTCGCGTCAACCATGAACACGATGACATCCGCTTCTTCGATCGCAAGCTCAGCTTGTACACGAACAGATTTCAGTATCGCGTCCTCGCCATCAATTTCAATACCACCGGTATCAATGACGCTGAAAGAGGTATTCAGCCATTCACCAACACCATATAAACGATCCCGTGTGACACCTGGTTTATCTTCTACAATCGCCATGCGATCGCCTACGATTCGATTAAAAATGGTGGACTTACCGACATTCGGTCGGCCTACAATTGCAAGTACGGGTCTACCCAATTTACATCTCTCCTTCGAATTCCATGACTAAACATGGAAAATTACGCAACTTACATCATAACAAAAAAGACGCGCCTTGGCTAATCTCTTTTGAGACTTGACCAAAAAAGCGCATTGGATATGGATTTTTTCGTTATTTCCATCTACTCCCTCTTCGGACTATCCAATTTCTCACGACGGTTCGGCACCCACTATACGCAGCTTGTATCATGATCGTTAAGGTTCTCGCAGTAAAGATGGAAAGCCACCATTGATCTTGAAAAGTGGCCATACCCAGCTGATGAAAACCATCTACTTCATGGATCCCCGCTTGATACATATCCCCAATTAGATAACCGATCGAAATCGCCGCAATCTGCTCCCAAGCATTGCGCTGAACAACTACGGCTACAATAGCAAGCAGCAGTGCCGTCTGCCATTCTGAGTTTCGAATAATAAGAATAGGGTCCATCTCGAGTAATTGTTGAAATAAAAAATGGAGTGAACCGATCAGAAGTCCGATGGAAAGCAGATGTAGCTTATGTATAAAGCCATGTGTGACATAAAGAATACTGAATGAAATCGTAAGTACAACAACATAAACGAGCTGAATATGTACATGTTGTATGGTTACGGTTATTCGTGTTCCTATAAGCCATGAGACAAAAAAAAGAAGCATGCCCTTATGCGAAATACTTCTGATGTACAGTTCCTTCCAACCGCTGGCGAGCAAGATCAACGTGATGCAAAGAAGAATAAGCGACAGATAACCGGCATTCATAATCAAACCACCCTAGCCTGCATAGCATTCGAGGACAAGCTACCGACATCGATGTGCTAGCGGATCTTCAGACTCCCCCTCAATGTCAAAGGGAGATCTGCCTGATCCTTAGTATGGCAATTTTTTGATTATTTACTCGGATTACTTCGCCCTGCGTATGAAGTTAAGTCAATGCCTCTTGCATAACACCATTCAGCAGTGTCTCCTACAATGACCACGGGGCATTGTGTTAAGGCATGTATGGAATTGGCGCCTAGCGCCGTCATAATTAAGATGAGTCCTTGGTGAAGCTCTTCGGCATACGCGTGAAGGGCATCTACGCCGTCTGTACGCAGTACCTTGAGAAATGAACCTGCCATACCAACCGCTGATGCTCCTAAGGTAAGTACTTTTGCTGCTTCCAAAGCATTCGTAATACCGCCTGAGGCAATGACAGAACCCGAAGGATAGACGGAAAGCGCCTCTAACAAAGTCATACTCGTCGGTGTTCCCCAATCATTGAGCCACGCTAATGCAGCAGGTCTTCTCGCATTTTCAATCGCAGCAAAATTCGTTCCGCCAGAACCACCTACATCTAGAATCTGAACACCAATGTCCTGCAATTGCTTCGCGTTATCACGTGAAATGCCAAAACCAACTTCCTTCACGATAACCGGTACAGGTACATCACGAACAATGCTCTCAATGCGTCTGAGCATACCTACGAAGCTGCGATCTCCTTCTGGCATAATCAGCTCTTGCATGACATTCAAATGAATTTGAAGCGCATTCGCTTCAATCATATCTATGGCACGTAATGCTTGATCAGTTGTGGCTTCGCTGCCCAAATTAGCAAATATGATACCGTTTGGATTCTCACGTCGCACGATTTGATAGCTGGATGCCACTTCGCTATTCTTAATAGCTGACATCTGGGAGCCAACAGCCATAGACAAGCCTTTCTCCCTAGCGAGTATCGCCAATTCGCGATTAATGCTCTCTGTCTCATGAGCGCCGCCGGTCATTGCATTAATTAAAATCGGCGAACTCATAATGAGATCGCCGATTGTTGTTGTTAAAGCAATATGATCCGTCGATGTCTCAGGAAGACAGTTATGCACAAGCTTGATATCCGACAGCCCTTGCTGACGGGTTTGACCAAGCTCCAGCGCGTAATGGACATGCTCCATTTTGCGTGAGATGCGCATTCCTTTACCCTCCTAGAAATTGGATCTATTTATTTTTTGAATTTTGCTAGTTTTTCTCCAAAACGCTCACCAAGTGTCATGGACAAGCCTTGATTGCTTAGGGATACGTTTTCGTTACCAGCAATTTCTTTTTGGTGACTAGCACTGTTACCGCGGTCACGATCGCCGCGCGGTTGTCTTTCTCTGTCTGGTTTACCAACTGATGACGGAGCTGCTGCACCAGCTGGCGCTTCAGGAGCATCTTCCGTGTCTTTAATGCTCAAGCTAACGCGTTTTTCAGCAAGGTTGATTTCCAATATTTTCACTTGAACTTCTTGACCTTCTTTCAACACTTCATGCGGAGTGCCGATGTGACGGTGAGCAATTTGAGAAATGTGAACAAGGCCTTCAACACCTGGAGCCACTTCAACGAATGCACCGAAAGCTGCAAGACGTTTTACAGTACCTGTAACGATATCGCCTGCTTTGAAATCACGCTCAACATTGGACCAAGGACCATCTTGTGTTGCTTTGATGCTCAAGCTGATTTTGTCATTGGAAGGATCAAGTTTAAGGATTTGCACCTTAACTTTGTCGCCTTCTTTAACAACATCAGAAGCTTGTTCTACGTGCTGCCAAGCAAGCTCGGAGATATGAACAAGACCGTCAATACCACCGATATCAACAAATGCACCGAATTGTGTCAAACGTTGAACTGTACCATCCAGTACTTGACCAACTTGAAGACCTTCGATGATTTTCTTTTTGTTTGTTTCGAACTCTTCATCCAAAATATCTTTTTGGGAAAGGATGACTTTGTTTTTCTCGCGATCGATTTCTTTCACACGAAGGCGCAATGTGCGACCTTTGTAAGCGGAGAAATCTTCAACGAATTGACGCTCAACCATAGATGCAGGTACGAAACCACGTACACCAATATCTACAACTAGTCCGCCTTTAACAACTTCAGCAACGGCAGCTTCGATAATTTCTTTGCTTTCTAGTTGTCCTTGCAGCGTTTCCCAAGCCTTTTCGTTGTCAACGACACGTTTGGACAAAACCAATGTTTCTTTCGCATCGTTAATGGAAACGATCTTCAATTCAACTTCTTGTCCAAGCTCAACCGCTTGCGCAGCATCATTCAAGCTTACGGATGAAAGCTCACGAACAGGGATAACACCATCGTATTTGTAACCGATATCCACGAAAGCTTGATCAGCGTCTACTTTAACGATTTTGCCTTTAACTGTAGCGCCTTTCTTCAGCACCGCAACATTGTTAAGTGCGTGCTCTGCTTCTGCTTGTGATACGGCTGTTTCTTGAGCTTCCTGTGATTGATCTTCAACTTTTACTTCATCTGACATGAGATTAGCCTCCTCTATTTACAACCAACAAAAAAAATTTATAAGTCACAAAGCAGCAGTCGAGCTCCTACTCTGTTTCAAACACGGGCAATAAGTTCAATCACTTTAAGGTTAGTATAATTCCAAGCTTTCGATTCCATACATTTCTCATTAGGCTTTACTAGTAACTGTATGTAGTCGGCGAATTTCTTTCATGATTGCATCCGTTGCCTGCTCTAGATCTTCCGAACTAGCTCCTGCAAAAGCACTCATATCAAGTGGTGCCCCATAAACGATCGTCATACGTCGGAATAGTGAATAGGTACCTACGATAGCTACCGGCACGACTGCTGCACCCGATTTCAATGCAAGACTAGCTGCGCCTTTCTTACCCATCCCACCCGCATTACTTCTAGATCCTTCTGGAAAAACCCCAAGCATATTACCATCACGAAGAAGTTGAACAGCAAGTCGGATCGACTCTCTACTTACGCCTCCGCGTTTCACAGGAAATGCGCCTACTCTTGAAATGATATACCCCAGTACAGGAATATCAAACAACTCCGCCTTGGCCATGAAATGTACCTTTCGCCGCAACGGTGTACCTAAGAATGGGGGGTCCAAGAAACTAGTATGATTACCACACAGAACAACTGCACCCTGTGTTGGGACATTCTCCATTCCGATAGCACGCATACGGAAAAATACGGTGAAAATTAATCGAAATAAGGCTCTTCCGATGCGATATAGCATCTTTATTTGCCACCTCCGACTTTGTCCTTACAAAGTCCAAGAATTTCGTCCACAACTTCTTCAATTGTCATTGACGTACTGTCCATTAACACGGCATCGTGCGCCCTGCGCAGCGGCGAAATTTCCCTCTGCTCATCGAACTGATCTCGACGTGCTATATCCTGCTCCAGCTCGGAAAGAGTCATTGTGCTCGCACCATTATTCTGTAACTCCTTGAATCGGCGCTCCGCACGTTCCTTCACACTCGCAGTTAAGAAAACCTTGATTTCCGCATCTGGCATGACATGCGTTCCAATGTCACGGCCGTCCATGACTACGCCTTTGGACACGGTCATTTGCTTCTGTAAACCAACTAACAAATGACGCACAGCACCATAGCTGGCAATTTGTGAAACATGTGCCGTAACGTCCGCCATCCGAATCGCTTTCGTCACATCAACACCATCTACAATTACCTGTTGTCCTTCATCTCCAGGAATGAGCTCAATCATCATACGATTGGAGAGCGCAGCCACTTCTGTTTCTTGATCAGGTAGCAGCCCTTCTTGCTGTACTTTCCAGGTTACTGCTCGATACATGGCTCCTGTATCCACGTAAATGAAACCAAGCGCACCAGCAACTAGCCGTGCAATGGTACTTTTACCGGCTCCAGCAGGACCATCTATGGCAATATTGAACTTATCCAAGCTGCTGTTCCTCCTAACAATACTTCACAGTACCTTACGTACAAAAAAGCAGGCACTTGCCTGCTAATTACTAGAAATTATACCACACTACATGGTCATATGCAAAACTTGGGTTCCGTTGCACCTTGATTTCATGTACCTAGGAGCGTTCTCTTAGGGGATGTTCTGGCACCATATATGGCTGTCCTTCTAGGGGCTCAACACGGGTGAAATGCTTACGGATATACGCATTTTGGAGCAAAGCTTGTACACAAACCAGCAGAATAATAACGACAAGCGCAGCTCTTATAATGACCTTCTCTACGTTGGTAGAGAATCGAATAAATAACTGCTCATAGGGTTCACTCTCTTGCTCCTTCGACATGAAATCACGCTCCTGCTTGCATCCAATATGCATAGCAGTATACCCTTAGCGCATATGTCTCAATCCTTAGCGTTTACGAAAATCCATTTGTCTCTCGAAACAAAAACGTATCAGTTTCTGCCTCTCTCTGTCTGCAATCTCTGCGAATCTGATCATGACAAGCTGCTTACCCGTTTCGGTAACTTTCACGCGTACAACTTCACCTGTAAATGGAATATGCTCGATCGTACCATTCTTGAATGGCGCAAGCACCCAGCACGAGATAATGGCATTTAAACCAATCGGGATATGACCATCGCAAATGAACGAAATACCACCACCGCCGACATCATCGGTTAGCCCAATAAATTGGATCTGGTCGTTCAGTTTCACAGCTATTTCTAATTCAGCCAAAACACGCAGGAAATTTCTGCGTTGAATTTGTGTTATCGCACTAAGCTCTGGTAGTCGTAGCTCAATTAAGCGAATGACATCCTCAGTGAAAGCCACAACCTCCGTAGTGAAATAATGCTTCACGCCGCCTTGCCCTAGGAAGTGAGCGCTGATTTCATCTCCTTGGTACATCTTCTTCAAACGTCCTGTCTTCTCATTAAGTGGGATTTCGATGATGATCGCGCTTTCTGTCACATCCGCAATTCTCGACTTATATTCGATTTTGGACTCTTCTTCGTCAATACTATTCATTTGCATATGTAATATCTGGTTGACCTTAGGAAGCAATTCCCGCACCTCCGCGAAGTAATATACCTTAATTATACCATGCCATCACTAATTAGATAGAAAAAAAAGAAGCAGGATGAAATCCTGCTTCTAACCGACTAAGTTTTAGCTTTTGCAGCTTCCACTTGATCCTGACGAATGGTCTCAATTTTCTCTTCCATGCCAACATCCGCATTCACATATATGCGATAAATGTTGTTATTTAACGTACCGATAAATTCATGGCATAACACTTCTTCATCGAGATCATTTTTGATGATCGCTAATGATTCTCCGGTAACCTTCATTTTAGAATTCAAATGCTTACGTGCTTCTTCCACAGTAAGTTTCGGTTGACCAATCACACGCTTTTTTTGTGAATAAATGTAGTCTGTAGCTTGCAGCCCTGTCACTTCGAGCGTATCTAAGGCCACTTTAACAGTAACTTGTTCAGGATATATGATGACATCCTTCTCTTTTTTGGCAAATTGAATCGTGGCCACGTTTTGATATTGGTCATAACTGATTGCACTTAAATCTTTGTATTCATGCTGATCTAGAAATTCATTCGCTATATCACGCGCTTCACGAAGATTAAATTTGGAGCCAGCCACATCACGTGACTTCATAAAATAGATCAAATGACCGCCTTTTTTGGTAAAGTCCATTTGGGTATCATTTTTGGAGTTATCGCCGCTAGGTACGACAACACTATAGCTCTGAAATTCTGGAGCACTTCCGCCATTTTCGACTACTTTAATCCCGCCTGAATCTTTAATACCAAGGAATTCCACGGCTTTTTTCTTGATTTGATCGGCCGTCATGTCATTGCCGGAAAGCATTTGGACATCATGTTTGGAGAACACATTCAAGCTTCCTGTCCCCCAATTTAACTCCTCATACCCCTGTACTTGTTTATCCACGATCTTAAATCCATCAATAATCGCATTGTCATGCATCTCATTCTCAGAAGCCAGAGCAGATTCAACATCCATCCACCTTAAATTGTTCGCAATTACTTTATCTTGCACCCCACGAATTTCTTTCGTAATGTCAGCAGAATGTGCGTAAAGTGTATTCAACGTCTTCATTTCCGCTTCAGTTAAAGGCTGCTTCGTCATATCTCGAACGGACATTCGGTAGGAGAAATTAGCCATATTCGCCAAGAAATCCTCTGTTTTATTGAATGGCAGCAGCATCAGGGGCAATTGGGTAATATCGCTTTGCGCTTGACTTGTTAGACGCCAGACATTAACCAAGCCTTTTCGATATGATGGCTCTGATGTTTCATTAACAGCCAATGTATTTCCTAGCTCCGTATGTAACTTATCCATGTGAAAGGACAGATCATGAAACGCTCTTTGGTATTGATTCTCCGCCTTAATGAGGATCGTATTTTTCTCCTGATGCTCCAAATACCCCCACACAGAAGCTCCGATTAATGCCAGCAAAAGAAATGGAAACATGACGATGCTTAATCTTTTATACACAGAACCGCTCCTTTCATACCCAATCTTGCGCTTAGTTTTTACGTGAGGAGACAGGTTTATGCAGGTTTGACATAAAATAAACGGCTACATCGTCTTCAGGTGGAGCCCTTTTATCCAGAAGATTATATGCAAAAAAAGGCCTATTCGGAAGAATGGCCTCTTGCTAGCTTTCGGTCTCTATTTCAAAATCATGCTCATTGCTGCATATACATTGACGAAATCCTGTTTCAATTTTGTCCTTTTCCTTTTTGCCTCTCAACACGAACTTCTCACCACATAATCGACATCGGATCTTCACTTTCACGCGCATCGTTAATGACATGTATACCCTCCCGGTCGTTCTCCATCCATGAAATGGAGTTCGCCATTTATACAGTCATTATGACCCAATTCAACCCATTTTAATCTTCTCATCAACGGTCATAACACGTAAGGGTGAGTGCGCATTCGCACGATCCACACGCCAAATCGAACGGATCCAAAGAAAAGTCATGAGCGGAATCATAATCCAAATCCAACCTGTTTTGAAAATGAGCAAAATATAATCAAATGCGCCATGCCAGGCAATTGGAAGCAACAGTGATATCCATAGATACCTTGTTTGCTTATGAGGAACAAATTTCGCTTTACCCATGTAATACCCCATCATAACACCAAATAGCGCGTGTCCCGATACGGGCAGGAGTGCGCGAAGCATCAAGGCAGAGAACGAAGACGCGTGTAGGAAGGTATAAATGATATTCTCCAAGGTCGCGAAACCGAGGCTTACAGCTACTGCATACACAATCCCGTCGTAAGGCTCATCGAAGGCTTCATGCCGAAATATCAGGTGATACAATAATAGCCATTTCAGAAACTCTTCGATTCCTCCAGAAAGAAAAAAGGAAGTCATAATTGTTCCGTTGCCAAACTCCTGAATGAAGGCGTTCTGCAAAACCATCGTGGGATACACGAGTAGAACACCGAAAAAAAACATCCGTATCACGAGATGGATCGGTTCCGTTTCGTAGCGATCCTTCAGATAAAAATAAGCGAGCAATGAGAGACCTGGGGCTATGGCTGCCAATAAAATAGGCACGATATGCATGTTCCAGCTCCCCCTCTTTTTTTGAAATACATACCTCTATTATAGTCGTTCTATACGGACATATCTACTTATACCAACAGATACCTCCATCGCGTATGCAGGAAAACAAAACAAGCATCCTCAAAAACGGTTGTTTTTGGAGATGCTTGTTTCATTCTACTGTGGAAGGACGCAAGCCCCTGCTTATTTGAAATGATGGCAGAGCACTTTCACAGCATCATCTGCAATAATCGTTTTCCCGTATTCCTCAAGAACGGCTAGGGTTACAGAAGAAGCTTCACCGAACTCAGATAAAACAGCGATCAATGCTTGATACTTAGTTTCCTCAAGATCAACAGGTTCTAGCTGTAAAATATATTTCCCTTTATACGAATAAAGGGTACCACCTTCCATAAGAAGGGGATTAATTACTTTGGATACACGCAGCAGATCTTCAAAATCACGGAAAGCATAGGAGATCAAATCGCTTTGCTCAAGCGTAACTTCCATTTCGTACACTTCTTCAGCTTCGTGATCGTCATATGCATCAGAACTTGCATACAAATCAAGCTTACCTCTGGTCACAATTACAACCATACCTTGCGCTGGAAGTGCGAATACCTCAACAGCAAGCGGGCCGGATGGGTCAAATCCGAGCTCGGAATATGCTTGATCCATCATTTCACTAAACAATTCGTGTACTTTCGGAATTTCTCTCCACATATCGTCTTTTTGAATTCCACGTTCAGTTAAGTCATCGAATGTTAGGAAAATCCGTATCTTATCCTGACTTAAGCGTTCTATTTTCATGATAGGATCCTCCTTTGAGCTCTCCAATGGAAAGCTTGCATCGAAAGCATGGTCACCTTATTTCAATCAGAATATGTTAGAAAAATAAAAAGGTGAGCCACTGAGCAATAAATGGACATGCATCCATCTATTGTTTTCACCTATCATGTTAACACTAAATCTGAGCAATTGCACGCGCAAGTTATGTATAAAAAGAAAAAGCACAGCCGGCCCCGTGGGTATGCCAGACTGCGCTGAGTGCTTATGTTTATTGAATTGTTGCCGTGCTTACTTTATTATCTTGCAGAATTTCATTGACTGTTGCTTTCAAATGCGGGTCTTCTTTAACAATTTTCTCCACTTGATTTAGCCCGTTTGTGCTCGTAGAAGAGAAACTTTTGGCCACTGAATCTCCAAATGATTTGCTGACGAAGGTGTCTTTGGCCTTGTCCATGACATTCCCCATCGACTCACTTGATGAACTAAACGCAGAGAAAAGCATTGATTTGCTTTTTCGATTGAGATAAATGACAGCAGCCGCTCCTGCAATACCTCCGAGCATAAATGTTCCTAATTTCATTGGATCTCCCTCCATGATCAGTAGTATGAATCCTTTATAGGTTGTACGAGTTTAGAAGTGGACATACGCCTCAGGAGAAGGAAAACATAGGAGAATTGACATCTGCGAAATGTGATTACATTTGTGGTACTATAAGTGAAGACCAACATGTAAGGATCTGAGGTGAAAACAAATTATGAATAAGAAAGCTAACACACTACTCCTGACAGTCATGCTTCTATTGGCTGCCTGCAGTGCAAATCAAACCGAAACAAGTCCCACTGCGACGACGAGCTCGGCGCCAGCAGCGCAAGTGACAACAAGCCCTAGTCCAACTCCAACACCTACCGCGACACCTACACCATCACCAACACCAACACCAACACCGACGGCACCTGTCAAGGAAGTAGTTCAGAAGACCTATCACATGAATAAGAACTATGATATCGTGCCTAACGACCCTAATGGTAATAAAAAAGTTGTCCTTCTTACCTTTGATGATGGACCGAAAGAACAAGCGATGAATCAATCTCTCATTGATATTTTAAACAAACATAAGGCTAAAGCGATCTTCTTTTTGAACGGCTATCGCATTAAGCAGAAGCCTGAGCTCGTTAAGCTTATACACGACAGTGGACATATCATTGGTAATCATGCTTGGGATCATGACAATTTGAAAGACATGCCGAATGAGAAGATCGATAAACAAGTCGATGATGTCCAGCAAATCGTGAAAGAACTCACAGGCCAGGCGCCGCAATTTTTCCGTCCTCCCTTTGGTTCGGGCAATGATTATTTGAAAACGAAAGTTAAAAACAACAAAATGCTCTATATGACTTGGTCAAATGGTTCCTTAGATTGGGACATGACAAATAAAAATAATGATTCAAATAAAGTCATAGCGAATGTGATGCAGCAGCTTCATAATGGCAGCAATATTCTCATGCATGAGCTTCCATGGACTGTGAGCGCCCTCGACACGCTGCTTACGCAATTGGAGGAAAAAGGCTATGCTTTTGTAGATCCGAACGCTATAGAGCTTGAAATGCGCTAGCAACGAAATAAGAGCCATACGACTGCCACGTTGTTTCGTGGTTGCGTATGGCTCATTTTAATCTCACAACGAGGAGTACTTAATCCCCCAAACCGTTAAACTCACCACCAAAGTAATAAATAACCAAAGCAGTGTCATATAAAAAAGATTTGTCCATTTACCTTGCTCTGAAGGATGTACGGCTCTACGCGGCGGTAAATAGGTGTCATCCTGCTGCTTCTCCTCCACTCCTGGATTCGACCGCGAAGCTACTCTTTCTCCTACACTCATGAACCTTGATCTTCCTCCTTGCTAAACCGTAATATGCATCCCATCACCATATCAATCATAAAGTGAGCAATTATTGGTGTCCATAGGCTTCCCGTATGAAGGTAGATCCAACCTAAGCCATAGCTAATACAAAAAACCATGCCAGTCATGAGCCAATGCTGTAAATAGCGAACATGAATGGCAGCAAACAAAATACTAGTCCAGTAAGGCCCCCAAGCATGCTGAATCGCGCCCCGAAATAGGACTTCTTCACAGATAGATACGATAAAAGAAATAAGTGCAATATGCCAAAGGGCCCTATTCCCAAAAATCATTTGATTAATGCCGCCATCATCTGCGACTTCTTTGGGTACCCACCTAGAAATAAGAAGGTCTATACCAAGAACAACTACCGCAAATAAACAACCCCAAATAAGGACTTTTGGGCCTCCTTGAAACGATAACGCAGAAAGAATCTTTGAATTACTCTGAAATATCAAGATGATAATTCCGATAATAAGCGTAAGCAGTTGTGTGATGTAAAGATTCAGCAATAATGTCCTGTCATTAAGTTCATTGATGTCAACCTTCCCAATACGAAGGTTCTTAAAATCAAATTTTTTCAAGGAAGCAACCTCATTTCCTTATATTATTCCTTTTTTATGCTGTTTGACCTATACTAAACAAATATAAAAGACAACAAGGAGCTTGAATTATGGAGAAGCGTCTTACCCGCACTGATTATTTATTTGCCCTCATGTTTATCTTTATGCTGGTCTGTATCCTTGGCGCCTTTTTCTATGGCTTACGATTAGGACAAACGAAATCCGATTTAAAATACGATAAAATATTACACGCTGATCAAGCGTCATCAGTCCCCGAAATAGGCGCATATGACCAGCAAGTACTAGTGTCATATTACCATACCATCTTTTTACCTTTTAGGGAATTTCAGAATAAATGGTTTGAATTGCTGAGTCAAATTGAGATGGATAGCTCCGCCGTGGATGCTTCCGCAGTTCTGAAAGAGCTAAGTAAAATTGCTGCTGATAAATACAGCACACTTCAGAGCAAAAACATGCCTGCCTCTTCTCCACTGCTCGTACAATCACACCAAGGCTATCTCAAAAGCTTAAAGCTATTTGCCGATACTTTAACTAATTTCCAATCGAAAGCCAATGCGCAAAGCCATACGCAACTGCTTGAAGCCATTCAGAAGGATGCCTACTTCCTAGAAGCCAAAACACAAGCCTTAACTGCTCAGAAAAATTATTTCGATTCTATTCTCGTTTGGAATGGCACCCTGGATCCGGATATCGAATATTTCGATGCCAACAATAATGCCAATCTCGATCAATGGCGTGCCATGAATCTCAACGTGAAGAATGTATATATCACCGCGAAACTACTGAAAAATAAATCATTCTCACCTTTTTATCCGCAGGATTTAACAATTAGGATAGATGAGTTCATCGCTTCAGGACAAACTAAGAAACTGAATGTGGCTGACGTGAATCAAACGATGGAGCTATTGTTGAGCACAAATGCTGTTCGTACGGGAGACTTTGTCAAAGGGAAATCGAAATGGTACTCCAATGAAACGCTGCCTCAATTACCTTTTTTCTCGGATGTGAATTGACACAAAAAAGCTGATGATTTGGTCATACGACCACCTCATCAGCTTTTTATTTTAATCGTACTGGAAGCCGCGGAACATGGCTATTGCCGCCATACCTCCGTCAACATTAATGACACGTTCAAAGCCATTTTCTTTTAAATATTCCGCTACGCGTAGACTGCGCATTCCATGTGCACAAACAATATAGATATCTTCGTCTTCGGGTAGTTCTCCCATGCGGAGCGGTATTTGCTGCATTGGAATTAGTTTGGCTTCCTCCATATGGTAGTAATCCCATTCATGAGGCTCTCTTACATCAATGATGGCACTATTTCCTAGTGTTTTCTGTTCAACAGCTTGGAGAAAAATTTGCGGATAAATGCGATTGATTTCCATTTTCGTACACACTCCTGCTTCCTTGAATTCAGATCTATACTTTCACTGTACCACACCCGAAAAAGAGGCTCAAATCTTAACAAAATATCATTGCTTTCTGAACATTCTTGCTTTAAAATAAACGGAAAGCGATAAAATATATGTAAATCCGAACAATTTTGACGTTCATGTGAAAATCGTTCGACATGTATTGACACGATTTCGAACGCATGGTAATCTATAAAAAATTCTATATCACAGTACAGCGTTGACGGAGCCAAGCAAATAAAGTAGCTTTCAGAGAACCGGTGGTTGGTGAGAATCGGTAGCGAACACATTGCGGAGCACTCCAGAGTTATTGCATTGAAGTTTAGTAGATGCAATCGGGTTAGGAACACGTTACAGTTCCAGGTCGCAAGACCAAATGAGGCTACCCATGCGAATGGGCGGCGAACTAGGGTGGTACCACGAAAGCAATCTCTCGTCCCTTTGGCTACAGGCTAACTGTCTGTGACCGAGGGCTGGGAGTTTTTTTATGTTCAAATCTAAGGAGGAAACGAATTATGTACAAAGTTCTAGTATCCGATCCAATTAGTGACATGGGAATTCAAATGCTTTATGATGCAGCTGATGTTGAAGTGGTTAAGCAATCTGGTCTATCCGAAGACGAACTCATTGCCATCATCGGTGAGTACGATGCCCTTTTAGTTCGTAGCCAAACTAAAGTAACAGAAAAAATCATGAATGCCGGCACGAAGTTGAAAGTAATCGGCCGCGCTGGTGTTGGTGTCGACAATATCGATTTGGAAGCAGCAACAAAACGCGGAATTATTGTTATTAATGCACCTGACGGAAATACAATCGCAACTTGCGAGCTTACCTTTGCTATGATGATGGCAACAGCTCGTATGATTCCACAAGCTTACAAGAAAACAGTTGGCGGCGAGTGGGATCGTAAATTTATCGGCGTTGAGCTTCGTAACAAGACACTAGGTATTCTCGGAATGGGACGTATCGGTAGTGAAGTTGCGAAACGCGCAAAAGTATTCGGCATGGAAGTTATCGGCTATGATCCATTCTTGACAGAAGAGCGCGCTGAGAAAATGGGCGTTAAGCTAGGTACCGTCAACGAAATCGCTGCACAATCTGATTTCATTACGGTTCATACACCACTCACACCTGAAACGCGTCACTTGATCTCCAGAACGCAATTCGAGCTTATGAAACCAGGTATTCGTATCATCAACTGTGCTCGCGGCGGTATTATCGATGAGTTGGCATTGGTAGAAGCGATTGATCAAGGCATTGTTGCTGGAGCAGCGTTCGACGTATTTGAAGTGGAGCCGCCAACGAAGGATCACCCTTTCTTGACGAACCCTAAAGTCATCGTAACTCCTCATCTTGGCGCATCAACGATCGAAGCACAAGAAAACGTGGCGATCGACGTATCTGAGGAAGTTCTTCACATTCTTCGCAATGAGCCATTTAAAAACGCAGTAAACATGCCTCCTGTACCAGCAGATGTGCTGAATAAACTACAACCATACTTCAGTCTTGGTGAAAAAATCGGATCTGTGCTTGGTCAAATCGCCCAAGGTGCTGTATCTGAAATTGTAGTTAACTATGCGGGTGACTTAATGGATGTGGATACTAGCCCTTTAACACGCTATATTGTAAAAGGAATTTTCCAGAATCAACTTGAATCCATCAACATCATTAATGCGATGCATCTTGCTAAGTCACGTGGCGTAAACATCGTGGTACAAAAATCAAATGCGTCCAATAGCTTCACTAACCTTGTAACGGTAACAGTGAAAACGAAACAAGAAGAAAAAACGCTTGCTGGTACTTTACTTGCTGGCTTTGGCGAACGTATCGTCCGTATCGACCAATATCCAGTTGACTTCGCTGCTGAAGGTAACTTGTTGCTTATCTCTCACAACGATAAACCAGGTATTATCGGTCGTGTTGGGACACTTCTTGGAAGCAATCAAGTCAACATCGCGACAATGCAGGTTGGACGTAAAGTGATTGGCGGTTCCGCAATCATGGTACTGACGATTGATAAAACAGCTCCTGCTGAAGTCTTAGCTGATCTAACAAAACAAGATGAAATCGTGAATGTTCGTGCACTTACGCTGCAATAAGCACAAATTGTTTCACGAACAACAAGATTTTGTCTGAATATTCTACAAAATAAAGGCGAATGCTGAGTCTCAACTCCGCATTCGCCTTTTTCATGTGTCGAAATTCGCGCAATTTTCTGTTTATTTGTGTTCGCAGGGTAAGCAAATGGTAAATGTACTTCCTTGCCCCCACATACTTTGTACCGTAACACTGCCATGATGGGAATCAATAATGTTTTTTACAATGGCGAGGCCAAGTCCTGTCCCCCCCGAGGAACCGCGCGTACGCGCTTTGTCCGCCTTGTAGAAGCGTTCAAAGATGAACGGCAGATCTTCGGCGGGAATCCCCTGCCCCTCGTCGACGATCTCAATGCGGATGGCTGGCCGCTCCTTGTACAGGCCAGTCTCCGCCTTCAAGGCGATACGCGCCCCTGCGGGCGTATGCCTGAAGGCATTGTCGAGCAGGTTCGTTAGCACCTGCTCCAACCGATCCTCATCCGCGCGATGCAGGATGAGAGGTTCTTCTGGCAGCGCCACGCTTAGCGCGATGCCGCGCTCTTTGGCCAGCACCGCGAATTTGCGGTGCATGCGCTTCACCAGGGAGTCGATTTCGACCTCCCTGAAGACAAGCTCGAGATGGCCGGCTTCCATCCGCGCCAGATCGAGCAGGTCACGGACGAGGCGCCCCATGCGGAGCGACTCGTCGTGAATGACCTGCACCAGCTCCACGCGTTCCTCCGGCGTGGAGGGAATATCGTCGAGCAGGGCTTCACTGTAGCCCTGCAGCATCGAAATCGGCGTACGCAGCTCATGCGAGACGTTCGCCACGAAATCCTTGCGAAGCTTATCGAGACGCTCTTCCTCCGTCACATCACGTAGAACGGCCACAGCGCCGCGTACTTGATCAAGGGAATAGAGCGGCGTCATCGCCACGGACCACACGCCATTTTGCACATGAAGCTTGGTAGCAGCTTCTGCCGAATCATCGACAACCGCTTCAAAGAGAGGAATCAACGGCACGGGAATGGGACTGGCGGAGGATGGGTTGCTAAAGCTTATGAGTCCCCAATCTCCAAGTGAAGTATCCGGTTGAGGGAACCGTCTTGGCTCCCCTTGATCTTCTGACCATTCAATCGTGCCCCACTCTTGAATAATCTTCTCCCCTTGCGGGTTACTGAGCATGACTGAACCATTCACATCAAGTGTAATGACCGCATCTGTCATACTGCGAAGAATGCTCGATAAATGTTCTTTCTCTTGGCTGAGAGCATGAATACTCTCCTGCATCTTCTCGCCCATATGATTAAATGTTTTCGCCAACTCACCAATCTCATCCTTGGATAGGATCGGTACGCGTGTTCCGTATTCCCCCATCGTGATGAAATCAGCCGCTTTCTTCAGTTGCTGCAGCGGCCTTGTGATTCGCGAGAATAAGAAGAAGGCGAAGAAGGTAGTCATCAGAAATCCTACAATCGAAACATAAACAAACAATCTTAACATATAGGATTGAGTTGCTTCTAAGGATTGTAAGGACTGATACAGCAAGGTGGCACCAACAATCGCACCCTCCAAATTAAAAAGCGGAACCGCAACAACGAGATATTCAGTCCCCGATTCAAATCGGCCTGTGCCTGCTCTATTCACTTTTTTATCTAGTGTTTGACCCTCAAAGACCGGTTTAAGCTCCTCTGGCTTGTAAAAATCGGAGACGTGGAAGTTAACCAATTCACTGCCTTGCGTTGTTGGAATAACCATTTCTTTCAAATCTTTAGAAATCACCAGCATGCGCGAATCCTGGAAGCTTAGCAGCTCATTACTTAACGCATAAAACTGTTCATTATACATGTGCTGAGAGGCTTCTTCTGACAGTTTGGCAGCCATCGTCTTCATATGTTCCTTTTGATCTGTTGCCTGCGAGAAATAATTTTCCATATAATTGACAAGAAAAAAGCCTAGTATGAGCAAGATAACCCCAACTAGGCCAATAATCGTTAACCACAGCTTTCCTACGACACTTCTGAAAATAAACACTTATTTAGGCACCTCTAGCTTGTAGCCTACACCCCACACGGTCGTAATCATCGCTGCAGCATCCGGGGATACTTTGTTTAATTTTTCACGGAGTCTCTTCACGTGCGTGTCAACGGTACGTAAATCACCGAAAAATTCATAGTTCCAAACATCCTTGAGAAGCTCCTCACGCGAGAAAACCTTATCAGGAGAAACAGCCAAATAATGAAGCAATTCATATTCCTTCGGCGTTAGTGCAACTTCCTGACCACCAGCGGTTACACGATGTGCATCATGCTCAATAATCAAGTTCGGGAAAACAATATTATTGCTGGAGCTTGCATCCTTGGATAAGTACGCTGTCGCCGAAGAGCGACGAAGAATAGCTTTGACACGATAAATCACTTCGCGAGGTGAGAACGGTTTGACGACATAGTCGTCCGCTCCCACTTCAAATCCACTCACACGGTTCGTCTCTTCGCCCTTCGCTGTCAGCATGATGACTGGCGTGGACTTTACTTGACGAAGGCGAGCACACACTTCGATGCCATCAATGCCTGGCAGCATAACGTCAAGCAAGATTAGATCAAAGTCGGTTTCGGTTGCCATCCGCAAGGCGGATTCGCCATCTTCCGCTTCTTCAATGAGATAGCCTTCTTTCTCTAAATACATGCGGAGCAATCGGCGAATACGTTCTTCATCATCTACAACGAGTATACTAGGCTTCAATTCCATCGAGCGTCACATCCTTTTTATTGTACGTGCTTGATTTTATACACCTGCATAGGAATGCAGACCTGCTATCACTAAGTTCACACCGACTAAGGTAAACATAACTACGATAAATCCAATTACGGTTAACCATGCGGATTTCTTACCTTGCCAGCCTTTGGAAAGACGAAGATGTAGGAATACGGCATAGAATAGCCAAGTGATCAGCGCCCATACTTCCTTCGGATCCCATCCCCAGAAACGACCCCAAGCTTCCTGTGCCCAAATCATTGCGAAGATGAGTGCACCTAGTGTAAAGATGGGATAGCCAATCGCAATCGCCCGATAACTGATTTCATCCAGATCTTCTGCATCCATTCCTTTTACAATCGGGCCAATCGCTGCTCCTAACGGTTTACGAGCAACTAGACGAGCTATCGCATAAAGGATTAGCCCCCCAAGAATGGACCAAATAACTGTGTTTAATTTACGTCCAGCGCTTGCCCCTTCCATCCAGGATGGTGCTGTAAATAACGGCTCAGACATACCTAGAAAAGACTTCATCTCAACCACTTGGGTATCATAAGGTTGCACAATCGGAGGCAATACATAAGTTTCTGTTGTATGATTCGTTTCCTGAACACCTTGAGCGTTCGTGACAATGACATCTTTGGAGAATACAGCTTTGTAACCTGATCCATTAAATGTAAATATCGAAGCAATAAATGCCACAAGCATTAAAATAAAGAACAAGGTTAGCTCGACACCTCTTTGCTCTTTTTTATCCGTTTTCGTAGTCCCCTTATAGTCCACAGCACGAAGTAGATACATCAAGCCACCAGCAAAACCAACGGCGAAGAAGGCTTCTCCGGTCGCTGCGGTTGTCACGTGGATTTTAAGCCAATAGCTCTGCAAGGCAGGAATCAACGGCTGTACCTCACTTGGGAAAACAGAAGCATAAGCAATGATGATAAATCCAACCGGCAACGCGAATACCCCGAGAACCGGTGTCCGATAAATGAGATACACGACCAAGAATGCAGCCATGATCATCATTCCGAGGAAGGTCATAAACTCATACATATTAGAAGTTGGGATATGATCCCCTTCTGCCCATCTTGTGAAGAAGAACGTCACTTGACACGCAAAACCGACTACTGATGTGATGAAAGCAACGAATCCCCACTGCTTCGTGTGATCTTCCGGCTTCCGGTTGCTCCACCTTTTGCCGGTAATCGATAGGACAAACAGGAAAAATGCGAGCAAATATACGAAAAAAGCAATAAGTAAAAATGTGCTGCTGACAGAGTTTACATTCACCCCTGGTTTCCTCCATTTGCTAATGTTTTCGGTGAAACTTCCAAACCATTCTTATTCAGTGCGGCAGCAACTTCATTCCGAAGTCCAAACCAATTCTTGTTCGTGTGGCCGCCGAGCGTAAGCTTGCCATTATCAATTCGAATCCAGATACGGCGATGCTGCCAGTAGAAGCCCATGATGACACCGATCATAAAGATCGCGGAACCCACCCAGATATACGGCATCGCTTTATCTACGCGAATGTTCAGGTAGGTTGTATAGTTCGCAAACTGGACACCTTCCATGGAGCCAACTGCAATTTTCAACTTCTGGCTAATTGCACCATTAATCGTATCTTGTGAGAAAGACTCCTTATCAATTTGCCTTGGGAAATATAGATAAGGTTCACCTTTTTCGGCGAGTCCTGGTCCTGTAATGCTAAAAATAAATGCTGGGGCCTTCGGTTCATTCGACTTCGAGATCGGTTGACCTTTCTCTAAGCCAAACTCTGGGAAGAAGCCTTTCAGCGTAAGCTTATAGGGTCCTACCTGATAGGAATCCTTCGGATTATTCATCGGTAGATCAAAGCTGCCATACGTCTCGCCTGTTGTTGGATTGCTAAGTGTAGGCTTCACCGAGATCAGCAGTGGTGTCGCTTTATAATCAAACTGATAGGCTTGCAGGCCTTTGTAATTCAGCGGATGATTCACGATGATGTTGGACTTATGGACTTCTTCCAGAACTGGCGATTCTGCCCCATCCTCACAATTCGCGGTACAATGATACAAAACGGCTTGCGTCTCATATGTTTTTGGAACGATCTGCCCTTTGGCTTTAATGCTTTCAGGAAGTTCCTGCTCATCATAAAGCGTAAGTGTAAACTTCTCGTTTTTAATATAATACGACGTATGTGGGATTGGCTTCGTTTCGCCTTCTAGAATGCCCATGTATTGATCCATATGCCAGCCAGGAATACTGCGCATCAGCACGCCGATTAAGAAGATAATGAGTCCAATATGATTGATATAGGGACCCCAACGGCTAAAGCGATATTTCTCAGCAAGAAGAGCGGAACCATCGGTATGTACACGGTAATTTTTTTTGCGTAGAAGCGCACCAAACTTGTTCGTCCAAGCGATCTCATCCGTACCTGCAGGCAAGTCAGTTACAAATGTAACATTTTGCCTAACTAGAAAATTGATATGCTTGCGTATTTGCTGCTTGGATAATGCCCGATACAAGGGGAGAACCCGGTCCAGACTGCAAATGACGAGAGAAGTCCCAATCATGAATAATAACGTGATAAACCACCAGGAGCTGAAGGTATGAGAGAAGCCTAGAAAGTGATAAATACTCCCCAGTTTTCCATAATTTTCTGTGTAATATTGGGTCGGATCCATGTCCAGAAATGTATTCTCTTGTGGAAAAATCGTGCCTACAGCTGAAGCTAGCAATGTAATGAAAATGATCCATACTGCTATTTTGACCGAGGAGAAGAAATTCCAGACTTTATCGAGCAGGGATGGATCTGATTTCTGCGAACGACGAGCCATGCCATCATAGCGCATTTCCAGAATGTCTCTGCCATCGATATCGATCAGCGGATTGCCACACGATTCACACAGCGTGGTGCCTGTGGGGTTCTGATGCCCGCAATCGCATTTGGTATTGTAGAACATGATGACCTCCTAAAAACATTGAGCATGCGTTCGCATTACAATTTACTAACCAAACTAGACAGCGTCTCATCAATATAAGACTCATCCATCTGGCCTATTTTTTTCACAGCTATTTTGCCATCTTTCCCTATGAAGAAGGTTGTCGGATAATCCATGACCCCATACAATTTGCGTACGACCTCATTGGCATCCAAAAGTACTGGCATATTTAATTTGTATTGCTCCATGAAGCTTTGTACGGTAACTTTGTTCTTGTCCACGTTGACCTCTAGGAATACAACATCCTGACTCTTATACTTGTCATACATCTTCTGTAAATCAGGCATTTCTTCTTTACAAGGTGGACAAAACGTCCCCCAGAAATTCACTAACACGACTTTTCCCTTATAGTCAGAGAGCTCGTGCGTCTTGCCATCTAACCCAATTAAGGAGAAGTTTGTCGCTTTATCTCCTTGCTGTGGATACTTCTTGCTCGCTGAAGCAGACAAATTTGTAATAATCGTAAACACGCCAATAATGAGCACGATTGCAAAGATCCCAATCTGTACCCACTTCTTATTACGACCCACTGTTAATCACCTTCGCTTTTTCGACAATGTTAGTTTTTGCATATCGAATTATACCCTTATTATAACGAAAAGAAGGCCAATTCTTATTGGCCTTTTTGAACGTTATGTGTCCTTAGAGCTTCGTTCCTAAGCTCTTCAACCTCTTTAGGCGTCAAGTGGCGATACTTCGCTCTTGGCAGACCTGTTAAGAAGATGGGACCGAATTTAATCCGCTTTAATCTGATAACGGGAAATGAAATCGCCTCAAACATCCGTCTAACTTGGCGGTTTCTTCCTTCATAGATCGTGATCTGAATAACCGACTCATTCTTCTCCATGTTCACATCCGCATATTCGACCTCAGCAGGTGCTGTCATGCCGTCTTCTAACTGTATGCCCATTTTTAGCTTATCTAATAACGTGCCGTGCGGCACCCCTTTTACCGTCGCTTGATACGTCTTCGGTACATGGTGCTTCGGATGCGTTAGCAAATGAGCAAATTCACCGTCATTCGTTAGAATGAGAAGGCCTTCCGTATCATAATCCAGTCGACCCACAGGATATACACGTTCTCTAATCCCAGGCAAGAAGTCTGTGACAACTTTACGTCCTTCAGGATCCGTTGCACTTGTAATAACACCTTTGGGCTTATTTAAAATGACATAGATCTTCTTCTGTTGACCTATCGCACGTCCATCTACCCTAATTTCATCTTCAGCTGTATTCACTTTCACACCCAGCGTCGTGACGACTTCACCGTTCACTTGCACGCGTCCCGCTGTAATGATCTCTTCACATTTCCGGCGGGATGCGATCCCAGCTTCGGCTAATACCTTTTGCAGTCTTTCCATTGTCCGCTTTCACCTCAAGTTAATGATAACGGACTTAACCACAAATCTCAAGCGGCAACCCGCAATAACTGACAGAAGGTGACAGAATGATGGCTTTGATGGCAGTACCCTTTTATGAAAATACCAAATAACAAATAAAAAGCGATGCAATAAAGCCAACGGCATCCGAAATTAAGCCTACTTTAAGGGCATAGCCTGCTTTTCTAATCCCAATTGCGCCAAAATATACTGTTATCACATACAAAGTCGTAT
Source organism: Paenibacillus sp. J22P143 (assembly GCF_059692035.1). Classification (NCBI taxonomy): domain Bacteria; kingdom Bacillati; phylum Bacillota; class Bacilli; order Caryophanales; family Paenibacillaceae; genus Paenibacillus; species Paenibacillus sp. J22P143. The sequence goes on from NZ_JCAUAQ010000001.1 coordinate 412,717, forward strand.
CCGTGCTGCCTTGCACGGTGGACGCTATCCGCCCGATCATCGAATCCGGACCAAATTGCTCGATCAGATCCGTCGTAAAAGCCAATGAGCCCGCTCCCGTAATGGGACGCAAAATGGCTAACGGCAGCACCTCTGTTGGCACACCGATGCTTTCGAAAAAAGGTCGCATCCAACCAATCAGCATGTCCATCGCGCCGGATGCACGAAACACCGAAATCGCTACCATCATGCCGACGAGGTGGGGAATTATTTTGATAGCTGTATCGAAGCCATCCTTGGCTCCCTCTACAAACGATTCATAGACGGGAACCTTACGATAAGCTGCGTATAAGGGAATGAAAACAATCATGATCGGAATTGCCCAAGCCGAAATGAGCGAAACGAGTGCGTACATGCTGGTTCATCCTTTCAGCGGAGGGATAGGTGAGCGCGATCTGCGATACCATCGATCCACGAATATGGCCGCTGTTGTTGAGATGATGGTTGCAATGAGTGTTGTGCCTACGATTTCTGCTGGGTTCATGGAATTGAAATTCATCCGAATAGCGATAAGCGTCGTCGGAATCAAAGTGATACTCGACGTGTTGAGTGCCAATAGTGTACACATGGCCGTACTCGCCTCCTCCTTATTCGGATTCAGCTTTTGCAGCTCCTGCATCGCTTTAATCCCCATCGGGGTGGCAGCGTTACCTAAGCCTAGAATGTTAGCACTCATGTTCGACATGATATAGCCAATCGCTGGGTGATTCTTAGGAATGCTTGGAAATAGGAAGCGTACGGCAGGCTGAAGAAGTTTGGCCAGCTTGAGTAAAACGCCCGCATCTTCCGCTATACGCATCATCCCCATCCAGAATACTAAGACACTAATTAATCCAAAACATACCGTAACGCCATTTTTTGCCCCATCAAATGCCGCTTGTGTAACAGACTCTACATCTCCATTTATTGCCGCGACGAGGAAACCGACAACGATAAAAAACAGCCATATCCAATTCACCATAGATTAGCACTCCTTACCCTTTTGCTCGAAACACATACCTAGATTAATCCGCCCACTTGGAGCCAGATAGATTGAAAAGTTCATGCACTAACATCCTGCAGATATAGCCATATCGTGTCAGCATCGTTTCCTTATAAGGACTGCTAGGTTGAAAAGAAAACGTCGCTTTCTCAGGTACTTGCAGCAATGGATTTGTTTTATCATAAATTGGAATGGTCTGAATCCGTTTATTCTTTAAAGAAATCTGTAGAGATCCACGCTCAGCTAACCGATACTCGGTCGTCATCGGATCTACTAAGGTTACTTGGTGTGTTAGGCTAGCAGATTCACCCTCTGCGAGGGGATAATTGAAGGTTCGACTTGCCACCCATGGCGTACCTTCAATGGCGTCGCCTTTTTTCACAAGGGTTTGCAGCGGAAAATTCTTAAATCCGTATTGGAGCAGTTTCGCATGGTCCGCCCAGTCATCTCCGTCATTCAAGGTAACCACGACAAGCTGCTGTCCGTCTCGCGTTGCTGAAGACACTAAACAGCGCTTAGCCAGCTTGGTGTATCCCGTTTTCACACCATCTGCACCTTCAAACATGGAGAGCATCTTGTTTTTGTTCAGCCAGGAATAATCCCATGCCTCATTCGGATTTGGCACTTTCTTCAGCTTCGTAGACACGATTTCTGCGAAAACACTATTTTTCAGCGCGTAGGCAGTCAGTTTAGCCATATCATTAGGACTAGAGCGATGACCCTCTCCTTCGTCAAGTCCGGAAGGATTCGTGAAATGCGAATGATCCATGCCTAGACTCATTGCTTTCTCATTCATCAGGTAGACAAAGCCCTCGACACTGCCTCCTATATGCTCTGCGATTGCAGTCGCCGCGTCATTTCCCGAGCGCATCATGAGTCCGTACAGCATGTCATGTAGTCTCATTTCTTCCCCAAGCTTCAAATAGATCGAAGACCCTTCTTTCCCGAAGGCGTTTTTGCTGACCTTAACCATGCTCGTGAGATCACCTTGTTCAATCGCAATGATGGCGGTCATAATTTTGGTCAAGCTTGCTATACGCATAGGTGTGTCCCCTTTTTCGCTATATAGGACACGTCCTGATTCCACATCGACGAGAGAAGCACCAACCGCATTGGTATGTATGCTTGGCGGCGCGGCTTCCACATAGGACCATGGCGCAATTAGCAAACCAAGTAAGGCACAGCAAATGAAGATGAACTGGACTTTAGTTTTCATTTTTTACGTTATCCTCCTACACGAGCGAACTTGTACACTTCCTTGATCAGATCAATTGATAAAACTTTGTACAAGTATATGCGTGTGGACGAGGGATATGTCCGAGAATTGGTTGCGACTTGGAGAAGATGCTGCGTGTCTGGGAATTAGAAATAGCCTGTTGAATGAATCAACAGGCTAAACAAGTTATTTGGCGTTACCACCAAATGTACCGTATTTGATTATCGATTAGTAAGCCGTCCAGCCCGCATCCGCTGTAACTACTGTACCGTTAACAAAGCATTGTTTGTGCGAATAAACGACTGAATTGTGCCTATAGAACTTCTTTCACTTGGAGAATAATAGAGTATCAAGTTTGATACAATCAGTAAAAAAAGCTCGTTTGTTAGCTAACGAACAAAATGATTGGTTTTGTTCATTAAATCCAAAAAGGAATGAGTTGGAATGTCGGAAAATACTAAAAAAACGGATCGTCGCATCGTAAGAAGTAAAATCGCTTTAAGAGAAGCCCTACTTTCATTGATGGCACAAAAGCCCTTCTGAAAAAGTCGAAGTGTTTCGAATTCATGAACTGCCAGCCAAATCTGTCATGATCTTTGAACATTTTTTCCAAAACGCTGCCATCTATACCGTTTTAGTGAAAAGCGATGTGCTTCCCAAACTGAAAGAAACCATGTTTACAGCACTAAAAAAAATAACCGAAGAAGAATTAATCTATTCGGAAAGAGACACCGATATGGATCAAGAGCTGCTTAGCATCTATTCGATTCACGCTTTACTCGGTCTCATATTCCACTGGGTTGAAAGCGAGTTTAAATATTCACCTTCTTATATGCAAGATCAGCTTATTAAAATCATTAACTGGCGCCCTTCGGAAGCTAAAACCGCTTTGAAAAGCTCAACCGATTGAATAGTTTGCACAGAAAAAAGCTGTCCACAAAGGACAGCTCATAATGACCAGTTGCTACACGATAAAATTCTGATTCTCGACATTGGTGACACTGGTTGAAACAGCAGCCGGAGGCTTCGCTGACATGCCTTTGATCATACTTTGGATCTTATCCACAACCTGCGGCGCAGAATCGATCAGACGCTCCAGAATATGCGTTTGGTTATCGAGCGGTACGACCTTGACGCCATTCTTGCCAACGACGAGGAAAGCAATAGGTGTAATCGAAACCCCACCACCGCTACCGCCACCGAAAGGTAGAGCGACTTTGGCATTGAGTGCATCTCCTCTACTCATACTGCCCCCTTCGATTTCGATTTCGGAGTCAGTCATAAACTCACTGCCACCTGCAGCGAAACCAAAGCCAACTTTGGAGATTGGCATGATGACACTACCATCAGGCGTTTCGACAGGGTCACCGACAATTGTGTTTACGTCAACCATTTCTTTTATATTTTCCATGGCGACTTTCATGAGGCCTTGAATCGGGTGTTCGGACATCTTCATATTCCTCCTTAGCATTATTCGCACTACGAACTGGCATCGAAAGCTCGAGCATCATAAGACTTTTCTTGGTTCAGTTCTAGAGTGCCCCTACTGGCATGGGGTTATGTAAAACTCACGATGCAGGTTTAAATCTGGCTCTCGCCTTAAGTGCGAATTGGATCCAGCTTCGAATGCCGCCTTTGACTTTAGCAGCTCGGTACACTAAGCGGATGCCTGCTATAACAGCAAACCAGACACGTATACGACCAGCGAAACGAAGCTCCGTTGCAAATTGCTTTTCATTATATTGCGGAATGACATCAATGCGCGGCTTTGCTATCAGCTTTACATAACGGATCGTGAACCCGAGCAGCGATGACTTAATCGCCCAAACGGCTCCGGTCGTAATCGCAGTCTCAGGAGCATCACCTAGACCCACTCGCGTTATCCACTTGAGTTCCGTACACTCCACTTTGGCTAAGGTTTGCTTCATCCAGCCATATAAATTCAGCGTATGTACCAGAACATCTTTCGCTTCTTTATAAAAGGTGATGACTTTATCCTTCGTAATATGGTCTCTCGTCTCATCTTTTAGCTTGGCGCTATGTTGCGTTATTTTCTCCGACTTAATCAAGATCCCTTGCGTGAATCCTTTAAATTGAATGATGGGGATGACATATCGGTATCGCACGAGTCCAAACAGCCCTCGAATCTCCACGGAAAGCGTATCGTTATCCTTCACTCGGGAGAAATAAAATTCACTGCGCAAATGGCTGCATAGCACAACGATCATTGCGATGATGACAACCAAGACGGCCAATCCAACCCACAGCAACACTTCCGCCTCCTTAGCTGAAATAAACGGCTACGCCGTCCTTTAAGGACGGGAGCGTTTATCTAAAAATATACCCGAATTATCAAGTGAAACAATACACGCTAATATTTCAAAAAAACTCCACCTGCAAGAATAAGTCTTCTCGCAGGTGGAGTTAGTATGACCTCTAAAAGGAAATGAAATGCATATTTACTCTGACTGTTCATCACTCACATCTTCTAGAGTTAATTGCTTCTGCTCTCCACCTAGGCGATCGAACAGCATGCGTGTTTCTTCCTCCAAATCAAAATTACCCTGAAAGTTTGCGGAGTCTGGCAATTCCTGAATCGAACTAAGACCGAAATACTCTAAGAATTGCTTCGACGTTCCGTACAAAATCGGTCTACCCACTGCATCCGCACGTCCAACCTCTGTAATCAAGTCCTTACCTGTTAATGTAGCAAGCGCTCGGTCACACTTCACGCCGCGGATCTCCTCGATCTCGACTCGCGTGATAGGCTGCTTATAAGCAACGATCGATAATGTCTCTAAGGCAGCTTGGGAAAGCGAAGAACGTGAAGGCGTATAGGCGAGTCGCTCAAAATAAGGAGCGTGCTCCGCTAGGGTTGTAAGCTGATAAGCGCCAGCAACCTCTACGATTTGGACACCTCGTCCTTTACGTTTGAAGTCGGTTCGCATATCTTTCAACAAATCTTTAATCACATAGGCATCAAGCTCCATGACTTCAGCAAGTTGCTTGAGATCCAGACCTTCGTCGCCAGAGGCGAAGAGAAGTCCTTCAATAATTGATTTCATCTGCCCGAAATTGAGTGTCAAGGTCAGATCCCTCCTCTTTGGCTTGAATGACGATATCATCAAAAAGCTGATTCTGGTAGCACATAATTTTCTTCATTTTCATCAATTCAAGGATAGCTAAAAAGGTTACAACGATCTCTTCCCGCGTCATTTCATAATCGAATAGCTTGGAGAATAACAGCTTACCGCCTTTTATTTTAAGCAAATCCACAACTTCACGAATTCGATCTTTTACCGAGATCTCATCCCGCCTAATCCGTGCAACAACATTCCGATTGGCTAATTTACGCAGTGTACGTTGAAAAGCAAAAAGTAAATCAGCGAGATCGAGTCCTTCCACAGGATTCTCATGTGTTTCTGGTAAATAAGGCGTTAAATCCTCCGGTTCCCGTGTGTACACGAGACTGCGCTCTACCTCTTTATCACGAAGCATATCGGCAATCGATTTATATTTCCGATATTCAATCAATTTGGCAACGAGCTCGGCGCGCGGGTCTAACGAATCATCCATATCATCAAAATATTCGTCATATTCAATAACAGGCGGCTTAGGTAGAAGCATTTTGCTTTTGATGGAGAGCAGCGTGGCTGCCATGACTAGAAACTCACTCGTAATATCTAGCTCCAGCTCCTGCATGGCTTGTACATACCCAAGGTACTGATCTGTAATTTCTTTGATCGGAATATTGTAAATGTCGAGTTCATTTTTATCAATTAGATGAAGCAATAGATCAAGGGGGCCTTCAAATGCTTCTAATTTATAGGTAACCTTCATTTCGTTCTTCCCCTTGTCATAGTGAATAAAGTTGCATAATTACCTGTACGGCGTATGGATAAATACGACTGAGCACCCATTGACCAATGGGAGTAACCATTAAAACGATTACAAGAATCAGTGCTTTGATCTCGTGTCTTGTCATCCATCGCTGTTTCGGAGGTGAGACGAGGCCTTTCCAAATAAACCAACCATCGAGCGGATAGAGCGGAAGCAGATGTATGAGACCAATCATTAAATTAACGATGATACAATATTGTAAATAAACACGCCATTGTTCCACGACGATAGATTCGATTGAAGCACCGAGTAGCGTGGGCAAGAAGAAGTATAACCACCAAAAAAACAGAACAAGCACGAGATTCGTGATAGGTCCCGCTAGATATACAAGTGTATGTGATAGTCTTTTATACTTGGGAAAACGGTCGGGATCGACCGGTATTTTCTTTGACCAACCGTAAGGCCCGAAGACGATCATCGAGAGCCCCAAGACATCGAGATGTGCCAAGAGGTTCAGCGAAAACCGTTTGCTCTCACGAGCCGTTCGATCTCCAAGCAGCCAAGCGACCCCAGCATGTGCTGTATCATGCAGGGTCATGGCGATTAGAAACGCGAACAGCCGCGGGAGCAATGTTTCCAAATGATAATAAGCAAGCATTAGGAAGAGAATTGCTTCGTCAAATTAGCCATTTCAATCGCAGTTACGGCAGCTTCCCAGCCTTTATTGCCTGCTTTCGTTCCCGCGCGTTCAACTGCTTGTTCAATGGAATCCGTTGTTAACACACCAAAAATCGTAGGTACGCCTGTTTTTAAGTTAATTGCGGAAACACCTTTCGCCACTTCGCTGCACACATAATCAAAATGCGGCGTTGATCCACGTATCACTGCACCAAGGGTAATAACAGCGTCGTACTTGCCGCTTTCCGCCATTTTTTGTGCGATTAAGGGAAGTTCAAATGCGCCTGGAACCCAGGCAATGTCGATTTCATCTTCGTTAACACCATGACGTTTAAGCGCGTCTTGTGCACCACCTAGTAGTTTGGAAGTAATGAACTCATTGAAGCGTCCTACGACGATGCCGTATTTTAAATTTTGTGAGATTAAATGTCCTTCATAAATCGTTGCCATGGTTAGAATCTCCCTTTCTGTTAAAGCGAATTGGATGGAATATAATCTACAATTAAATGCCTTTGCCTACGTCATTAAAACTCAGCATGTGGCCTAGCTTCTGTTGCTTTGTTTGCAAATAAGAAAGGTTATCTTTCTTACTTTCCATTTGAATCGGAACGCGCTCCTCTACTTCAAGCCCATAGCCTTCTAAGCCTTTGATTTTGCGAGGATTATTCGTTAATAGACGGAGTTTCGTGATGCCAAGATCTTTCAGAATTTGAGCACCAATGCCATAATCACGAAGATCTGGAGCAAATCCAAGCTTAATATTCGCTTCTACCGTATCTAATCCCTGCTCTTGGAGGACATACGCCTTCAATTTATTGATTAAACCGATACCGCGACCTTCTTGACGCATATATAATAATACACCATTGCCCTCTTCATCAATCTGTTTTAATGCCGCGTCAAGCTGGGGACCGCAATCACAACGATGGGAATGGAACACATCTCCCGTCAAACATTCCGAATGTACGCGCACCAGAGTAGGCTTGGAAGGATCAATCGTTCCTTTTACCAGAGCTACATGCTCCTTGTTATCCAGTTGATTCGTATAGGCAATCGCTTTGAAAGTACCGAAATCCGTCGGCAAATCCACTTCAACCTCACGCTTCACCAATTTCTCTTGTTGATTCCGATACTGAATTAAGTCCTGAATGGTAATGATGCAAAGCTCATGTTTCGCAGCGATTTCCATTAGATCAGGAACGCGAGCCATCGTACCATCTTCCTTAATGACTTCACAAATGACGCCTGCGGGATACGAATCACAAAGGATTGCAAGATCAATTGCAGCTTCAGTATGACCAGCTCTGCGGAGAACACCGCCCTTTTTGGCAATCAAAGGAAAAATGTGTCCAGGTCTACGGAAATCCTGCGGTTTCGTCGTTGGATCGATCAAGCCTTGAATCGTTCTGGAACGCTCATGCGCTGAAATCCCTGTACTTGTATCCGTATGATCAACCGACACCGTAAAGGCTGTGCCATGATAATCTGTGTTGCGTGCCACCATCGGAGGCAAATCAAGCTCTCTGGCTCTATCTTCGGTGATCGGGGTGCAGACAAGCCCACGTCCTTCTTTGATCATGAAGTTGATCACTTCAGGTGTTGTTTTATCGGCAAGCGCGATAAAATCGCCTTCGTTTTCTCGATCCTCATCGTCTACAACAATAATTATTTTACCTATCTTCAGATCCGTGAGGGCCTCTTCAATCGTATTAAATCGAATGGGTTGTGTCATATACACCTCTCCTAACTAAACTTACATAAAGCCGTTATCTGCTAAAAAGCTTGCAGTCAGCGTGCTTTTCTTAGGTTCCCCGCGATGGGAAGACGCAGAAGGCCCAAATTTGAGCAGTCGCTCCATATATTTGCCGAGTACGTCGCATTCGATGTTGACCGTGTCACCTGCTTTTTTGTCATGGAGAACAGTCTGCGCAAGGGTGTGCGGAATTATCGAAACGGACATATCGTGTTCTGTGACATCTACAACAGTTAAACTAATGCCATCGATCGTGATGGAACCACCAGGTATCATGTAACGGAAAATATGTGGATTTTCTGGTTCGAATCGGTATACGACAGCATTCTCTTCTGGCGTGCGAGAAAGGATCGTTGCTGTGGCATCCACATGACCTTGCACAATGTGCCCGCCAAATCGACCATTCGCTGCCATGGCCCGCTCCAAATTCACACGGGTGCCGGATTGAAGCTTGCGAAGATTCGTCTTTCGGTATGTTTCAGGCATCACATCAACGGAGAATGAATCACTATCGTAAGAAATGACCGTGAGACAGACACCATTAACAGCGATACTGTCCCCTAAATGGACATCCTCCAGAATTTTACGTGCACCAATGGTTAGTACCATCGCTTGCCCTCCACTATGAATGCGGCGCATGTGGCCGATTTCTTCAACTATGCCGGTAAACATGCCACTCCTCCATTCTCTAGCTCTTATAGATCGGATAGCCGGTCATACACACATCCGGCCCGAATTGCTCGACGCTCAGTCGGTCGAGCGTAATGGCATCGTCCATCTTCGCGAAGCCGTCGAAGTGGATGTTCACAGGTGCTGCTAGGCCCCCGCCGATAATTTTCGGCGCAAACATCAGCACCAGCTTATCAATCAGGCGTCGCTCCAGCATGGCGCCATTCAAGCGGCCTCCACCCTCGAGGAGGATGGAGCCGATCTCGCGCTCGCCCAGCTGCTGCATGGCGAGCGTCAGGTCCACCTGCGGGCCGTCCCCGCAGGTGAGGACCGTGATGCCGCGCGCTTCCAGCGCGGCACGCCGATCTGCGGGTGCCTGTGCGCTCGCGAGCAGGATCGTCGGCTGACGATCCTGCTCCGTGAGCACGCGGGCGCCGAGCGGGACTCGCAGCTGCGAGTCCGCGATGATGCGTACTGGCTGCACAGCCGGTACGTCGCCGCGCGTGCTCAGCTGCGGGTCGTCGGCGATGACCGTCTGGACGCCGACGAGGATGCCCTGATGCCGATGGCGCAGGGTATGTACGAAGGCACGCGACGCTGGGGATGTAATCCACTTGCTGTCGCCAGTTTTGGAAGCGATGCGGCCGTCGAGGGTGCTTGCAGTCTTCATCGTCACGAACGGCATGCGCGTAACGATGAATTTGTTGAAGGCCTCGTTCATCTTGGCGGATTCTTCGCCTAGCAAGCCTACACTCACATCCAAACCATGTGCACGCAGCTTTGCGATCCCAGTCCCTGCTACTAACGGATTCGGATCTGTAGTTGCCACAACAACGCGAGTCACACCCGCTTCGATGAGACGATCGCTGCATGGCGGTGTTTTGCCATAATGACTGCAGGGCTCCAAGGTAACATAGGCGGTGCTTCCCTTTGCTTCCTCACCCGCCATTTGCAGCGCTAGAACCTCCGCATGTCCATGACCGCGCTTCAGATGTGCGCCCATGCCAACAATGCGGCCCTCTTTGACGAGGACACAGCCAACAACAGGATTAATGCCTGTTTGTCCAAGCGCGCTCTCCGCCATCTGAAGCGCAAGTCGCATATAGGCTTCGTCATTTAACATCTGCATGGCTGATCACCGCCTTCTTCATTCAGTCCTTGAAATCTAATGCAAAAAAGCCCCTTCCGCTATCGGATGGGGGCCAGAGATTGTTTAGATAACACGAATAAGCTTCAGCTACTATGCCTGCCGCATTTTTGATCAAATCAAACAACACCGACGAGGTAGCCTCAATAGACAGACCTGCCGAATTTTGGTTAATGTGAAAAAATGAACAAGCATGCTAGCGAATTGGCATTCGCATTTTCCTTCTCCCATCCAGACTATACTGTCGGTCCCGGAGTTACACCAGGTCAACCGTAGCGAAGCTGTTGTCAGGTACCGCTAGCTTCACAACGGGTCACGGACTGATCGTAACCATGTACACGTACATGCCTACGAATCACCGCCGGTGTGGAATTTCACCACGCCCCGAAGGTTTTGCATACTATTTAAGAAGTAATAACTAAACCTTAGCTACTAATTTCTTTTCCACATAAGAAAGTATAAGTTTTCGGTTCCCGAAAACAGCTTTCTTATTGGCGATAAAATCTACCTCTAAACGCGGTCGCTCGTCTTCGAATTACCTCGGTAGGGCTTTTATCATTACACAAAAATTTATCACTCACGCATGAAAATTGCAAGGTCTTTTTTCATTTTATCTCAGAAAACTTGTCGGAATTATTGGTTTTGGCAACTTCGTATTTGATAAATTTGAAAAAAAACTGCCCAGACCTAAGTCTGAGCAGTTTCTTCAGCATTTAATTAAACTTCTACAACTTCTACTTTTTCCATTTTGTCTTTGCCTTTGAAAGCATCAACAAGCTCCATACCTTTGGATACTTTACCAAACACTGTGTGTCCACCATCCAAATGCGGTTGTGGTTGGTATGCGATGTAGAATTGGCTTCCACCTGTGTTACGGCCAGCATGTGCCATCGCTAGGGATCCGCGCTCATGTTTGTTTGGGTTGATTTCACAGTTGATTTGGTAGCCAGGACCACCAGTTCCTGTTCCAGTTGGGCAACCACCTTGTGCTACGAATCCTGGAATTACGCGGTGAAAAACAAGTCCGTTGTAGAAACCGGAGTTTGCTAGTTTTTCAAAGTTAGCGACTGTGTTCGGTGCATCGTTCTCAAAAAGATCGATAAGCACCTCTCCGCCACCTGCTAGTTGAATTTTTGCTTGTTTTGCCATTTTGTGGTTCACTCCTTTAGGAAATAATATCTTATTCTACTATGAATGACTGCATTACACAAACAGCAGGAGGAACCCTAAGCCAATAGGGGCCTCCTGCTGTTTCGTGCTGGTATTAAATCGTCTTGGTTACTTGTTTCATTCTCGCAGGAATGACGTCATTGCCAATGATTTGATCGAATGTTTCACGATTCACGACAAGGTCGCTTTGCCCATTTTGAACAAAAACAACACCTGGTCTGCGAATACGGTTGTAATTACTCGCCATCGAGTAATTGTAAGCCCCTGTACTCGACACTGCTAGAATATCGCCTGCGGCTACCTTCGGCAAGTTTACATCCCAGATCAGCATATCGCCGCTTTCACAGCATTTCCCGGCAATGGAAACAACCTCATCTGGTTGCTCCGCAGCGCGGTTAGCGAGACCCGCCTCGTAAACAGCTTCGTACAGAGCAGGACGCGGATTGTCAGTCATACCGCCATCCACAGCGACATATTTACGTACACCAGGGATATCCTTCGTTGTGCCGACTGTGTAAAGTGTAGTCCCTGCATCACCTACGATACTGCGACCTGGCTCAACCCAAATTTCCGGTAGCGGGTATCCGTTACTGCCGAAGTTCGTTTTGATCGCATCCGTAATCGCCTTAACATATACAGCTACTGGAAGCGGTGTATCTTCACTTACGTAACGAATTCCGAAGCCGCCGCCAAGGTTGATTACCTTGAAAGTGACGTCTAATTCTGTCCGAACATGAATGGCAAATTCAGCCATTTTCTCAGCCGCGATGCGGAAGCCTTCAACTTCAAAAATTTGCGAGCCAATATGGGAATGAATACCTAGCAAGTCTACATTCGAAAGCTGAGAAGCCTCCCCAATCGCACGGAATGCCGAGCCATTGCCCAAATCGAAGCCAAATTTCGAATCCGTTTGGCCGGTTGAAATATATTCATGCGTATGCGCCTCAACACCTGGCGTAATCCGCAATAAAATTTTCACTTTTTGACGTTTCTCAGCCGCAATCGCATTTAACATCTGCAGCTCAATAAAGTTATCCACGACGAAGCAACCAATTTTAGCGTCAATGGCCATTTCCATTTCAGAAATCGTTTTGTTATTGCCATGAAAATGAATACGCTCTGCTGGGAATCCTGCTTGAAGCGCCGTATACAGCTCTCCATCGGATACAACATCCAGAGACATGCCTTCTTCTTCAACAATTCGGCACATCGCCATTACGCAAAATGCTTTACTTGCATAGGCCACTTGAAACTTCAGACCTGAGGCCCCAAAAGCTTCAACGAACTCACGGCAACGCTGACGTACAAGCGCCTCATCAAAAACATAGAGAGGCGTGCCATATTCGGCAACTAACTTCGTTGTATCAACACCGCCAATTTCGAGGTGGCCTTGGTCATTTATTTTACTGGTACCATGTAAGTACATAGCTATATTTTCCCCTCTCTACTCCAACCTACCCTTTGCCAAATTCCGCTTAAGAGGTCGCACACATACTAATAAAAGTACCATAGTGCACGCGTATTTGACAATACATGCGCCTAGAACAAACAAAAAAGGGCAGGAGAAATCCAGCCCTTTTAAACAGTATCATTTAGGTTGTCGGGTTCCATCAATCGGCTTCGTAATGCTTAGCCTTGTTTTGCTTGCCAGCATGGGTCGACGCAGTAAGATAGAGAAAAAGCTCTTGGCATTAAACGGGATGAACGGCCACATATAGGGTGCATCATAGGATTTCTTCGAAGCCAGCAAGATTAACCAAAGTGTGGAGCCTATCACAAAGCCGGGAACTCCAAAAATGGACACCGTAATTAATAAGGCTAGCCTCACGATTCGATTCGCCAAGCCTAATTCATAGCTTGGTGTAGCGAACATCCCGATCGACGCAAGCGCAAGGTACAGGATGACTTCGTTTATGAAGAGTCCTGTCTTAACGGCAATGTCTCCTACCAGAATCGCGGCCACCAAACCCATTGCAGTTGCAAGCGGTGAAGGGGTATGTACCGCTGCCATCCGCATCAGATCGATTCCTATATCTGCAATCAGGAATTGAATAAGGAGCGGTAAAGTACCTTCCTTCTGCGGGCCAAGGAATTCTAGACCCGCTGGTTTCAATGAAGGCTCCATTACCATCAGATACCAGAGTGGCAGCAAGAAGATCGACATTATAATCCCAGCAAAGCGGACCCACCTTAAATAAGTGCCAATAAAAGGTGTATTGCGATATTCCTCGGCATGCTGCACATGATGGAAAAACGTCGTAGGCAAAATCATCACGCTTGGCGAGGTATCCACGAATACGCAAACATGACCTTCTAGTAAATGTGCCGAGACAACATCCGGCCTTTCTGAATAGCGAACCATGGGATATGGATTCCAGCCCTTATTTACAATGATTTCCTCTAATTGTTTCTCACCTAAGGGCAGACCATCAATCTCTACTTGCTTCATTTTGTCTTTAATATCTTGGACAAGTGTCGCATCCGCAATATCGTTGATATATCCGAGACAGACGTCCGTCTTCGTTCTCTTTCCAATTTGCATGATTTCAAGTTTAAATCGCTCATCGCGAATGCGGCGTCTAACAAGGGTAACATTCATTAACAGTGTTTCTACAAAACCATCGCGCGAACCTCTAACGACACGTTCCAAATCAGGTTCAGCAATAGATCGAACAGGGAAGCTCTTCACATCAACGGCAATCGCCGATGTTTCACCCTCAATAAATAAGGCGGTCCCCCCCATTAATACTTGTCCAACGATCTCCGACATTTTCTTATAATGTTTAACTTGGATGTGAGGTATTAGTTTTTCTATAAACGTTTCTAAGGTATGGTGGGATACATCTTCTTTATCTGCATACGTAAGTCGAGTGATAATATCCGTCAAGACCGTATCTTTTGCAAACCCGTTACAGTAAAAGATACCTACGCGTTTAGAGCCGAATACCATCTCTCTAAGCACGAGATCGAAGCTTCGATTCAAGCCAACACGTTCTTCCAATACACGCTGCACTTCTCGAAGACTTTTTGGAATATCTTCTTGAATCTTTAGTGCCTTCTCCTGCGGCGTCATATTTGTAATCGGATTGTATGCCGATAAATTACCTTTCTCATCGACAGCAAGCTGTTCTTCTTGACTACTTTGCTTCTCCTCCTCCTCCTGCGTTTCTTCTAGCTTCTCCTCATCGCTGTGTTGACCATTTCTAACAATAAATTTCACTGGTGCGCCTCCTTCATCCACCGACTAATAAAATATCCATTCAAACAAGGAGCCAAAAACCTTGCCGAATATCATGGCCATTAATAACACGATCCGATAGGAATCCATCCCCACCCGTTTAGCCAAAATCGGCAGCACATTGACAATTTCAGTCAGTGCTGCGGCAAGCAAACCTACAAAACTGCCTGCAAACAAGCCAAAAAGTGCTGCTCCCATAGGGAATAAATGCATGTGCAGATCACTGAAATCCACCCAGGTAAACATCAGAGAACCAAGAACGACTGCTGCTTCGTAGGCATGAATTTTGGAGAATGATCGTGTGATTTGAGCTAATCTGGGAATGATATCCAGAACAACTAAAAAAGCAACCATGCCGCTCCCAACCGCAATACCTCCTGCTAAGCCGATAAATGCAGCTAGGAAAACTTCCCCGAGCAGCGTAATCACTTCGCGTCCCCTTCTTCATGGATTTTCGAATACTCTTCGGTAATCACATAATGATTAATATTTTCTTGATACATAAACATTTCAACTTCCAATGGGCTCGGCTCTTCATTGAATTTCTTTTTAAACAAGTGATTAAAGAAAAGCACCATGCCGACTCCGATCCCAATGGAATACGGAATTTGCAAAATGAGTGGATGATCCACCTTTTTACCTGTCATCAGTTCATAGATCCGCTGATGAACGGTCAACATGGAGACGTCAGCATGGAAATTCATAATAGCTAGCCCTGAGCCGATGAATAAAAGCAGCCAAACAATGCCGATCAGCAATGGATTTGCCTTCTTATTATCGGTGTATATCTCTAAAAGAACGTGAGGTTCTCCGAAATGCTCAACCTGCAGCTCAGGAAATAATTTCTTCACTTTACGAATGATCAGTAGCATATCGATAAGCACACGATTCCCATCCTCTTGTTGGGGCTGGTGAATCACTAATTCATTCAGGGCCTGTTCATATTCAGGCTCCACAAAGAGTTGTGCAATATGATGCAGCCTCACGATACTTCCTTTACGCACACGTGCTTTACGGCGAAGTCGAATGTACAAATACTTGCTTAGTACCTGGACCATGGTTCACTCCTCTCAGAGTTTAGGCGATCTCAATACTTCCTGCAATCATCCATGTATAGGAATAGTATGCAAAATCTTTCCTTGGCATAAACAACTCAATCATTGGTAAATTCTCCATGTATAAAGACTGATTTGGCAAGGCATGTTAAATAGGGAATACGGATCACTTATTCCATATAAAGAAGGTGATAACATGGCAAAATTCGCGTTAACACTCGTCATCATCGGTGCGCTGAATTGGCTTCTAGTTGGGCTTTTCGAATGGGATTTAGTTTCTGCTCTGCTTGGGGGGGATTCACACCGTGAATCTTCAGGGTTAAGTCGTATCGTCTATTCCCTTGTAGGCTTATGCGGGATTTACTGCGTGAGATTTTATTCTTTCGACCGTTACTCGGTTCGATAGAAGAGGTTCAGATGTACAAGGGGTAAAAGCCGCTCATCGCCCCTGGTGCTCTCGGGAAGTCAGCGGCTCTATGTATATGCGCTGAAAAACCGTCCTCCCAAAGGAGCACGGTTTATTCATTTTTTGCTTATTAGAGGGCAATCTGATCTTTAATGGATTGCAGTATTTTCTTTTCCAATCGCGAGACCTGAACTTGGGATATACCAAGTCTAGTGGCGACCTCAGACTGCGTCTGATCACGGAAGTAACGGAGATAGACAATGAGTCGTTCTCGTTCTGAGAGCGTCCCTATAGCCTCATTCAACGCCAGCTTCTCAAACCATTTCTCTCCGGATTCATCCGAAATTTGGTCCATAAGCGTGATCGGATCTCCATCGTTCTCAAACACGGTCTCATGAATCGACGAGAGTGGTTTATTCGCTTCTTGCGCGAATACAACCTCCTCCGGCGTAATCATCAGCTCCTCGGCAACCTCTTTGATCGTTGGGAGCCTGCCTAAGCGTTTCGACAGCTCATCCTTCGTCTTGCGAATTTTGTTCGCTAACTCCTTGAGAGAGCGGCTAACCTTCAGTGTCCCATCATCCCGCAGGAACCGTTGGATTTCTCCAATAATCATCGGTACCGCATAGGTTGAGAACTTCACATCATACGAGAGATCGAATTTATCAACGGACTTAAGCAGCCCGATGCATCCGATCTGGAACAAGTCTTCGGCTTCGTAACCACGGTTCAAAAAGCGCTGAACCACGGACCACACCAAACGGATATTGCAGCTGACAAGTGTTTCTCTAGCGAGTCCATCTCCGGATTGGCTGAGGGCGATTAACCGTTTGACTTCCGAATCGTCTAAATAACTATGAGAAGCATGCTTCAGATCAACATCCATAGATCCTACCCCTAATTGTATAAAGCTTTTTTAGATTCAATTCGCTTCAACATGTTTATTTTCGTTCCGATTCCGACGGCCGTCACAACTTCCACTTCGTCCATGAAATTTTCCATAATTGTAAAACCCATACCTGAACGTTCGAGCTCCGGTTTGGACGTGTACAGCGGCTCCTTGGCTTGCTCTAAATCAGCAATACCTTCGCCTTTATCCTCAATCGTTAAACGAATCGTGTCATCATCGATTTCGGCTGAAATGGTAATGACACCATCCGTTTGATTGTTATAACCATGTATTATCGAATTCGTTACGGCCTCTGAAACAACCGTTTTGATATCCGTCAATTCATCTAAAGTTGGATCTAATTGTGAAACGAATGCGGCCACAGCTACACGTGCAAAGGCTTCATTCTCTGACCGACTAGCAAATTGCAGTGACATAAAGTTACGTTCGCTCATAAAGCAACCTCCAGACTGGACATTGCATTACGTTCGTTATCCTGAATCGATACAATCTTGAACATACCCGAAAGCTCGAACAAACGATACACGGCTGGTGACACGTCACAGACGACCATTTTGCCGCCTTTACTCGTAATTTGCTTGTAACGACCAAGAATGACGCCAAGACCCGAGCTATCCATGAAGGAAAGGTCCTTCAAACTAAGAATCAGGTGGTGCGTCTGCTCCTTTGCAATCGCATCCTCCATCCGCGCCTTCACACTATCCGCTGCATGATGGTCAAGCTCGCCCTTCAATCTAACAATCAGCGCTCTTCTGCCTTGCTCAAACTCAATTTGCAGGCCCAATATGTTCACTCCCTTCAGGTCATGAACACTAGTTTCTACAACTGAGTTGGTATTTCCTGCCCCCCGACAAAACTAGAAGAAAACCGCTAAAAGTAGGCAAAATATACGATTTTCGCGTCCTCTATTCGCTGTTTTCCACCATTAATCCGTAGTAAATAACTGGGACGTCGTCCGTTTAAATAGCTTCCACCATGAGGCTTTATCAACAGCCAGCGGAGACTCTAAAGGGTATTCAGCTAGGACATTATCGCCGTTATAGACCATGATTTTACCAATCGGCTGGCCTAAGCTAACAGGTGCTCTTAAGCTTGGATCGAGCTGCAATTCATGTCGGATATTAGCCGTGTCCGTCCCTTTTTTCATTAAAATACTATAGTTTTGCTTCGCAACTAACGGCACTGTCGATACTTGGCCTTTATTTATCGTAAAATTACCCAAGCTATCGCCTGTTTTGAACAATGGATAATTCATGTATTGTGCAAAAGCATAATCAAAAAGCTTTGACACTTCTGCGTTCCGTGTCTTGGTATTGGGTTCCCCTAATACGACAGCCACGACCCGTAAATTGTCCCGCTTCGCTGTAGCCGATAAACAGAACTTGGCTTCACTGGTATAGCCCGTTTTCAATCCATCTGCTCCACTGTAAAAACGAACCAACTTATTCGTATTCACGAGCCAGAACGGCTTCGGCGAATCTTTACGCAAATAATCTTGATAAGCACCTGTAAAATTCGTAATGCCTTCATGCTTAAGCAGTTCTCTTGACATAACAGCAATATCATTCGCAGTTGTATAGTGATTAGCTACAGGCAGTCCATTGCAGTTGGAGAAATGGGTGTTTTTCATCCCTAATTGAGCTGCACGCTCATTCATCATGGCAACAAAATTTTCTTCTGACCCTGCAATTTTCTCCGCCATGGCCACAGAGGCATCATTCCCAGACGCCATTGCAATGCCCTTCAGCATTTCTTGGACGGTCATTTGCTCACCAGGCTCTAAGAAAATTTGAGAGCCTCCCATTGAGGCCGCGTATTCACTAACGCTGACTTTTTCATCCATTTTGATGGAGCCCTTGTCGATCGCTTCCATAATCAGCAGCATCGTCATGATTTTCGTAATACTTGCTGGCGGAAGCTTTGCATCCTTATTCTTCTCCACGATCACCGTACCCGTATCCGCATCCATCAGAACTGCAGATTGCGCATTAGGTGTTAGATCTACTGGCTGTACCTTGGTTTCCGCCGCATAAATCGCTGGCAGGAACAGCATCACACTTAGTTGTAAACAAATGAAACTGATTAGCCCTTTTTTTCGCATAGCAATTGTACCCCTCCTGTGATGTATGAAGTGAAAGTTTGGCATTTTGCAGCATGAATGACTGCTAATCAGTGTTGACGAATTCCGTACAAATTATTCCATGCGGGTGAAAATAAGCCAGAAAGACAAAAAAGCACCTTCCCTTGGGAAAGTGCTCTCTATCTATTTCTATTCGATTACGTCATAAATTAATTGTTTCGGTGTTGGCTGCGTGGAAGTGATCTTATACGCATCTACAATCATGGCTTCAACCTCAACCACATCCAAACGATTTGCATGAATTGTACAAATGGATTCCCCCACTTGCACAGCATCACCGATTTTCTTATTTAACGTCAGCCCGACCGCATAATCGATCAAATCTTCTTTCTTCGCCCGTCCTGCGCCAAGCAGCATAGCCGCAATTCCGATGTTTTCCGCTTGAATCTCATTGATGAAACCAGCTTGCTTGGCTTTTACCTCGACATGATAGGCTGCCGTTGGCAAAAGCTCAGGCTGATCAACCACACGCGAATCACCGCCTTGGCTGGCGATAAAGCGTTTGAACGTATCCAACGCTTTCCCCGTCATGATGATGTCACGGACAGCCTCCTGCGCCTCCTCAAAGGAATTAAACACCTTACCTAGCACGGACATATACGCCGCAACAGAAATCGCAACCTCCGTTAGATCTCTATCCCCCGTACCGCGCAGCACGTCGATTGATTCCCGAATTTCATTCGCATTCCCGATTTCGCGGCCAAGAGGTTGATCCATATCGGTAATCATCGCGATCGTTTTACGATTTAGACGAGTTCCAATCTCCACCATTGTACGAGCGAGTACCCTTGCATCCTCCACCGTTTTCATGAAAGCACCTGAGCCAATTTTCACATCTAGGACAATCGCTTCTGCCCCTGAGGCAATTTTCTTACTCATGATGGAGCTAGCGATCAGCGGGATCGAATCCACCGTAGCCGTTACATCACGTAAGGCATATATTTTCTTATCGGCAGGTGCCAAGTTACCGCTTTGACCGACAATCGCAATTTTATTCGTGTTCACCGCTTCGATAAAGGCTTCCTTCGACAACTCAATTTGAAAGCCTGGAATGGACTCCAGCTTATCCAATGTACCACCTGTATGTCCCAAGCCTCTTCCCGACATTTTGGCGACAGGAATGCCAAGTGATGCCACAACAGGTCCAACGATGAGACTAACCTTATCCCCAACGCCGCCTGTCGAATGTTTATCCACTTTCACACCAGCAATTGCGGATAAATCAATCATTTCACCTGACCCCGCCATCGCTAATGTGAGAAAAGACGTTTCTTCATCCGTCATCCCGTTCAGAAAGGTCGCCATCAAGAAGGCAGACATTTGATAATCAGGTACATGCCCAACTGTATATTCATTGATAATAAACGTAATTTCTTGTTCCGTTAATGCATCACCGACACGCTTCTTATGAATTAAATCAACCATTCTCATGAGATAGCCTCCTTTAACTTGCATTTTACATCACAAATAGGAAAATGGAAAAAGGGAGCTTCATAAGCCCCCCTCTAATCTTGCCATATCATTATTGAACAACTAATTTGGTTTTCATTTTAGCATGTCCTTCGCCGCAAGGTAGCGAACATAAAATTTCATATGTACCTGGTTTGTCAAATGTTATTTCCTTCGAAGGGTTTTCTTTGTCAAGTTTAATATCCAACCCAACGATTTCAACGGCATGGACACCTTCTTTTAAAGATAAAGATACTTTCGTAGCTTCACCTTTTTTCACAGTGTAGTCCGGTGCATCAAACTGCCAGTTCGAAGCAGTTATTTTCAGCTGTTGCATTTTACTAGCGGCAGCCTCGGCTTCATGTGCCTCTTGGCGATCAGAAATATCTTGAAAGAGGACTCCCAGCCCCAATGCGCCCGCAAGTATAAATAGTACAAAGAAAATCCACTTTTGCATGCATATCCCCCTCATCGTGTGTTCACTTCATCTATTCTACCTAACATCAGAGAATAATCCCATATCTAGTACGTGGCAAAACTTTGACTATTTCGTGACAGATTTGTGAACTGAACTCCATCTTACTATTGCCCATTCCTGAGCAAATTACCCACGATTCCATCGATCCCCAACATGGAAACCTCGAGAGGATTCCTGTTGTTTCACTTCCGCCCGCTTCGTGGCAGGAACCGCACCGCTTTCATTGAGCTTTCTGATATCGCGACTAATTCGGGTACTACAAGCGACACACAGCTTATGTTGACGAATTGGCTCCGCACAAGACGCACATTGATAACTCAGATTTGGATAATCTGTAAGCTTCAGCTTTCCTTCTTTCATCCAAACTTGTAATTGAATAATGGACACACCTGTAGCTTCGCATACCTGTTCATTCGTGGAACGATAGTTTCTACGAAGAAATTCGAGGCTATTTTTCAATTGATCATTTATGTTTGTACTGCACGCCATGCATTGATTGTGTAAATTTCTCTGAAAAACCTTCCCGCATCGCGGGCAATTACTTACCATGAGCTCAGGGACTGACATGCTCCAACACATCCTTGTATGGAATAGGTAATCTCTCATAGGCAGATAACCTTCGAATATAGTTCTAATTAACTACATTCTACCATGTGTCCCTCATCTTTGATAGGTCTTTAGGCGCTTATAATCATAAAAAATTCAGTCAGTTTCCGATTCAATTTATCCCAATTGAACCTCGCGAACAAATGCTTTAACTAAGGCAATAAATTTCGGCTTCGTCCGATTCGCAACAGCCACAACTTGTTCATGCGTCAAGGGTTCAAGTTCCTCACCAACGGCCATGTCCGTAATACAAGAAATGCCGAGCACCTTCAGTCCTGCATGGCGCGCAGCGATAACTTCACCAACGGTAGACATACCAATCGCATCTCCACCAATACGGGCAAGCATCGTAAGCTCTGCGGGTGTACAATACGTAGGACCTGTAATTCCCGCATAAACGCCTTCTTGCAGCTTGAGGGGTACTCCGTCCTCTCCTACAACTTCCCCCGCTAACTCACGAGCAAGTGCGCGATAATCACGGTTGTATGCTTCTGACATATCCGGAAAACGAACACCGAGTTCGGAGTGGTTCGGTCCAATCAGCGGGTTATCCCCCGTCATATTGAGATGATCACTAATCAACATCAAATCACCAGCTTGGAAGGATCGATTCATCCCTCCCGCCGCGTTGGTCATCACAACCGCTTGGACCCCTATAGCCTTCATGACATAGACAGGAAACACGACTTTTTGCATATCATAGCCTTCATAGTAATGAGAACGTCCCTGCATAACGATAACTTGTTTACCTTCCAAAGTACCGACAACAAAGCGCCCTTCATGACCTGCAACGGTTGATACAGGGAAATGCGGTACTTCACTATAATCAATTGCAATAGGCTGCTCCACCTGATTCGCCATATCACCAAGTCCTGAACCTAGAACGAGTCCGATCGACGGAGAAACACCGCCTAAGCGAGATTGGATAAAGCTTGCAGCCTCATTAATTTTTTGTATATAAGTCAATGTCATGTTGATCTCCTTTTCTGCTTAGAGCGCCTCGATGATGCCAAGAACTAGCTTCAAAAACTTAGGTTTAACCTTCTCAGTTGTTTCCATCACTTCTGCATGAGATAACGGTTGATCCAGGATACCCGACGCCATGTTGGAAATACACGAGAAGCCCAATACCTCAATACCCGCATGGCGAGCAACGATTACCTCAGGAACAGTTGACATACCAACGGAGTCTCCACCCAGTGTACGGAACATTCGAATCTCAGCAGGTGTTTCATAGTTAGGTCCAAGCAGACCGACATATACACCTTCTTGCAGTTTAAAATCTTGCGTTGCCGCTACATCGTGCGCTAATTTGCGTAGACGCTTGCTGTAAGCCTCCGACATATCCGGAAAGCGCACGCCTAGTGCAGAATCATTCGGTCCAATCAACGGATTGCGGAACGTCATATTCAAATGGTCACTGATCACCATGAGATCGCCAACTTGGTACGATTCGTTAATTCCGCCTGCAGCATTGGTAACGATCAATGTCTCCACGCCAAGCTCTTTCATGACGCGTACTGGAAAAGAAACTGTTTCAGCGCCATAGCCTTCATAAGCATGAAAGCGCCCTTTCATGACGAGGACTTGCTTGCCTTGAATGGACCCAACAACCAATTCTCCTGCATGTCCTTCTACGGTCGAGACCGGAAAATGCGGGATTTGGGAATAGTCAATCACGATTGGCTGCTCAATCAAATCTGCTAGAACACCTAGACCTGAACCGAGAATAAGGCCAATTTGCGGCGTAATATTTGTTTCTTTTTTAATAAAAGCTGCTGCTTCTTGAATTTCTTGAATCATCGATGTTCCTGACATGTAACCATGCCTCCTAAATTTAATTTATAATGATTTATTTCAAAAGGTGCAGAAAACTCTCACCATTCTTTGTAGGTTCAACGCCGAAGTTCTCAGCGATTGTTGCGCCCAAATCAGCAAAGGTTCCCCGTATGCCCAAGGAAGCTGGCGTTTGGAAGCTTGGACTATACACCAATACGGGAACGTACTCACGTGTATGATCCGTACCTGCATGTACAGGGTCATTCCCATGATCCGCTGTCAAAATAAGCAGATCCTTCGGTCCAAGTCCCGCTTTCAGCTGTGGCACATAGGCATCGAATTCCTCTAACGCCTTACCATAGCCCTCGGGGTCGCGACGATGACCATATAAGGAATCGAAATCGACTAGATTGGTAAAAGCAAGCCCTTTAAACGATGTTCCAAGCACGTCAATCGTCTTCTGAATGCCATCCAGATTGCTTTTCGTCGAGGTTGCTTGCGTAACCCCTTCTCCGTCAAAGATATCATTAATTTTACCAATCGCAATGACATCCCATCCAGCATTCTTAAGCTGATTCATTACGGTAGGCGCTGGAGGCTTGACCGCATAATCATGTCGATTCGGCGTGCGTTTGAATGCGCCAGGCGTACCCAGATAAGGTCTTGCGATAACGCGACCCACTGCAAATTCATCCTGCATCGTTAATCTTCGGGCAATTTCGCAAGCCCGATATAACTCATCTAGCGGAATGATGTCTTCATGCGCGGCCAATTGGAATACACTATCGGCAGATGTATAGACAATCCATGCGCCTGTCTTCATCTGCTCCTCGCCGAGCTCATCTAAAATCTCTGTACCTGAAGCCGGTTTATTTCCGATGACCTTACGACCCGTCTCTTGCTCAAATTGCGAGATCAACGCTTCGGGGAAACCGTCTGGAAATACTTTAAATGGTGTGGAAATACGAAGCCCCATCAACTCCCAATGGCCCGTCATCGTATCTTTACCAACCGAAACCTCTGCCATTTTGCCATAATAACTTTCTGGTGATGTCACAGGAGGAATCCCGTGAATATCCGCAATATTTCCGATTCCCATTTGCTGCAAATGGGGCAGCGCAAAGCCGCTCACTTTCTCTGCGATATGACCAAGTGTATGTGCTCCAAGGTCGCCAAACTGTTCAGCATCCGGTAATTCGCCAATGCCTACACTATCCAATACGATTAAACTAATTCGTTCAAAGCGCACCGATGTCCCTCCAAATCAATCCCTAATGTTAATGATATCCACCCTTCATTATCCCATTTCCAACCCATGAATGCAAAACAGCAGCGATTCCTGTTGGAATGGCCGCTGCGTCTCCGATCGCAATTATAAGTGAGCTCTAGGGTGAGCTCGATTATAAACATCCTTCATTTTGAGCTTCGTGACCTGAACATATAGCTGTGTGGAGGAAATATCCGAATGACCTAGCATTTCCTGAACTGATCGCAAATCGGCACCGTTTTCAATTAAATGGGCAGCGAAGGAGTGTCTAAGCATATGCGGTGTAATCTCATTCGTAATTTCCGTCTCTGAGGCATACCGCTTCATAATTTTCCAGAAGCCCTGTCTCGTCATCCGAGTGCCCAAATGTCCAATGAAGAGGGCATCTTCATCTATCGATCTTTTTAACAGCTTCATGCGATAATTGTGAATATACGACTCCAAAATCCTTATCGCAATACCGCTTAGAGGTATCATTCTCTCCTTCTCAGCTTTGCCGATACAGCGAATGAAGCCCATCTCTAAATTCACATCTGTCATATTTAAAGACACGAGCTCAGACACACGAATTCCTGTTGCATAGAGCAATTCAAGCATGGCCTTATCCCGTGCCCCATTCACCTGCTCAGATTGAGGTGCCTCAAGAAGCTTCTCAACCTCGTAAATGCTCAGCACTTTAGGAAGCCTTTTTTCTAACTTAGGTACCTCAACGAATACAGAAGGATCCGAATCAAGGTGTCGTTCTTTCACCATGTATTGAAAAAAGGAGCGTAGTGATACGCGAATGCGTGATAAGGTCGCTGAAGCTCGTCCGAGCACTTTTAATTGAGAAAGATAACCTGCAAGATGCATTTTCCCTGTATCTCGCCAGCTTGAAATACCTTGCAACTCGAGATAAGCAACAAATTGAACGAGATCTCTTTCGTAGGATTCGAGTGTATTTCGTGAAAGTCCCCGTTCAGTCGTCAGAAATCGGATGAAGGATTGTAGCTCACTCGTCATTATGTCAGTCTCTCCCTCGTTTACCTGCTAGTACTTCCAACGTATAGCATTCCACGATGGTTGGAGATATTCCTTTATTTTTCGCTTTATTCACCATACCAATAAAACAAACGAAGCCGCTCACTCATCGAATTCGAGTCAAAGGAGACATGCTCGCCTTGCCCAAATACTTTGACTGATTTCCCCGTAGGCGCTTTATACTTGTTCACAGGTTGAATCCAACCAGAAACAGCCATCATGACTTGATATAAAATAACCGTCAATGCCATAAAAACTAAAATGTACTGCAAGCGAACAATTAATTTCCGATAGGAAAAAATCATAGCCCTGCCTCCATGTCTATTCCATGTCTTAGGAACAGAATATGAGGCTAGGCCCATGATTATGACAAGTCAATCAATTTGGTATAGGGCATGCCAAGCGCTTCAGCAACCGCTGAATGGGTGACGCTGCCTTTGTACGTATTCACACCAAGCTGCAGAGGATAGTTATCCGCTATAGCATGTGTGAAGCCTTTATTAGCCAGCTCCAACGCGTACGGCAACGTTACATTCGTTAATGCCAATGTTGACGTCCGAGGGACGGCACCTGGCATATTGGCTACCGCATAATGCAGCACACCGAATTTCTCATAGGTTGGATCACTATGGGTCGTCACACGATCAATCGTTTCGATGGATCCTCCTTGATCGACGGCAACATCCACAATGACTGCTCCCGGTTTCATACTCTGAACCATTGCCGCCGTTACTAATCGCGGTGCTCGCGCGCCAGGTATGAGTACCGCGCCAATCAGCAGGTCTGCCTTCTGGACTGCGCTCGCGATATTATACGGATTGGACATTAAGGTACGGAGATGTCCTCCGAAAATATCATCCAAAGCTCGCATACGGTCTGCACTACGCTCGATGATCACGACGTTTGCGCCAAGACCCAACGCCATTTTGGCAGCGTTCGTACCTACAATACCGCCGCCTAGAATGATAACATCTGCCGGTGGCACACCAGGGACACCTCCAAGAAGAATGCCGCGGCCGCCATAAAACTTCTCTAGATAATGGGCTCCAATCTGTACGGACATCCGACCTGCTACCTCACTCATTGGTGTTAACAAGGGCAATGAGCCATTCGGCAGTTGGATCGTCTCATAGGCAATCCCTGTTACTCTCTTCTCTACTAACTGTGCCGCCAAATCACCAGCCGCAGCTAAGTGCAAATACGTAAATAGCATCTGACCTTCCTTGAAATACCCATACTCGGCAGGCAAAGGCTCTTTCACCTTCATAATCATATCGCTTTGTGCCCATACATCCTCAGCACGTGCAATAATTGTGGCACCCTCTTGCTTATAATCCTCATCGGAAAAGCCACTGCCAATGCCAGCTCCCGCCTCGATTAGCACGCGATGACCGGACATTTGCAGCATCCCTGCACCGCCTGGGGTTAGCGCGACACGATTTTCATTGTTTTTGATTTCTTTAGGAACTCCAACAACTAGGCATGGTTTCGACACAATCGCCACCTTCTTCCTTTGGTTCAAATAAAGAAAATATATGTTTCACACGATAAACTGGCTTTATTTCTAGATAAACGCTACCGTCCTAGTAGGACGGCGGAGCCGTTTATTTCGATTCATCTATAATGTACCCAGACTCCCTTGCCAATTATGTGACGGAAAGCAAACACCTTTCTACTAGATAGCATATGATAAAAACACAAAAATGCCTGTATGCATCTTGCTTGCATACAGGCATTTTCATAATTTGAATAGCATCCTTGCGGAAACTATTAGTGGGATTTCTCCAATGAGTCCGGTTTCCCTCGTTCGGTACAGCGATAGCAAATACCTTGAAAATCAAGTCGATGATCTAATACTTGAAAATGAAATTCAGTCTCTAACCGATCTTCGAAAGGTCCGAGCCAATCTTCCATGATTTCATCTACGGCTCCGCATTGCACGCAAATTAAGTGATGGTGATGATGACGCGAATTGTCGTCACGCAAATCGTAACGGGCAACTCCGTCGCCAAAATTCATTTTCTCCAAGACATGCAGCTCGCTCAGAAGCTCTAAAGTTCGGTAAACCGTTGCTAGACCGATCTCTGGCGCTTTATCCTTCACTAGCATAAACACATCTTCTGCACTGAGATGATCTTGTTCATTCTCCAATAGGACGCGAACTGTCGCTTCCCTTTGAGGCGTAAGCTTGTACCCTTGGGATTGCAATTGTTGTTTAATTTTCTCAATCCTTGCTTCCATATGCCTCCCCCTCAGAAAGGTGGGCATCCTAGCCCATTTTTAGCCACTCTTTTCATTATAGGGGGAGCGAACTTACAAAGTCAAACAGAAACACAATTCATTTCATTACCCATAAAGCCCCACCAGCATTGGGGTTACCCATTTCATCATGTATTGGGAGAAGTATCCTTCTAATAACGCTGCCGCAAGTAGGAAGCCCCCCATGGCTAAAGTGATCGTTGTATATCTCATGAAAGGTTGGTAAATGTTACCACTACGACTCATGATTCTATGCTTGATCATATAGATGGAGAATGACATCGCTGCCACGCTGCAAAATAATATGGCTGGAATCACAATTAAATTCTGAGGAACAACGGCCACAAGCGCAAAAAGCATACCTTTCCACGACATCTGTCCAACAAGGTATCCGACCGTGAAGCCGATCAGCACCCCTTTTAGAAAATCCAATACTAAAATCAGAGGCAAACCTATAATCGACAAGCCAAATAACCAGATCAATAAGATCCACTTCATATGCATGCCAAAAGCTTGACTAAACGATTGCTGGCTGTCGATTTCAACGCCATCGTTAATTTCATGAAAAAAGCTGCCTAAATGGCGGGTCATTTCGGTCCTCTGTTCCAAAGAAAGGGCGTTAACCATGACGGCACCGAAAATAACGCCAATAACGAAGAGCACAGCGACGAATATAAATAACGGCAAATTATCCTTCATATATTGTTTCATCGTTAAGTTCCTATTCACACTCGCCGCTCCCTTCTTTGTACAACCTCTACAAAGACAAGCTTATGAGCGAAAAGAAGAAACTATGAATGATTTTTCACTTTGCCATACCTCCCGCCGCCCCCAACTTCAAGCGTTAAAGCCCCTTCTCTAGCCTTCACAATATACGCTGCTATTTCTTCTCCAACGGTTACAGACAACTCTTCAGGCGTCGCGCGATGTAAGACATACATCTCTGTTCCGAACCGATTTAGGAGCTGCTCCAGCTTTTTGGGCCCTAACCCTGGGATGTACTCTAATGGGATTTGAAAATAGTAAGGAGGACGGTGCGCTGGTTGATAGGATTGCTTGCGATCCGCGATCGCCATGATGCGATCCATGACACCACGAACGATTTTGGGACTGCCGCAATTTACGCATCGCTCCACAGCTGTATCTCCATCATCTAGTACGGTTTCACACACACTGCAATACGTACGATGATATTTGCCTAATCGCGAATTCAACCCATAGTTGGCTGTGACACCACGCCCTTCTCGGCGCTGAAGTGCTTTGACCAATTCCTCGAAGGTCGGTTCAGCAAGCCTCATTTGGTTGTATTCGCGACCTATTTTCGCTAAGGAATGCGCGTCTGAGTTCGTCACGTAGGTGAAATCATCCAGCTCTGAAATGTATCCAGCCATTTCTGAATCCGCACTTAAACCAAGCTCTACTGCTGGGATCTGCTTCACATCCAGAAGATCGTTCATGCAGCTAACTGCACTGCCGTACACGCTTTTGTGCGGCGTAAAGATGTGCGCAGGGATAAGAATGCCTCCCCTACCTATAACCTCTTCCTGAAGCGTACGCGCAGGCACATAAATACGTTGTGAGCTTAGCTCCACATTTTTCATATACCGCTTCATCCATGTCGTAAACTCCTGCATGACCTTCAGTGTAGGCATATAAGCAAGCAAGTGCGCAGGACCCATCCCAGGGTCTCTCACTTCGATTTCGCTGCCTAGGATGATCGACGTATCCCGATAGCGAATTCCCCCGCCTTCGAGCTCCACCATGTCTCCCTTTTCCAAATACATCATAATCTCCTCTTGGACAGAGGGAGAGTGGGTATCAATGATGGAGATCATCTCCATCCCTTTCCGGTTCGCGGCTTCATGAGCAATATTGAAAAATGTGAGATTGCCCGCTGCGCTAATTTTCACAGCTTGACCTTTCTCCGTTCGGCCAATGTGAATATGAAGATCAACATAATAATCCTTTAACATCTAGATTTGACCAGTTAATTTGTACAGCTGCCACGCATAAACAGCCATAATCGTCTTGGCATCACTGATGCGCCCCTCACGCATATACTGCTGTGCTTGCGTAAGCGTAATAGCTTCACAGTCCAAGAATTCGTCATCGTCTGGATTCGCAGTTCCCTTCACCAAATCCTCCGCGATATACATGTGGATAATCTCATCTGCAAACCCAGGTGATGTATAGAACGAACTTACCAACCGAATGTTATCCGTCCGATAGCCTGTCTCTTCCTCAAGCTCACGTAAGGCTGCTTTCAACGGCTCCTCACTGCTGTCGAGCTTACCTGCAGGGATTTCTACCTGACTCTTCTCTAGCGGCTTACGGTACTGCTCAACGACAATCATTTTGTCACCTAATAACGGAATGACCGCTACTGCACCGGGATGCTTGACGATCTCTCGGGAGGCTGTTCCTCCATTCGGCAACGTAACCTGATCCACTTGCAGGGAAATGATTTTCCCTTTGAAAATCATCTCACTACTCGTTGTCACTTCTTCAAATTTCTTATGGTCTGTCATTTGAGCACCTCGTCCTAAGTTAAGTTGGTCTAACTTGTCCACCTCTAGCATATCGTTTATTATATCAAATATTTTCCTGAAAAGAGGGACTCCGATATGAAGAGTTATGTGAACGATAAGCAAATCCGACTTGTGGGCAAAGTCTGGGAGGTCAGACATCAGCTTCAGCAAATGCTTCAGCAAGCCGGTCCATCGGTCACTGTAGCTGAGTATCTAGCTGGCTTGAACACCCCTATGAAGTCTATAGCACATGGATCACATAGGCATTCAGCTCGAATCCTCTCGTTTCCAATTGCAGCTATCTAATTCATTATACAAAGCAGCTCAAATAAAACAAAAACCGATTAGCCGCGCCTTGAGGCGGACGAATCGGTTTTTTTATTCATGATTTTAAACCTTGGCCGCTTCTTTCACAAGCGCAACAACGAGTTCTGCCGTTTTGACGAGATCGCTAATCGCGATACGCTCTTTGACCGTATGAATCTCTAGATAACCAACAGCCAAATTCACAGTAGGGATGCCCATTCCGTTGAAAATATTCGCGTCACTTCCGCCACCGGAGTGGAAGGTATTCGCTGTTAAACCTATGGTGTTCATCGCGCGAGATGTCAATTGAACGATCGGTGCTGAATCATCGTGCATGTATGATGCATACACAATATCCGCATGGAACTCACAGGTAGTGCCAGCATCGGCTGCAGCTGATTCACACGCCTGTTTCATCGCTTCAATCTGCGCTTCCAGCTTGTGCTGTACAATACTGCGTGCTTCCGCTTCCATCTTCACCTTATCGCATACCACATTTAGCGGCCCTACACCAGAAAAGCTTCCGATGTTTGCCGTCGTTTCATTATCGATTCTGCCCAATGACATACGCGAAACGGCTTTGCTTGCCACTTGGATGGCCGAGATGCCATCTTCCGGATTCACACCAGCATGCGCTGATTTGCCATAGAAAATGATTTCAATTTCTGCACGTCCAGGTGCTGCCGTTGCAATAGCGCCTAAGTTCCCGTTAGAATCCAGCGCGAAGCCATATTCCGCTTCCATGCTGCTTCGTTCCATCGCACGCGCGCCTTTCAAGCCGCTTTCTTCACCTGCCGTAATAACGAACTGAATGCGACCATGGGGAATGTTTTGCTCTTTCAAAACTCGAATCCCTTCCAGCATTGCAGCGATTCCTGCTTTATCATCACTGCCAAGGATCGTTGTTCCATCCGAGCGAATGTAGCCATCTTCGCCAATTTGCGGCTTGATACCATTCCCAGGAGCAACCGTGTCCATATGTGATGTGAAGAAAATGGTTGGGATCGCTGGGTTGCTGTCCGTCGCTTCTAATGTGCAGATGAGATTACCTGCTCCATGACCGCTTTTGGCCATTGACTCATCCTCGACAACCTTTAAGCCAAGCTGTCTGAACTTTTCTTGAAGAACAACAGAGATGTCTTGTTCAAATCGCGTCTCACTATCCACCTTAACTAGGGTGATGAACTCTTGGATTAAACGATCTTGCCTAATCATATACTTTCCTCCGATACACACTTTGAGTTACAATAAAACGGTACAAGCTTGGACGAAAAAGGAGTGAATCCCGTGCTACAGAATAAAAAATGGTTTAAAGTCGTTATTTACATTATGCTCATCGTTATGCTGTTATCCAGCTTATTGTTTACAGCCGGATTATTTTTCACCTCATAAGAGCCTTTAGTAAATTTTAGTATCCGCGTTGTAGCTTTCTAAATTTTCTTTCACTCTCTGAAGGAACCTTCCACAGATCACACCATCGAGAATTCGGTGATCCAACGATAAACAAAGGTTTACCATAGAGCGTACCGCTATCATATCTTGAATCACGACAGGCTTCTTCACGATCGATTCGAACGTCACAATCGCCGCTTGCGGATAGTTAATGATTGGGTACGAGAGAATCGAACCGAAGGAGCCTGTGTTATTAACAGTGAACGTACCGCCAACCATATCGTTCAGCGATAGTTTCCCCGCACGTGTCTTCTTCGTTAACTCATCAATTTCCCTTGCAAGACCTGCGACATTTTTTTGATCGGCTTTCTTGATAACCGGCGTCATGACGGAATCTTCCGTACCGACGGACAAGGAAATATTAATATCGCGTTTCACGATAATTTTATCTACAGCCCAAACCGAGTTAATAATCGGATAATCTTTGATCGCGTTGACAACCGCTTTCAGCATAAACGCCAGGTACGTCAAGTTAATGCCCTCGCGGCGCATGAACTCGTCTTTCACTTTATTACGCAAGACAACCAGATTCGTCACATCGACTTCAATCATGGTCCAAGCATGCGGAATTTCAGTGACGCTTTGACGCATCTTCGTAGCAATCGCATTACGCATTGGCGTTACATCGATGAAATGCTCATTGCGTGCATCCAGGTTGTGACCTTCCGCTTCGCTCAGCGGCGTTTGTGGACTTGCAGATAAATGGATACCAGAGCTGCGTACAGGCTGATTCTCTGGTTCTTCAGCCGCGACAGGCGCTACGGATGCCACTGCTGCAGGTAACGTCGCTTGAGCGGCCGCTGGTGCCGCATTAGCACCACCAGAAGCGATGAAGGTCTCCACATCCTTGCGGGTAATACGTCCGCCAAGACCTGTTCCAGCTACGCGTGACAAATCTACACGGTTATCTTGAGCAAGTCTATGGACCGCTGGTGAGAAGCGATTGCGCATGCTTTGATTCGTGTCTGTGGTGTCCTCAGACACGCTAGATGCTGCTTGTGGCGCTGCTGCAGCGTTCTCAGAAGAGTCAGCTGGCTCTTCAATGACACAAATCGCTTCGCCAACGGCCGCTGTTTCGCCGTCGCCGACAATAATTTTGATAAGTCTACCTTCGATTGGGCTAGGCATTTCTGTATTTACTTTCTCTGTGAACATTTCACAAAGAACGTCATATTGTTCAATATAATCGCCTGGCTTCTTCAGCCATTTGCCGATTGTAGCCGAAACGAGACTTTCCGCCAAATGCGGAACAGTTACCTCGGTGAGGCGGCCGGTTGTGTTCATACAAGTACCTCCTAATTTCGGAAAAGATCAACGGATGAGAACTATTTAGAACAAGGCAAGCTGGCGCATAGCTTCCTTCAGCTTATCAGCATTCAGTAAGAAAAACTTCTCCATCGGTGGATTGGAGCCAACTGCTGGAACATCAGGGCCGCATAGTCTAGCGATTGGCGCATCCAGCTCAAATAGCATCTCTTCCGCAATGATCGCGGATACTTCCGCACCGACGCCGCCTGTTTTGTTATCTTCATGTGTAATGAGCACTTTGCCTGTTTTTCTAGCGGCTTCTAGAATCGCATCCCGATCCAGCGGCTGCAAGGTACGCAAATCAAGTACGTGTGCCGAAATACCTTCTTTCGCCAATTCCTCCGCAGCTTGAAGTACAAAATTCACAACCATGCCATAAGCGATGACGGTAATATCCGTACCTTGACGCTTCACATCCGCTTTGCCGATTGGAACGATATAGTCTTCTTCCGGAACTTCGGCGGATAAGGCCAGGTAGCATTTCTTATGTTCAAAATAAAGCACAGGATCCCCATCACGAATGGCTGCTTTTAATAATCCCTTGGCATCATACGGATTCGATGGCGCTACGATCTTCAGACCTGGCGTGCCGAAAAATACGGATTCTGGACACTGTGAATGGTATAGGGCACCTGCGCCAGTTGCACCGTAAGGAGCACGGATGACAATCGGGCAGCTCCAGTCATTGTTCGAACGATAGCGAATTTTCGCTGCTTCGCTTAGAATTTGATTCGTTGCTGGGAAAATGAAATCAGCAAATTGGATCTCAGCGATCGGCTTCATGCCATACATCGCCGCGCCGATGGCTACACCAACGATTGCCGATTCTGCTAGAGGCGTGTCCAACACGCGTTCTTCGCCAAATAGATCGCGAAGTCCTTTGGTCGTGTTGAGAACACCGCCTTTCCCTACGTCCTCACCTAGGACGAATACATTGTCGTCCTTCTGCATTTCCTCCTGCATCGCAGAACGGATTGCTTCCAAATACGTAATCACTGCCATATTTATTTGCCATCTCCTTCCGCATAAACATGAAGAAGCGTATCTTCCGGCTTCGGATAAGGGGCAAGATCAGCATACTTCGTTGCTTCATTGACTTCTTGCTTCTGACGCTCCTGCAGTTCTTTATCTTTGTCCTCGCTCCAGAGATCACAAGCGATTAAATATTCTTTGAATTTCAAAATACCGTCCTTTTGACGATTCTCTTCAACTTCTTCCTTTGTCCGGTACAACATGTCATCATCCGAAGTGGAATGCGGCATAATGCGATAGCACACCATCTCGATCAATGTTGGACCTTCTCCACGAACGGCTCTTTCTCTTGCTTCTTTTGTTACGCGGTACATTTCCAAGACATCGGTGCCATCGACTTGAACGCCTGGGAAGCCGTATCCAATCGCCCGATCAGCGATTTTGCCCGCAACCTGCTTATGAAGTGGTACCGAAATTGCGTATTGATTATTTTCACAAACGAAAATAACCGGCAGCTTATGTACACCAGCGAAATTACAGCCTTCATGGAAATCCCCCTGATTGCTGGAGCCTTCTCCAAAGGAGACATATGTAACGAATTCTTGCTTCTTCATCTTCGCGGCTAACGCAAAACCTGTTGCATGCGGAACTTGCGTAGTAACTGGGGAAGATCCTGTTACGATATGATTTTTACGATCACCGAAATGACCGGCCATTTGTCTACCGCCGCTATTAACGTCTTCAGCTTTACAGAATATGGAAAGCATAAGATCTCTAACCGTCATGCCAACCGAAAGAACGAAAGCATAATCACGATAATAGGGTAAAAAGTAATCCTTTTGCGCTTGCATAGCGAAAGCAATTCCTACTTGCCCTGCGTATTGCCCCATCCCAGAAACATGGAATGGAATTTTACCTGCGCGTTGAAGCATGAATGCTCGCTCATCAAATTTAGCCGTCAGGCTCATAACCGTATACATGCGTACAGCTTCTTCATCTGATAATCCTAAACTTCTGTGCTTATATAGCTGACCAATGGACATGGAGTTTGCCTCCTTAGTGAGATTTAATGGTGACTAAAACTTAATACCTGGTCCTAGTACTTGACTCTATAAGCATATTATAAACGCAAATGTTTATGATTACAATTTTTATCCGCTAATTGCTATCCCATCGACAGCTAGCATAGCCTCACCTAATGCCTCCGAAAGTGTTGGATGCGGATGGATCGTTTGACCAACTTCCCATGGTGTTGCATTGAGCACTTGGGCCAGTGCAGCCTCCGTGATACTGTTTGTTACTTGAGGACCAATCATATGAACACCCAGAATATCATTCGTGTCCTTATCTGCAATGACCTTAACGAAACCGTCTGAATCCCCATAAACAAGAGCTTTCCCTATTCCTTTGAAACTAAATTTGCCAACTTTCACTTGGTGACCTTTTTCGACTGCTTGCTGCTGGGTCCAACCAACACTGGCAATTTCAGGTCTTGTATATGTGCATTTGGAAACAAGATGCGTTTGCAGCTCATCTGGCTGATGGCCAGCAATATGCTCCGCTGCGACAATGCCTTCGTGGCCTGCCATATGCGCGAGCATTAACCCGCCAATGACATCTCCAACCGCGTAAATATGTGATTCCGTCGTTTGCATAAAGCGATTGACGCGAATGACACCTTTATCGATTTTGATATCGGTATTCTCCAGCCCCATAGCTTCAATATTCGCCACGCGGCCAACAGAAACAAGAACTCGCTCCGCAGATAGCTCCTGCACTTCACCCTGCTTGTCCACTTGCATAGTAACCATGCCATCTGTCACCTTCACAGACTCCGGAATCAGCTTCGTGCCTGTCTCTAGCTTAATGCCACGTTTCTTGAATAATCGCTCCAACTCTTTGGATACATCTTCGTCTTCTAAGCTGACTAGACGCTTATCAACTTCTACGATCGTTACTTCCACGCCAAAATCATGCAACATCGATGCCCATTCTACGCCAATAACGCCACCGCCAACAATGATGATGGACTTCGGTAGGCTTTCCATCCGCAGCGCATCTTCACTTGTGATAATGGAAGTGCCATCGATTTCTAAACCTGGCAGGCTGCGAGGTCTAGAACCAGTTGCAATGATTAAATTATTTGAGAGAAGCGTTTCGATATCGCCGTCTTCCTTCTCAACAGAAACAGCACCGCTGCGTGGCGAGAAAATCGACGGTCCGATAATTCGTCCATTCCCATGGTGAATCGTAATCTTATTCTTTTTCATCAGGAACTGAAGGCCTTGATGTAATTGATCAACAATACGCTGCTTACGGCCAAGAACATGATCAAAATTCAATGAGATTGATTGTGCCGATATGCCATAATCCTCACTATGCTTCATCGTGGCATAAACTTCTGCACTGCGCAGCAAAGCTTTACTTGGTATACAGCCTTGATGTAAACAAGTACCGCCCATTTTATCACGTTCGACGATTGCCACCGTTTTACCTAGCTGTGCAGCCCTTATGGCAGCGGTGTAACCACCAATTCCTCCGCCTAATACCACGACATCATATCTATGTTCACTCATGCATGGTTAGCCTCCTATAGCAACAATTACTTGTTATATGTATACGTGCGTCTCTATTATATTACCCTTTTTTGGGATCAAAGTCATAGTCTTATTTGTGAATTAGACACGCTAGCAGATTCAGAGTATGATGTAGAATAAACGGCTACATCGTCCATTAAGGACAAGTGAGTTTATCCAGATAAAGTTAGGTAAGGAGTTCGTATGAAAGCACCCTTTTATCGATTTATTGCCATTCTTCTTCTCGTTATTCCC
This sequence comes from Paenibacillus sp. J22P143, assembly GCF_059692035.1. Classification (NCBI taxonomy): domain Bacteria; kingdom Bacillati; phylum Bacillota; class Bacilli; order Caryophanales; family Paenibacillaceae; genus Paenibacillus; species Paenibacillus sp. J22P143. The sequence continues at coordinate 450,215 of NZ_JCAUAQ010000001.1, forward strand.
GGTATTACCGCTACTTATGGTTTTCTCGCGATGAAAGATGCCTTTTTCGCTCAATTCGATACGGCTACCAATAGCGGCATGTTATGGGGAAAATTCTTCTTAGGCTTGATTTTGTTTCTGATCGGTGTTGCCTTTATTGGCGGGTGGACCTTTTTCAGAGATCGTAAGCGGAACTACCTCGCCCCCAGATTTAAACCTAAACGCAACAAATAGACCGGACAATATGTCCGGTCCTTTTTCATTCCAGAGCCTTCATTCTGCCCCAACAAGCTTCCACACAACATGTGCCGCGCGCTTCACGATCCAATGAAGTTGGAAAAGACTAAGCCCGATAAATAAACACGAAAGAACAAGGGTGGAAACCGCTTCTTTTCGCCTTTGATTGGGCTGAATAGTCAAAGCTTGTAAGCTTTTGATATCCACGAGTCGTGCACCGATCTTCATTCGCACAAGAAGCGCGCTCCCCATATCCTCACTTCCTTTAGCGAGAAAATCACTCATATGCGATTGAACGCCAACCGTAATTAGCCATTCCCCGCCCTTTTCATATGCTAACAATAAAGCTGCATCCTCGCTGGTTCCTATGCAAGGTAAGACGTGAAATTTACAGCGTCCACAAGACTGAAGTTCTTCGCAGATACCGTGCTCTCCCGGATACGTATGGATAATAATATCTGCACCGCTATGCCATACTCGATTCGAAATTTGATTCGCATCACCCACGACAACATCCGGTTGATAGCCACATGCTAGCAGCGCATCCGCCCCTTCACCAACTCCGAGTAGAATCGGCTTAAACGCAGTAATAACCCCTCTCGCTGCTTGTAAATCCTTCTTAAACCCTTTCCCAGCAGAAACCACCAAGATGTGTCTACCTTCTAATTGGGTACGCAGCGTTACGTTAGGTAACGGCTCTTTAACAGCTTGCTTTTCACGCATAGCAACAGCTAACGTGTGTTCAATGAATGGCTCCCATCGCTCCGTGGCCCGCTCATTCGCAGCCCGCTGTGCTAGCAGCCAATCTTCACGTGTAAACATTCTACAGGGCACAGTTTGCCCAGACACTTGAATGGTATCCTGATAAATGTTCATCTCTGCTTCAGGTATAAAGTTCTCGAAATGGCCTGAATGTAGTTCACATATCTGGATATGATGCTGTAAAAGTAAGAGTGGACCTTGTGTTGGGATTTCAGCACTCATGGCTTGTCCACAGTGAACCACAGCCTGCACTCTTCGATCTATAAGCTCCTGTGCATGTTCTTCATCGATGTCACCTTGTTTGAGCACAACAATGCGACTATACGGGAGTTGATGAAATGACTCATATGTACCTGTTATTATGGCAATTTTCCCTTTGCAGAGCAGGTTAGGCTTCGCGGCAAATAAAGATAAAGATGACCAATTCATGGTTAGACACCTGACTTTCCTAACAACGTCGCATGGCCTACCTAATTTGCCCGATTCCACAAAATTCTATGTATATTTTAAGACGTGAATGGCAAGCATTGGTTTATATTCTTATAAGAAAGGAGAGGAAACATCTATGGAGCTAAACATGAGCGCAGACGAAGTGTTAGGCCAAATTGTGCAGCTTCACAGCACAGGGGAGTCACTAGCCAAAAAAAATGTGAAGAAGCTGCATCCTGATCTTATGAAAAACGCCCTGTATTACTACCCAAGTTGGGAACATGCTTTACAGAGGACAGGAGTTAACACCATTGTTCACTAAACATACATAGGTTGTACAATGATGCTCCGTTGGGTATACCCCTACGGAGCCGTTTTTATGACTTGGACTTTCCGCTTATTCGTCGATAACTTCCCACTCCACTTGAACCATCCGATCTATCCATGTTCGGATTTTCACTTCAATGGCTTGTTCGATCTCTTCATCCGTCATTTCGCCAAGCTTATGCTCTGCTATTTCGAGCACATCCGTCTTCTTCGTTTCGCCATCTATCGCTAATTGGATTTGTATGCGCAACCCGATCACCCTTTTTCATTTTATAAAAACTTTCCATTGCCTCTTCCCCAACACCTGATAAAATAGAAGTAGAAACTAATATTGAAATGAGGGAATCAACATGTCACGATCTCAAGCTCAAAAGTTGCGTCAACGATGTTTACGTGAAGGAAAACTAGATCCCGCTATGAATCGTTTGCATTGGTTCGGAACGAATCCTGTCACCAAGACAACACCTACACGTAAAGAACTGCAAACCAAACAACAGAATAAACACAAGTCAAGGAATTTGAACCATTCTGTATATGGCGATAATTCCTTTTCTATTTCTCATTCGTGCCCCTCGCGAATGGTAATCCCCTGTAGAGCCGCGTAATGAATCATTTCTTCTTTTTCCGATGGGCGAAAGTTATATTTGCAATCAAAACCGTTGAAGAATAATTGCCAACTCTTTACTTCCCCTTGATCGTCAACCTCTAGCTCCGCTACGTATAAGGAATCAGGCTCATCTTCAAATTGTAGACCTATGTGTATAAGCGTCTGACCCTCCGATATTTCCTGTTCACAATAGTCCATGATCATGTCTAAATGACCTCCTATTGAATTAAATCTTTTTTATTTATATAATATACTAATGCAACTGAGCAAACAAAGTGAAAAGCATGTTAATTTATGAATTTGCGATGTAGTACGTTTTGCTGAGCAAACTCTTAGGAGGAAATACATATGGCCTACGATCCGCAGGTAGTTGATGCAACAATAGTTAGTGATAATAAAAAGAATGGTCTTTTTGAAGTCGTTGTTTCCTTGAAAGACCGCAACAAATGTCGTCTTTTCTTTGAAAGAGATGCTGAAACTGGCATCGGTCGCGTAACAGATTTGAACCGATTGATGAAAGAGCCTTGCCCAATTTGCCGCAAAGATTATCTTTGCAATTGCCTTGATCGCTACAAGTTCTCCATCGCAGATCAAGCTCTAACCTTCATTAAGTAATTAGATAAACACATGATGAAACCCCTTAGCCACATTGGCTGAGGGGTTTCATTGTTGTACGGGTATCTCGCTAGTTATTCATAGATAGCTCGATAGAGCCCTTCTAGTAAGCTCTGGTAATTCCTAGGTTCATAGGCAATCTCTGCAAAAGATACATGAATGACCTTATTACTGGTTTTGACAATAAAAAAGCTATCCGAACTATTTTCTGCATCAATATAGGTATAACACTCCAACTGACTGCTACCTGTTTGCTTACGTAGAAATGTCGTTGCTTCCTCACTCGCATTCGCGAACTTTGGCATACCGCCCACCTCCCAATCACAATTCACTCGTTAGACTTTTTTCCTCTTGAGTGCAACATATCCGCCTAAGAGTGCCACTGGCACGATAGCAACAAATCCGACCAACTCATACCATAATGGGATAACATCTTGTGTTAATATCGAATCAAATCCGATTCCTGCCCCGATGACTCCAATGATCGCTGCATTGAAAAGCTCTGCACGTTTGGCCACCTTAGCTGTGAAATAACTGCCTAGAAACGTCCAGAACAAGCCAACGACCAGAAATAATAGCAAAAGAGCTGTGTTCGAATATATGGCATCTAGATTTTGATCCTGTGTGGGACGATTTGCAAAAAATAAACTGCCAATCAAACCTGATGATAACATCGTCCCGATATTATCGATAGCTATTCCCAGCAACACGGCCAGAAAATGAAATTTCCTCACTTTTTTTTGTTCCGACATCGCTCTTCTTCTCTCCTGATTACTTCCAATTATGAACCTTATTCATAATAACATGTGAAAACCCATGTAGCCAGTTCAGCTCGAATTAACACTGTACCCACCAATCTGCGTTCTGGTAGCTCATAACATCTGATCCTTTCAAGGTAATGGTTTGACCAATTGGTGGAGTGATCATCACTACCCCTTTCAACTTAGCTGCCTTCGCGGCACGAGCAACAGGATCATTCCAATCATGAATGGCTAAAGTGAAGGCTCCCCAATGGATGGGCAGCATCACCTTCCCTCTCACATCGAGATGTGCTTGAACCGTTTCTTCGGGCATCAAATGGATATCTGCCCAACGCTCGTCATACTGACCACATTCCATCAATGTCAGGTCGAAAGGTCCGTATTTCTCACCAATTTGCTTAAAATGAGGCGTATACCCGCTGTCGCCGCTGAAGAAGACGCTAGACTGCTTTCCTTTGATCACCCAAGAGCACCATAAGGTTGCACCGCGATCATCGACACTGCGACCAGAGAAATGATTGGCCGGCGTACACGCCAGCTGCAGCCCTTCGAACGTAAGCTCCTCCCACCAGTCGTGCTCCTCAATGGTGGCTGCTGGGACCCCCCAACGGATTAGGTGAGCACCCACGCCAAGCGGCACGATAAATTTATTCACTTTGTGTTTAATTTTCATAATCGAGCCGTAGTCCAAATGATCATAATGATCATGGGATAAAATAACGGCATCGATCCGCGGTAGCTCTTCGATCTCAAAAGGGATGCCGCCGCTGTATCTGTTTTTCCCCAACCAAGGAAAGGGAGACGGTGTTCTTCCAAACATCGGATCAAGCAACAAGGCTTTTCCATCGATCGTCAGCAAACTCGCCGAGTGTCCAAACCACGTAACACTTGTGTCCCCATTTATCCTGAATTGGGACGTTTCCATCGGTAAGGTGGATGCTGGACGACGATGAGGACTTCCCTTCATCATATCACGCAAGATTCCTAGCGTTGTAGTGAAGCTCATATTCATCATCGCTGGAACTGGATTTTCGAACTTATCCTGAGCATATTGGGGAGACTTGGTAAACCTCTTCATGTCCTCCTTGGAAGGCTTTCGTCCGAATACGGGGTACACTTTCATAAATAAAAAATAAACACCAACCACAGCCACAACAATCCCTAACGACAGTAACATCCTCATTGCCTCCATGCGATCTCTAAGTTCTGCCTATACGTACTTACCTGTTGTAATAACGTAACAAACTCATCTTTGGTTCCAAGTTTTCGAGAAGCACCTTACATGTCACAAAATTATTTAAACGGACAGGGACAGTAGCACAATCAGTCGTTTCGCCCAAACATTCCACAAAAATAGTCATAAGCTATCTCGAAACACAAACCATATATCCATTGGAGGTTGATTCGAATGAGTTGTGGAACAGGGTATGGTACTTCTGCAGCAGCTGTGTTGGTACTTTTCATCTTATTGGTTATTATCACTAGCGCTTTTGTTTGGTAATTCAAAACAATACAGAGGGACTACCTAGACCGTCTAGGTAGTCTTTCTGCTTCCTAAGCATTCGATGCAGTTGGTGAAATCAAAAAAGAACGCTCCATATGAGCGTCCTTAATTCTATACGTTTTAAAAAGATACTAACCGTCTCAAGAAACCTTATGCTCGATACGCAATTTGTCAGCAACCATCGCGATGAATTCGCTATTTGTCGGCTTTGACTTGGAGATGTTAATCGTATATCCGAAAATAAAGGAGATACTGTCGATATTGCCGCGTGTCCAAGCGACTTCAATCGCGTGACGGATGGCGCGTTCGACGCGGCTAGGCGTTGTTTTGTATTTTTCAGCGATAGCCGGATAGAGCGTTTTGGTAATTGCGCCAAGGATTTCGATATTATTGTAAACCATCGTAATGGCTTCACGTAAATATTGATAACCTTTAATATGAGCAGGTACGCCGATTTCATGAATGATACTCGTGATATTAGCATCCAAATTTTTACCTTTTGGCATGTGCACAACATTAGCACGAGGCGATGACGATGTAGTCGTTGTTGATGAGGAATTGCCTGCAAGCTGACGAATACGATTCGTAAGGGTTTCCATATCAAAAGGTTTTAATATGTAATAAGAAGCACCAAGCTGCACGGCTTTTTGCGTAATATTTTCTTGACCGAAAGCTGTAAGCATAATGATTTTGGGCTGTGAAGGAAGATTCATTTCGCGCATTTTTTCCAGAACACCAAGGCCATCCAGATGAGGCATAATAATATCTAAAATGAGAACGTCGGGCAGTTCACGCTGTTGCTCCAGAAAACGAAGGACCTCGTTTCCATTGTACGCAACACCCATAATTTCCATATCCTCTTGCTCACCAATGAACTCTGACAATAAGTGTGTAAACTCTCGATTATCGTCTGCAAGTAATACCTGAATTTTTTGCAACTGAATTTCCTCCTTTAGCTACTAAAACAAGATGGTATTTTCTCTCTTAAGTTAAACTATTCGACAGCTCTTTTTAAAATCCTTCTGTCGAATATTATTTTTCTTTTCTTTTGTTTGACTTTCTTATATAATATAATATTTATCTTCTGATTCCAACATTTTTCGACATGAAGTCACTAAACTTGCTACGTTTCTTTAAAAAGAGGTTATAAAGAAATAAAGAACTAAAGGCTATTAACTCGCCTTTAGTTCTTTGTTCGTGGTTCCTGTTGTAGGACGAAGGATAATTCCAGAGTCCTGCAGCATCCATTCAATGAAGCAGCCATAGCCACTTGTTGGGTCATTCACAAAAACATGCGTGACGGCACCGATCAATTTACCATTCTGGATAATTGGACTACCGCTCATCCCCTGAACAATGCCACCTGTTTTATCTAATAAACGTGGATCCGTGATTTTGATAACCATACCTTTCGTACCCGGAACGTCTTGTTTGGACACGTGAACGACTTGGATATCAAATTTTTCCACCTTCTGCCCTTCGAGCACCGTATAGATTTGCGCTGGCCCTTCTTTCACTTCTTCCGCGAAAGCAACGGGAATCGCCTCTTTATCTAAGCTGTGATCGGGTGCCCCGTACATTTTACCGAAGATACCGAAGGCTGTATTCTTTTCTATATTACCAATAACCTTACTGTCCTTGTAAAGAGTTGCATGCTTCTCGCCAGGATCTCCGTTATGACTTTTCGAAATCGAAGTCACATTCGAATATACAATGTCGCCATCGCCAACAATAATGGGTGTCTGAGTGTCCATATCCGTTATGACATGTCCCAGAGCCCCATAGACGCCCTGATCGGGAGCGTAGAAGGTTAATGTCCCCACACCTGCCGCGGAATCACGAATGTACAGCCCTAAACGGTACGACTTATCTACAACATCATAAACGGGCTGCAGCTTCACAACGAGTTCTTGATTATTTCGTAAAATTTGCAGAACAAGCGGATTCTTGCTTTCACCTGATTTGGCTACAAGCTCTGCGACCTTGCTAACATCCTTAGAATCCTTGCCATTGATTTTGGTAATTAAATCGCCTACTTGAATTTTGGCTTCTTCCCCAGGTGAAACTTTTTGTTCCGAGGCAACCGTCACCAAATGATGACCTACCACCAAAATACCGGCAGACTTAATTTTCACACCGATCGTCTGGCCTCCTGGGATTACTTTTAAGTCAGGTACGACATTCACTTTGACTGTCTTAATTGGAATGGCTCCAAATAGCTTGAGCTTCATTTCCGTTTGTCCGGAATGATCGGATTGCAGAGAAATAGGTTCGTTCAAATTAACTTGAAATGAGTGCTCGGCGTTGCCATTTACCTTCACAATATCCGTATCCTTGACCGTCACTTGGGCACTGACCGGCATTGTTAACTGAAGCTGCTTCCCTTGTCCGCTGAATAAGCGGAGTTCTTGTGGAAAGGAGGCAAAGCTCTGAAAAGGCGGGGACACACTGACCAAGCAAACGAAGAAGACGAGCAAAAGTCCGAACAATCTTTTTCTTTTGTTGGATTGCACTATCAACACGCTCCTTCAAGATTCCTTGAGCCCTGACGAATAACCTCGTCAATTGCGTATCTATAAGTTAACCCCAGTCCCCTTCTTTTATAACTGTAAATGATGACTATCTATACTTTCATACCCTTGCTTTCTTATTTTTTGCCATGGTAAGCATTTCTCCGGCATGATGCAGCGTTGTTTCTGTCACTTCTACACCGCCAAGCATCCTCGCCAGCTCTTCAATCCGGCCAGCATCTGGCATATCTTGAACCCGCGTGAACGTGCGTTCATGATCCACTTCTTTCCGAATAAAGAAATGAACATCAGCGAAGCTGGCAACCTGTGGTAAATGCGTAATGGAGAATACTTGACAGCTTTGTGAAAGTACAGACATCTTCTCAGCAATCGCTTGCGCCGCGCGACCGCTAACCCCTGTATCGACCTCATCAAAAACAAGCACAGGAATTTGATCGATGCGTGCAAAAATAGCCTTCATTGCGAGCATAATACGAGAGAGCTCTCCGCCGGAGGCAATTTTGCTAAGTCCACGCAATGGTTCACCAGGGTTAGGCGCCATCAGGAATTCAACCTGATCAATTCCTTGTCTGTTAAAGCGTACCTTATTTCCATCCACCTCTACGCCGCGATCATCGATGATGTGCGCGATTTGAACACGGAACTGTGTCCGTTCCATTTGAAGATCACGTAATTCATGTTCGATTTGAGCAGAGAGATCGCTCGCAATTCCTTTACGCAGGTTGGACAGATCCAATGCATGAACACCAACTTGCTTCTCAGCAAGGACTAGCTTTTCTTCTAATTTACGAATAATTTCATCTTTATTTTCAATCGTATCGACTTCATTTTTGATCTTCTCTAAGTAGCTCAGAATCTCTTTAATATTCTCCCCATATTTTCGACGAAGAGACGTGATGGTATCTAATCTTTGTTCAATAAAATCAAGACGGGATGAATTGAACTCGATGCCATCGCGATAATCTCTGATTTGGTAAGCTGCATCTTCCAACTGATAGAAGGCCGATTGCGCTTGTTCTAGAATTGGACTTAGATTTGTCGGATCCAACTGGACGATATCCTGAAGGCGCGAGACTGCTTTGCCAGCAGCATCTAGTCCCCGATTCGTAGCATAGAGAAAATCATAAGCTTCCGTCGAGTTCTGATATAGCTTTTCAGCATTAGCTAGCTTGCGCTTTTCCTCAGCTAAGGTTTCATCTTCGCCAATTTTGAGCTTGGCAGCTGAGATTTCATCAATCTGAAAACGATACAGATCTAGCATTTGCAGCGCCTGCTTGCTCGTCTCTTGCAGATCATTAAGCTCCTTTTGGAGCTTCATATACTGATCGTAACTCATTTGATACGCCGACTTCGCTGCGTCAATCTCAGCATCTCCGAATAAATCAAGGGAATGAATATGCTCGTCCACATGAAGAAGAGATTGATGTTCATGTTGGCCATGAATATTAACGAGCCATTCTCCCGTTTTACGAAGCATGGTCATATTCACAAGCTGACCATTAATCCGACTTGAGCTTTTACCAGTAGCCGTAATTTCTCGACGAATGATGAGATGCTCGGAAGCATCTGACTCAATCCCAAGCTCTGTAAGCGTATGCCAAACCGGATGCGAAGCAGGTAAGTCAAACATCGCTTCAATCTCTGCTTTATCTGCACCATACCGAACCAGTTCTGATGAACCTCTACCGCCGACAATCAGTGTTAACGCATCTATGATGATCGATTTCCCAGCGCCTGTTTCCCCTGTCAATACATGAAAACCAGCCTTAAACCGAATATGAACATGTTCAATAACAGCTAAATTACGAATCGAAAGCTCTGTAAGCATGAACGCCTCCTGGAATTATGATAATAAGGACATGACTTCATTTACAAAAGTTACGCTATTCTCTTTCCCGCGGCAGATCACAAGGATCGTATCATCTCCGCAGATCGTGCCCATGACACCATGCCACTCCAAATTGTCAATCAACGCGCAAATCGTATTCGCTGTACCTGGCAAGCATTTCATGACGACCAAATTATCCGTATAATCGATACTGACAAAATGGTCACTTAATGCTCTGCGAAGCCGCTGCATCGGATTAAAACGCTGATCAGCCGGCATGGAATACTTATATCTACCGTCATCAAGGGGCACTTTTATTAAGTGCAGCTCTTTAATATCTCGGGAGACTGTCGCTTGTGTCACATGAAATCCAGCCGCGCGCAGCGCCTCAACTAATTCATCCTGTGTTTCAATCTCATGATTCGTAATGATTTCTCTGATTTTTACATGCCTTTGACCCTTCATCCTTACACCTCTATGTGAAATGTGATTTTTTTGATTTTGTTAACGGTCATATCAACGTAAAGGATACCCTGTGCCTCAGGATAAATGAGGGTGTAGGGCAGCAGCATGTCACGCACAGCGCTCCCTGTCATCTCAAGTGGCTTGCGTTCTCTCGCCACTTTCACAAGATAAACATCATCTTCCTTTTGCACAAAATAATCGATAAATAAGCGGCTTTCTAGGTGATCTCTCTCGCCTACGGTCATGGTGATAGGAATTTTAGTTTTGCCTGCAAGCACATCGAAGCCGGCAGCTTCAAGAAGCTCAACAACATCGTCATCGGGAATATTCGCGTGCCTAGGAATCCGACCTCTTCTTCGACTTGAACCCGCAATCCACTTCGGAAATCGCCAAATGACGATACTTACAACACCGATCAGGATTAACAAAATGACTTTAACATCGCCTTGTTCCATGTCCTTCACCTCGCCATAGTATTCGCGAATTCAGAAGGAAAATCCTTTCTCTGAAGCGAAATAAACGACTACACTGTCCTGAAAAGGACTCGTGCGTTTATCTAGAAATTAAGCCGAAATATCAAGTGAAACAAATACATGCTTATAATTTGAAAAAACCCATCTCAGGGCCGCAAAAGGCGTTCTCAAAGATGAGTTTATTTTCCATGTAATTTCTGAGACTCTTTTACCGTATCTGCAATGATGGCTTTAATCAAGGAAGGCGCTGCAAGCGACTCATCCCCACCATTACTTGTCCAGTAGGCAAGGAATTCAATATTGCCTTCTCCACCCGTGATTGGCGAATAGGTCAGACCCTTCAAACGAAAGCCGAGCTCCTCAGCAAATGACAGCACCGTTGTCAGCACGTCAATGTGTACATCGGTATCACGCACGACGCCTGACTTCCCAACCTTCTCACGGCCTGCTTCGAATTGCGGCTTAATCAGGGCTACAACATGACCTTGTTCCCCTAGGATTTCCTTTAGAGGGGGCAAAATAATACGAAGTGAAATGAACGAAACGTCGATACTGGCAAAGGTAGGTCTCGGACCGTTCAAATCCTCCAATTTCGTGTAACGGAAATTCGTTCTCTCCATCACATGAACACGATCATCATTGCGAAGCGACCAATCCAGTTGATTATAGCCAACATCGACAGCATAGACGGAAGCAGCACCGTTTTGCAGCGCACAATCCGTAAATCCGCCCGTTGAAGCCCCAATGTCCAGCATAACTGCGCCAGATAAGTCGATTTCGAATTGCTTTAACGCCTTCTCTAACTTTAATCCGCCACGGCTCACGTAAGGATGAAGTGCACCCTTTACCTTGAGCACGGCTTTCCGGCTTATTTTCATACCCGCCTTATCAACTGGCTCTTCGTCCGCAAAAACAAGGCCTGCCATAATGGCGGCCTTTGCCTTTTCCCTACTTTCGAAATATCCCTGCTCAAGTAGCAATAAGTCTAACCGTTCTTTATCCGATGACATATATGATGTGTTGCTCCTATTCAAATCGGTTACTAGACCTTAGCCCGAAGGACCTTACGAGGTACTAGCTTCTTCACTTCTGTAATCAGGTGATGGACCGTTAAACCGACTTCTTCACGCTGCTCTGGCACACTGCCATGCTCAACGAAGTAATCTTGGATCCCCATTAACTCAACTTGTAAACCTACAATACGCTTCTCCGCATAAAACTCCAATACGGCACTTCCGAAGCCACCTTGGATTGATCCTTCTTCCATGGTGATTACCGGCATCGATTCCTTAGCTAACTGAAGTAAATACGCTTCGTCCAATGGCTTAATAAATCGCGCGTTCACGACGCGAAGCTCGATGCCCTCTTGTGCCAACTGAGCTGCTGCCTCTTCGGCAATCTGAACCATAGGTCCAACAGCGAGTACAGCGGCATAATCGCCATCTCGTACTGTTTCCCATGTACCAAGCGGAATCGCTTTAGGAGCCTCATCAATATTAGCCCCTGTGCCATTGATTCGCGGATAACGATAAGCAATCGGGCCATCGTTATATTCGAGAGCCGTTTGCATCATATCTCGCAATTCTTTCTCGTCCTTCGGCATCATTAGAACCATGTTCGGAATTGTCCGCAAAAATGAAATATCATAAACCCCTTGATGTGTTTCACCATCCGGGCCAACGAAGCCTGAACGGTCGATCGCAAAGGTAACATTTAATTTAGGGCGACAAATGTCATGAACAACCTGATCATAGGCACGTTGCAGGAATGTTGAGTAGACAGCAAATACGGGCTTTAAGCCTTCGCTTGCTAAGCCTGCACATAACGTAGCCGCATGCTGCTCCGCAATACCTACATCAATCATTCGATTCGGAAATTGCTTCGCAAATTTCAACAAACCGGATCCACCTGGCATCGCAGGTGTAACTGCAACTACACGTGAGTCCTTCTCTCCAAGCTCTATTAAGGTATCACCAAATACCGTCGTATACATCGGCGGTCCAGAAGACTTAAGAACTTGCCCCGACTCCATTTTGTATGGCCCTAGACCATGCCAAGTGTGTGAATCGTTCTCAGCAGGCTTATAGCCTTTACCCTTGGTCGTAACGACATGAATAAGCACAGGACCTGCAACCTTCTCAGCCTGTTTCAGCGTATCCATTAGAACTTGTAAGTTATGCCCATCCACAGGTCCGATATACGTAAAGCCTAGTTCTTCAAACCAAACACCATTCAATACAAAATATTTAAGACTATCCTTCAGCTTCTCCGCGGTTTTGGCCAGCGTTCCGCCGATGGCAGGAATTTTCTTCAGTAAGTATTCGACTTCTTCTTTGGCTTTCAGATAATGACGATCCGAACGAATCTTGCTTAAATAATTATGAAGAGCCCCTACGTTGGGCGCAATAGACATTTCATTGTCATTCAGAATGACCGTAATATTTTTCTTCTCGTGACCAATATGATTCATGGCTTCTAGTGCCATACCGCCTGTAAGCGCACCATCACCAATGATGGCAACAACCTTATTATGTTCGCCTTTGAGATCACGCGCCATCGCCATACCCATAGCAGCTGACAGTGATGTACTACTATGTCCTGCTTCCCAAACATCATGTTCGCTTTCGGAACGCTTAATAAAACCGCAGAGCCCCTTATATTTGCGCAACGTATCAAACTTGTCTTTGCGTCCAGTCAAAATTTTGTGCACATACGCCTGGTGACCCACATCAAAAATCAGTTTATCATACGGGCTGTGAAACATGGTGTGTAAGGCAATTGTGAGTTCAACCACGCCTAAGTTCGGGGCCAGATGTCCACCCGTAACGGAAAGTTTCTCAATTAGAAATTGACGGACTTCCCCTGCCAATTCTTCGAGCTCCGTCAAGGATAACCGCTTCAAATCTGCAGGCCGATTGATTTGTTCGAGCAGCACGCTTGTTTCCTCACTTTCAATGTGAAAATACTAAGATTTCACCATTATATCATAGAATTTGGTATTTCGTGTAAAACGCCATGGATGGACGGATGCATCCCCCTATAGAACGAGTACGTCAGCCATGACAATAAGTTTCATTTTGACTATAAGTGCGTGTTCAAAAAGTCTGGTTTTCAGCACCGAGAAGATTGAACGAAGCTAGGAAATGAGGAGCGGAGCGTAGTAGAAACTACGTGAGCACCGGAATTTCCGGCTGAATTCAATATTCGATGTCGAATCCGCTTCTTAGACTACTTCCTGATCAAAATTGGACTTTTTGAACTACCTCTATAAGAGGATCTCGATAAATGGTCACTTAGTGATCTCTTTTCATCAAGTAATCTGCGATCTGCAGCAGCCGCTCTGGGTTCGCTATATTGGATCTAACTAAGGCTTCTTTCGCTTGGTTCGTCAGCTCATGCACCTTCTGTTCAGAAGCTTCCATGCCGATAAAATAAGGGAATGTCACCTTTTGCTGCTTCTCATCGCTCTTGACTGGCTTGCCTAACTTGGCTTCATCACCGATAATATCCAAAATATCATCTTGAATTTGAAAAGCAAGTCCCAGTGCGTGACCGAATTCACTGAGCGCTTCCAACTGAGCTTCAGTCGCTCCCGCAATATGTCCACCCGCACGCAAGGAGAATACGATAAGGTCGCTTGTCTTGTGCGTATGAATGTAGGTAAGCTCTTCTAGCTTCGTCAGACCTTGTTCTCCAAGCATATCAGCTGCTTGCCCGCCAACCATTCCGCGAGCACCTGCAAGAACGGCAAGCTCTTCCGTAATCGCTAGCACTCGATCGGCAGGAACACCGAACTTTTTGTGCGCTTGGGCAACACTGAAGAAGGCGTGCGTAAGCAGCGCGTCGCCAGCTAGAATAGCCATCGCCTCGCCATATACTTTATGATTGGTTAACTTCCCTCTCCGGTAATCATCATTATCCATCGCTGGAAGATCATCATGCACTAAGGAATACGTGTGCACTAATTCAATAGCTAGTGCAACAGGCATGGCAGCTTCCAACGAGCCCCCAAGCGCCTCAGCAGCTGCTATAACCATAATAGGGCGCAATCGTTTGCCGCCTGCCATCAGGGAATAATCCATGGACTCACGTAGAGAAGCTGGAACATCCCAGGCAGTAGGCAACGATTGACGTAGTGCGGCTTCGACCATTTCAGCATGGGAAGCGATGTAGGTATGAATATTAGACGTCGTGTTATTCAAACTAATTCCCCTTATCTTCTAAGACAGGCTGGAAAGGCTTCCTTGTTACCCCAGCTTCCCCTTCAACCAGCATCTCAATTTTCTTCTCCACTTGCTCTAATTTAACTCCGCATAAATGGGAGAGCCTTACGCCTTCTTGATACAATTCAATGGCTTTCTCTAAAGGTACATCGCCGCTTTCTAACTGGCTGACAATGCGTTCTAGCTGCTCGATGGCCACTTCAAAGCTTACTTCTGTTTCACTCGTTGACATCCATGTTCGCCTCCATCCCCGAAACTTGACATTGTATTTTACCATCTTTCAGACGTATGGATAAACGATCGCCAATTTTCACATGTGCGACCGAACGAACGAGCTTTTTCTCCTGCTCGTCATAAGCAAGGCTGTAGCCACGCTGCATTACCTTCAGCGGGCTGAGGGCGTCCAAATGGCGGACGCCTGATTGCCACTCCTGCTTCTTCGAACGCAGGAGGTTCTGCATGGCCGTGAGCATCTGGCGTTTGGAAGCATCCAAACGCTGCCTCGCGATCACGGCCTGCTCGGTCGGATTGAAGCAGGATAAGCGACGCTCCAGCTTCAATCGCCGCTGCGCCAACTCCGTTAGGCGCTGACGC
Source organism: Paenibacillus sp. J22P143 (assembly GCF_059692035.1). Classification (NCBI taxonomy): domain Bacteria; kingdom Bacillati; phylum Bacillota; class Bacilli; order Caryophanales; family Paenibacillaceae; genus Paenibacillus; species Paenibacillus sp. J22P143. The sequence continues at coordinate 465,550 of NZ_JCAUAQ010000001.1, forward strand.
ATGCGATAACCGAGCTGCTCCGCCAGCCGGTCGAGTCGCTCCGCAGGCTGCATGAGCAGCTGCCTGCGGGGGTTCGTCAGGAACGGCGAGCGCTTCGCGCGCTCCAGCCGTTCCTGCTTGCGGCGCAGCTGCTGCAGCAGCCCGTAATGCAGGCGCTGTGCCTGCTGCGATAGCTGCTGCTTCAGCTCGAGGTGGTGCGGCACCGCGAGCTCTGCCGCCGCCGTAGGCGTCGGCGCTCTCAGATCGGCGACGAAGTCGGCGATCGTAAAGTCCGTTTCGTGGCCGACGGCCGAGATGATCGGAATCGCGGAGGCTGCGATAGCCCGCGCCACGATTTCCTCGTTGAAGGCCCACAGCTCTTCCAGTGAGCCGCCGCCGCGGCCCACGATGAGCACGTCGGCTTCACCGAGCCGGTTCATGGCTTCGATCGCCTTGACGATCGAAGGCGCCGCCTGTGTACCCTGTACGAGGACAGGGTACAGCAAGATCGGGATCGACGGGAAGCGCCGCTGCAGCGTGATGATCACATCACGAATGGCGGCCCCCGTCGGGGACGTGATCACCCCAATGGCGCGCGGAAACCGAGGAATCGGTTTCTTGCGCTCTGGCGCGAAAAGCCCTTCGCCTTCGAGCTTCTTTTTCAGCTGCTCGAACGCCAAATACAAGCTGCCAATGCCATCAGGCTGCATCGCCGTCACATAGAATTGATAAGCGCCGTCTCGCTCATAAACAGAAATATTCCCGCGAGCAATCACTTTCGTGCCCTCTTTCGGGATAAATCCGAGCTTCTGGTTATGCGAAGCAAACATGATGCTTTTCAGCCGACCGTCTGCATCCTTCAATGTAAAATACATATGACCACTGGAGTGATGCGTGAAGTTGGAGATTTCGCCTCGGACCCATACATCCTGGAGACGCGAGTCTCCTTCCAGCAATAGCTTAATATAACGGTTTAGGTCTTTAACCGATAAAATCTTAGTTTCGTTTCTCGCCATAAGGTGATTATACGCTCACATTCGCTTTAGCTGCACGGCTCGCCGCATCAACTGTGTTGCGAAGCAGCATCGTAATCGTCATAGGTCCAACAACGCCTGGAACTGGCGTGATCGTGCCTGCAACTTCTTTGACCGCTTCGAAATCGACATCCCCCGTCACTTTACCATCCGCTTTTCGGTTAATACCTACGTCGATCACAACAGCGCCTGGCTTCACGTGGTGCGTTTTAATGAAATTAGCCTTACCTACGGCTGAAACTAATATATCTGCTTGCTTTGTAATCTCTTCCATGTTCGGCGTACGGGAATGAACTACAGTAACCGTCGCATGCTCACGCAACAACAACATAGCCATTGGTTTACCTACAATATTGCTTCTGCCAACTACGACAGCATGCTTACCTGCGATTTCCACGCCTGTCCGCTTGAGGATTTCAATAACACCATGCGGTGTACAAGGCTTCATGCCATCTTTACCAATCATCAGGTTCCCGACATTGATTGGATGGAAGCAATCCACATCCTTAGCTGGATCAATTTCATCCACAACCGCTTCTTCGTTGATATGCTTCGGCAATGGTGATTGAACAAGTATGCCGTTGATCCGATTATTGTTATTAAAACCATGGATGAGTGCGATTAATTCTGCTTGCGTCGTTTGCTCAGGCAGGCGGTGTACTTCGGAATAGATGCCTACATCATCACAGGCTTTCGCTTTGTTTCTAACATATACTTGCGAAGCTGCATCTTCACCCACAATAACAACGACAAGACCTGGTTGATTCCCTTGCGCGGTTAGTGCCGCTGCGTCAGATCTGATTTCCTCACGAATGGAGCTCACGAGTTCTTTCCCATTAATTACTTGTGCTGACATGTTATTTCCCCCTTAACTTGTTAAACCCTACGCGATATGAACGTTATTACACTTTGATTATTGTGTACGAAGTACTTTTTCTTTCAGATCGTCGATTTCTTTGATCATTTTCCCGAGTACACCGTTTACGAATTTCCCTGATTCCTCTGTACCATAATGCTTAGCCAAATCGATGGCTTCATTGACAACAACCTTCGGTGGAACATCATCGCGATACAGCATCTCATAAGCACCTAGGCGCAGCACTTCACGATCAATACGGGACAGCCTGTCCATAGCCCAGCCCTTCAGATACTCCTCCAACAACTCGTCGATGCTTACCTTGTTCTTGTAAGTCCCCTCAACAAGCTCAATTATGTAGACAGGATCTATCTTATCTCCGGAGAAATCCAACTGCGATTCATTATCATGTTCAGCTTCATGAATCGCGATTTGAACAGCCTCCTGAGGAGTAGCCTCATTCATTTGGATTTGGTATAAGCTTTGTATAGCAATTTCACGTGCAATTCTGCGTTTCATTCTGTTCCTCCTAAGCGTTTCGCTCCAGCAAAACGACCTTTTCCCAAAATAAACGGCTTTGCCCGTCCACTTTGGACGAGTTCGTTTATGTAGAAATATAGCCGTTGTATAATGTGAAACACATAATTTCTATTATTTTAAAAACTCTTTCTCCTAGTATACGTCAAATTGGATCCAATCCAAACAAAAAAATCCATGGATGAACCAGGGATTTTAGCGAAACATTCTCCATTTTTGTGTGAGATAGCGCCAAATGTCTTCTAGCATGACGAAACTTTCCTTACGATCCAGCTTATTACCAACATAAAAACCTACGAGTACGATAAATCCGAAGATCAACATATCCCAAAAACCAAAAAATAAATAAATAAAACCGAAGAATATACCCGCTGTCACTCCGATTACTTTGCCCCTATGGAAATTCCATAGTTCATTCCACATATGTGGATTCACCTCTATTCGACTCGGCTTTTAAACGTTGGGGCAGATTGCACGATGTTCGCTACGAATACGGTTACGGAAGCTACAGGAATACCGGTAATCTCTTCTATGTAACTTTTCACTGTACCTTGCATGTCTTCAGTCAGTTCCGGAATCGAGCTTTCCCCATCTACAATGGTTCTAATTGTAATTTCCAGCCCGGATTGATTCACTCTAACTCGTGCACGCAGATCCTTTGCACCTTTCGTGCGACCCGCTGCTTTCAGCGAGAGATTCTCAACAGTTTCGATGGAGATACGGATATCGCCAAAATCGGTGCGTTGATCAATCGATGGCGCTTGGGAACGTCCGCGACGAAGCGTTACGATCAGGAAACGTACGGAGATCAGCAGCATGATCAAACTAATGATAATGCCCGGATAAGCGTAGCTCTTCTCGTAATAAAAATGACTTAGTGTTTGACTTGCTTGATCGAGTGGGATCCAACTAGATGCTGTGAACAATACAACGATCGATGCGACGAAAATAATCAGGCTATAGAAAAGCAGCAAGAGCCTGTCCACAATTTTACCCACTACGCTTGTCCCCTTCCTAAGTTAGAGGAAACCCCCTGCAACCTGTAGGGGGTTTCCATTGATATCCATATGGCTCAGCTTTACCGCTTATTTCACACGATGGGCAGCCGCTGGTTCTTCATCAACCTGTTTATCTGCCTGCTTAAAATGAACATCATGAATATGTACGTTAACTTCAACGACATTTAACCCAGTCATTGATTCAATCGCCTGCTTCACATTGTTCTGAATATCACTTGCAACTTCAGGAATACGATTCCCATATTCAATAATGATGGAGACGTCAATGGCAGCTTCACGTTGTCCGACCTCTACCTTTACGCCTTTGGACAAATTCTTGCGTCCAAGTAATTCAGCAATGCCGCCAGCTAATCCGCCACTCATCCCCGCTACACCTTGCACTTCCACCGTTGCCAAACCGGCAATGATTTCGATAACCTCGGGGGCAATCTGGATGCTGCCCATGTCTGTCTTGACGTAATCCGGAGCGATTGTGCTCATTGTGGCACCTCCTAAAAAATTTGTGGAGCAACAAAACTGGTTTCGATTCAAATGGGATAAGCCATCTTAATTTATTAGTATAACATTTTGGCAAAAATATGACAAATGTTTCTCTACGACTCTGGATCGTTTACATCGTGCTCTTCCAAGAACTTGATATCATGGTCGCCCTTGATAAATTTCTTGTGTTCAAGCAACTTCAGATGAAAAGGAATCGTCGTGTTCACACCGTCCACCGCGAACTCATTGAGAGCTCTTTTCATACGGTTAATGGCTTCTTCACGTGTACTTCCCCAAACGATAAGCTTCGCGATCATCGAATCATAGTGTGGCGGGATCGTATACCCTGGGTAAACCGCACTGTCAACACGTACGCCGAATCCACCTGGCGGCAAGTAGAATTTTACTTGTCCTGGGGACGGCATGAAGTTCCGATTCGGATCTTCTGCATTGACGCGGCATTCGATTGCCCAACCGTTGATTCGGACATCTTCTTGTCTGAATGACAGTGGATTTCCTTCAGCTACGCGAATCATTTCTTGGATAATATCGATACCCGTAATCATTTCGGTTACTGGGTGTTCAACTTGGATCCGCGTGTTCATTTCCATAAAGTAAAAATTACCATCTGGACCTAATAGGAATTCAAGTGTTCCTGCGCCTGAATAATTCACAGCCTTCGCTGCACGGACAGCTGCTTGCCCCATCGCTTTACGCGTTTCCTCAGTAAGAACCGGACAAGGCGCTTCTTCAACAAGCTTCTGTCTGCGACGCTGTACGGAGCAATCACGTTCGCCTAGGTGAACAACATTGCCATGCTTATCCGCAATGATTTGGATCTCAACATGCTTCATACCTGTTAAGTACTTCTCTAAGTAAATCCCTGCATTACCGAATGCATTCTGGGCTTCTTGCTGAGCAGCCGTAATTTGCTGAACAAGCGTTTCCTCGTTCTCTGCAATACGGATACCCTTACCGCCGCCGCCTGCTGTCGCTTTAATAATAATCGGATACCCGATATCGCGAGCGATAACCACAGCATCATCAATATCCTCAACCAAGCCGTCGGAGCCCGGAATAATCGGAACTCTCGCTTCCTTCATCGTTTGCTTGGCAACTGCCTTATCGCCCATCCGGGAAATCGCGTCAGGTGAAGGACCGATGAAAGTGATATTGCAGCTCTCGCAAATTTCTGCGAAGTCAGCATTTTCAGCTAGGAAGCCGTACCCTGGATGAATAGCATCACATTCCGTCAAGGTTGCAACGCTCATCAAGTTGGTGAAGTTTAAATAGCTGTCTTTGGACGCAGTTGGTCCGATGCAATAAGCTTCATCCGCCAGACGAACATGCAAGGCATCTCGATCTGCTTCCGAGTACACAGCAACCGTATAGATGCCAAGCTCACGGCATGCTCGGATAATACGAACCGCAATTTCCCCGCGGTTCGCAATTAAAATTTTATTAAATTTCATGATTTGCCCTCCTAAGAGCTCTTCGTGAGAAAAGCTTGCGTTGACAGCATAAGCTACAAACGCAACTACTCCGGTCTAACCAAAAATAACGGTTGTCCATACTCTACTAGCTGTCCGTTTTCAACGAGAATTTCAACGATCTCGCCTTTCACTTCAGCTTCTATTTCGTTCATTAATTTCATGGCTTCAACAATACAAACGACAGTCTTGTCACTCACTTTAGAGCCAACGCTTACGAAAGGCGCAGAACCAGGGGAAGCGGATTGATAGAAAGTCCCCACCATCGGAGATACGATCTTATGTAAAGATGAATCTTCTTGCTTGGCTTGTCCGTTAGCATGTGCTGGTGCTTCGAGAGCAGTTGCAGCAGGTGCTGAATTTGCATAGTTAGGTTGAGCAAGCGGTGCATATGTGTGTTGAACTGGTGCAGATACATAGACAGGCTCCGATTTATTCGGCTTACGAATAGAAAGGCGTGCACCTTCATTTTCAATTTCAAGCTCTTGTAAAGAGGATTGATCGACGAGTTTAATTAACTCTTTGATTTCACTCAATTTAAACATTCAAGTCACTCCTTTAGACGTTGGTGAACCTTTAAAAATGCGTTTTCATAGCCGCAACGTATGTATTATACCCATAAACGCACGAAATGGAAAGAGTCCAGTTTATCCGGACCCTTTCCACCATCATTTTGAGTAGCCAAAACTTTGCTCAAATCCCTACGGGCGTACTAACTGGATCTTGATATTTTCAGGAGTTGCACCCAGCTCTTCAACAATCATATCCACGATGGATACACCTTGACTTTTTTCTAATTTATCCGCTTGAACTGTCACTTTCCACTTGGCGCCATCTTGATTAATGACCGCTTGCGGGAAATCTTGAATGAGAAGTTCTTGTAGATTTTCAATTTTTTCTTGTAGATCTGTCAATGCAGACAAATCGTTAGTCGCTTTAGCTACAGCCTCAGGCGATTTCTTACCATCCAAAATAATCGTCATCAAATCCGTAGAAACTTTGCTGAAGTAATTATTTTGTTTCACTTGTTCATTCGTAAAATAATCGTTTGCTGATGTCGTTTTCGCTTGCTCCTCCACTTGCTTCAAGACTTGATCATCTGTTTTGGTTGTTGTTGTTGTTTTGGACACATCTTTTGTCGTAGTTTTGGAGCTGTCTTGTGTCGTTGTCGCTTTAGCATCTGTTTTTGTAGAAGTTTGCGGCGTTGTCGTTTTCGAGTCGATTTGTACGCCTGTTCCTGTTGTTGCTTTCACATCTGTTTTCGCACCTGTTACTGGATCCACTTGGGTCATATCAATTTTCACTTCTTGCGATTGCGTGATGGCATCTGTCGTTGCCAGATCCAGTTTGTTGACATCCTCTGTGAACAAATAATAAGCGGACAGCACCACCATCAAGCTAAGCATCGATACGAGCCATATTGTTTGTCTTTTTGCATTCATTGTTTATTCCTCCTTAGAATAGTTGATTGATTTCCAAAATTTTATTCCCCTGTTTTGCGCGGTAAAATCGAAATTTTACTTGCTTGAACGTCCATTCCTCGCTCAACGGCTTCCATGATCATTTTCTTCACCGTGAGATTTTCTGCGCCTTTCGCAACAACAATGACACCTCTAATTTTGGGTTTAATGTATTTGAGCACAAGCGGCTTCTGGTCACCTGACACTTGATAAATGACGACTTCACCGCTCCGCGTTACCTGGGATATGTTGCGAGTTGCTCCACCATTATCGCGTTCTGTCGTCATGGTCTGATTGTCGTTATAATTTTTGTCAACGGTCATTTCTTCCGTAGATTCAATGGTAACGAGCACTTCCACCTCGCCGACACCGACAATTTTTTGCAGGATTCTTTTCAACTGGTCGCCATAAGCTTGTTCGTAATCATGAAAGCTTGAGTCTTCCTTGGATGAGCTTCCTACAAATGTTTCTTTACTCACGGGTGCTGGGGACGCTCTGCCTGTGCCAATGGGATCCAGATCTTTAACAGTTATAAATGCGTTTATAATCATTAGCGCTGCTCCTAAGAGTCCAACCATGATGACCCATAATAACGTATTTTTACGTTTAGGCCCACCTGGTCCGCCGCCGAATTTGTGCTCCATCCATTGCAGCAATGTTCCCATCGATTCACCTCGCCATCCATCCTTTGCTTTGTGCTGCTCCGATCTCGATTTTGGCAGGATCTACGAGCCAATTCCGTGAAATCACTTGCTTGAGTCGGTCCATTTCTTGCACGCCAGGCACATTTTCTTTGGTTGACTGAGTATCACCCTGTGTGCTTGTTATACGATCTTGCACTGTCGCGGTAGACCCGATTTTGATAGGATCTACGGGTTTGACTGGCTCCATGGCAGCAATGCTTTTGCTAGTCGTTGCCAGTTGCTTCTTCGCTTCTATATCATCAAGGGTCACCTTCACGCTTGAAATGATGGGTTTCCCGTTATTGTCTACCTGTACTTGCACTTGTACCGCTTCAATTGGCCATTCCGTTTGTTTCTGTAAGTCCTCTTTCATCAAGCCTGCCAATTGTGATTGCACCAATTCTTGTGTTTTCTTATGTTCAGCATCTTGAATCTTGTTGGCATCCTTCGTTATAGCTTCAAGAGACTTCATTTGTGATTGATTTCCAAAACCTCCGGCAAGCATGGTTTTCTCATTCTGTTCTTTCTCCGCTTGGCTAAGCAGCTGGTCCATATTCCAATCCTTCTGGAACAGCTGAAGCACGGGGGTAAGCAGCGTCAGTAGAATAAATAGACTCAAAACCGTCTTCACATACCGCTGCATCGTATTGCTTGGGAGTAGAAGATCAACAAACGTCGCAAGCATTATGACCATAATGACGGTTTTCAGCCATCCTGCTAACCAATCCATCGCTGGGCTCCTTTCACCTCATCATGACGGAGACATTGCTAATCGTGATCATGATGGTCAGGGCAAGAAAAAACATTAAGCTTACTGCCGCTAGCGCTGCAAACACATAAATTAAGCTTTTGCCGATTGTCTGTAGACAAGCAATGATTGGACTATCGCCCAGTGGCTGCATCAGCGCCGCTGATAGATTGTAGATGAAAGCCAGCGTTAAGATTTTGATCGCTGGAAAGGCACACAGGAGCACGAGGATGACGACACCAACGAGTCCTATCGCATTTTTGACTAATAAGGATGCCCCTATCACGGTTTCCGTTGCGTCCGAGAATAGTCGTCCTACTACAGGCACGAAATTCCCCGTAATGTACTTCGCCGTTCGAATCGCAACGCCATCTCTTACAGCGCCCGCCGTGCCTTGGATGGAAATGACCCCGAGGAACACTGTCACGAACACGCCCAGCATGCTTAAACTTACGGTGCGCAACAGATTGGCTAACTGTGTGACTTTAAACTTATCGCTGAGTGAGCTTACGATGTGCAGCACCGCCGAGAAAAACAAGAGCGGAAAAACAAACACATAAATGGCCGTACCCACAGAGTGGATCATGAACACAATCAATGGATGCAGAATGGCAACCGAAGTAATATTTCCCATGGACGCCAGTAGTGTAAGTAACAATGGCATGATCGCTATCATGAATTGAATCATGGACGAAATGGCTGTCTTCGCATACCCGATCGCAACGCTGAAGCTATTGATCGCAATGATGATGAGCACCATATAGGTGATGGTGTAGCCTAGCTTGCTTACCGTGTTTCTTTCAAACGAGCTTTGCAGCGTCTCAAGAATCATGCTAAAGACGGTCAAAACAACAATGGAAGCCAGTAATTTGCCATTGATGATAATTTCATGAAAAACATAGCTCAGAAGCCCTTTGAAGATACTCTTCATACTAATGCCCTTGGTCCCAAGGAGAAGTTCCATGAAGGTTGGCGGCTTACTTTCTGGGAAATAACCCCCATATTCTTTCATCAGCTTATCCCAATATTGCTCGACCGGCTCCGTATTCAAGCGGTTCGCTTGCTCTTTGATCATGACATCTGTTGGCGATTCAGCAGTTAACGAGCCCGACAATCCAAGCCATAAGCCCATGCCCATAATAAACAATAAGATCCACCGGTTGTTCAGCTTCTGGTGCGAATAAAGTAGGTGCATGCGTGTCACTCCTTAGGTGAATCTGCTAAGCAGGGAGTAGCTTAACCACGGTCTCGATGATGACTGTAATGATCGGAATGGCCATGACCATAATGAGCACCTTACCTGATAGCTCAATTTTGGAAGCAATGGAATCTTGGCCAGCATCACGGACAATCTGTGCGCCAAACTCGGCGATGTAAGCTACGCCTATAATCTTCAGAATCGTTTTCAGGAAAACAATGTTCACGTTTGACTTCTCAGCTAGATCCTCAAGGACTTGGATGACCGAAGAAATTTTGCCTATTAAGAACAAGAAAATCACGATGCCCGTAAAAGCTGCTAATAAAAAAGCGAACATCGGCTTCTGCTCTTTGATAATGAGCGTCAAGATCGTGACGATGAGTCCTAGTCCTACGATTTGGATGATTTCCATCAGACCACCTCATTGGAATAGGAAAATAGTTTTAATTTCTTTGAACAAGTTATCCAGCATACTGACGACCATAAAAAGCACGACTACGAAGCCTATGACCGTGACCCAGTGTGCCATATCCTCTTTTCCCATCTGTTTCAGCACAGAATGGATCATAGCGATAATGATTCCGATGCCGGCGATTTGGAAAATGGCATTCACATCAACATTCATTCCTGGCACCTCACTCTGCCCACTAGTACATTAAAATCACGACTAACGCTCCGATTAAGACGCCCAGGCTTTTCCACATTTTCTCGTAGCGCTGCTGTTCATCTCTGGCATCCGTTTCTTCCGATTGAAGTTGGCTAATCGCAAGCCGCAGATGCTTGATTTGGTCACTCCGATCTGAAAGTCCAAGCACAGGTCCCAGTTGGAGCATCACTTCTTGCTCAGCTTGCCTCATCGAGGTTCTTGACCAGATTTCCTTGACCGTCATTTGCCATAGATCTTTGGTTGACTCACCATTACTGCCCAGCAACCGTTCTGACATTAAGCGAAATAAGGAAGAAAGCGGATCAGCGACCTGCTTGCTTAGTGAAGCAAATGCCTCCGGAAGGGGCGTAAGCGCATAAGCAATTTCTGTCTCCATTCGGCCTAGCGCGTTGATTAGTCCGCGAATTTGCTTTGGTCGTCTAACATAGTGAGCAGCCTGTAGAAAGCCATACATCGAAGCTGCACCGAAGATCAGAACTCCACCGACAAATTTCAGCATCTTCATCGTCCTTTGCGTTCGTCATACATCTCCATAACCTTGCCTTCTTGATCTAGGATCCGAAAGGTAGCAGGAGCGCCTTTTCTCCGCTGGAGGATGACATATTTCATAAACACCCTTTCCTCCATCAATTGCCTGAGTACGGGCCGTCTACGTACATCCTCATAGCTCGCTCCATGAGCGGTAGCTAGTACACGAATTCCCGTGTGAACAGCCTCATGAATCGCATCAGCATCCTCCGCTCGACCGATCTCATCGACGATGAGGACCTCGGGTGATAGTGAACGGATCATCATCATCATGCCTTCTGCCTTCGGACACCCGTCTAGCACATCTGTGCGCGGCCCTAAGTCAAATCTAGGTACCCCTTTGACACAAGCAGCCAACTCGGAGCGTTCATCTACGATTCCTACTTTTTTACCCGATAGAGAGCTGTTTCTAGCCCCCCATTCGCCTCGGCTGATGAGTCTAGCTAGGTCGCGAATTAAGGTGGTCTTCCCTTGCTGCGGCGGGGAAATGATGAGCGTGTGATGAATATTTCCCATACTCTGATCTACGAGATACGGTAAAATCTCCTGACCCACACCCTGAATTTCGCGCGCGATCCGAATATTAAAGGAACTCACATCGCGAATTTGCTTCACTTGACCTTGGTCGAGGATCGTACGCCCAGCTAGTCCTACGCGATGACCGCCAGACACCGTGATATACCCTCTTCGCAGTTCTTCCTCAAAGGTGTACAACGAATGATTCGTTAGAATCTCAAGCAGTGTTAGACAATCTTGCCTAGTCGGTTTGTAAGCCAAATCTCCTTGCGTGATCATATGCCCTCGCTCACTAATGAAGGCATAGCGGTCGGCCCAGCTAATTTCAAGGGGACGCGACTCTCTCACCCTGATTTCTTCCACGCTAGCTTGTACGTTCGTTGGAAGCTCACTAAGCATGAATCGGATGTTTTGGGGCAACAGGTGTGTAATACTCGCTAGCATCGGGAGACAGCCCTCCAAGTTGTCCAGTCTTCTATATTCATTTCTATGCTTACTAGAAAGAAATATGACCGATTACTTTTTAATAATCCCAATAAACAGACAACTGACACCTGCAATGACCCACAACATCTTTCCATATGATAGTTTTTCGGCTATGCCTACTAAACCAATCGTTGTGGTAGTTAGTAGTACTAGAGGACCTACTAGTGCTAGAGCTGAATTCACCATCAGCGCTTTCTCAATTGTTGCTAGTCTTATCATGAGAATAGCTGCAATGATTTCGATACTCCCAGACATCATCCGTAATGAAGCCATCGTGAGTACGATCTTGTTCATGAGTTACTACCCCCTAAAAGTTTTGATTAGCCCAAGCAAGCTCAGCAGAATATTGCAGCATCAAAACTCGCTTCGGAAGCATACGCTTTTTCCCTACCTTATGCGAGCTCGTCTCATTTTAGGCATGCTGGGCACCTCCATTTGTGCTGATGCATATGCTGTACACATAATTGATCCTTCGAAGGACAGTGAGGAGAAAGACAGATGGAAGTGACCTCTCAATTGAAATGGAACCCCGTTCTAGCCGACCCTACTGGACATAGGCAGATGAAACCAAGAACGTTGGGAAAAACGATGGTGATGGATAAGGGGCTCGGATTGCTTGCCTTTCAAGACTTACTCCACACCGCAAGTAGTCACGTGGATATGATCAAGCTTGGTTTCGGCACATCGCCGCTTTACCCGCAAGCCGTGCTGCGAAGCAAAATAAACCTAGCCAAGGAGAATAACATTCTCATCTACCCAGGAGGGACATTTCTGGAAGTAGCTGTACAACAGCATGCCGTAGATTCTTTTTTTGACATGATACTTGCACTCGGCTTTAATGGCATTGAAATTTCCGACGGTACCATTCAAATGGATCGTAAACAGCGTAATGAGCTGATAGCTAGAGGTTTAGATGAAGGCTTGGAAGTCGTTACGGAGTATGGAAAAAAAGGATGGGGCTCCTCTATTGAGTTAGCAGAATTAATTGAGACAGTTTTCATCGACTCGGAATTAGGTGCATCCCTAGTCACAATTGAAGCGCGTGAGTCTGGCATGGGTGTTGGCATTTTTGATGGGCATGGAAAATGTAAAGATGAGGAGTTGCACAGCGTGCTTGCTTCCGTCTCAGGAGATCAGCTTTTATGGGAGGCGCCTCTAAAAACCCAACAGGTGCATTTGATTAACTCCCTGGGTCCTGATATTCATTTAGGCAATATTTCACCAGATGAAGTTATTTCGTTAGAAGCTTTGAGGAGAGGACTCCGTTCGGACACGTTGTCCTTAGGTATGAAATAAATGACTGCACAGTCCTTCATAGGACTCATGCATTTATCCAAAAATATAGAATTTATTAGGTAAAACCTATAAATTCTATATTTCCAGAAAGGAATAGCACATGCATATCGAGGTGATCGCCAACATCGGCGAAGCTAGAAGTGACGAGTTTCTCCATAAAACCGTCATTGTCGTTGATGTTTTACGTGCAACCAGCACAATCATCACCGCATTGATGAATGGCAGCAAGGGAGTAGTCCCTGTTGATACGGTTATGAAAGCGAAAGAATTGGCTCGCATTGGCGATTTACTCGGCGGTGAACGCTATTGCAAAAAAATTCCAGGCTTTGATTTTGGCAATTCTCCACTCGAGTATACGCGCGAAGCTGTGCAAGGCAAACGCGTCATTTTGACGACCACAAATGGTACGAGAGGGATTCAAAAAGCAATAAAAGCCGATCGTGTGCTTGCGGGAGCAATCATTAACGGCAGAGCCACTGCGATGGCAACAATCGATCTGAAACGGGACACGGTGATCGTATGTGCAGGGACGCAGGATGTATTTTCCTTAGAGGATGGCCTCTGTGCCGGCTTCATATTGGACGAAATTGCGGCCTTGCTTGGTGAGAGCCTCATGATAACGAATGACTTTGGCTTGGCGATGCGCGGTTGCTATCTCGAAGCTAAGGATCGGTTATTTGAGACTATACTTGCCAGCTGCAATGGTAAAAAAATGAAAAAGGCCGGCTTCCTCGCGGACGTCGAACTCTGTGCCAACGCGAATATGACGGATTGCGTTCCGGTTCTGGAACATGATCAGATGGTCCTCTTTGGGCGGTAGCTCCCATCACCATGCGTTCTAAATACAAGCCCCTTTCATAAACTAAAATGACGACGATGAGGACGAGGGGTTTTGTTCATGAATGGTGATTTACTCTTAGTTATTCTAATCATAATTGGACTCATAGGCCGTTCTCCGATCATTACAACTGCGGCTTGTCTTTTACTTGCCATTAAATTAATAGGTCTAGATCGTTACTTCCCTACCATGGAGCGCAGAGGGCTGGAGCTTGGCCTGCTGTTCCTTACAATTGGCGTTCTGATTCCATTTGCGAGTGACCGTATCTCCATGAAAGATATCCTTTCCGTCTTTACAACGTGGCCAGGGATCATTGCCCTTGTAGGCGGAGCGATTGCTACTTATATGAATGGAAAAGGTTTGGAGTTACTAAAAGTAGACCCACAATTAATTGTGGGTCTAGTCCTTGGTTCTATATTTGGCATCTTATTTATGCGCGGCATACCGGTGGGTCCATTAATGGCTGCCGGAATTACGGCATTTTTATTGAAGCTTGCTTATTTTATTGCGGACAAACTCCATTAAGAAATCCAACTATCTGCGATCTTCTGGTCCACCTACGAAAGCTTGCACCGCAGTGTCCAAGCCGTATGCTGTGTGAAGAGCACGGATGACATCTGTTAAGTTCGTGTTGTCAATGACACAAGACATTTTAATCTCAGATGTGCTTACCAAGGAGATCGTAATGCCAAGATCGGAAATGACTTTGAACATCGTCGCTGCAACACCTGGTGAGCTAACCATACCAGCACCAACAATCGAAACCTTCACAAGATCTACTTCGGAGGTCACTTCACGGAAACCAACTTCAGCGCGAATTTGTTCAATGACATCAAGAGCTTTCTCGCGATCAGCCAGCGTCGTGGTGAAAGAGAAATCGGCAGATCCGTTGATCACACCGCTTTGAACGATGATGTCTACGTCAATTTGCACTTCAGCAAGTGCTAGGAAAACCTTCGCAAGCTGACCTGGCTTCTCAGGAACACCCAGAATACTAATTCTTGCCACATTTTTGTCATAAGCGATGCCACGAACGACGATTCCTTGCTCCATCACTGCTTCCTCCTTCACGTTGGTACCTTCATTGTAATTAAAGCTTGAACGTACCACGAGGGTCACGTTGTAGTTTTTCGCATATTCAACAGCTCTTGGATGAAGTACCGCTGCCCCAAGGTTTGCAAGCTCCAGCATCTCATCATAGGAAATCTCAGCAAGCTTTCTTGCTACTTTCACGATACGAGGATCCGTGGAATAAATACCATCAACATCGGTATAAATTTCACATAGATCTGCTTTGATCGCTGCGGCAAGTGCAACAGCAGTTGTATCGGAGCCGCCGCGGCCCAATGTGGTAATCTCGCCTGCCTCGGTCATCCCTTGGAAACCGGCAACGATCACGACATTCCCTTGCTGGGTCGCATTCAGGACACGCTGAGGTTGAATATCCGTTATTCTCGCTTTACCGTGTACTGGCTCCGTAAAAATGCCACTTTGCCATCCGGTGTACGAAACTGCTTGTTCACCAAGATTATGTATGGCCATCGATAAAAGTGCTACGGAAACTTGCTCGCCTGTCGTCAACAACATATCCATTTCACGAGCCGGTGGGGCTCCATCGTAAATTTGCTTTGACAAGTCGATCAATTCATCCGTTGTATCACCCATCGCAGAAACGACAACAACACAGCTGTGACCAGCTTGTTTACGTTCAACGATTCTTTTTGCAACTCGTTTCATTCGCTCCGCATCACCGACAGAGCTACCGCCAAATTTCATCACTATAAGAGACAAAGCTGACCCACTCCTAACGCATACTAGTGCATAACAATTCAATATTATAGCATATAAATGATGGACTGTGGTAAGAAAAGAAAAAAAGCCTTTCGGACTCCTGCGAGTCAGAAAGGCTTATCTTATTAGTTGCTCGCGCGTGAAAGGTATTTGCCATCATCTGTATCAACAGAAAGAATATCGCCTTCGTTAATGAAAAGCGGTACCATGACATTAAGACCTGTTTCCACTTTCGCATTTTTCAAAGCACCTTGAGCTGTGTTGCCTTTGACGCTTGCATCGGTTTCAACAACCTTCAAGTCAACGCTCTTCGGAAGGTTAATCCCGAGGATTTCACCTTGATAGCTCATGATCTTGATGTTCATGTTTTCTTTCAGGAAGTTCAATTCCCATTTCAATTGTTCGTGGGAAAGGGAAATCTGATCGTAAGTCTCCGTATCCATGAATGTGTAATCGTCGCCAGCTGCGTACAAGTATTGCATTTCACGGTTTTCGATGTGGGCACGCCCAACGTTCTCACCAGCGCGGAATGTACGCTCAACGGTGTTGCCGTTACGAAGGTTTTTCAGCTTGGAGCGCACGAATGCAGCGCCTTTACCTGGTTTAACGTGTTGGAAATCTAGAACTGTAAAAATATCATGCTCAACTTCAATCGTAAGACCTGTTTTAAAATCGTTTACTGATATCACTTGTAAATCCCTCCGCTAGTCAATGATAAGAAAATCTTTGGTAGAATGTGTAAGTATTTTAATGCCGGTCTCAGTAATTACTACGTCATCCTCAATTCGAACTCCGCCAAAATCAGGGAGATAAATACCAGGCTCAACGGTAACAACCATACCAGGAGTTAAAATCATATCTTCGGTTTTCGACACGCGGGGCGATTCGTGAACCTCCATCCCCAACCCATGTCCGGTACCGTGACCGAAATAATCGCCATAACCGCGCTTCACGATGACATCGCGCGCAAAGGCATCGCCTTCTCTGCCTGTAATACCCGGTTTGAGGTTAGCCAAACAATGCAATTGCGCTTCCAAGACAATATCATAAATTTCTCTATGCTTGTCTGTCGGCTTTCCTAGCATAACCGTTCTTGTGATATCAGAGCAATAACCTTTATAATACGCTCCAAAATCCAATTTGACAAATTCGTTTAATTGGAGAACACGATCACTTGCTTTACCATGCGGTAACGCTGAACGCTCACCTGAGGCCACGATCGTCTCGAAGGACGTCGATGTCCCTCCATTTTTGCGAATAAACACTTCAATTTCAAGCGCGATGTCTAACTCTTTGACACCTGGTTTAATGAAATTAAGAATGTGTGAGAAGGTTTGATCGGCCAAATCAGCCGCTTCCTGCATCACTTGCAATTCAGCTTCATCCTTCACCATGCGAATCATTTCAACAAGACGGGAAGTTGGCACAAACTCGATGCCTGGAAGTCCCTGTTGATAGTTTACAAAATCGCCATAAGAAACGTCGCTCTGTTCGAAACCTAGCTTCGTGATCGCTTGCTGCTGCAAGAGTTCTCTTACGGTCTCGATCGCCTTAGCTTTATGTTCAACCACTTCAAACAATTGGGCTTGCTGCGGCGCTTGCGTCATATAACGGAAGTCAGTTAATAAAATGGCACGGTCAAGCGTAATAAGTACATAGCCAGAGGAACCAGTGAATCCAGATACATATGTACGGTTATATGCGTTCGTGATGAGTATTGCCGGTAAATCCTGTTGTTGCATAGCCTCGCGAAGACGTTGAATACGTTTCTCCTGCATCCAAATCACCATTCCTTCTAAGAGTTTTACTTTAGTAAAACTATCCTCGTAAGCATATGCTTTAAAAGTTTTGCTTTAGCAAAACGATCTTCGTAAGCAAATGCTACAGATGGGGTAGTAAAGCTCGTAAACCAAGCGCGTAGCTCTCTGCGCCAAATCCACAAATTTGACCAATCACGACAGGTGCGATGACCGAATGATGACGAAATTCCTCACGTTTATGAATATTCGAAATATGAACCTCTACCGTTGGCAATTGTACCGTAGATAGCGCATCGCGAATTGCATAGCTGTAATGAGTGAAGGCGCCAGGATTAATGAGAATCCCGTCCTTCGTGCCATAAGCCTCGTGGATTTTATCAATAATTTCGCCCTCATGGTTAGATTGAAAGCTCTCCAATTGGACCGAAAGCTCCGTTCCCAGCTCATTCAAACCCTCGATAATGGTGGAAAGTGTTACAGTTCCATACACACCAGGTTCACGTATGCCAAGCATATTCAAATTCGGACCATTCAAAACAAGAACCCTTTTCAATTGGATATCCTCCCGCAACAATCGTCATTGGCAATTAGCAAATTGACGCTAATTAACCTTTGATATTTTACCATAACTTTCATGTCTTGGGTATAGCCTCTGTCGTTCTTGCGCTTGTATATTCAATTGCAATCGAGTAACCAATAAACATCCCCCAAACGAGGAATAAACAAACATCACTAATAATCGTATTTAACTCTAATTCCCATATCCAATACACCATTCCCGTAATCGGTCCTATAAAAAGGTAAATAATCGCCCACCACACAGCGCCGTAGCCAATCCCCCAAAAAGGGCTGCGCAGCTTCCACATGGTGACCATATAGATGAAGGCTGCAAATATCGAGAACAGAGCAAACACCATCCATCCAATGAACAGCCCCATCCACGTGTTAAAAAAATCATGTTTGAAAAAAGGTTCAACGAGAAAACCAATTCCTATGGTCGTAAATTTGAAATAATTTTCGACTATTTTGAGGGCACCCCATATCAGCCCAGCAAAAAAACCGATATATAGCACAAACACCCAGCGATTTGTCTTCATTTTCTCCGCGGTATGAGCACTCGTCATCTGCATTCTTCCTTTCTCTACCGTTAAGGCTTGTCTTTTCATTGGCAATCATAGTATGTTCTGTCGCAATCGGTAGCATTCAACACCTGAATCCGTTACAATAAGAAAGTGAATTATGAAATCGAGAAAGATGAGAAGGTGAATCTGGTGGCAGAACAAAACAGTATATACGGAGGACAAGCCGTCATCGAGGGCGTCATGTTCGCAGGAAGAAATGTGCATGTAACTGCTGTGCGCAAAAAAGACGGATCCCTTGATTTTTTGGAAGTACCGAAGAAAGTGATTCCTTGGGTTCAAGCACTTAAGAAAATCCCTTTTGTTCGGGGAATTGTAGGTATTATTGAGTCCAGTGCTAAAGGTGCGCAGCATCTGAATTTCTCAGCCGAGTCATTCGCTGAGCAAGAAGGTGAAGATAACACAGCGAAGAAGGAAGAAAAAACAGGCATCTTCTCTAATATTTCCATGTTTTTAGGTGTTGCCGTCGTTGGTGTTCTTTCATTTCTATTTGGGAAATTCATTTTCACTTTAGTTCCAGCTATTATTGAACAGTTTTTGTTTCAAAATGTATTTAGCAATCAAATTCTTCATAATCTTATAGAAGGTGTGATCAAAATCATTTTGCTGGTGGGGTATATTTACTTCATCTCACTTACACCTATGATTCGGAGATTGTTTCAATATCATGGCGCAGAGCATAAAGTCATTAGCGCCTATGAAGCTGGTATGGAACTAACCGTAAGCAATGTCCAAAAGTTCAACACACTTCATTACCGTTGCGGCAGCAGCTTTATCGTATTCACCGTTCTAATCGGTGTTGTCATCTACTCATTCCTTCACTATGACGGTTTAGTCGAGCGTATTGTGCAGCGTTTAATTTTGTTGCCACTGGTTATCGGTGTTTCTTATGAAGTATTGCGTTTTACGAATTCGCTTCGTGAAGTACCCGTTCTTCGTTATTTAGGTTATCCAGGACTTTGGCTTCAACTGCTTACAACCAAAGAACCTGAAGACAGTCAAGTTGAGGTGTCCATTGCATCATTTAACCGCATGTTAGAAGCGGAAAAACGAATTATGGAGGGACGGGCATGAGAAGAAAATTTTCCCCGATTGAGATTGCCATAGGAGTATTGATTGCCATAGGCTTGCTCGTTAGTCTGCGTGTACTATTCATTCCTATTCTTGTGCTTGGGGCGATTTTTCTACTGTATAAATTCCCACCTTCCCGTTGGAGAAAAACCTCGATGCCTCGAGGTTCTGTAAAAGGCAAAACGAAGAACGCGAAATTTCGCGTAATCAACGGAACGAAAGATTCGGATAAGGATGATTTTCCGAAGTATCACTAAGTCAACGATTTATGTGGCGGTCGCATCACAAATTTCTCATAATTTTCTTCATAGTTACTGGCTGACCAACTACTGAAGTATGCTTTGGCTGCAAGAAAGCCCGACTCGTACAGTGACATGCTTAACTCTTTGGATATGGTGAACTGCGTGTTACTGACGCCTAATGTAGGAATTTTAACGGTTCGGAAGCGATTCTTTTGCTCGATGTAGCGTTCATCATGTGCACTAAGCATGGTGCTGAAGAGCGCTTCTAACATCGTAATTGGCCCTCGGATGGTATGCCTCGGCATGTCGCTCTTCCCGACAAGTTGGAACCCGATGACAGGTATGAGGTTAGCGCGCGGCATTTCATTGTCGAACACCCAAAGCGGGAAGTTGCTCAACAAGCCGCCATCAACGATATAAGTAAACTGCTCTGTGAAAGGCTTAGCCTTCGCAGAGCTTTTTATATTGCGACGAATTCTGACTGGATCGAAGAAATAGGGAATGCTCGTGCTCATTCTCACGGCTTTCGCAACAGAAAGCTTGCCTGGCTCGATACCGTACTGGGCAATATCATTGGGCAGTACCAATAGTTTGCCCTGTGTAATATCAGAAGCAATAATACGGAGTTGATTGGGCCCCAGATCACCAAACGTGCGAATGCCTTTAGCCGCTAGTTGTTGATTAACCCAATGTTCCAATGCTTCACCGGAATAAAGTCCTTTTTTGAGCAATAAGCGCGCCGCGGGGCCAATGATCTTCGTATTGAAAATTGGAGAACGCTGCTTAAACGATTTAAAAGGCGCTCTGAGTATCAATTCTCTCATTTCTTCCCCCGTATAGCCTGCTGCCAACAAAGCCGCCACAATTGAGCCAGAGCTTGTACCTGCGACTTGATGAAAGGTATATCCTTGTTCGATGGCTGCGCTCACGCCACCAGCCAAGGCAATCCCTTTGACGCCCCCACCTTCAAACACGCCGTTAATCTTCATACCCAACACCCTCCCTAGACCTAATTCATAGGGCTTCTTAGGTATGTATGCGTGAGCAGTTTGTTTATATTCTCAAAAAAAAAGACAGAGCACCGTAAACGGTCTCTGCCTAATTCTCTGCCTCTAATTCTTTACGCACATTCATAAGTTCATCTGCTCGACTAGGATCTCTTCGAAAATATTCCAATAAGGTTTCAATGCAAGTAATAGAATCCCAGCTCAAGTGGTGCTCAATGCCTTCGACATCCTTATATATATTGTCCTCATGGACACCTATTGTCGTTAAAAAGTTTTCCAAAAGCTCATGCCGATCCATCAAACGCTTGCCCATCTTCTTCCCTTTTGGTGTTAGGATCAAACCACGATATTTTTCATAGATTAAATAATTATCTTTATCTAATTTTTGAATCATTTTAGTCACGGAGGAGGGGTGCACTTCAAGCCCTTCAGCAATGTCGGAAACACGAGCGTAACCTTTCTCATCGATAAGCTTGTATATTCTCTCCAAATAATCTTCCATACTTGGCGTAGCCATTGCTATATTTCCCCCTGCTGTGCATATTTCTTTCCACATAAAAAAGTATAAGTTTTCGGTATCTGAAAACTGTTTTTTATTGGCGATAAAACCTTCCTCTAAACGCGGTCGCTCATCTTCGAGTGGCCTCGATAAAGGTTTTCTCACCAAATGCTGCTTTCCTATCATAATCCATCTACCCAGATGCGGTCAAATCTCCCATGATTCCATAGCCCAACTCTTTGGCACACTAAACGAATAGATTGTCATCCAGTTTTGTGAAGGAGGTCATCATGTCTACTGAATTAGTAACAAAGCCGCTGCCTAGCACAACGATCTTCGTGCCAGAGCTTGTTTATTTTGAACCAGATGCCATGAATTATCCCAATGGAAAGCAGATCTATGAATGGGCTAAACAAGAAGGCCTTGAGATTCATATGACAACGTCGCATAACCAAATCCGTGATTTACCCGGTGAAACCGAATTAGATAAATATCGAATTGCTAAGCGAACCTTAGTTGTCGGCATAAGGAAAACGTTAAAATTCGAAACGTCCAAACCCTCCGCTGAATATGCGCTACCCATTGCCACGGGGTGTATGGGACATTGCCATTATTGCTATTTGCAAACAACGATGGGTGCGAAGCCTTACATCCGTGTCTATGTCAATATCGACGATATTCTCGGGGCAGCTAAGGGCTATATCAAGGAACGCGAACCTGAAATCACACGTTTCGAAGCCGCGTGCACATCAGATCCAGTCGGGCTTGAGCATATATCAGGCTCGCTTAAACAGCTGATCGAGTTCATGGGTGAACAAGAGCACGGGAGGCTGCGTTTTGTCACGAAATATCATCACGTGGAACCATTATTAGATGCCAAGCATAACAAGCATACCCGTTTTCGCTTTAGCGTGAATGCCGATTATGTGATCAAAAATTTCGAGCCCGGCACCTCTCGCTTTCACGAAAGAATTGAGGCGGCAGGCAAAGTAGCCAAGGCTGGATATCCGCTTGGTTTCATTATTGCGCCTATAATATGGCACGAAGGCTGGGAGGAAGGCTATGCTGCGCTGCTAGACAAGCTGTATAGCACACTTCCAGCTGAAGCCACACACGATCTCACTTTCGAAATGATTCAACATCGTTTTACGAAAACAGCCAAACATATTATCGAGAAGCGTTATCCCAAAACGAAGCTGGAAATGGACGAAGAAAAGAGAAAATACAAATGGGGTAAATATGGGAAAGGCAAATATGTTTACAAAGATGAACAAGCTACCGCGTTGAGGGAATTCATTACAGAGCATATTTTCGAAAAATTCCCTCAAGCGAAGATTGAGTACTTTACTTGACTCCTTAAAATTTCAAGAAATCTGGTGTAATGGAGTTCAACCATAGGGTGATTTGCGTCATTTTTCCCGTATAAAGAAGAACAGCGATCACAATCATCAAGCCGCCGCCAATTTTCATGATGGTATTGGAATAGCGCAAAATCCATTTGGTTGAACCGATAAAAAAGGAAAGCACGAAGAACGGAATCGCAAACCCAAGTGAATACGATGTCGTAAGCTGAAACCACGTTCCCGGTTCAGTAGCGGCCAATGCCAGAATAGCTGATAGAATCGGCCCCACACATGGTGACCAGCCCGCAGCAAAGCCCATTCCTACAAAGACGGAGCCAACATAACCTGCTGGACGAAATTTTATCGACAGTTTGCGTTCTTTCATTAACCATTGCGGTTGGAATATACCTAATAGAAAAAGTCCCATTACAAATATTAATAGCGCAGCGACTTGTCTGAGTAAGTCACGATAGTCTATGAAGAAGCTTCCTACAAAGCCTGCCGTTAGCCCTAAAGCGTAAAAAATGATGGAAAAACCCACGATGAAGCTTAACGTATGGAGCATCGTTTGGCGTCGTACTTGAGCGGTTGTTCGCCCTGACTTGAGTTCACTGACAGAAATACCTGTTATGTAAGATAAGAACGATGGATATAAAGGCAAGCAACAAGGTGAAATGAAGGAAGCAATTCCCGCCCACAGGGCGATCCATAAATTAACTGAATCCATGATTTATATCCTCAATCCTCTTTTCAAAATAATCCCTATCAAAATAGCGATCAGGCTCAGCACAATCGTCCCACCTGGGGCCAGATCCCAAATCCCAGCCACAACAAGACCAACGATTACGGCAATTTCCGAGAATAAAATCGCTAAGAAAACGGAATGTTTAAAACTACGTGCGATCAACAAGCTGCATGCGACTGGAATCGTTAGTAACGAAGAAACAAGTAACGCGCCGACAATTTTGATAGCAACTGAAATGACAAGTGCAGTCAACATTGTAATCATCATATTATAAAATTTCAAAGGAAGTCCACTTACACTTGCTGCATCCTCGTCAAAAAACATCAAGAAAAACTCTTTAAAATGGAACGCAATCACACCGATAACAAGCACACACACAACTAAAACCACCCATAAATCCGTGGAATCCAGTGTATATATACTGCCGAAAAGGTAACTCATGACGTTCATGTTGAAGCCTTTGCCTAATGTGAAAAGAAGCGTTGCCAGCGCTACGCCGCCTGACATGATGATGGCGATTGAAAGCTCAGCGTAGGTTTTATACGCCTTGCGCAGTCGCTCTATAGCAAAAGAGGCAAGCAAAGCAAATACAAGGCCTACACCCAATGGGTACACATTGATCAAAAAGCCAAGTGCTACTCCAGCAATCGATACATGTGCTAACGTGTCCCCGATCATGGATAGCCGCCTTAGAACAAGAAAAACGCCCATTAATGGCGCTGTAAGCCCGATCAACAAACCACCTATTAATGCACGCTGAAAAAAGTACTCTGTGAATATGTCCAAAATGCCCGCTCCTTACTGAACTCCGATCATCTCTCGAATCTGGCCGAGTGAATGTGTTAAATTCGTCTCACGGCAATCCTCGGGATCATGGGTATGCTTCACATAAAACTTGATGCCGCCGCTTACTTGCTGCGGCTCTGTTCCAAGATAAGATTGAATCATGTCCATATCATGGGAAACCATGATGAAGGTCATATGATGATGCTGATGCATATGCTTGATCATTTTAAAGAAGCCAATTTGCGTTTCGGCATCAATACCTACCGTAGGCTCATCTAGAATGAGCAATTCCGGATTGTTAACAATGGCACGAGCTAAGAAAGCTCGCTGCTGCTGACCGCCAGAAAGCTGCCCGATACGACGATCGGCTAAATCCTCGATACGCATGGCAAGCATCGCGTCTTCTGCTTTTTGCTGCTCCGCTTTGGATAATCGGCGATATACATTCTTTTTGTTATACATGCCAGAAAGAACAACTTCCCTTACCGTTGCCGGGAATAAAGGATTGAAGGCATTTTTTTGAGGCACATAGCCGATCCTTTCCCAATCTTTGAATTGATTCAAAGGTCGATCAAATAATCGGATTTCCCCACTTGTTGGTTTCAATAAGCCAACTAACATTTTCAGAAGCGTCGTTTTCCCTGCACCATTGGAACCAATCACACCAACAAAATCGCGCTCAAACACATTAAACTGAAGATTGTTGATGACTGTCTTATTTTCGTATGAAAATGAAATTTGATCGATCGATACGATTTTCTGATGGCATAACACTTTCTCACTATTCTCCATCTGTTTACCCCTGACTAAGAATGGTCCTACTCCCTTTATTGTAACGCGAGGACTAGGTTTTTCAAATTTTTGTCCATAATCGATATATAATCTTCGCCTGCATCTAGCTGTTCTTTCGAGAGACCCTCGAGCGGATTAAGAACTAATGTGTCTACTTTCGCATCTTTGGCTAACGTCTTTGCCAACTTATCCGAAACAAGCTCCTCGAAGAAAATATACTTTAACTGGTGGTCTCTAATAAAAGCGTTGATTTGTTTTAGGTCCTGCGCTGTTGGCTCTGCATCCGGAGATAATCCCATGATAGACATCTGAGTCAAGCCGTAGTCTCTACATAGATATGCAAATGCATGATGAGATACAGCAATTTCTTTTTTTGCAGTTTTAGAAAGTTCAATTTTGTATCTCGCGTCTAAATCCGATAATTTTGCAGTATATTTCTGATAGTTTTGCTCGTAAGCATCCTTATGTGTTGGATCCGCTTCAATCAATGCTGTTTTAATATTATTAGCCATTTTCTGTGCATTTAACGGGCTTAACCACGCGTGCGGATCAAATTCTTCTTTATTATCATCGGTTTTGATCAGATTAGCCCCTTGACTAGCTTCTACGACATGAACAGTCGATTTACTTGATAGACTTCCAAGAAAATCTTTGACCCAACCTTCAAAGCCTGCACCTTGATACACGAAGATTTGTGACCCAGACATATTCTTAATATCCCTGCTTTTAGGAGACCAATCATGCGGCTCAACACCAGCTGGGACAAGATTAATGACGTTCACATATTCGCCGCCAATTTGCTTAGTGAAATCATATAAGGGATAAAAGCTAGTTACCACATTCACTTTGCCTTCTACTAATCCCGCTTTCGAGCTTCCGCAGCCCGCAATACAAAAAGCAACAATCATCAATAAACCTATGTAGATAAATCGCTTAGCATGTCTTGTCATTTTCGAACACCCACTCTAAATCGTAATTTTTTTTATTAACGTTTTGATTATACGAGGTGGATTTATCGAAGTCAATATATCTGGGGTGAAAATCAAAAAAGCCAGCTGTATTGTTCACAGCATGGCCATTTATAAAATTCACACAGTTATTTCTCAGATAATACTAGATTCAACCAGATTTTATTCATCTTCGGAGGCTCCGGTATCACCAGAGTCATCAGACCCACCTGAGCTTTCAGAATCACCAGCGCCTTCTTCCACCCCTTTTGCTTCTTTGGCTTTCTGTTTTTCCTCGCTGCTGCCCTTCGTGGGTTTGTCTGATTCTTCTTTTAGCTTTTTATAATGTTCTTCCGACTCTTTTATGAATTTAGCATCCTGCTCTTTTTGGTATTCAATCACCTCGTTGAACATCTGATACTGTTTTTTCAGTTCTTGATCGATCACACTTTCTTTACTTTTAGCTTCTTCTTTTTTAGCTTCTTCCTTTTTCTTCTCGCCTCCACCGAACAACGAACAAGCAGTCAAAGTGATGATCAATATTGCTATGGTTATCCCTTTTCCTATACGCCAAATAAACATCTCATTCACTCCGTGGGTTAGTTTCCTATAGCTTGCCCTTTGTAATCAAAAATACCCCAACGCCAAAGACCCAATCCCTGAAAATACAGGGATTGGGTACTTCGCGTTGAGACTATTATTTCACGATCGCACCGTTCGGCATCGAATCCGGAACGGTCGCTAGCGTGAGCTGATCGCCGTGTGAAGCGGCGAGAATCATACCTTGAGACAGCTCGCCGCGCAGCTTGGCGGGCTTCAAATTGGTGACGCAAATGACCTTGCGTCCAACAAGATCATCGGGCGTGTAG
Organism: Paenibacillus sp. J22P143; assembly: GCF_059692035.1. NCBI lineage: Bacteria > Bacillati > Bacillota > Bacilli > Caryophanales > Paenibacillaceae > Paenibacillus > Paenibacillus sp. J22P143. The sequence goes on from NZ_JCAUAQ010000001.1 coordinate 492,356, forward strand.
AACTTCGCGATGCCCGAAACGACTTGGCGCTGCTCGTAGCCGAGATCAAGCTGCAGCTTGAGAAGCTTGTCGGCGCCTTTCACAGGCTCCGCTGAAATCACTTGTGCGACGCGCAGCTCCACCTTGGCGAAATCGTCAATACCGATTTCTTCTTTTGGCTCCGGCGCTGGCACAGTTTCAGTAGCAGCGGACGCGGAAGCTGCTGTTGCTTTAGGCTCCTCGGTGCTCGCAGAAGCACCGCCACCCATGGCCTCGACGATGAAGGCGACTTCTGCCGCTACGTCGAGTCTTGGGAACATAGGCTCACCCTTCTGCACCTTGGTGCCAGAAGGGAGATGCCCGAAGGTCTGTACGCTCTCCCACGCAGTCAAGCGAGGTAAATCTTCAGTAGCTAAGCCTAGCTGCGCCCAGATCAGTTCCGGTGTCTTCGTCAAGAAAGGACGAAGAAGTACGGAAGATATTCGTTGGGATTCTGCCAACACATACATGACAGAGCCTAGAGTTGCACGCTTTGCCTCATCCTTGACCATCGACCAAGGCTGTGTTTCGTCGATATACTTATTCGTGCGGCTAATCAGCTGCCACACCGCGGAGAGTGCGATTGAAAACTCCATTCTCTCCATCGATTCCTCGTACTTAGCTACTGTTGTACGAACAGTCTCCAGAAGGCTTTCATCAAATTCAGTAGCCCCAGCAATATAGGCTGGGATTGTACCTGCAAAATACTTATCGATCATCACGATTGTACGATTCAATAAATTACCCAAATCATTGGCGAGATCATGATTCACACGTTCGACGAAGCTCTCTGGCGTAAATGTGCCGTCCGCGCCAAATGGTACTTCGCGCATGAGATAATAGCGAAGAGCATCCAAACCATAACGGTCGATAAGCGTAACAGGATCCACAACATTGCCTTTTGACTTGGACATTTTGCCATCCTTCATGAGCAACCAGCCATGTGCGAATACCTTCTTGGGCAATGGCAGATCTAGTGCCATCAACATAATCGGCCAATAAATCGTATGGAAACGCACAATTTCCTTACTCATTAAGTGGACATCTGCTGGCCAATACGTCTTGAAAATGGTCTCATCGTCAGACCCATAGCCAAGCGCCGTAATATAATTGGAAAGCGCATCAATCCAAACATAAATAACATGCTTCGGATCTCCAGGAACTTTAATTCCCCAGTCAAAGGTCGTTCTCGAAACAGCCAAATCCTCTAAGCCGGGCTTAATGAAGTTATTCAGCATCTCATTCTTACGAGATTCTGGCTGGATGAACTCAGGGTTTTCTTCATAGTACTGGACGAGACGATCCGCATACTTACTCATCCGGAAGAAATACGTTTGTTCCTTCATTTTCTCTACCGGGCGTCCGCAATCGGGACATTTCCCGTCGACTAGCTTACTCTCAAGGAAAAAGGATTCATCAGGAATACAGTACCAACCTTCATATTCACCTAAATAAATATCACCCTGATCAAGTAAACGCTGAAAAATCTTAGAAACCGCATCCTTATGACGATCCTCCGTCGTTCGAATAAAATCATCATAGGAGATATCCAGCTTCGCCCAAAGCTCTTTGATACCCGAAACAATATTGTCTACAAATTCTTGGGGCGTCGTTTCTTTTTCTTGTGCTTTGCGCTCAATTTTCTGTCCATGCTCATCTGTACCTGTCAAATATCTCACATCATAACCTTGTAACCTTTTGTAGCGCGCCATTGCGTCTCCAGCAACAGTCGAATACGCGTGGCCAATATGCAGCTTATCACTTGGATAATAAATCGGTGTGGTAATGTAAAATGTTTTTGATTGTTCGGACATGTTTCGTTCCTCCATTAGCGAATAGTAGAAAACACAAAAAACCCTCATCCATCTTGGGACGAGAGTTGAACTCACGCGGTACCACCCAGGTTCCCCCGCCTTTCACAAGCTCGGGGCTCAGTAAGTCTATTACGACTTGCCCATTAACGCTGGGACACGAGACCAGCTTACTCTCCGCGTGGTTTGTGTAAATAGCGCTCGCTATTCACACCCTGTGCTGAGAAGCTCGAAGGCCTATTCTCCGGGACCATATTCCAAACATCCTCCTATACCGGCTTTCACCTGACCCGGTTCTCTGTTCATAGGCATCCGATTGTACTTATCCGTTCATCGAAATCTACAATATTTAGCATCTTTAAGCACAATATATCGAAAAAAACAGCCGCATGTCAAGCGGATAGATTCCTCTAAATTAATTTATCTTCTTTACGGGCACATGGTCCACGCCACCAGGGTGAAATGGATGGCATTTGCAGATTCGTTTCGCAGATAACCAAGAACCTTTCATAGGTCCGTGAACTTCTATCGCCTCTATCGCATATTGCGAACATGTTGGATAAAATCGGCATGTAGGTGGCTTCAGAGGCGAAATAAACCTCCGATAAAAATGGATGGGTGCTAGAACAACCCTTTTCATCAGTAATCTCCTAGTTCTTAGTAAAGTAATAACCTCTACTAACCATCTTGCCTGAAAATAGAAATCGCGTCAAATGCCACGCTATTCCCACCCCTTCATAACTGAAAACACTTCAAAAACCTTGAATATAAATGAATGGACGCAAGGGTTTTCATCAGCGTCCTCTCATTTAGTTTGGGTACCAGAAATTCAATATATGTTTTGAGATCAAGCTGATCCCACAAGTATTCTTTTATCTTAGGTATAGAAAATTTAGGATTAACGGATTCAGAACGGGAAGCTTTCAATTTACGCAATGCCAGTAAACGACTTTCCTCAACTCTGAATGCAAGACAAATTTTTTGAAGCAATAACTTAGCACTTCTATAGTTAATTTGTAAGAGTTCTGATAACCCGTAAGCAGTAATTTCTGAACCGTGCTCAGTTAAAGTCTGGATTGCTCTGAACCAGGTAAGTAAAGAGAGTTTAGATTTATGCATGATTGTGCCAGCTGTGATAGAAACTTGCATTCTACACTCTTTGCACTCCAATAATTTGCGAGAACGAATTTGGAAAGCTTCATGGTGATCGCAGCTAGGACAATGAAATCCATTAGACCAACGCAAGTTCATGAGAAAATCCTCACATGCCTCTTCAGTAATACAAGATGAAGCTTTACTAGCGATTGATCCAAGATTCATATCCTCTCACCCCTCCACAAGAACTTACGTTCTACCTTTATTCCATTATACCAAACAAATGTTCTCGTGTAAATGTTTGTTATAAAATATTCCAATTATTCCATACATGAAGTTGCCTATATATTCTATCTAAAATAAATTCTGTCATACATACAAGTCGTGAAAATTAAACTATTCCGCAGTGTGAAGATTATGTAGGTTTGTTCAAAGGCGTACGACTTGTAGTTACTACAGAATTTAGATTTTGACGAAGTAAGTACTCGGCGAAGGTTAGGGTTGGGTTGGGTTGGGTTGGGTTGGGTTGGGTTGGGTTGGGTTGGGTTGGGTTGGGTTGGGTTGGGTTGGGTTGGGTTGCGTTGGGTTGGGTTGCGTTGCGTTGCGTTGGGTTGCGTTGCGTTGGGTTGCGTTGGGTTGCGTTGGGTTGGGTGTCAGGTGGTTCCTACATGGTGACATTGAGCTGGTTTGGGTTATAATGTTGATTGGAGATGAGATGAATCAAGGAGTTCGGACATTTTTTATATTTCTTTTGAATGAAGGAGTTTATTCGATATGATGATTGAGATATTTCAAGACTTAGTGTGTCCCTGGTGCCGGATTGGAAAGAAGAATTTGATGGATGCCCTGAAAAATTTTACATCTGAACCTGTTGAGATTCACTATCGTGCTTATCAGCTTGATCCTTCGACACCAATGGAAGGTGAGCATTTTGAGACGCTTATGCGTAATAAATTTCGTGCGGATGAGAGCAAGCTACAATCGATGCTCCAACAAGTAACTCAGGCTGGACAAGCATCGGGCTTACATTTTGATTTTTCTCAAGTAGAGAAAATGCCTAATACGCTAAAAGCGCATCAACTCATTGCTATAGCTCCAGATGAAGTGAAAATGCAGCTTGTTGACGACTTGTTTAAGGCTTATTTTGAGGACGGAAAAGATATTGGTCACGTCGAATTCCTACTTGAAGCTGCGAGCCAGCTTGGTATGGATCCGCAGCAGACGCTCACTCGACTGAATGCCAAAGAAGGGTTGGAGCAGGTTGAAGATGATCTTGCTTTTGCCAGTCAGGCCGGCGTTACAGGTGTACCATTTTTCGTTATTAACCGTAAATATGCGTTAACAGGTGCTCAACCAGCGGCTACTTTTCTACAAGCACTTGAGCAAATTAGTTCAGAGGGCTCGAAGGAAGTTTGAACCCCCGTTAAATAACGCCCGGCGTCTCCAACGTGGAGAGTCGGGTTATTATAAGCTGATAAATAGGAGATTTACGAATGACTACTTTACTCAAGGCACTTAAACAGCTGCCTACTCGCGCAATGATTGTAATTTTACCTTTTGTTCTGATGTGTATGGTTGAATATTTGGAGAGGGGCTCTTATAAGGAGCTTCATCATTGGATCACGACTTGTCCTTTAGCCATGGTTCTTGCTTATTTCATAGTTGGCGCTTTGTATTTGTTCCTTATTGCTGCGACTGGTCGTACTCGGCTGTCATTCTGGCTCCTTTGTGTCCTATTGTTGCCACTCGGGGCAATTAGCGGCAGTAAATTAAAGGCGATTGGTTCGCCTTATTATCCATGGGATCTTTACTTTAATAATCAAATTATGGAGTATAAGAAGTTTTTAACCGACTATTTAAATAATTCTATTATTGGCTATACGTTGCTATTTCTGGTCGTTGTGGCTTGTCTGTTTCATCTCATTTTACGCAAACGTAAAATGCAGTTCAACTGGATTGAACGCAGTGTATATGGGGTAATCGCAATTGTTTTGGCGACAAGTTTGTACTGGGATAAACCAATTGCATTCACAAAACTTTATGGAATGTACACTGTACCATGGGACCAAACGATTACTTACGATGAGAACGGTTATTTGTACTCTTCGGTTCAGATGCTACACTTTTTGAATGTCGAGAAGCCTGATGGTTATAGTAAAAAAGCAATCACTACCCTGTTGGAACAAATCCCTGAAAAACCAGCTGCAAGTGAGAAAAAACCGAATATTATTGTTTTGTTGGGGGAGTCATTTTTCGATCCAACGATTATGAAAAACGTCACATTCAGCCGCGACCCTATCCCTCATTTGCATGAGTTGCAGAAAAAATTCACTAGCGGAAAGATGTTATCTCCCCAATTCGGAGGAAGCACAGCCAATGTTGAGTTTGAGGTATTATCGGGGAACTCGATGCGTTTTTTTGGGAAATCGCCTGATAAAATCATTCCCTATATCGAATATATGAATCACGGTGTAGACTCCTTAGCGAGCATTACAACTAGACAAGGATATACAGCAACTGCGATTAATCCGTTCTTTAGCTATTTCTTTGATAGCAGAAAAGTATATAAGCATTTCGGTTTTTCAAGATTTATTGCAAGTGAGTATTTCCCAAATGATTTCTCAGGACCGAACTATGCTGATCATGCTGTTGTGAATAAAATTATTGAGGAAACGGAAAAAAGTGCAGGACCTGATTTCGTATTTGCCAATACGATGGAAAATCATCATCCATACCCTCCTGATAAGTTTAGCAAGAATACGATTCAAGTTACTGGAGATATCTCGGCAGAATCGAAAAGTATTCTCGAAACCTATGCTCAAGGTATCACAGCCACTGATCAGGCTCTTCAATCTCTCGTTGATTATTATTCAAAAAAGTCCGAGCCGACGATCATCTTGTTTTTCGGAGACCACTTCCCATTTTTCGAGGAAGATTATAAAGTGTATCGCGATGCTAAGTATGTGTTTCCTGATGATCCTGATTTGTATACGAAGACACATTATACGCCTTTCGTAATCTGGAATAACTTCGTTCCTGCCGATCAAGAGAAGCTTAATCTGACCTCCAGTCCAGCTTTTTTAGGACCGATGTTGTTGCATTTGGCTGGTGTAAAGGGGAGTTATTACACAGATTATTTATATGATTTGTCAAAGAAAATACCTGTGATCCCACCTCAGGACATGTGGGCGAAATATAACATTCAGGAGAAGGATCTCGCTGATTATAAGAAGATGCAGTATGATAATCTCTTTGGAGACCGTTATGGCTATGAAGCCAAAGGCTATAAAGATACGATCGTACAACCTTCGTACACACTGGGTTATGGTGATCCTGTGATTTCGAAGGTCACGGTATCTGACGGTAAAATTCTGGTTACGGGTTCTCCTTTCTTCTCCTCCTGTAATGTCTATATTGATGGGACGGAAGTCAAATCTAATTTCGATGGAAAAGATACACTGTATGTTGATATAGCATCTAATCCAGCACTAGAAACAAGTAAATCCCATCAAGTTGAAGTACGTGTGTATGATGATAAAAAGATGAAAATCGGTCAATCCAACCTTTATCCGTTGCCATCGTCATGACAAAAGCCCTCTATGAATAGGATGAAGCATATCCTACTCTTAGGGGGCTTTTGTGTGGTGATGACCATTCCGCCAGCTCATGTTCATTTCTTCACGACGGTTACTTCGGAAGAATTAGGGCACCATCAGCTTTTGCGTTTGTACACATTCAATGTGAATGGGACATCTTATGATCAGCATGTCCACCAATACCAAGGCATTACTGGGATTAAATACGGTCATTATCACGCTTTTTATGGCGTTACTGGACCACCTATTGCACTCTCTAACGGTGCACACATTCATTTTCTTCAAGGTGTTGTGGATCTAAATCTGAACAACACTGGAAGAAGAGGTGCTCTGGCTAAATCTGCTGAGATTGAAGGCATTATTCTACAACTGCATCAGCATAATTATCAAGGATATTCATCCGTTGGTTTTGGTTACGAACCTTGGTAACTTAAATGTTCTCAATATGAATGGCCCAATTGAATGTAAAGGTCGCTCCAGCCTCTAAGCCTAGAGCACCCGATATTTCAGCTGGAAATGATTCATTGAATACGTTCATGATACTTGTATAAGGTTCAAGCGAAACGGCCTGCGTCCATGGCGCTGTGAAAAGCACATGGATAGGAAACTTATCTCCCATGTCATAAATAAGCTTCGTGCCCCGAGCTTCGTATGCTAGCTCGCATACTTGCGGTCCTGGCGCGATGCTGAGCATCTGTGAGCCGCCAGGGTAGCCAGGCAGCGATGAAACAATCGCGCCCTTCTGTAAGGCCGCTGTGAGCGCTGTCGGCACAGGTTCGCCTGCCGCATACCCACCCGCGGTAAGGGGCCATTCTGCCGCCGCGGGAATGGTTACCCGAACGCGGTCAGCTTCGCCCTCTGCGAACGCGAAGTATGGGTGAAAGCCAAGTGACAGCGGCATGGTATCGCCGCCTCGATTGGCTATTTCACCGCTGAGCGACAGCGTACCGTCCTTCAGACGGTACGTGAAGCGGAAGCATGCGGCGTGTGGGAAATACGCCAGCATGTCCGGCGTCTCCGCGATGTCAAACTCCGCGGAGACATAAGCCCCGCCAGCTGCGTCCGCGCCGCTGGCAACGACCTTCCACGGCCGCTCGCGCAGTTGGCCGTGAGCGTGATCGGGCTCCCGATTCGCCGGGAGCCGGTATTCGCGGCCACCGAAGGTGAATGCCGCATTTGGGACGCGCCCCGGCGGGAACAGAATGGGCACGCCGTAGCGCGAAGAATTGACGCGAAGCTCCGACAAGTCGTCAGGCTTCGCGATGTAACAGTGGTTCCGCACGTCGAAGCGGAACAGGTGCAGTCCGACGGTCGGAATAATTTCGGCAACAGCCTCTGCCTGATGGTCGACGAGTCTTAGCGTCGACTCCCCTTCCCATTCACTATGTATTAGTTCATACTGGCTCACTGATGAATCCTCCTAGTTATTGCTTTGATTAATAAAAACATAACCTGTTTGGTTAAAACGATAACGGGTTTGATAATAGTTATAAATGATTATGATGCCGAGTACAAGAATAATGCTCGTAATTAGACTTCCCTCTGCTCCGAAAGCTCCTCCCGAAATAACGATTGCACCATTTGTTTCTGTCGTTATAAGTGAAGACATCGGAATACCTGAAACGTCAAAACCAAACAGACACCCTTGCATGAAATTCCATGATAAGTGCAACCCAACAGGCATCCAGAGACTACCTGTATACTCACGGCACAAGCCCATCAAAAGTCCTGCCAAAAGGATATTGATAAAGGGAAACGGCGTATGCCACATTCCCGGATTAAAGCTATGCATCAAAGTGAAAACAATCGTCGACACCCCAACGGCTATTTTAGGCCCGAATCGATTTTTAACTAAGCCTTGTAAATACCCACGTGCAAAAAGTTCTTCGTTGACCGCTACGCCAATAAAGAGAAGAAAACTTCCTCCAATCTCGTACCCCTTCAACAGACTCCATTCCACATTCACAATGTGGATGCCGCCGAACAACCATATCCCTACGCTGCTTATGGTTATCAGCGCGGCTCCCCAGGTGAAGCCCTCTCCTAAACGACGTCCAAATTGCACGGTATGCAACCCTAAAGCCCATCCTTTTTTTCGCTCAAATATATAAAAAGAAACATAAACACCGCTGATGAAGCCTGCAATTTGTGCCCATAGTGACGCTTTAATAAAATCGGGACTACTCGTAACAGCCTCCATGCTTACAATGAGATCAGGATTTAGCTTCACTACAATGACAGCTGCAGCTATAGATAGTATTACTGTGATGACGATGATGAAAATGAGGGTTAACAATACTTTGCCTACGATCTGCAGGATTGGGAATGTTCTTCTCTTCTTCAGTTCGATATCTCTTCACTCCTTTCATAAAACTTAATATTCGAGAAGAATTGACCAAATCCTGCCATTTATCAGAAAGGAAACTCTTGTGCAAACGATTACGCCATGCCACAATAAGACTATCCTAACGACTCGATTGACGGAGGAACACATGCTTTTTGTCCTATTTGCACTTTGGTTCATCGCATCAGGTCTTCTTATTGTAGACCCCAGTTCCCGTACGATGCGCTGGATGAGCGCAGTCGCTTTTACTGGCGGATCAGGTGCTTTAGCAGCCGTCATATCGGCGGATGTTATCCCATACTTCCAACTAACGGCGCCAAATCCGTCGCTTAGTTCACTATCCTATCGTGTCATGAGCATCTGCTCATTGCTTTCCTATTACGGCTTACCTTACTCTTTCGCGATGCTATCATTAGCCTATCATTCAGCTTGGATTAAGCCACTCTGGCGAAAATGGCTGCCAGTTCTTTTGCTAATACCGCCAATCGCCTGTCTGCTCATCTTACCAGGGTACACTGAAGAAATGCCAATTGATTTCCGCGTCGTCGCAACGTGGGCGTTCCCGTATATCCTCATTGGATCCGTACTGATTGTACTCAAAAAAGAACATCTCCCTGCTATGAAGCGAACTCATTTATTCACATGTCTTGCACTGCTCCCGCCAATTCTTTGTGTTGGCGTTCTCAATTATGTCATGCCCAGCTTTGGTTTCTATCGATTATGGATCTATCACGTGTGGATTTTGGCTTTCGTGGTTCCTTTTTTTGTATTTACGTTTTTCAAATACGGGTTTCTCGGCATCCGGCTGCTCATTGAGCGGCGCAAGCTGGATTCCACGCTCCGCGCGATTACTTCCGGTACGGCCATTCTCAACCATGCGATTAAAAATGACGTAGGCAAAATGCGTTTATTTTTGGAGAAAATGAATCAACACGCCATAGACACTGGGCAAACTGAGCTCATCCAGGACATTCATGTTGTCATGAACGCATCTAGGCACATTCAAGATATGATTAGTCGCGTACATGAACAAACCCAAGAGCTTCCTCTGCGTGTTTCTCAAGTGGACGTCCGTCAGCTGATTCTTGATGTTATGGAGCCCCTCGAGGCTTACCTTAGCAAAATTCAAGTGCAGCTTGAGCTACCCGATAACCTTGAGCTTCCGCTTGATCAAATCCAAGTTGCAGAAACATTAACGAACATCCTAATGAATGCCATCGAAGCAATGAGCAGCGGCGGAGAACTATCGATTAAAGCTTTTTCAAGTAAAAAAAAGTTCATTCTTGAAATCAAAGATACAGGGATGGGGATGGACAAATCCGTCCTCAAGCAAGCTGTTGAACCCTTCTACACGACCAAAAGCGGCAATCGGAATAACTTTGGCCTCGGTCTTGCCTATTGTTATAGTGTCATGAAAAAACACGGAGGAAGCTTGGAAATTAGCAGTGAACCTGGTAAAGGTACACGAGTATATTTAACATTTCCGGGATAGAGATATAGAACAGTAAAGGGGAAGTTACGGTATGGAAACGATTCGCATACTTATCGTGGAAGATGATCTTGATTGGCTGCGCGGTCTCACCGATTATTTGAATCGTCAGGGGGATATGACTGTCGTGGAGAGTCGATCTACAGCAGAAGATGCACATGCTTTATTTATACAGTCAGCACCTTCTGCCGATGTCGTACTCATGGATATTATGCTACAAAATGAACCTGCTGGCATCGGACTGGCGGAGCAAGCCTTTTTGTCATGGGGTGCTAAAGTTATCATGCTCACCTCGATGGAGGAAAAGGATTTTATTTTCCGTTCCTTCCAAGCAGGCGCAATCGACTATCAAATTAAGTCGCGTTTCGAGGAGCTCCCAGGTATTATTCGAGCGGCGCATGCACGCCAATCCACGATTAATGCAGCTGTTGCTGAACAGATGCGTGAGGAATTCCGCAGACTCAAACGGCTGGAGCAGCAATTCAAGATCAAAGAGGTGCGGGATCTTATCACGCCAACAGAGCTTCAAGTCCTTGATATGATAGATCAAGGGCATACCCAGACGGAGATTGCAAATCGATTCTTCATTTCGTTGCGAACTGTGAAAATTCATGTGGGTCATATTTTGAAAAAGCTAGGAAGTCCGAGCAGCAAGGATGCCGCTCAGCAGCTAAGAAATTTAGGTTTTTTTGAGCGAGGTCAATCAAACAAGGAAAAGGCAAAGGAGAACGAGAAATCCGATTAATGGATATCTCGTTTCTTAAATCTTCCGCCTTTAACATCGTGGATATTACCAACTGCGAGAAAGGCTTTAGGATCCAATCCATCCACGATGGATTTCAGCTTGGCTTCTTCCAGCCGCGTAATCACACAGAAGATAACCTTCTTATCATCTCCGGTGAACCCGCCTTCTCCTTCTAGATAGGTCACGCCACGTCCTAAGCGATCCATGATCGCTCCACCAATTTCTCTGAAGTGGTCACTTATGATCCACACGGACTTCGACTCATCGAAGCCTTCAATCGTGACATCAATCATTTTATAAGCAATAAAATAAGCAATTAACGAGTACATCGCGCGGTCCCACGTGTAGACAAACCCTGCACTTCCAAGAATAAATAAGTTGAAGAACATGACGATCTCGCCGACGGAAAAAGGTATTTTCTTCGAAACGAGAATTGCTATGATTTCGGTTCCGTCCAAAGAGCCTCCGAACCGGATGACCATCCCTACACCAATTCCGAGAATAATCCCGCCAAATACCGCCGCTAACAGCGGATCGTTTGTCAGCTCTTTCACTGGATGCAGCAAGGCTGTGCCTGTCGACATCACTAAAATAGCGAAGAGCGTAGATAATGCGAAGGTTTTACCAATCAATTTATACCCGATAAATAAGAAAGGAATATTTAATAATGTCAAGAACACCCCGATTGGCCCTTGCGTCAAGTAAGATAAAATAATCGAAACCCCTGTAATGCCCCCATCAATAATTCGATTAGGTATCAAGAAAATTTCTAACCCCACTGACATCAACACTGCTCCTATGAATAAGAACAATCCACGACGAAAAAACGCACTTTTTGTCATTTTTCGATGTTGAAGCTGCATGACTGCTTCTCTCTTTAACAGCATTTGTTCTTTTGACATAATCGAATCCCCTCCTATCTTGTCTTCTCTTTATAAGTATTCTTGATATAACCACCAATTTCCTGCAATCGAACTATAATTTCATAGAGATACCATCGAATATTGTCGTAATGCATGGTATAATATCAGATGTTCCAAGGACTTTTAACTTATTGTAAACAGGAGAATCTATGAAACAACACATTGAACGATTGTTATTGGTCATTCGACCAAGACTGCCCCTTTTACTTCTTGCAGTCATCCCTGTTCTGATCATGGAAATTTTGAGCCGCGGGAACTATATTGAAATGATGACATGGAGCTTCAAGCATGTTCTCGAGCTTCTTTTCAATGAATGGATCGTTGTAAGCCTACTGCTGATATTCATTGCAATCATTGGGCGTACTCGAATCGCCTATTGGGTGATCTCCGGGTTTCTCATAATCTTAGCCCTCATTAGCGGCGTGAAGCTCAAAATATTAGGCGTGCCTCTAACGCCTTGGGATTTAGTTGTAGCAGGCGAAGCTTCCGATATGGTGAAGTATTTATCCAACATTTTGACACTTAATGTGCTATCTGTTATTCTCCTATTCCTTGTCGGCAGTTACTTCATCCTCTACCGTACAACCATGTTTATTAAAAAAGTAGCTTTAAAAGAACGAGGAATTCTAGCTGGCATTGGTTTAGTGATGTTCTTGGCCGTGTACTCAGACCTGCCTTTACCTGTTCAGAAGTGGTTCGGGATTGAAGCTGCTGTTTGGAATCAGGTTCAGAACACCAAAACCAACGGTTATGCGCTAGCAACTGTATTGAATACAAAAGCAATGTTCTCAGATAGCCATGAAGGCTATGATGATAAAGCGGTTGAGGCCATCGTTAATGCTTCTCCTACGCCGCCTATCAAAGCCGGTGATTCAACAAAACCGCAAATTAAACCGAATGTCATTGTCGTTTTAAGCGAAGCTTTCTGGGATCCGACCATTATCCCGGGTGCTAAGTTCAGCAAAGATCCGATCCCATTCTTCCATAAACTGCAGAAAGAAGGAACAAGCGGAACGATGCTTTCACCACAATACGGCGGTGGAACAGCCAATGTTGAATTCGAGGTCCTTACGGGGAACACGATGCGTTTCTTACCCCAAGGATCCATTGCTTATAATCAATATATTTCAAATGAAGTCGATTCATTAGCAAGCATTTATGCGCGTCAAGGCTACACTTCTACAGCCATTAGTCCTTTTTATAATTGGTATTTCAACAGTAATAAAATTTATCAAGACTTCGGGTTTTCCAAATATATTCCGATTGAATATTTCAAACCGACGTATTCCGGTCCCTATATCGCAGATAGCGAAGTTGCTGCTAACATTATTCATGCGACTGAGCAAAGTCCAGGCTCTGATTTCGTCTTTGCGAATACGATGGAAAATCACTTCCATTTCTACCCTGGTAAGTTCCCAAAAAACACCTTTGATGTTACGGGCAACTTCTCCCCATCTTCGATTGGGATGCTTGAAACACTTGCACAAGGGATTAACGGGTCGGATAATATGTTGAAGGAATTAGTGGAATACTACGAGAAAAAAGGTGAACCTACGATTATCGCCTTCTGGGGTGATCATTTACCAGCGTTAGGCGATGATTATGCAACTTATATTGATACGAAGTATATTAGCGGCAAAGACGATCCTGATTTCTTGAAAAAAATGTACAGCGTTCCGCTGGTCGTGTGGAACAATTTCGACACAGAGCGCAAAGACAAATTAAATATTAGCCCATCCTTCTTGGGACCTTATCTGATCGAATTATCGAAGCAGCAAGGCAATTATTACACAAACTTCTTGACTGAGTTAGCTAAAAAGTATCCTGTTATCCCTCCAAAGGATCATTTTGCTGAAATGAACATTAAGGAAGATGATTTGAAGGATTACGAAACATTGCAATATGATATTCTTTTCGGAGATCGACATGCCTACAAAAACTATCTAACACCAATCATTGATCCTAAATACATGCTCGGTTTCGGGCCTATAAGCTTAGATAAAGTATCGACAGACTCCCAAGATATTTCTGGGCGTAGCAGCATAACACTAACGGTAACAGGTAATAATCTGCCACCACTCGGCTATGTTAGCTTGAACGGGAAAGCAATACCTACGACGTGGAAAGATGAACATACGGTTACGGCCTTGGTTGAAGGCCCCTTACTCAAAATAGGAATATGGGACATCCAAGTGAACGTGAAGGACTCCAAAGAAACGATTGTAGGCAAGTCCAATTCTGTATCCATTGATATTGGCGGACGTTAAACAGCATACTTAAGCCCCTTATTCTCATTCTGAGGATAGGGGGCTTTTCCATTTCATAGCTTAGTCGCGGCAAATCGCGCAATAAAAAAGCTCACCCCAATTGGAATGAGCTTTTCCTGTATTATGCCTACACAGATTACAAATTAATGATTTTTCCTGTAGCTTCGGATTCGAACGCTGCAAGGATAACTTTCAATGCACGGTAGCCCTCTTCACCTGAAATGCGAGGCGCTTGATTATTAAGTATGCAAGTTACGAACTCGTCGATAACACCGCTAGATGTTTGTTTCTCATTCGTTGCTACTTGACCCACTTTATAACGCTCAACTGTGCCATCACGAAGCTCAACGATCACTTGATCGTTAGGATCTGTGTCGATTTTGATTACGCCATTCTCACACCACAGAACAGTGGAATTGTCTTGACCTTTGTAGTAAGTCCAGCTCGCTACTAGGGAACCCGTTGCGCCGCTTTTCATTCGCAGCAAGCAAGTTGCATTATCGTCGACGTCTGTACCATCTTTGTGAAGCGTACCTACGAAAGCAGCTACTTGAGCTACTTCGTCATCTAGCAACCAACGGATAAGATCGGACTTGTGAACGCCAAGATCACCCATTGCGCCCATAATCGCTTCTTCCTTACGGAAAAACCAGCTCTCGCGACCATCAACGCTCCAGCCCTCAGGACCTGGATGACCGAAAGATGTACGGAATGTAAGAACCTTCCCAAGCTTACCTGTTTCCAACACTTCTTTTGCCTTCACGTGCGGAGGCATTAGGCGTTGGTTGTGACCAACCATCAAGAAGACGCCATTTTTCTTCGCAGCTTCAATCATCGCCTCGGATTCAGCAGCAGTTGTAGCCATAGGCTTCTCAACAAGCACATGCGCGCCTGTGTTTGCCGCGGCGATAGAAATTTCAGCGTGTAGGTAGTTAGGTGTACATACGCTAACCGCGTCAACTTTTTCTGCTTTCAACATATCAACGTAGTTAATATAAGCTTTACCGCCATGCAGCTGTGCATAGTGCTCCGCTCTTTCGATGATCGGATCTACGAATGCAACTAGCTCGACATTAGAACTTGATGCGTATTCTGGGATATGTCTATGTTTGGATATAGAACCACAGCCAATAACGGCTACTTTAATTTTACTCATGTGATAAATGCTCCTTCGAATATAAAATAATGAATTAGTTATGAACGTTCAGGTAATGCTCTTTCACCCAGTTAAAGCTGTTCTCGATGCTAGTTAAAGGCGCCTTTTGGCAGTTGTCTTGTTCAACAACAAGCCATTCTGCGCCTGCTTGCTCTGCAGCAACGATCACTTTATCAAGAGGAACATCGCCTAGGCCTAGCTCCAAAGTAATTAAGCTACCGTCATCAGGATCCTTCGTGAAATCTTTGAAATGAACCAAAGGAAGACGTCCTGCATATTTAGCGATGTAAGCAAGTGGGTCTTGACCTGCGAATTGAACCCAACAAACGTCCATTTCGACTTTAATCGCGTCATTATTCGCATACATAGCATCGAAAACAAACTCATCTTCTACTTTGTAATGGAATTCGAAATCATGGTTGTGATAAAGGAATTGCAAGCCTTGTTTTTGCGTCTCAACTGCTAGTTTTTCACACTCTGCAATAATAGCTTGCCATTGTTCCACGGATTCACGCTCTTCCGCAGCTACATAAGGAACGATTGCATATTGAGCGCCAATAGTTTTCAGGTAGTCTATTTCGCCTTGAAAGTTTTCACGGAATTTTTGCAAGCTCACATGGCTCCCGAAAGCTTTCAATCCAAGCTCATCAAGCAGCGCTTTCAACTTGCTAGCAGGCATGTCATAATAGCCAGCGAACTCAACGCCTTCATATCCTAACTTCGCAACATGGCGAAGTGTACCTTCCATATCACGTGCCATATCATCTCTCAATGTGTACAATTGAAGACCAATTCCTAAACGTCCCATTTGTTCTCCTCTTTTCTCTTAGTAAAATCGATAATAGTTCCCATGGCTTAAGTATAATTGAGATTAGCCTATTATGACCATTCACGATATAATTAAAACATCTCTTATTTGGCTACGAAAGGTGAAAATCCATGAACGCTGAACTATTAACTTGTGGGTATTCTTTTCATATGGACCCGTTTTACGTAAGTACCAAATCCGGACTCCAAACTTATCTTTTTCGATTACAAACGGAAGGAACCTGCGAAGCGCTTGTCGATGGACGCATGATCACCATAGAAGCCGGACACTTACTCCTTTTCAAGCCTGGTGATCCTTATGAACTACGTATAGAGCATGAGCTCACGCATACCGACAGCAAAATCGCCAGCGGTGATTACTACTTATTTTGTAAAGGTGACTGGATTGATGCCTGGTGGAAGCGCAACACCAAACCAACCTGTATGCGCATTGACCTCGACCCTCGCTTGATTTCACTATGGCGGCAATTAAGTCTGGAGAAGCGCAGAATGGAGGAAGAGAATGCCGAACTCAGCGGTTATTTGCTCCAAGCCCTCTGCCTTTATCTCGAACGTGCGGCTACAGAAACCGTCTCCTTGCAGGGGCGTCCTTTCACAGGTACACGAATGAAACGATTTATTGAAGCACATGCGACAGCTGCATTCAAAATCGAAGATGTCGCAGATCATGTAGGCCTTAGTATCTCCCGTGCTGTTCATTTGTTCAAAGAATATTTCGGTAAAACGATGATCCAATACGCAACAGAAGTACGCTTATCTAGCGCGGTGGAGCGCATGCATGATAGCTCAATGTCCTTGGAACAAATAGCACTCAGCTGCGGCTTTGGCTCTTACCCGTACTTTCATCGGGCATTTAAACAACGCTTCGGGACTTCGCCCAAAGCCTATCGCCAAAACATGCAGTATACCTAACCTATGTGTTTGGATTAAATTCACACAATATTCAATATTCCAGGCAATATTATGAAACAATTTCACCCGCTAAATCGTATTATCTATATACGAAAATACATAGCAATCTCTTATTTGTCTTAGAATTGTAAAACAATTTTAAGGTTCTATTAATAATAATCCGATATGCTAGTACTATATCCAATTCTTAGGATGGTGGAACTCATGAAAATGTTTATAACGATTCATAACAAACCAGTACCCGTATACTCCGATGAGAAAAATAAAAAGAAATTCAATCTACTGAAGTCTGCCCTTGAGGCCAAAGTAACCAAAGGCAGAACAACCCTCAAGAAATGCCTGGACTCCATCATTAGCATCGAGATCGTCGGGTGCGAAGCGATTCTTCATTCATTGAATGAACGAGATTCGCTGGCACTTTCACTTTATTAGAAAAAAGCCTGAAATCCACAGATGATGGATTTCAGGCTTTTTCTCTCATATGTACTTTTGCTCCACCACGTTCAAGTGATGCTGCGCATGTCCAGCGATTACATACGCGATGGCGCGGGCAGAAATAGTGAATGTATTCGCTGTTCCTGTCCGAGTCCAGGCTGTGTCTGAGATCGTCGGCAAGAGCGCCAGAGTAGTCTGTCGTACCGCTTGGAAATCCTTAACCAAATCCGTTACTGACACTTCGTCAAAAGACGTATTGGCAATGAAAATATCCTGATCAAAACCAGGTAAATCCGTCTTATCTCCGCGGGCTATACGAAGTAACCTGTAGCTCATGATGCGTTCCGTGTCCGTAATATGAGCCAAAACCTCCTTCAGACTCCACTTTCCAGGTGCATAGCGAGTTAAGAGCTGATCCTCACTAAGGCTTGAGAATAAGGTTACTAGAGCTTTTTCTTGCGTGTTCAAAATGGAAACATACTCTCCATCGGGTACCAGCCCGATATACCCCGTATAGAATGATGAATATTCGTCGTGACTTGGACGTTGCAACATGTTGATTCGTCTCCCTTCCCCACTTACGAAAATGATTTGAATCTCACTATCATATCGCAATTGGCTCCAAAAATGAATATGCTTACGGGAAAGTGGGGGCATAGTCGTAGTTCGATTACTGCTGTTTTGTTTTAAGCTGAATCACATAGCTCATATGCATATTCTGTAAATGGAATATACCTTGTTCATGTTCAAAAGTAATCGACATTATAAATCCCTCCTATCGTCTATTATCGTATCCTAAAGGAAACAAAACTATGGAGAATCTACACCTACATTTGGAGGAATGTCGTTTTTCCCACACAAAATAGAGCCTTGACCATGTGTGGTCTTGGCTCTACTTACATGAATCCTACTAGATTAGCCGTATTTATAAGTCATGCCGTGTCCGCCTTTAGGGTAAACCCAGTCAATATTATACGAAGGACACGCTATACGGCACGTACCGCATTCAATACAATTTTCAAAGGCAACCGTCGTTATTTTGAGCTTCTTTTCCCACTCATACACATCCGAAGGACAGAAATAATTGCAGTCCTTCGTCACACAATTCAAGCAAGTTTGTTTGTCTTTAATTACGAGGTGAGATTTATCATCGCATTTGTAACGAATGGTAAATAGTTTATCTGAAATATCACTTTGACTCATCCGTTCATCGCCCTCCATCCCTTGTAGCCCAGCTTCATCAAGTTGACTGTACCGCCTGCGGCATTTTTGATTAGCTTCATGGCCATTTTTTGCTTCTCAGCTTTCGTAATACCATCCACGAGGAACATGTTATAGGCGGCTTCATTGACGGCACGAGGCAACCTATCAAACAATAATTCCGGATCCTGTTCTTTCAAAAATTGGTGCATACCTTTGTACTTCTGCAAATCCTTGTGGACAAAAGAAGCTCGAATTTTGTTATCGTAGAGATGCATCGTAGGGGCTGAGAAATCCCCGCGCGCTTTCGCTTCGATAATCGCTTCCCCAGCAAGACGCCCCGAGGTCATAGCCAGATTCGTCCCCTCGCGGTGTACAAAGTTAATTAATTGCGCAGCATCGCCGCAGACACACCAGCCATCGCCTGATAACGTAGGAATCGAGTGAAACCCGCCCTCGGGAATCAGATGACCGGAATATTCCTTGGTCTCCCCGCCTTGAATGAGTTTCCGAATCATCGGATGCTGTTTGACGGCATCGAGCACGGCGTATGGCTTCACCTTTTTATCCCGCAAATGGTTCACCATGACACCGACCCCTAACGAGATCGTTTCTTTATTCGTGTAAAGAAAGCCCATGCCGGCCATGCCGAGCGAGGTTTCGCCCATAAATTCAATGGTGACCCCTTCGTCACCCTCAAGACCAAAGCGGTCCTCAATTTTCTCCCGTGGCAGCGCAATAACTTCTTTTACCGCCAAAGACACCTCATCTGGCATCCATTCCTTATGAATCCCCATGGCTTTACCGAGCAGGGAGTTAACGCCATCGGCAATGACGACAACGTCCGCATACAAATCACCGTCATCTCGGTCCGTTCGGACCCCTACAACTTTGTTACCTTCACGAATGACGTCCAGCGCCACGGTTTCGTATATCGGAATGGCACCCGCTGCTACTGCTTTTTCAGCGAACCACTGATCGAATTTGACCCTAAGGCCTGTAAAGCAGTTATAAGGCTCCTTATAGGCTTCATTCCGATGGCCGAAGGTGACCATGGACTCTTTGCCCATCATCCAGATCCGCTGTTCTACAATGTAGCGCTCCATCGGAAAGTTCTTCTCTGTCCAAAACTCAGGAACAAGCTCCTCGATTTGCTTCCGATAGAGGACGCCACCGAAAATGTTCTTAGCCCCTGGGAACTCACCTCTTTCGAGAAGTACAACCGATAAGCCAGCTCGCGCCATGGTTAGGGCTGCTGCTGCTCCAGCTGGACCTCCTCCAACGACGATTGCGTCGAATTTTTCGTTCATTTCGCTTCACTCCTCTCTCGGGCGAAGGTCGCCTCTGACTGCGTCTGCGTGGTGGATATCGAAGCATCAACCACTGATGGCGGGTGAATGCCGAAAAGTGTGCGGCGTTTCCTGAATTCTTCGGTGATGGCGGGGACAATTTTGAACAAATCGCCAACAAGGCCATAATGGGCAAATTGGAAAATGGGCGCTTTCTCATCCTTGTTGATCGCGACGACCACATCGGCATGGCTCATGCCGACAGTATGCTGCACCGCGCCGGAGATGCCAATGGCGAAGTAAAGCTTTGGCCGCACTGTGGCGCCCGTCTGCCCCACCTGATGCTCGTGACTGATCCAGCCCGCATCAACGGCAGCGCGGGACGCGCCAACGACACCGCCGAGCGCTTCCGCAAGCTCGGCGAGCAGCTTGAAGGCATCGGGCCCGCCAAGTCCGCGGCCCCCAGCTACGATAATCTCGCAGTCCTCGAGATTGAGCTTGCCTGTTTCTCGCAGGAAGTCGAGCACCTGCGCGTCAATCTCTTCCTCGCGCATCGTCGCTTCGATTCGCACGATCTCGCCTTGGCGCTCCGCGTCCTTCGGCAGCGCCTGAAAAACGCCGGCCCGCGCTGTCGCCATCTGCGGCCGGTACTGCTTGCAGAGGATGGTGGCCATCATCTTCTCGGAGAAAGCCGGCCGGCTGGCCAGCAGCAGCCGTGACGGCGGCGGCTCCACGTCGAGCTGCGTCGTGTCGGCCGTCAGCCCCGTCGGCAGGTGCGTTGCGATCGCACCTGCCAGGTCACGGCCCGTCGCTGTCGCGCCGAACAGCACGATCTCGGGCTTCGCATCCTCGATCAGCTTCAAGCAGACCCGGCTGTACGGCCGGGTCCTGTAATCGCGAAGCTCTGGGGCTTCGCAGAGATACACCCGGTCGGCGCCGTAGTGCACGGCTTCATCGGCGAGATGTGCGACATTCTCGCCGATGACAAGCGCCATGAGCGGCGCCTCCAGCTTTGCTGCAAGCTTCTTGCCTTCGCCTAGCAGCTGCCAAGACACCTTTTTCGCGATACCCTCGCGCTGCTCAACAACGATCAAAACACCTCGATATGCTGACCAATCCGGCATCGCCGGATCTACCTGTTCGGTTGATTGTTCCTTTGCCATCGTGTCATCCTCCG
This sequence comes from Paenibacillus sp. J22P143, assembly GCF_059692035.1. Classification (NCBI taxonomy): domain Bacteria; kingdom Bacillati; phylum Bacillota; class Bacilli; order Caryophanales; family Paenibacillaceae; genus Paenibacillus; species Paenibacillus sp. J22P143. The sequence goes on from NZ_JCAUAQ010000001.1 coordinate 513,641, forward strand.
TTCCTATCTATCAAACCCAATCTAACACGGTCTGCATGTCCCTCGTCAGCAGCTGGTCGGCGAGTTGAGCAGCCCCGGATTCTGCGCTCTCAAACATAATCATTTTCGTTTTCACCGCTTTAATTTCAGGCACCCATGTTTTGGCAACAATCGTTGGCGAGCCTTTGAGCCCAATCTTTGCCCGCTCCAAATCTGGAAAATCAGCTGTTGTCCATACAGTAGGCTTATATCTAGCCGCTCGAATCATGCCCGGCAGCGAAGCGCGTCTCACTTTATTCAGTTCTTTCAGTGCGGTAATCAGAACTGGCATGCTTGTCTCAACGACTTCAATCCCATCCTCCAAAAGCCTGTGAACGCGCACTTTACGATTTTCTTCATCGACTTTAACAACTTTGTTAACATAGGTAAGTTGTTCCAAATCTAAACGGCACGCTACCCCCGGACCAACTTGTCCCGTATCGCCATCTAATGTTTGTTTTCCGCAAAAAACGATATCCACTGGCCCCCACGTTTCCGCAATTTTGCGAATCGTTCGAGCGACAACGTACGACGTAGCCAGCGTGTCCGCACCTGCAAAACCACGATCCGTCACCAGAACCGCATCATCGGCGCCAAGTGAGATACATTCTTTCAGACCTTTTTCGGCTGGTGGTGGTCCCATGGTGACGACCGTAATGCGCGCACCTTGTTCATCCTTAATCCGCAATGCCTCTTCCAAGCCATGCATATCATAGAAATTCACAATGCTGGGAACACCTTGACGAATGAGCGTATTATTCTTGGGATCAATGCGAATTTCTCTAGAATCCGGAACTTGTTTAATACAAACGACAATATGCAGCATCTCTGCACCCTCCTATTTCTGCGGGGAACTGGCTTGCATCTTTTGACCACTGGCCTGTGATAGCCTGTCATCATTGTGAATTTTGTCACGTAAAAGTCGATGCGGAATCGCTTTCAAAGCAATCTAACACAGTATATGCGCGAACGAGAGGAACTTGACTAAACAAAGAAAAAATTCGGATAGAAACTCGCGCTCGTGGACGCTGTTAATAAGCTCTGTATCCAACCCATTTAGAACGTGTTTGAAAGGGTTAATGCTACTGATCCACGTATAAGACTAGCATTCGTGTTGCTTTCTTCGTACTAGCTCTGCCTCCGTTCGACTGACTATCTCACAAGAAGTCATTTTCTGTGACATCTACAAGTATCTTTGAAGAGTTATTCAAGAAATTTGCCAAAGAACATTCCAAATTGTCGATCTTCTGCTGATTTATCCAAATTGAACACTCTAAAGTAATACAGGTTCTTCCGTGAAAATATTGTAGATACAACAGAATAATAGCTCTACCCTCCGTTCGACTGACTACTTCACAAGTAGTCCTTTTCTGTGACATCTACAAGAAACTCGGAAGGGTAATTCAAGAGATTTGCCAAATAACTTTCCAATCGATCTTCTGCTGATTTACCCAAATTGAATATTCTAAAGTAATACAGTTTTTTTCACAAAATTATTGTAGATACAACAGAATATTTGTTTAATCAGATGGGTCGGGTTGGGTTGCGTTCGGGGTCGGGGTGCGTTCGAGGTCGGGTGCGTTGGGTTGGGTTGGGTTGGGTTGGGTTGGGTTGGGTTGGGTTGGGTTGGGTTGGGTTGGGTTTGGGTTCATTCATATTTACGCACCAAAAAAAGCTGTCTTCCCCATTTCATGAGGAAGCAGCTTTTTCGGGTTTATAACCTTTTTAACTATAGGTAGCAATCGCTTGATTAATTCGCTCACGCACCTCGAGCATCCATTCCGTGCCACGCGGATAGACTGAGAACGTAAGCGGCTCTGATAAGCCATCTTCTAGTAAAGCAATTGTACGCTCTTTGCCAATCAACGTCTCGAGTAGTTCTAAGGCACGTAAATCCTGCAGCGCTTCATAGAATACTTCCAAACGAATCGACTCAATAGGTCCCGTTTCACCTGGATAAACGATGAAGCTGTCTCCCGAAGGAAATGCATGCAAGGCATCCGTCACTTTGAATGGGTCCAACTGTTTAATAGAAAATTGGGAGTAATAGAAGTTATAGCCCCAATGTAGAAACCCCTGTACGTTTGGCGCCCCACTGGGTAAATAAATGCGAGATTTCGAAATACTCGACTCTCTTGCTCTGGCAGAGCTGTTACATTTAGATCATCAAGCGGATACAGCGGATCGGGATACACCCCCGGTTCCACACGAAGCACATTGTCATCATGGTCTGGATGACAGGGCATTTCCGAAGGCACGAGGCCAACTGCTCGGATTGTAACTGGAAGTCCCAGGGTCGTATAGACTCCAACACCTATGTTTTTCAAAAGCTCATTCGACGTGTAAGCAACCTGGAAAGCGAAGTTCTCACCTCTAAGAGCTGTCGCGTGCCTATAGGCAGCTTCATCGGCAAAAACCTTGGATAATGAGCTCAAGCTCATGGTTTGAAAATGGTTAAATGGTTCTTTTTCTCCATTCGATCCCACTCCACTCCCATCAACATAACTAGTTCCAATGAAATCTTACCAATTTAAAGCTTGGAAAGTCCCTGTACGTGCAGATTCTTGCGCTTTCATACACATTAGAGCACTCATCAAGCCATCGTCAAGCGTCGAAATGGAGCTCGCTTTTCCCTTCATGACCGCTGCAAAATTACTTGCCAGCTTCTCATCACCGCCGAAATGATTGCTACCTGCTTCAAGCTCATAGGTTTCTACACGCGCCGTATGATGCATATACACCTTGACTTGACCGCTATAGAAATCAAAATCTACTGTTCCCTTATATCCCATGAATCGTGCACCACGAGCAGCGACACCTCTGCGGATAAAGAAGTTTTGTGAGTAGGACATATGCATGCCGCTTTCATATCGGAACAACGCGCTTCCTGAATCTTCATTTCCTGTATCTTCGGCATAACAGCAATATTGCCAAGTTGGATCTAACTCTTCTGTTGCCGCAACGGTACTCTCTAAACAGGTGCGATTATCTTCACAATCCACACACTTGAGTCCAGCTGATTTGTTACCTTTGAATACTTGCTTGGAGGTCATTGCACATACACTTACCGGCGTTTGACCCAGTATAGCTTGGATATAGTCAAAATCATGAGTTGCTTTTTGCAGGAAGAGCCCACCGGTTTCCTCCTCATTGCGGTACCAACTTTGGAAATATACACGACCATAAGGCACATTATTAATGGCCTGCACGTGTTCAACCGTGCCAATTTTGCCAGATTGAACGATTTCCTTAACTAGCTCCACAATGGAGGTTGTTCGCAAGGGGAAGGAGACAACAACAGGTGAAGTTGATGCTTCGTAACCTTGTTTTAAACTAAGCAGATCTGAATAGGTAGTAGCTACTGGCTTTTCTATATAGAGGGGAAGATTATGTCGTAAGGCCTTCAGCCCCATCGTCGTATGAAGATTACAACGCGTGCCGATCATAGCGCCGTCTAATTGCTCTGACTCCAGCATTTGTTCTGGTGTATCATAATACTTGACGTGATTCCAACCTTTTTCGTCAAGCTGAGCTTTAATCATATCTTTACGTATGTCTACAATCGCCGCAATTTGGCAGTCCGCATCTGCCTTCATCACTTCATTAATAACTGTCTCAATCCTCTTGCCATACCCAATTACACCTATCTTCATGCCTATGCCCCCTCAAACTTTACGATACCTTGATTATAAAAGATGACCTCCGCCTTTTCTTTGTCTTGAAAGCCGATTTTTTTGTTATTTACGCTGTGATATGATAGAGATATACACTTTGCATTGACATATCAGGAGTGACACCCATGGCGATTAGCGAAAAGAACCCCCACGAGTATCAACGAACGCATTTGAAAATGAGTCTAGTTATCAATAAAGTGATTACGATGCACTACTTCGAGTTTGGTAAAGATTATTCATTCAATGGGGAGAAGCATGACTTCTGGGAATTTCTCTACGTCGATCGCGGCGAGGTGGAAGTTCATGCTGATGAGAATATCTACTTGCTTAAGCAAGGGTCTATCATTTTCCATAAACCCAATGAATTTCATAGCTTCTATGCAACCAAAGGAAAAGCCCCCAATTTAATCGTCATGACGTTCGATTGTCATTCGAAATCGATGCATTTTTTTGAGCACAAGGTGCTTTATTTAGAGGATGAGGAACGCAATTTGCTTGCCCAGATCGTGAGGGAAGGCCAGCATGCCTTTCAGTTTCCATTCGGTCATCCCCTCGTACGCAGGCTGGATGCACCGGTTGGTAGTGAGCAAATGATACAAAGTTATTTGGAGATTCTCTTGTTACGTTTACTTCGGAAAACAGCACTAACAGAAGCTGATACTTCCCTCTCTACGGTAGCTAAGGAGAAGTCTGTCCACGATTTGACAAGCAAAGTGATGAGCTATATGGCGGAACACATCGATGCCCATCTCACTCTGAACGAGATCAGCCAACAATTCTGTGTCGGCAAAACACAGCTCAAAGACCTTTTCAAAAAACATACGAGTTATACAGTTATGGAGTACTTCGCCAAATTGAAAATCGATCAGGCGAAAATCCTGATTCGCGAAGAAACTTATAATTTCACTGAGATTTCTAGGCAGTTAGGTTTTAGTTCTGTCCACTATTTCTCCAAAGCTTTTAAGAAAGCAACTTTAATGAGTCCCTCAGAGTATGCCAGAACGGTCAAATCGCGCATGTAAGCCGTCATCTTCACATTTGCAAAAAAAATCCCGAATGCTGCATAATTGCAGTCACTCGGGATTTTTTTTATTCTTCTTCGTCTTCCTCGACCTCATATGTACATTGGAATCGCTCTACCCCCGGATATTTCTCTCCAAGACTGCGAATCACGAATCCCACATTACGATAAAATTGCACGGCATCTTCATGGGTTTCAGCCGTAATTCGAACTGGCTGCATATCATCAATAATTTCAAGCAGCATGCCGCGTCCGAAGCCTTCCCCTCTGCTCTCAGGTTCAACTGCGAGATGGCGAAGTGTCATTTCCTGCTTATCATTCAGCTCAAATCCAATAATTCCAACGGGTAAGCCTTCCGACTCATAGGCAAATAACCATGTATTTTCATTATTTTCATAATGGCTGAGGGCTTCTTGTAGAGAATCTGGATCTGGAAACACGCTGTAGGCAAGTAATTGTTGAATTTCGCCGTCATGAATACGGGACTTCACATTCAATAGCACGTACACTCACTTCTTTCTATATTCGTATATCTCTAATATTCTACTAATGGGAGCAGGCTGTCAACTTACGTCCGACGGATCTGACTTGCTCTCACTTGGCGACAACCAAATTAACGTGAAAAAACCGCCCATATTTCGGACGGCTTTAAATGAATATGTGCAGACATTATCCCGTCAAGGGCTCTTTCCTCACTGAATGAATCGCTAATGGCACTGCAAAAGCCACTACACTTGCAATTAACCCATAAACGAACATCCCATGGATGCCGGTATAGAACGTGTCTGATTTCGTTAAAATCGCCCCCATTACCGTCACGCTTACCGCTGTGCCGATATTTCGCGCAAATAGCTGCAGCGAGGTCGAAATCCCCTTCTGATGAGCTTCGACTAACTGCTGAGCGCCAATTGTTGATACTGTAAACAGAAGTCCGAACGAAAGACCCAACAACGTAAGCGCGCTAAATACGTACCAAAAAGAGGTGCCTTCACGGATAAAGAATAGTAACACCGCGGTGATGACAAGTAGTACATTCCCCGTTACCAGCAGCGGTTTGTAGCCGAAGCGTATGACCCATTTCCCGCTAGGTACAGCAACAGCCATCCACCCGATGGATGTGCTAAGCAGCGCAATACCGCTGACGAATAGCGAGTACCCTTGATTTTGCAAATACAATGGTATGAAGCTGGCCGTCCCGAAAAGTGCGGCGCAGCTCAGAAACGAGCCGCCAATCATGAAGGCGACTGGCCGATTACGCATCAGATCCAGAGGAACGATCGGGGCTGCATGGCCTTTTTCATAGAGGAAGAAAACGACAAGCAGGACAACACCAACGGCACCATAGATGTAGGTATAGGAGTGGACCACAGTTGTAAGAAGTAAGGAAGAAATCCCCGCAGCAAAAAGGAGCGCCCCCCAATAGTCGATCACGGCTTTCTTCGGTTGGTAAACTTCTTTGTATGGGAGCAAGGCTAGCAATGCAATGAGACAAATCGGAACATTCACGAAGAAAATCCAGCGCCAGCTCAAGTATGTTACAAAAAACGTACCTAACGTAGGTGCTAAGATGGCGGATAATCCCCACATGCCCGTAAAAAAGGCTTGCACCTTCCCCCGCTGCTCGACTGGGTAGATATCTCCGGCAATAATCGATGGAAATGGCATCATCACCCCTGCGCCAATCCCTTGAATGGCTCGAAATATAATAAGCTGCACCATGCTATCCGATAATCCGCAGAGGACAGAGCCCCCAAGAAACAATAGAATACCCGTGGCATATATTCTTTTACGCCCAAATAAATCCGATAAACGCCCTGCTAAAGGTGCAAGAACGGTAGAAAGCACCATATACGAAGTAAATGCCCAGGCAAACAGGCTGTTCCCTCCAATGTCATTCACAATGATCGGCATCGTTGTATTGGCAATTGTCGTATCCATAGACGCCACTAACATGGCCAGTACGATACTGACCATAACGGTAGTTCGATTACGCATAGTTATTCCTCCCAAGCTGACTTTGACACATCCAACCATTATAACTGATTCCAGATTCCATGAATAGCAAGCCATTTACTCGGGATAAGAGATGAGCCTGGAAAATTTCTCTTTACAAATGCCTAATACGGGACTAAAATTAATCCAATGTGTTTAGTGGGTAATTGAAAAGAGGACATGACAACATGACTTTAAGTATTATTCTAATGGGTTTGATTGTAGGATTTCTGGTCGGATTGACAGGGGTTGGCGGCGCTTCCTTACTGACTCCGATATTAATCTTAATTGGCATTCATCCTTCCATTGCTGTAGGTACTGATCTACTTTATAACTCGATTACGAAGCTTTTCGGTACGATCCAGCATTGGCGGCAGAAAACAATCGACTTTAAGCTGGTTAAAATGCTTGCTCTAGGCAGTATTCCTGGCGTATTCGTTGCCGTCGTGTTCCTGAAAGTATTCGACTCTTTCTTCGACAATCAAGAAGTCATCATCAAGCATGCGCTCGGATATGTGTTGATTCTGGTAGCCTTCGCGACCTTGTTCAAAGTGTTCTTCGGACATCGGCTAAAAGAAAATCGTTGGCAGCTGAAATCTTTAGAAGAGAAACGCTGGTTGACGATAACGATTGGTGCTGTTCTAGGCTTCATTGTTGGTCTAACGTCTATTGGCTCCGGCTCCTTATATGCCATTGCCATGCTCTACTTTTTCCGAATGATTCCTGTTCAACTCGTTGGTACGGATATCGCGCATGCTTTCCTCCTCTCCTCGACGGCAGGTATTCTTCATGCCAGTTTGGGAAATGTAAATTACTCGCTCGTCATGAATCTTCTCATCGGTTCAATCCCTGGCGTGCTCATCGGCAGTATGCTCGCAACGAAAGCCCCTACGAATGTACTTCGTACGATTATTGCCAGCTTAGTATTAATTAGCGGCCTTAAATTAATTTAATAATTGGAGCAGAGCCCTGGGCTCTGCTTTTTTGTATATGGGGACGCGCATGTCGGATTTTGCGGTTACCCAGGAAATAAACATGTAATAATTCCCCCATTCGCGATGCCCATTTTTCTATAGAAATAGGCCCATGCCTACACCGTGATACTTGTCCCTCTCATACGCTGTGAAGAACAACATGTGACAATAAAGGAGCGCTACTGCACATGCAGCGACTAATGTGTAAAGGGAAGATTCATCGCGCGACCGTAACGGAAGCCGATTTGGATTATGTAGGCAGCATTACCATTGATGGATTACTGATGCGCAAAGCGAATATTTATCCCTATGAAATGGTTCAAGTCACCAGTCTTCGGAATGCCACACGTTGGAAAACGTATGCCATTCCCGCACCAGAAGGCTGCGGCAAAATCGGATTAAACGGTCCGCCAGCCCATCTCTTCTCTCCTGGCGATCTCGTGATTATCCTTAGCATGGGGCTTATGAACGAAGAGGAAATTCGTACACTCAAGCCGCAGGTCGTCTTCGTTGATGAACATAACCAGCTCCTTCAGGTGGAGGAACATGATTTAGTCATTCAAAGGCAAGAAGAGAAAGCGTATGAGTAATCGATCAACGAGTAAATGGACCAAATATAAACTGCTGCGTGGCTCAAAGAAGCTTCAAGCTTTTTTGCCTGAAACGGACTGGTTGAGCGTTAGCAGCTTCTGGAGCATGTTGACCAAATATGGTCAAATCATCCTTAAACCGACAGGCAGTTATGGCGGGAACGGTGTCATCCGGGTCAAAACTGTGGGAAGCTCCACCTACGAATTTCAAGATGGAGCCAAAAAACGGACATATTCTGAACCGGAGGAAATTAACGCTTTTATTAAAAAGAAAGCGAGTAAAAATTACATCGTCCAACAACGTATCAACCTTGCCACCAAGAATGGCCGTCCCTTTGATATGAGAGTAATGGTTCAACGGCACACGAATGCGAATTGGCAAGTGACAGGGATGCTCGCTAAGGTGACCGGCAAAGGCTTTATTGTCACAAATATTCGCAGGAGCGGCGGGAAGGTTGTCACCGTAGAGAACGCTCTCGGGAACTCTGGGCTTCAGAACCTGCAGACTTCTGCACTCCTCGCAGAACTGCATTCGGTCGCACTTCGAACGGCAGCAAAGTTAGGTCCTTCCTACCGTTGGGTGAAAACCATGGGCATTGATATGGCTTTTGATAAGCAGGGACATGTTTGGATTATCGAAGTGAATTTTGCCCCCATGCTCGAACTATTCTTGAAACTTCCTAACAAAGCTGCGTTCCATAAAATCAAATCATTTCATGCGAGCAGGAAAAGCCGTTGACCGCCCCTGCCGGAGACGCTGAGGAGGCCCAGAAATGAAACAATGGGAGCTGTATTGCTCACGATGTTCTGCAAAGCTGCCCTTCCGCTATCAAAACATGAAATGCGAATGCGGTGGCACGTTATTGGTTGACTATGATCTGGAGCACGTTGCGCGGTCTTTCACGAAAGAATCCTTGCGGCTGCGTTCCCCCTCAATGTGGCGTTATAAAGAGCTGCTACCTGTTCGTAATCCTGAAAATGTCGTCTCCTTAGGAGAAGGCTGGACGCCACTGCTGCGTATGCCAAGCTGGGAGAGCAAGCTTTCACTTCATCGAATTTGGATCAAGAGAGAAGAGCAGAACCCTACGGGCAGCTTTAAATCACGCGGATTTTCTGTTGCTGTTTCCTTACTGAAGGAAGCTGGCGCTAAGAAAGCTGCTGTTCCTTCCAATGGGAATGCAGCAAGTGCTTTAGCCGCGTATGCAGGAAGAGCCGGGATTCAAGCTTTTGTCTTTATCCCCATGGACTGCCCCTCACTCATTGTGGATGAGTGCCCTTTGTACGGAGCAACGACGGTTCTTGTCGACGGTTTTATTCATGATGCCGCCGCGATTATCGACTCTGGTCGAGCGGAGCAAGGTTGGGTGAATGTCGGTACGTTGAAAGAACCCGGCCGGGTAGAAGGCAAGAAAACGATGGGATTTGAGCTCGCCGAGCAATTGGGATGGACATTCCCTGATGTGATTATCTATCCCACGGGTGGAGGTTCTGGCATCATTGGCATGTGGAAAGGCTTTTTGGAGCTGAAGTCCTTAGGATTCATCAATTGCGACATGCCTAGGTTCGTTTGTGTCCAAGAGGAAGGCTGCCAGCCTATTGTGGATGGTGTTCAGCAAAATGCGTTGGCGGCGGTTAGTCCGATGCCTGATAGTGATGCGGCTCAGCCTTCAGGGGGCAAAATCATACCCAATCCGACTGGGATGCGAGTCCCTAATCCCCCGGATTTAGGACTCCTGCTGTCGATAGTTGAACAAAGCGGCGGAACCGCCATCGCTGTTTCCAAAGAGCAAATTGCGAATGCCACGCAAAGCTTAGGCTCGGATGGCATCTCCTCTTCCCCAGAGGGCGCGGCGACATGGGCCGCTATGCTTGTCCTGTGTGAGAAGGGCTGGCTTCGTCCCAGCGACTCTGTCGTGTTATTCAATACTTCGCATGCGATGAAATATGCAAAGCTTGGGACGAGTGCAGCGATTCCCATTATTCAGACCTATGATGACTTTATGGTTTATCGGAACTTATAGTCTGTAAGTGACGCCGCTGTTGATCGAGATGCTCGAATTTTTCGAGTATCTCGGTTCTTTTCGCGGCTGACTGGTTCGAGATACTCGAATTTTTCCAGTATCTCGGTTCTTTTTATCGGACAAACCTAGATTCCCGCGAAAAGCTAAAGTGAGCAGCAATGAAGTGGCCTTAAGAAGCAAGTGTAATCTTGTCGTTCATACTCTGGATCCTGCTCCTACTGCTACACTAGCAGTGATAATGGAGAACTGACGACTGTTTGTTTGACAAATTCCTCCAATAGGCTGCTTCCCTACACTTTCCCCTAAGTACATGTACAACTTTATAGAAAAATAGTCATTATCATATGCAGCGTATCTAATATGCAGGACTGTTCGCTCCCACAGATCCTTCGCGTTCCGCACTATTCTTCTGCGTGAAGCCCTCCGATTCTGGAGGTTGGCTGTATTTTTCTCTTGCTTTAGTAACTTTCATTGACCGACACCTCCTTAGGTTCAGCCCTTCCCTCAAGCCGTCGACTGCTCAAGGTACTATGGCTTCTGCTGACTTCTCATGATAAATCTTGTTTCAACCGTGGTTCGAAATCCATCTCCTCACGTCCATGAGACCTCCCACGGTAAGACGATTCACTTTCCTTCCATACACCCGCACCATTTACACTGGCATGTCCGTGTAGTTGATTGGACTTCGCTTTGTATGGCAAGCTCGTCCCATAACCAATGCCTGATGATGTTCGAGTTCCTCGAGTCGGAATTTTGCCTCCAGCTTCCTTCAGATTCCACCTCACGATGGACACCCTTGCTCTTGGCTAGTGGTTGGTAACTACAAACCCCCACAGCGGACTTTCACCGCCTAGTTAATCGCCATGCGTGGCACACCACAAACAGCCAGGAGGGAATCCCTCCTGGCTGCTTCTTAATTCGATATTTATTGTCCTAAATTGTTTTCCTCATACAAACGATACATCGCTTGAATCAGCGGTTCTGCAGGGTCACGGTTCAATAAATATAAGGTCATTAAATATTGCAAAGGTAGTGCACAGGTGTTGTTGCCATCTTCAACTGCAACAAACCCTGCCTCAAGAACTGGTCCGTGCTCCTCATGAAGCTCCAGATCTACATAGATCTTCTGATCAGGGAACTCTTCGCGAACGGTAGCCGCACAATAGGGAACAATATGCTTGTCCAACAGTTCTTTGGCTTCATCTTCGGATTGAGGTGGGTTCGGAAGAAGGTGACTTGCGTCGCTTCTCAACAAATCAACGAAGAAAGAGGACAACCACAGGCCTGCATTCGGGTTCGTTTGGAAGTTTCTCATAATTTCATTTAAGAAAAATCCGCATGCTGTGGACTTCTCGTCTTTTTTAAGTGTAAAAGCAAACATCGGACCATAGGTTGGGTTATTACCAATTTGACCTTCGGCCTCGTACTCAGGAAATTGTTCTTTCACAATTTCAAGAATATGTTGGAACCATGTAATAATGACTTGGGCCTGATCACGTTCTGGATCATGTTCGTTCTCTACGATTGCTTCTGTTTCGATATCTTTGTCTGTCATTGTCGTTAAAGCCTCCTGAATCATTCTTAATGGCACGAATATACCTATTGTAACGCATTTACGCCAGATCAGAAAGTATATGTTGTAATTTATATGTTGAAACGCATTTTCACGAAGCAACTAGCTTCATCATCAGTATACCAATCATGGCAATAGCTAAGCCGGATTGTTCCATCTTCGAGAATTTGTCCTTCAAAATAAATCGCGTATACAGCAGTACGATCAGCACATTCAGGGCGACGACAGCCGAAACCAGTCCTGTTATCCCATTCGCAAAACCTTGAATGATGAGAATCATCCCCATCACATTGGTAATGCCAACAACCATACCGAATAGGAACGTCTTACGTTCTGTCCAGTCATTACCCGAAGAAGCATTTCCCGCTTTTTCCTGCGAAGAAGTCTTCTTATTTCTCCACCACCAAATAGCGAAGCAAATGGTACCCGTTGCAAACATATAGAACAAGGTTGGAAATAGCGATGCATGTACAAGGGTTGTCCATTTACTGGACAAGTCATTGGCAGCAAATAAAAGGAGAGCAACGACTCCCCAACCTGCGCCTTGTAAGTTTTTCAACGTAATATCATTGGAATACCTGACAAATAGGATACCGATAACAATGACAACAAAGGCAAACAGCTGAAGCAAGTTCAGCCGTTCACCCCACAGGACATATGCAAAAAGTACGACCACGACAGAGGGCAAGCCTGTCAAAATCGCGACTAACGAAGCCTTGCCCACTGCGAAGCCTTTAAACATACTGGCATTGGCTCCAAAGGAGAACAACCCCATTTGAATCCCGATCAGCGCCGATACTTCCCACTCCGACTGCCAAATTAGGGCACACGCTAAACTCACGACCGCGCCCATCGCAAAGGTGCCACAGAGCAATACATTTCGATTTAGCGATTGCTGACTTGACCAATGATATAGAATGCCTCGCAGCCCAAAGCATAGTGCCGCGAGGACGGAAAATAGGAGCCACATGATGTTTGTTACCTCATTCTTTCTATAGATGCTGACTTACTTCTCTGTTAACCGTACTAAGATCGCATCCCCGCTTGCAGATACTTTCACTTCAGCAAACTTGGCATTTTGTTCATAATCTCTCCCAGTACCTTCTGGGATAAAGAAATTCTCAATGCCATATGCGATTCCTTCATACCCCACTCTTTCACCGTTCAAGCGAACTTCATCAGGTGCAAGTTGCTCACCTGATTGATATTCCCGGCGGAACTCATACACATCCGAAATACTACTGGGTGCAAGAACAACGGTTATTTTCCCTTTGGACGTCATATCTTCCACGTGTCGATAAATCTCAGGCTCCGAAATCACGTAGCGCAGGCGCACATAGTCACCTTGAATCAATGAACGCGGGTCGAGCGGCTGAAGCTCCAACTTGATCAGTTTACCGTTGCTGAGCAGATACTCACTCTTGCCAATTTGCAAAGACATTGCCGCTACTTGTAGTAAAACTAATAAAGCGATGATCCAACGATTCACGCCATATGCTGGACGAACTAACGAGGCATCGTCAGCTTCAATTCCCTGCCTTTTTTCAATCCATACTGTGATTCCTAGAATCAGAATTCCAATAATCGCGAAGCTAATGGATTTATGCAGAAGCTTCCATGCCAAATCGTAATATTTGTATACGAGGAAGGCAATCCAGAAGCCCATAGACCACACGAAAATCCATCGAACCTGAAGTTGTCTGCTTACCAGGATCGCGGCTAGAACTAACAAGAAGAACAGTACATTCGTGACATAGTACCACCCAGACTCTGTTATGAAGGTTAACGCGAAAAGTGCTAACAAGAAGGATGGGAGGCTGCTGTACAGGACTGGCTCTCGGAAAGTAGACTGACGAATTAACTGACCGCCAGCGAATAGCAGGAAGAGTAAGCCGGCAAGTATGCTAAGCACAGCGACACCGCTGTTCATCCAGTCGTACAAAACAAAGGCCAAGATGATGACAGATGCTAAGAAGAATAGGATTCGTGTAAGCAAACCCTGCAGATATACAAAAGCGACCAGTGTTAGCGCTAGAAAGATGAGCAGCATCGAAGATTGCTCTGTGCCGACAGCCGCGCCAGTCCCCAACATCAACCCACTAATTAAAATCGTAAACCGCGCCAACACATTAAATTTCTTCGCGGCTAACATCCCGATGACGGAAAGAAATCCATATCCGATCAATATATTGGCAGGATCATCAAACCCTAGAACGACAGTCACGAGTCCGATCAGTGTAAAACTGCCTAGCAGAGAACCGATGATAATCACGGATATTGTAAGGACGCGAACGACCCACTTGGTGAAGTCTCCATCGCCTTTCTCCGCATCAGCAGTATCAATATCTATCTCGCTTTTAGTTCTCTCAGAGGCCGGCCGCCATGCACGAACGTAATTCATGAACATAACATTAGCCCCTATAAACACGATCAAGAACAACAAGCTCACGATAAAAAACCATTCATTATGATATTCGATGATAATTTCAATGTATTTGCACGTAATCGCGGCCGAAATCCATAGCCCTGAGAACAACAGATACACTTTATTCTGTGTCTTGTGCGCATACATCACCGCAAGTGCAAGCACAGCAGCAAGAGGTACATTCATCCATATCCCATAGTGTTCAAACATATGGGACACAGACATGATAATGAGTATACACAGCGTCGCTTGAAAGGTCACCCATTTTAGAAATGGTGATTGTAAGCGTCCCTTCTCAAACAACATGAACAAGGTGCCGTTCACGAGCGCTAGACCTAACCAAATGGCGATTGTAGTGCCTTCCGATTCGGAATAACTCCCCCATTTGGGAAAGAAGTACAATCCATATGCGAGGTGGCCAAGAATATAACTTAAGACATAATAGGGCTGCCACCTGGTTAAGATCGCATATAGAATAGCTGGCAGGAACCACACGAGAAACAAGCTATAACTGTCTGCGTGTGAATTGTAGGTTTGACCGATCAACCCTACCCCAACCCCGAAGGAAATACAACTAGCAAACAAGCTTAATTGACTTAAAAACTCTCTTCCAACTTGACGCGAAAGCCAAACGGAAAACCCGTAGAATCCCAAAATGAGCACAAATATCGGAATAAATTTCTCTAATCGGTTAAGCTTCTCCCAGTTCGATGCATAGAAGTAACCGATAGCAGTTAAAAGAGCACTAGCCCCCAATACATAACCTAGTTGAATCATGATTTTATTGGATTTCATGCTGTTCATCTCCTCTCTTACCATACTTCTAATTGTACAGGAGATCCACGATTTGAGAAGTACTATCTATTCCTAGTACCTGATCATTAGCCTATGGATGAAATCCGACCACTGGCTTCATTCCCTTGGGCCTGACTTCCTTGTGAATGGTGATATAATTCCTCATAAACGCCTTGAAGTGCAAGCAGCTCTGCATGTGTTCCTTCTTCAACAATTTCCCCTTGACTCATCACAATAATACGGTCGGCATGCATAATCGTTGAAATACGATGTGCAATCACGATCGACGTTCTTCCTAGTGCGACTATGCTCAGCGCAGTCTGAATAAGCTGCTCCGTTTGCGAATCCAAGTTGGCTGTAGCTTCATCTAAAATGAGCACCTTGGGCTGGAATACGATGATACGAGCAAAAGAAATCAATTGCCGCTCACCTGCCGACAGCCCGCTTCCTCTCTCTGAAATCCGCGTGTCATACCCATCCTTCATGCGTGATATAAGTGTATCGGCCCCGACCAATCTGCAGGCATCGATAACAGTCTCACGTGAAATCGCAGGGTCGAACATGCTTACATTTTCAAAAATGCTGCCCGCATATAAATACGGCTCTTGTTGTACTAAGCCAATTGTCCGATGGAGTTCAGCCTGCGAGATGTCCCGAATATCGATCCCATCAATCCGTATGTTGCCTCCCTGCACATCATAGAAGCGGCAAAGTAAGCTGATCAGGGAGCTTTTGCCTGCACCTGTTGTACCTACAACTCCGATCATTTCGCCAGGAGCAATATGTAAGTTAAGATCTTCGATGACAGCCGTGTCCTTCTGATACCCAAAATGAACATGATCAAAATGGATGTCACCTTTGACGTCGATTAGCTGGATCAGCTCGGAGGCTTCCTTATCTTTTACTTCAGGCTGTGCAGAGAAAATGTTCCAAATCCGACTCATGGAAACTTGCGTAGATTGCAAAGTATTCCATTGTTGCGTGATGTTATTAATCGGTTGAAAAAACTGCCTAATATACGTGATGAAGGCGTAGAGTACACCAAATTCAATCGCTTTATCAAAGACAGCTATCCCGCCAATCCAAGTAATAAAGGCGATTGATAAGTTTCCCAAAATGTCAAATGAGCGGTTGAATAACACATTCGTTCGAATCTCTCTCAGGTTTGCTCGGAAATAGCCTGTGTTCTTATCCGTAAAGCGACTCATCTGCTCCTTCTCTTGATGAAAGGCTTGAATGAGATGCATACCTGATAAATTCTCAGCTGTAAATGCTACCATTTGGGATAACTTTGAACGAGACAGTTGATAGGTTTTGCGCATATATTGGCGGAAGCCCACCGCGATGAGGACGATGATGGGAATGACAATCATACTGTACATTGTCAGCATTGGATCCAAATGATACATGAGTACGATGATGAAAATCAACGTCATGCTATCACGCACTAAGCTCAAAAGCACTTGGGTGAAAAACTGATTCAAGGTTTCCGTATCGCTAGACACATGGGTGATGAGACTGCCGCTTGGCGTTTTATCATAATAGGACATCGATTGCTTGAAAATATGTTGAAATAAATCCTTGCGTATTTTCGCTACGATGCTCTGACCTGCGAATTGCAGCAGATTATTTTGCAAATAGCTGAAAATCAGGCTCGAGATGGATAATATCCCGTATAGCAAGCAGATCATGATCAGCGCGCTGAAATCATTTTTACCGATCATCAGATTATCGTCAATCGCAATTTTGACCAAATACGGCTGAAACAAATCTGCCGCGATGCCTAACAGAGCACAGATGACAACAGCTATGAAGGTAAGCCTGTGCGGTTTGGCGTACACAGCTAACGAACGAAAGGGCGTTTGCGATTTCTCATGCGCTATTGGAGGTTTATTCCGCTTGAACATCATCGTTGTCTCCTTCCTGTATCGCATATAACTCTGCATACAAGCCATCTTGCTCAAGCAGTTGATCATGTGTACCACGTTGAACGATTCTTCCTTCATGCAGCACGATGATTTCGTCGGTGTGCTTGAGTGCTGAGATGCGATGCGCAATCCAGATGGTCGTCTTATTCAATCGTTCTTGCCGAATCGCATCAATAATGTGCTTCTCCGTCACCGAATCTACCGCACTGACACTGTCATCTAGAATCATTAAGGGAGAATCCTTAATAATCCCTCTGGCTAAACTCGTTCGTTGACGTTGCCCCCCTGACAAGGTGACCCCGCGTTCACCGAGCTTCGTCTCAAACTTTTCTGGAAATGAAATGATGCTGGATAGAATTTGCGCCTTTTTGGCAGCATGTTCCACTTGTTCTATTGAGGATTCCCTTCGGAAGAACGCAATATTATCGCGAATGGACGTGCTGAATAAAAAGCCCTCCTGCGGCACGTAGGCGATTTGATTTCGCAAGCTTTCAAGCGTCACATCACGGATATCGCTGTCCCCGATCCATACGGTCCCTTCCGGCGGATCATAGATACGCAGCATGATTTTCATCAAAGTAGACTTCCCGCTGCCTGTTTTACCAATAATACCGATCGATTTCCCTGGTTCAATCGTCAGTGAAATATCATGGAGCACTTCATCTTCATCATCAGGATAAGAGAAGGACAAATGTTCAATGCGAATTTCTTCTTGATCGAGATGCGTAGGCTGGGCAAGCTCATTTTGCTTAATTTCGGCCTCCATCACTAGCAGCTCATTTACACGTTCTAAGGAGGCACGTGAGCGCTGCAGCGCATTAATCACACGTCCAATTTGCTGCAAAGGATTGACCATCATTCGAATATACAGCGTCAATTCAACGAAATGCCCAATTGTAATTCGACCATGAATCGTCAAATAGCCCCCGAAGGCAATCGCAATAATGAGCGATACCGCACCCAGAAACGGAATTAAAGCTTCAAATAACGAGGAAAGTCGAACTAACCTTAACTGATTGTCACGGATGCGATCGACCGTTTCACTAAATCGGCTAATCATAATCGGTTCTACAGCGAATTTCTTGGCAACACGAATGCCTCCGAATTGCTCCTCGGCTGACTCCGTCATGGTTCCTAATGCTTCTTGAACCTCTAAAGACCGCGACTTAATCACAGGCTGAAACTTTACGGAAAGCACAGGAATGAGTAATAAGGGCAGTATGCAGATCAGAATAACATAAAGCGGAATGGAGCTGAACAGCATCGAAACAATAGCGGCCGTTATTAATATCACGGAGTTCGTAATCTGGTTGATGCCTAAAGAGATCGACTCTCGAATGACTGTGACATCATTCATCACATAACTCAACAGCTTACCGACGCCATTCTTCGAATAAAAGGTTGCGCCCAATCGGGTAAAATGATCAAATAAGCGATTTCTCGTTTCGAATTCGAAGCGTCGCCCGTTCCGCATAATCATGTATTGCCCTATCGCGCACAATACACCAAAGGTAACACCTATGACGAGCAGCTGCACACTATACTGAGCAATTAAGCTTTTACTGAGTCCGCCCTTCTGGAGCTGGTCCGTAAACATCCCTAGCAGCTTGGGATAATACGAGTAGACAATATTCCCTACTGTAATCGAAATTGCGGCGATGACATACAACAGCCATTTCTTTAATAAGAAATCAACCAATAACCGTGTAGGCTTCAAAACGACATCACTCCCCATTCCAATTTTGACTGGCATGTAAGGCTTTACATTTGTATGCTAAACGTCCGATCCCCTGTCATTTCCCAGTATACGCCTATTCAGTTATACTTCCTATATCAGATATTGGCGTTATAATATAAGAAGCCGTCATAAATTTACATATAACTAAAGGAGGCGCAGGATCAATGGACTTTATTTTAGATCGCATTGAGAACAAAATTGAGTTTTTTCAGGCCTATGATTTAAAAACACTTGAAAAGAAAATCAATGAACAAATCGACAATAACAAGGCGCTGATGCTCGATGTTTATGCCATCCAGCATAACATCGTATTCGACCCGAATGCCGGCAAAATGCTGTATAGCGCTGTTGTTCATTTCAAAGTGAAATAGGATGACGATCAAACGCAGCATTACGGAATCGGGTGGCCACTTATATTTTGTGCCTGAACTTCCTCTCTATGTGAATCGCGTTCACGAATCCTTCGACATGCAGCAGCACACACATGATTTCATCGAGATCAGCTATGTCGCAGAAGGAAGCGGATCACACTATATTGACAACGTCAGAATGCAGGTAACCAAAGGAGACCTTTTCTTCCTGCCGGTTGGCATTTCTCATGTGTTCCGCCCTTCCGGGACGAATCAGAAAAAACCGCTCATCGTTTATAACTGTATTTTTACGCAGGCATGGATGAATCAATTACTACGACATGCAGCGACGATGGGTGAGCAAGAAATTCCACTTTTCTTTCAAAAAGCAGCTGAACCGAATGAAGCTGTGGAATTTCTCTCCTTTCATGAGCAAAACGGTGAGTTCCAGCCTCTGTTTGAGCGACTACATTTCGAATATAAAGCTCGGCGAGTCGGCTTTATTACTGTTATGCAGGCCTGTGTTGAGCAGCTGCTTGTGTATATGCATCGTGCGAAGTTGGAGCAGCTTCCGCAAGTTCCACATGCAAGTATGAAAAGCATAGAGAATCTACTGGCTTATATTCGTATGAATTGCAGCAACCCACTAACGCTTGTAGAGGCGGCGACAAAGCTATCGATTAGTGAGCGTCAGCTCCAACGACAGTTGAAAAAGCTCACGGGCATGAGCTTCACAACGTATGTGCAGCACGCCCGTCTGGAAGCTTGTTGTCAGTATTTACGTGAAACCTCCGATAAAATTAGTGATATTGCTACACTTGTCGGGTATCAGGACATGAAATTCTTCAATAAGCTTTTCAAAAAAATGATCGGTGTCACACCGAGCCAATATCGCCAGCAGCAGGCTGAGCGCAAAAAACCACTCGCATCAATTGAATGAGAGTGGTTTTGTATTTGTTAAAGATCCAACATAAATTGGAGAGTCAAATCACCGAAGCCTGGTAGTCCTTCATGACCGAAATCAGGGAAGATTTCCAGCTTTTTATTTGATTTGATCTTATTATATGCTGCAAATTGTGTAGACGGCGGGCATACGGTGTCTATGAGACCTACGGCCATCATCACATCACCTTGAATACGATTCGCTAAGTTTTGAATATCGATGTAGCCCAATTTCGTGAAGTATTCTTCCTCACGTTTGTGCTGCGGGTCATGACGGCGGAAGAAGTCCTTCAACTCTTGATAAGCATCCTTCGCCAAATCCATCTCCCACACGCGCTTATAGTCACTGAGGAACGGGTACACGGGTGCTAATTTCTTAATGCGTGGCTCCAATGCTGCACAAGCAATCGTCAAAGCACCGCCTTGCGAGCCTCCCATCGCACCTACACGTGCAGGGTCAACCTCAGGCATGCTCATCGCAATCCCCGCTAGTTGTGCGGTATCCAAGAAAATATCACGGAATAAGAGCTGATCCGGATGATCGTCCAAACCACGAACAATGTGTCCTCTTAATGTCGTCCCTTTGGTTCCGCCAACATCCTCGGATAACCCGCCTTGACCGCGGCAATCCATAGAGAAGAAGGAATAGCCAAGCGCTGCGTAGGAAAGCTTATCGTTCCAATCCCCTGAATTACCGGAATATCCATGAAACTGTACGATTGCTGGATGCGGCTCAGTTACGTGCTTCGGACGAATATATTTCGCGTAAATACGAGCACCCTTGACGCCTGTGAAATACAGATCAAAGCAGTCCGCATACGGTACTTGAAATTCACTTGGGCGAAGCTCGATTTGGGGATCAACCGCCTTCATTTCAGCAATGGCACGCTCCCAGTACGCATCAAAGTCTTCGGGTCTTGGATTTCGCCCTTCGTACGTGAGAAGCTTTTCTAAAGGATAATCAATTGCTGGCATATGTCCATCCTCATTTCTATGAATTTAAGCAACCGTATAGGAAGTGAAATCGATGGATTCATCATCGACACGTCTACTGATTTCCTTCGCCCGATCGCCGCTTAACAACAATGTTTGGTTATTCAAAGAATGGTAAGTGATTGTGTGATTTGCTTCGTATGTAGGTTGCTTGCCCTTCATCATTGCCGCAAATTGATGGACATCGTTAATTCCATGTGACTCCGCTGTTGTGAGATCGATACATTCGACGACAACTGCATTCGTGCTACCACGGCTAGTTACAAAGCAGCGATCCTCAAGAACCTCACGGCTGTACGGTTGCTGGATGAATACAGCCATGTACACATTGGCAATCCGACCGAAAAGTCCGTTTGATGCCTCAACCCATTCACCTAGCGGTAAACAACCTTTAATGTAAGAAGGCTTATCTTCAGGTATGGAATAGGAAGCCATGATGACATTCCGTTGAAAAAGTACTTCTGTGTATTCGCTTTGATGCCGTAAATCTCCTTCTGGCTGATCCACATCCGGATGGAAAAAATAGGCATGATTCACGCCTGACACGTGATCGAGCGGGAAGGCAACGTCCCAGCGGTGCTGCTCGTTATCAAACTCGCGAATTCGCTCCCACATGCCGCCCATTGCAAAGCTCTCAGTGTGATATACGTAACTGTGTAACACGTCATTCTCATGCTGAGCTTGACTAATTTGCTTAGGAATTTGTCGTTTAATTTCAACAGGCACTGATGACCGATGCAGGGCTGTTTGAATGGCTTGTGCAGGAGCTTCATATACAAGAAAACCAGCAAATTCGGTCCTTGGCATATGAGCCGGCAGCTTGAAATCCCCGAATTGCACATAATCGTGCAGCACATTCGTATCCTTAGGTATATCATGCGGCCAAATTCGCGAATGTGGACCTGTCCATGCGCCGCCAAGGTAGTAAGTTGCGCGTTGATTCCAAAGATAATCCAATAATCGAGCTAGTTCGCTTCGGATCTCCGTGTCTTGACTAAGCTGCCAAGCGCAGGTAAAGGCCTGTACCCAATGCCAGAACCACGGCAATCCGCCATACTCCGACATTCCTTTGGTAGTGACGCGTGTAAGAGTCAATCGCAAACTTTCGTATCCATCGTTGAGTAACGCTTCATCCTCATAGCGTTGTCCGAAAATCAGCTTTGCTGCCGTATATTTGGCTTCGTGGTGACTATAAGACGTGATTGGCTTCCGATAAAAGTTGCTATCATACACATGCCGAAGTGACTTATCAAAAGCCACGCGTAGGGCTTCACTCATCTGCTCTTGATATCGCTGTACAAAATAAACCATCAAGCTGCCCATGAGCTCGACCGGTAAAGCATTCTTGGACGCCTCTTGAGGCGTAGGTCTTAAGTTTAGCGGCCAATGACCATAAGTACCGCTGGACGGATCTTGATCTTGGATCTCAAGTAAATGATGGAAAACTCGCTCAGCTGTATCCTTTGCCTCTATGCGATCACCTTCGAAAGCAATTGCAGGATCCACAGATGCGGCGAATAGATAGGAAGCGTAATAGAAATTATCGCGAATGTCCCCTTCGAAAAGAAACCCGTTGCTCAAGACAGGTTGCTTATAGGCTGCTGCCGCAATGTTAGCGATGATCTCGTCTTGTCGTTGCTGTATTGTAGTCAAATTGTCATCTCCTAGTTTGAAGCTTATGTAGGTATATTCAGGGTAGCGATGACGCTAAAATAATAAAATTGAAGCGTTTCACTTTATTAATTTTATATGTTAATAAATGTAGCGTCAATTATAAAAAAAGAACCTCCGCAAGCCTGCGGAAGTCCATCATCTTTTTTATTGGATCAGCGAATAAATATCCGTATGCACATAACCATGCGCCTCAGCAACGGCTTGATACGTCACATGACCTCGTGCCACATTAATCCCTTTGGCAATGGCTTTGTTATCGAGCGCTGCGCGCGCGAAGCCCTTGCTGGCGATTTGATGTCCATAGCTCGTTGTTACATTCGTTAACGCCAATGTGGATGTACGTGCCACCGCTCCTGGCATGTTAGCCACGGCATAATGGATCACGCCATGCTTCACATAGGTTGGTTGATCGTGTGTCGTAATGCGGTCGATTGTCTCGATCGATCCACCTTGATCAATAGCAACGTCAATGATCACGCTGCCTGGGCTCATCGTTTTCACCATCTCCTCTGTCACGAGGCGAGGCGCGCGAGCACCTGGAATGAGCACGG
Organism: Paenibacillus sp. J22P143; assembly: GCF_059692035.1. Taxonomy (NCBI): domain Bacteria; kingdom Bacillati; phylum Bacillota; class Bacilli; order Caryophanales; family Paenibacillaceae; genus Paenibacillus; species Paenibacillus sp. J22P143. Next base: position 536,900 of record NZ_JCAUAQ010000001.1, read on the forward strand.
CGCCAACGACCAAATCCGCACGACGGACGACTTCTGCGATATTATAGGGATTGGACATGATCGTTTTCACACGTCCCTGAAACTGATCATCCAATTGACGAAGACGGTCAGCATTCAAATCAATGATCGTCACATCAGCACCGAGTCCAACGGCCATTTTTGCTGCATTGGCACCGACGATTCCACCACCGATGACAGCGACTTTACCTGGTTCAACGCCAGGGACACCGCCTAGCAGAATGCCTTTGCCGCCATGAGCTTTCTCCAAAAAGTGAGCTCCGATCTGCACGGACATGCGACCAGCCACTTCACTCATCGGCGTTAATAGCGGTAAGCTTCCGTTGTCGAGCTGGATGGTTTCATAAGCGATGGCCGTTACTTTTTTGCTAACCAAGGCATGCGTCAATTCCGCCTCTGGGGCAAGGTGCAGATACGTGTACAAAATCAATCCTTCATGAAAGTAACCATACTCCTCTGGAAGCGGCTCCTTCACTTTGATTACCATGTCAGATGACCAGACCTCCGCTGCGGTTGCAACAATCGTTGCACCTGCTGCCGCATAATCCTCATCCGTGAAACCGATGCTGTGTCCAGCTAATGTTTCGATTCTTACTTCATGTCCTGCATTTTTGTATGATAGCACCGAGCTCGGTGTCATGCCAACGCGAAACTCATTATTTTTAATTTCCTTAGGAACGCCAATAATCATGCCCCATCAACCTCTCTTGAGGACCCCCTAACGAAAGGATCGCTCTCTACTTGTCTCCAAGTATAAGAGAGAATCCGGACAGTTCCATTAGACATTTTGTCAAAAATTGACCACTGTTCTTTTCACATTTTCTTCTCCGGATGCAGAAGCTGATAAGCCCTAATCCCTACTTGCAGCGCCAATCTTTTCTCAGGAAGCATATAATCAACGCCCAGCAGCTCTTCGATTTTGTCCAAACGATAATACAAGGATTGTCTCACGATAAAAAGCTGCTGAGCAGCGATTTGCTTCGATCCATCATGGTCGAGATATACTTTAAGCGTTCGCAACAGCTCACTGCCTTTCAGGCTATCATGGTCAATAATCGGGCCGAGATAGGCGCGAATGAATGACGCCAGAATCGTCTTATCTGTGATATGAAACAGCAGCTCAAATACGCCCAGCTCATCATAAAACATGACATTCTTCAGCTGCAGTGTGACCGTTAACGACAACGCTTGAAGTGCTTGCTGATAGCTGCGATGCGCTTGCAAGAAGCTTTGATTTGGCAGCCCTATTCCGATCTTCAACCGGATCCCCTCGTTATCCTTCATCCCCTGAAGCGATTCAAACACCTGCTGCAAGCGCTCCTTTGCTAGCTTTTTGGGAGCTTTATCGAACGCGACGACAACAAGTCTGTTATGTTTCAATGTGATAAGCGGGTGAATTAGCTGCCCCTCAAAAATCGATCGCGCCGCAAGCGACAAGTGTAACCCGGCAGATTCTATGCCATCATCTTCTGTAGCAAGTCCGTCTTGTTCAAATTCGATCAATATGACTCGATAGTCTAGCGCATTCAGCCGCTTAAATTCTGATCCGATCAGCACCTTGATCTGCTCTTCATCATGAATGCGCATATGAAGCAGATCATCAACCCACAGGGTTTGCGAGTACAATTTCCGCTCTTCCATATAGCGTTTCCGCAACAAATCCTGCGCAATGGAAAGGGAGGCCGAATCCAGAATTAGATACTCATATTCCTGCGGCTTTCTATCGAGTACTAGCAAGATGTGTGCCCAGGTTTTGCCCATAGCCCCTACAGGCTGAACAATGACCATTTGACCTTCTACTTCTTCATGATACGGTTCAGTACTTAAGCCTTCATTCCCGTTTTCTGCATTATGGCTTGCCAGAAAGGACAGCCATTGCGCTGAGTCACGCTTTCCGACAGGCGGAATGAACTTCGGTTGTGCATCGACAGGCACATAAATAACTTGGCTTTTGGTGCTGCTTTGTAGGAGAGCTAGCACATGCGTGACACCTTGGGAAGATAAGGTCAATCGATGAAATTCGCGCGATATTTTCTCCAAATCCTGAAGGGCCTTATGATGCTGATTAATAATATGAGCATGAATATCCTGTGTGATATCGATGAACCGCACGGCTTCTGGGAAAATAATGAGCGGGAAATCATGCGCCTCAGCCGCATCCATCCACGCTTGCGGTACAGAACTGAGATAGTGCCCCATCTCGATACAGAGGCAGGACACATTTCTATGGATTAACTGGTTTAGATAGGTCATGAATAACCCTGTATCGTTTTTGAAGGCAGCGCCAGTGGTTAGAATCATCTCCCCTCCCTGCAGCAGCTGTTCAAACTGAATCACTTCGATGATGTGAACCCAACGGACTAGGCGTCCTAAACCCATTTTGCCAGCCGCGATATAGGCATGTTGAAAGGTGGGTCGTTCCAATACCTCTTCAACGGTTAATTGATAGTGTTGATGCATGTAAAGTCACTTCTCTCTTCTCGAACTACACGTCACACAAAGTTATCCACAATTTATCTATCTTAGTATTTGTGGGCAATCGAAATGAATGGCGATTTAATAAACCTTCTATCCCTAAGTTTACACGAAAATCAGAGGGTGTCCAAAATAGAAAAAAGCTGTCGCAGAGTGCGACAGCCCTCAATTATTCATATAACGCTGAATCTATGGCAACCGTCTGACTTGTCCAAACCTGTTGGGAGGTCCATGGTGCATCCGCACTCTGCCAGAACTCGTCATTCGCTGCCAAGCCAAGCGGTAGAAAGACCGCAGAGCAAAGGTACAAGCTTCCTGTAGAAATATAAGGCTCGCCTAGCTCCGGTTGATGACCGCAAAGTCCAATTCGCAACCAACCGCCTTCATCGAAGGTGCCTGGTGCTTCACTCAACCTGCGAATAACAGCCGTCAAGGCACCGCGCACTTGAGCTGGTGAAACGCCAACGGGTAGCTCGCGTCGCAGCGCCGTCTGCGCCAGCGCTTGAAACGCGCCGAAGCGATAAGCTAACGAGCGGCCAATCACTGGAAAGGTTCCCTCAGGTGAAATCATTCGTTCCTGAACAGCCGCATAGCGCTGCGCCCGCTTCAGGATGTTCTCACGCATTTTACCCCAATCCTCATAATGCACTTGCACATGCTCGATAATATCCACCAGCATCGGCTGAATAACGAAGCTGTTGTAATAATCCGCATGATAGGGGGCGCCATCACTGTACATGCCGTCTCCTAGATACCACTGCTCATGCTGCTTGAGTGCAAAGTCAACACGCATATGATCCCAGTCCTCGCCCATGACGCCAAGCGCGGTTTCTGTCATCGCTGCGAAGAGCAGCCAGTTGTTGAAGCCTGGCTTGCGTGTCCGTGAGGATTTCATCGCAGCAGCGAGATTCGCTTTAACATGCGCATCTAAGCTGTGCCATAGCGTGTTAGGAGCTCGCAATATGGCATGCGCTAGAAAGGCGGTATCCACAATTGGCTGCATTCCCTGCGCGAAGTTCAAGAAATCTGGCGATTCTGGATCCGTTGCCGTATCCATAGCCTCGCGAGCTAACTTTCCGTACGCCAGTCGGAGTTCTTCTTCCTCCGCATTCAGCGCAGGCGTTTCCAACCAAGGTGCTATACCAACAAGAGTACGAGCGAATGCTTCAAGGTGCGTGAATTGACGTTGCTCCTCTTTTTTACATTCCACTGGCATCGTAGCACGAAGTTTTCTAGCCGCAAGCGCCCTAAGAACAGGCTCTGCTATTCGAAGCATCGTCTGTATCCAATACGAACGATCTGAGCTTCCTGCTGCTTGTGAGTTACTCATACCAGTACCCTTTAAAGCCTTTTTCTAAGCGAAGCAGCGCTTCTAAATAGTAGTAGTCGCCCCAGATCACATAGTCATCCGGTGCAGCGCCACCGCGCACGCTGTATGAACCGCGCTCAAGCAAACCTTGTGCATCCGGCTTACCGATGGTTGCGTAGGATTTCACTAATCCAGCCATTGAGCGCCCAACACCATTTTCCAAATATGCACGATCTGGATCATCCGCTGCTAAATGCTCCAAAATTTCTAAAGCACCCGCCGAAGCAATGGCAGAAGCCGAACTATCCCGCTTCGTTTCAGCATTTACTGGGGCATCGAAGTCCCAATACACAACGTCATCCTCAGGCAAACGATCGAAGAAATAACGTGCTAAGCGTTTGGCTGTCTCTAAGTATAGCGGGTTTTTCGTATAGTGATACGAAAGCGCGAAGCCGTAAATTCCCCAGGCTTGCCCCCTTGTCCACGTTGAACCATCTTGATAACCTTGATGCGTTCCACCACGCAGCGGTTCACCTGTTTCTTGATCAAAATAGAAGGTGTGATAGGATGAATCATCACCGCGTACCAAATAGCGGCGCGACAAATCAGCATGGATGATAGCTACTTCTTTATATTTAACATCTCCGGTTTGTTCATATGCCCAATACAGCAATGGTAGATTCAACATACAATCGATAATGATACGCCCGCCATTTTCCTTGTCACCCTCAGGTCCCCAAGCTTGAATGTACCTTCCCTTCGGTCTCCAACGCTTCATCAATACATCAGCAGCTTGCAAAGTAAGTTGCTTCGCGTTCTCATCCTTCTCAAGAATCCATTGTGCCTTCGAAGATAAGGAATAAAGGAAACCGATATCATGGTGATCTAAGCCAACATGATTCTCTAGTCTTTCTTTAAAGCTCGCAACCGTTTTCTGAGCGGCCTCTTGGAACACTTTATCCCCGCTATACTGATAGCTTAGCCACAAAATGCCTGACCAGAAGCCATCTGTCCAATCGTTATTCGGATTCAAATGATAAATATCGTTCTCACTGACATGAGGGAATTGATCCCCGAAACGCTCAATATTTACTTTCGTTTTCTGCAAAGCATCCTCAATAGCTTGTTTCCACATGTTAGAATCACTCCGTATCACTTGTTATAGGTTGTTCAATACCTGCTTCAACTACGCAAACAGTTAAACGTTTAACACTCACTATCAGCTTAAATTGAAACGTTTAACCTGTCAAGCAAATTTAACAGATCTTTCATCTTTTTAGGACCGCATCGCCCATTTAAAAAAAAATAGAACCATCCTCATATTTCTTACGTAGTACTAATCATGCATGACATTCTTTCAGGGTTAGGGAGGTTTCTTGCTTATGACAATGACATTAGCTTTTCACCAAAACACTTCAATTCGGGACGCAATCTCTATGGTAGTATGGTATCTTAGAAAGAAACGTAGACCGTAATTCCATCCAGTTCCCTAAGAAACATAGAAGAAGAACAAAGCCTATGGCTTTCCGTAATTGGAGAGACATAGGCTTTGTTCTTTTGGGCTGCTAGTAAGACCTATAGTGCGGCGCCTTTTCCACCATCAATGTTCACAGAAGTTCCCGTGACGTAAGACGCGGCATCCGATGCTAGAAAGGTGATCACATTTGCCGCTTCCTCGGCATTGCCGATACGACCAAGAGGAATATCATGTCGCGGATCGCTAGCAAATTCCTCCCAGGTCAAGTCTGGAGCGCGCTTTTTCCATACCTTCTCAATCTGGTCACTGCGAATCGTTCCAATACACACCGTGTTCACACGAATCTGAGCCGCGCCCAGATCCTTGCTCATCGCATTAGTTAAGGCCAATCCAGCAGCTCTGCTAACCGAAGTTGGGAGCGATGAAGCTGGGGGTGTTTTGGCTGCGGATGTCGTAATATTCACAATCGAGCCGCCGCCTGCCTCACGCATATACGGAATGGCAAATTGCGAGCAATGAATCGCCCCGAATAATTTCAACTCTAAATCCTGGCGCCACACCTCCGAGCTGACCTGCTCAAACGGTGCAGCAGCTGCCGTACCTGCATTATTTACAAGAATATGTAAACCGCCAAAACGACGAACGGTTTCTTCAATTGCACGCTGACAATCGGCTTCCGACGTCACGTCTGCTTGGATCGTGAGTACTTCACCCTCAGTCAAATTGGCAATTTGGATAGCGGCTTCCTGCAGCTGATCTTTATTACGTGCGAGTATAGCCACTTTCGCCCCTTCACGTGATAGCGATATGGCCGTTGCAAGCCCGATTCCTTTGCTGCCTCCTGTGATTAAGGCGACCTTGTCTTGTAAGCCTAAATGCATTGCTCTCGCTTCCTTTCATTCGATAAGTTTCCCTCAATATCTGAATAAGTTCTACACCAATAAGCATACGCCATCTCAACACCGATTTTCAAATCTCGATGGATCCCTCACCACGACAAAAACCATCAGGACCGATCATCCTCATGGTTTTCGTAGTTAAATAGACTGCTATTGATTTAAATATACAGCTTTGCCCGTACGTGCAGACTCATAAATAGCTTCAAGAATTTGTGAAACCACATACGCTTGCTCAGGTGTTACGACTGGCTCAATATCTTGGTCAATCGCATTGATCCAAGTGCGCATTTCCACATCCGCAGCACTTTCACTAGCGCCGTCATAGAAGGCAACGCCGCCTGCTTTCAAATCAACCTCGGTTGTATATAGTCGGCTATGCTTTTCACCATTGATGCGAAGTCCGCCTTTCATGTCCGCTCCACCCTCCGTACCGCTTAACGAACACTTTGCTTCGTCTACTTCAAGGGAATTTAACGCCCAACTGGATTCAAGGATAATCGTCGCGCCATTCTCCATCACGATCATCCCGAAAGCGGAATCCTCAACAGTAAACTTACTTGGATCCCAAGGTCCCCAAGCATTGGCAGCGTTTTCTTTCTGGGACAATTCATGATAGGACGTGCCTAATACAACCTTCGGCTTATAGTTGTCCATCATCCAAAGTGTAAGATCTAACGCATGTGTACCAATGTCGATTAACGGACCTCCACCTTGCTTCTCTTCGTCAAGGAAAACACCCCATGTCGGTACAGCACGACGGCGAATCGCATGCGCTTTAGCGAAATAAATGTGCCCTAGCTCACCATCTGCGCATACGTTTTTCAAATGTTGACTATCCGCGCGGAAACGGTTGTTATAGCCAATGGACAACTTTTTACCCGTGCGTTTCGCTGTTTCAACCATGCGTCTCGCATCTTCGGCTGTCTTCGCCATCGGCTTCTCACACATGACATGCTTGCCTGCTTCAAGTGCAGCGATTGCAATTTCCGCATGTGAAATATTCGGTGTTAATACATGTACAATGTCAATTGTAGCATCCTGCAATACTTCTTTATAATCTTCGCAAACGAGTGCGCCTTCAATCCCATATTTCACCGCTGCTGTTTCTGCACTCTCTTGAACAATGTCACAAAATGCAACTAATTCAACATTAGACAGTTTGCTTAAACTTGGTAAATGCTTACCATTCGCAATTCCACCGCAACCAATAATTCCAATTCGATACTTACGTGACATGTGAAGACCTCCAGTAGGTTTTTTCCTTGCATGCAACTATATGATATACAGACAACTTTCTTTAATGTAGCACAGGAAAACGCTCATTTTTAGTCTAACTTTCGGACAACGATACTCAGAAAATACGACACGACAAAAAACCAGGAGAATACCTCCCCTGGCACCAGTTCAACCATTTTTAACTTCCGCCTGCCCGCTTCTGGGCATCCTCCAAATAACGAAGGTAGAGTTGCTCATCTGGTTGCTCCCGCGTTAAATCCTCGTAGTAGCGAGCGACCTTTTGAAAATAATACGCATGCACATCACTGGTTGGAACCAGTTGATAAGGATCCCAACGATAGGTCTCCACGCGATATGCCTGGCCTTGCTCCTGCGTCCAGAGCGCGATTTCACAAAGTCCATCAGGGCCGTTTCGTGTTGGCATATCTTCAATTTCCAACTGTGAATATGTCGTGCCAGCAGGTATTACACGTTGAAATCCCGTCTGCGTCCATTGAATAATATCCAGCTCTGCTGAGGGTTCTTCGTCTCGTTGCCAACCGATGATAACATCCCAGCCTTCTTTCCGTGACACAGGAGCTGCTGCAAAATCCTTCACAGCCTGCCCTCTGCCTGTAGACGCCGACCCAATCGGAAACCAATTGCCGGAATACTCCTTCAATGAGAATAAATATTGACTATCTAAATATCTATACAGGGCTGTGATTTCTGGAAATCCATCCCCATCCACATCGGCATATAGAATCGCCGCGGGATTCCCCTCCTGCTGCAGCACGACAATCTCGGCCTCCTGAGGTATACAGCTGCGGACGACGGAAAGAAAATCAATTGAAGACAAGCTCATGGTTATCCCTCTTTTCGCATCTTCTCAACACAAGTATATGCGGAGGGGAACTTGGCACATGTATAGCTGAATGAGGGATGATAAGATGTTCAGAGGTTTAGGCGCTGCCGCGTTGCTCCTCATGCAGCTTGTGAACACATTGGATAAACCGCACAGTCTGGGTTTGCGCTCTCATCACAACGGAATGGGTTTGTGCACGACCTCCCCAGCCATATTTGACACCGTTCAAAAAATCGCCGGATGTTACCCCTGTTGCTGCGAAGATGATATCCGAATCTCCTACAAGATCAGACATTTTTAGCACTTTTGACGGATCGGAAATCCCCATTTCTAGACAACGCAGGCGTTCCTCTTCATTCGCCGGCAGCAGTCGGCCTTGCAACTCCCCACCCATGCAACGCAAGGCAGCCGCTGCAAGCACACCCTCAGGAGCACCTCCTGAGCCAACATGCAGATCGATGCCAGTTTCCGGGAAGGCTACCGCCATCGCACCTGCCACATCGCCGTCACTGAGCAAATAAATTTTGACGCCAAGCTTGCGCAGGATCATGATGTGCTCCGCATGCCGATTACGATCAAGAATGGAGACTGTAAGCTCTGAGAGATCCTTTTGCAGAAAGCTTGCTGCTTTCTGAATAGTCACATCAAGAGAATCTTCGAGACTCAGCTTGCCAGCCAAACGTGGCCCTACGGCCAGCTTCGCCATATACATATCAGGGGCATGGAGGAGATTTCCCTTCTCAGCAATAGCAACAACGGAAAGTGCGTTGTTACGCCCGCTTGCTACAATTTCCGTTCCCTCTAACGGATCAACCGCCACATCGAATTCAGGACCGATTCCACTGCCAACTTCTTCACCGATATATAGCATGGGAGCTTCATCCATTTCCCCTTCACCAATAACGACCGTCCCCCGAAAAGGTACAGCACTGAAATATTCACGCATCGCAGAAGTGGCAGCTCCATCCGCATCGATCTTATTCCCTTTTCCTGTCCAGCTGGCCGATGCGATGGCTGCTGCCTCCGTTACCCGTACGATTTCCAACGACAAGTCTCTTTGCATACGCGATCCATCCTCTCGAAATTGGTTTGATTCGTTGTTTGATGCGTTATGATCTTTCCTCCAAGATTATGCCTGCCGTTTCCTCAATCGCTTTCTCACTTACATCAATAACCGAACAACCCAATTCGCGATACAACCTCATGGCAAAAGCCATTTCTTCTTCCACTCGCTCTTTGGTGGCATATTTGGCTCCAAATGGAAGCCCTACGGCCTTCAACCGTTCCGTTCGAATCCCAATCAGTTTATCCGCACTCATCGTGAGTCCGACCAATTTCTTCGGGTCCAGCTCATATAAAATCGCAGGAGGTTTAACCTCTGGAACGAGAGGATAGTTAGAGACCTTAAATCCTTTGTGCGCTAAATAAATGCTAAGTGGTGTCTTCGACGTTCGTGACGGTCCCAGCAGTACGATATGCGCTTGTTTCATGGTGCTAGGATCCTTGCCATCATCACTATTGACGGTAAACTCTACGGCTTCAACCCGTTGATAATACTGTTCGTCCAATTGATAGAGCAGACCCACTTTTCGTTTAGGCGAGTCCTTAAATGTATCAATGAAGGCTTGCATCATGGGTCCCATAATATCGATCGCATTCACGTTCAATCGGATGGCTTCCTGTCTCATCATTTCTCTTAGCTCTGGCAGCACGAGGGTGTAGGCGATAAAACCCTTCATCCGTGAGGCTTCTTCTACGATCGTACGCACTTCGTCTTCCGTTCGGATGGAACCGTGCCTCTTGACGACAACCTGACTTGCATTAAACTGCCTGATCGTTGCTTGTACAACCGTATTTGCTGTTTCTCCTACCGAATCCGAACATACGAAAATGGTATGCAGCTTCTCTCCCATGTAAGTTCCCCCTGATTTACGTCCCCAGCGCTACATCCAGCAGCAATTTGGTCATCGTTGTTTTCGTAATCCGGCCTACTACTTCCAGCCCTTCCCGGCCTTCAGCTGCATTGACAACAGGTAAGCTGTCAACTTCATGATGAATCATTTTCCGCGCTGCCTCTAACACACTTTCATCTGGCTTCACTGTTATAATGTTGGGTTGTCTGGTCATCACTAATGATACCGGCATAGCTGTTGCCGTTGCATGTCCTAGCGTTACCTTCAGTAAATCCTTGCGTGAGACAACTCCAGCTAGAGCCCCCTCTTGATTGACAATCATCAGACTTCCCACATTTTCTAGAAAAAGTGTTACAACCGCGTCGCTGACTGAAACAGACTCTAGTAATATAACAGGAATGCCCATCACATCCTTTACCTTCATCGACTCAATCAACTTGAATGGTGTGTGTACGTCGAGTGCTGCTGTTCCGAGAAAATAACCTACTTTGGGCTTAGCATCGATGTGCCTTAACATCACTAATACAGCTAAGTCCGATCGAATGGTCGGTCGACTAATCCCAAGCAACTCAGCGATACGTTCCCCAGCAATGGGCGCATATTTACCGACGAGATCAATAATTTCTAACTGGCGGGCTGTAAGCTCGATGATGTTTCCCTCCTAAAGCAATAAAATACGGTTATATAGTGTGTTCTATTTGTTATATATTGTACATTATATAACATTTATTCGAAATATAAAGTTGTTTATTGCCTAAATAAGAAAATATTATCACCTATTTCATGAAATAGACAAAAAAAACTCCATGCCTACCTAGATGGTAGGAGGAGTTTCTTCATTGCCATATTCGTCATGTACACACCCAACACGATCCAGAAAGCACCCAACAGATGATACAGCTGTAACGACTCTCCGGTAAAGGCGGTTGCGAAGATCGCGCTAAACAACGGTATAAAGTTGAGAAAACCCGCACAACGCTGAGGACCGGCAAGCTCAATCGCTTTATTCCAGCTTAGGAAAGCTACGATGGACGCGAAGATTCCTACATACAATAACCCGCTCACTAATGCGGAACTACACGACATATGAGGTGACTTGATCATCCACTCGATTGACGAACTTGGAATCAACACGACAAGCGCAACGGTTATTTGCACTAGCAAAAAGGGACTTGCGGGAAATCGTCCCGCCATCTTTTTCATGCCAACCGAATATAATGCCCAGCATAAGACGGCGATCAGCATGAACCAATCCCCTTTATTGACAGATAATCGGAGGAGTGCGGACAAATCCCCCTGACTAATGATCCAACACACACCTAGGATGGACACACCAATTCCCGGTAGTGCCCACCAGGCGAGTCTTTCTTTCATCACAGCCCAAGTGATTAAGACAACGAAAATAGGTGTCGCCGAATTCATTAGAGAGGCATTGATAGAACCTGTGTATTGGACAGCGACATAGGTTAGTGAGTTAAATCCCGCTACACCGGTTAGTGAGAGGAACAGCACCATTTTCCAATGAGCTAGAAATTCATATTTAAGCTGCCAAGCGGCTTTCCCAAAAAAGGGTAGTAAACATACAAAAGCAATACTCCAGCGGCCCGCTGCCAATGTGATTGGAGGAATATGTAAGACGAGAGCCTTACCTGCAACAAAGTTCCCTCCCCATATGCAAGTTGCGAGAATTAATAATAAATAAGGTGAACGTTTCAGCATGGATGAGCTCCTTTAGGATTTACGAATACACTTGTCCAATTCTTAGGCATCAACAAGTTTACCATCTCCCCACAGATCTTAACAACCGTTCGCCCTAATCTGATTGCCGATAAACTTACGAACGGTAGGGTAGTAGGATTATTGATGGCAGTCCTGTTGCTTCCTATAGATGAGATACTGCTGCAGGAGAACGCCTCAACATGCTACAGATCCTCATCCAGAAATTGCACCTCACAAAAACAACCGAGGGGAATCATTTCGCGCAAATAATGCAGCATATTTCCCTTCTCGTGCTCTTCCATCCGCTTAAGGGAATCGAAATCAAAATGAATCATGCTATTGATGACGTCATAATGCTTAAAACGCAAACGCCCGTATGGAAATTGCCGATTGATCGCGGCTAGAATACCATATTGATTCAAGTTCGTCCGCAAAGCGGTTTGCACAATTGCAAGCGGTACTTCCTGCTGTAAAGGAACATTATCCGCTCTAACCGCGTTATACGCCTTTACTTGGTAAACCACATAAGGATACAAGTAAGCGTTTGCATACTTCTCCACGTTCAGTGCATCTTGTTTCGTTAATTGCAAATCCTCTGTCCAAGCATAGATTGTCGCCTTATATTTTTCTGAAGTGTGAATTCGGATGTACCTTAACTGGGGAAAGCGAGTTTTCACAAGCTGTTCCGATAATAGCCGTGTTCCCACCAAGATCACCTCTTTCGATCATGCCGTTGTGTAATAGTATATGCATGAAAACAAAAACAGCTCTCCTTTTACTTTGAAAAGGTAGCTGTATCGTCTTTTCATCTTGCATCAATATGAGTCCACAGGTGCCCGCCGTCTGGGAATTCTGATTATCCCACTAATGGCGCTCCCCTCACTCATCTATATTCGGGAACTTGGCCATATATGATATGGAGACAATTGTGGTGGTCAACCTCAGCTAGATCGCGACAGCACTTTACTCTGGCGAAGTAAGATTCATATTACGAAATCAAGGTGGGGGCTGATTGTTGATCTGTAGTGATGCTTTCATCATTTCAGATCGGAAAGCGGCAATTCTGCTGCTGAAATGATGTTTTTCATCATTTCATACGATGAAACCGGGGATGGGACAGCGCTTTTCAATCTGTAGTGATGTTTTTCATCACTTCAGACGATGAAACCGGGGATGGGACAACGCTTTTCAATCTGTAGTGATGTTTTTCATCATTTCAGACGATGAAGCCGGGGCTGGGGCAGCGTTTTTCAATCTGTAGTGATGTTTTTCATCATTTCAGACGATGAAGCCGGGGCTGGGGCAGCGTTTTTCAATCTGTAGTGATGTTTTTCATCATTTCAGACGATGAAACCGGGGATGGGACAGCGCTTTTCAATCTGTAGTGATGTTTTTCATCACTTCAGACGATGAAACCGGGGATGGGACAGCGCTTTTCAATCTGTAGTGATGTTTTTCATCACTACAGACGATGAAACCGGGGATGGGACAGCGCTTTTCAATCTGTAGTGATGTTTTTCATCACTACAGACAGCAAAGGCCGTCCCTGAAGGTCAAATGACCTTGAGGAACGGCCCCATTTGCTGCGCTTCTTACAAGCCTTTCGCTTTCAAGAAAGCTTGCCATTGCTTAGTCGTTTCTGCATCAATCTTATCTTGGCCTGCAGCTTTCAGCTTGTCGATATATTTCTGCAATTGCTCAGCAGGATCTACGGCACCTGTTTCAAGGGCAACTTGGAACTCGTTATCTACGGCGGTCACGTTCGCAACCTCAGATTTGATGGTGTCTCTATTCACATCAAAACCGTAGGAAGCAGGAACCATCGCGCTTTGGTTCAATTTAATTGTTTTATCCCATACATCTGGCGTTTGTGCACCTTTCAAGTAGGCATTAAATTGATTTCCGAACACCCAATCCACATTCGGCGCATAGCCGGAATCCTTGATCGGCTCAATATATTTGTCATCCTTCTTCGTATAGTGCTTGCCTTCCAACCCATTCGAAATCAAGTTATATAACACTTTGTCTGTGTTGAGAAGATTGATAAACATGAGTGCGCGTTCTGGATTTTTGGAGGTTTTGGAGATTACCTGCATCGCACTCGCAACACCCGTGAAGTAGGAATCGGAGATTGGCACATACACAACAGCATTACCGCCATTATTGGCCATTTCATCCACTTCGCCGCCTGGTTTCGTTGTAAACTCAAGGCTTACTGCCACTTTACCTTTTTTCTTCAGATCCGTAATGTTTTTCAATAGAGGTGCATCCTCGTTGATATAGCCAGCTTTCGACCAGTTGTGCATCGTCGTGAAGAAGTCTTTCTTATTCTGAAGCTGTTGAATTTTCGTAATCGACGTGTACGCTTTGTCATCCTTTTTGTAGGCAACCGCAAGACCATCTGCCGCAACCAGATTCGGATCTGTGTAAAGACCCCATGAGTTCTGTGCCATACCGAAAGGAATGACATCCTTTTCATTGTCTTTGATTGATTTCAAGAAAGGCTCAATGTCCTTATACGTCTTAATCGAATTAACATCCAACTTGTATTTATCAACAAATTGTTTTTGGATCACAAGGCTCTTTGTTTTGGCTGCGATTTGATAAACGGGGAAGCCATACACTTTGCCATCGGTAGCTTTCATATCAGGCCAGAATTTATCCGGGATATTCTTACGCGCGTCTGGCGCATATTTGCTAATCATTGCATCGGTTAATTCCAAGAGTGCTCCTTTATCGATGTTGGGTTGATAGCTCAAGAGCCAATATTTCGAGCCCCAAGCCAAATCGAATGCTTCACCAGATGCCATAATCGTATTTAATTTAGGATCATACTCATCAAATGAAAGAGGTTTCAAGTCAACCGTAGCATTGATTTTACTTTTCACGTATTTGTTGATTTCCTCATTCACGAGAGCCTGATCTTTCCCAGGTGGATTACTTGGATAATAAAATGTCAATTTAACTTCTGGCAGTGTACTTGGTGCAGGTGTGGCAAGAGTGGTTGTCGTTGTTGCCGGTGTTGTAGCCACAGGAGATGACGTTTCACTTGCCTTATCGGTCGTACAACCAGCTAACATTGTAAGACTTAGAATCGTAATGGCCATACTGCTCAGGTACGTTTTTTTACCATCTTTCAACCTAAACACCTCCGAATGAATAACCCCTATTGTTATCATAACAAGTACAAGAACTAGCGCAAGAGTAAGACATGACTAGCCAGCTAAAAGTAACCCTCACCTCCTCTCATACCTCTAGGAAACTAACTCTTTAACGATCCTACCGTAATGCCTTTTACAAAGTACTTTTGGAAAAAAGGAAACAAAATCATCATCGGACCACCTGCTACTAGCGCCATGGCCATCCGAACAGATAAGGTCGGAAAGTTGGCAAACTGTAGTTTACTTGCAGCCTCAGCCAGAGGGGAATTCGCTAGAAATTCGATTTGCGATAAAATGCGAACGAGCAGCAATTGAAGCGGAACATATTTGTTATCATCAATAAAAAGAAGCGCATTGAACCAGTCATTCCAATAGGCAAAAGAGATAAATAATCCGAGTGTCGCTAGCGCTGGTGTGGAGAGCGGCATGATAATGCGATAGAAAATACGAAACTCATTTGAACCGTCGATCTTCGCCGACTCGATAATTTCCATCGATATTTTATCCAGATAACTTTTCATGATAATGACATTAAAAGGATTCATCAACAGCGGAATAATGAGTGCTAAGATGGAATTTTTCAAATGGAGATACTGGGACATCAGTATGTAAAACGGAATTGTCCCCCCATTAAATAACAAAGTGAAGAAAATATAAAACGTAAGCGGACGATGATAGCGAAAGTCTCGTCGTGACATTGGATAAGCCGTCAAGGTCGTTAATAATAGTGAAAGTACCGTCCCCGCAATGGTAATACCAATCGTAACCCCATATGATTTCAGCCAAATGTTTGGTGACTTGAACACAATTCGGTACGCTTCCAAGCTGAACTCCTTGGGTATAAAGCGGTACCCGTAATGAACTAAACTGTTCTCCGAAGTCAATGACACCGCTATAACGAGCACAAAGGGGATGATCATCAGCAGGCATACCAATGCGAAAAACACATGAATATACCAAATTGATGGTGGCTTTGCTGGCTTAACTGGTTCAACTGGTTTAGCTAATGCAAGTTCCATTGGACTCCCCCCCTTTAAAATAACGCGTTATCTTTATCAATACGGCGAACCGCTGCATTCGCAGATACAATCGTAACTAACCCCACCACGGACTGCAGAAAGCCTACCGCCACCCCTGAGTTTATGTCACCAAGCTTCGCCAGAGCACGATACACATACGTATCAATAACATCTGTCGTCGGTAAGTTGGCACCCACATTATTCGGCACAAAGTAATGCAGTCCAAAGTCACCTCGGAAGATATTGCCTAAACCAAGAATAAAAACAATGATTATTAACGGCTTCATGAGCGGCAATGTAATGCGTAAGATCATCTGTAGGCGTGAAGCGCCATCTAGTTTAGCCGCTTCGTAATATTCCGTGTTGATCCCGACGATCCCCGCATAGTAAATTAAAGTCGAGAAACCGACACCTTTCCATACAGCTACCACGGGCAGAATAAATAACCAAGGCGTTGTTTCCAAATACCATTTATGTGGTGAAAGCCCAATATTTAATAGCAAACTATTGAGATACCCACCCTTATGCTCCAAGAAAGCATACGCAATGTAACCTACCAATACTAATGAAATGAAATAAGGAAGAAATAATGTCGTTTGATACACCTTCACCATACGACCGCTTACCTCATATAACAAAATAGATAAGACTAGCGCTGCAAGCGTGCCGAGGAGGATATACGTCATGTTGTACAACAAGGTATTTCGGATGATGCGAAAGGCATCTTGTGACTTAAATATAAATTCGAAATTTTTGAAGCCGACCCATTTGCTCCCCAGAATCCCTTGATCATACCTGAAATACTTGAAGGCTAAGATGAGTCCGATCATGGGCAAATACTTAATCACTAGTTCGAACAAAATGCCTGGCATCGCAAGCAACAGTAGCTCCCTATTCTTACGCAGGTGTTTGAATTCCTGAAAGAGCCATCGTTTTTTGATTGGATGTGATTTCCTCATTGTGCTCCTCCTCCATATCCGTATCTTGCCACAGGTTGAAGCGTTTACATAGCGTACGATGTTCGAATTCATGTAGTAAGGATGTGTACAATGTTCGAATTACTCTCTTTCACCCTCTAAAATGCTAAAAAACCGCCCTCTGTTCACCAATTGGTGGTAGAAGTGGCGGTCGGACAAACACATTTCCCTTGTTACGAAATGGATTTCTTCATGCGATATTCCTTCGGTGTACTGCCGAATTTAGCTTTGAACAGCCGAAAAAAGTAACTTGGATTCGCATAACCGCATTTCTCCATGATCTCTAAGACCGAGTGATCTCCGTTCTCAAGGAACTGCTGCGCATGCTTTAGGCGGATTTCGTTGATATATTCCGTGAGTGTCAACTGGTAGCTATCCTTAAACAATTTCCCCAAATAGGCGGATGACAGCTTGACTGTTGCGGCAATCGTTTGTTGACTGAGATTAATATCCGCATACTTCTGATGAATGAGTTCTTTGACCGTTTCCAGGATCATGTCATTCCGTTCCACATTGGACGGCTTCTGCCCCTCACAAATTTGTGCACATAAGGCTAGCAGGGAAACGTACATCTCCTCTAAGGTTTCTTTCTCCTGCGGAATCTGATGGATATAATCCACGTTGAAGTTCATCTTCGTTACTCGATTTTCCATAATTTCAACGACCGTATACTTGATTACCCAAGCTAAATTCGTTACGGCGCGATGGATATCATGATAATGAAAGGTGGCAAAAAGGGAGAATGCTTTCTCCAGCTCGATCCCCGCTTCTGTCATTAAGCCCTTCTTCAAGCTCTCGGATAATTTGCGCTCGATTGTATCTGGTATCGAAACTCGCTTGTTGGCATTATTTTCTTGGACCCTTTCACTTGTAATAATGGACTTATACCCAAAAATTAATTTGTACAAGCTGTTTTGCATCGCTTGCGTATAGCCGGAAGATAGCTGCGTTAGCTGTGTGATTCGATCACTTATGCCGCAAGAAAGACTTAGTCCGTAATAAGTCTCAATGGTGATCTGAATATCTTTTAAGAGAGGCAAGAAATGGTCATCAAGCGTAATGTCAGCATTGTCGGTAAGAGAAACAATCAGCACGACATGATCCCCCCAAACCTCAACAGCTTCGCAGGGATACAACGTTGACATCATTTCCTGTGCAATATTCGTAATGGCAAAGCTATGCATTTTCTTCAAGGAAATAACTGTGTTCCGACTATAGGCCTCGAAATGATCCAAACGGAGCACACAAACAACGATTTCAGATGGATAAGCAATGTTCAGCCCATGCTTCTCAATTAGACTACTGATATCGTGATGTGAAAATAATTGACCGTCCGTAATAAATTTCCGGATGTAGTATTTATTGACGATATGCTCGGAACTGATCTCATGTAACGTATCTGATAACTTCAGATAATGTTCACTCATGGCGTGAAGCTCATCGCCTTCTGACTGCGCGGATGGCCTTTCACGCGGATGCTGAAACCGAATCCGATGCAGCATATCTTCAATGGGATGATACAATTTGTAAGACAACCATACTGAAATGCCTATCGCAATAAGAAGCAATACCCCAGAAACAAGGAGTGACTTCGTACGCGTCTGTGTGACTTCCGCCATCAATTTGTCGTACGACTGCACGTAGAGTATCGTCCAATTCGGAATCGGATTCGCCATATACGTAATCATGCTTTTGTTACCTTCCACATCACCAATGACGAATCCTGAAGGTTGGTTCGTTTCTCTTTTATGATTAGCAATGTAAGTGTGAATGGTAGCCTGCGTCTGCTCATTGGCATAGGTGTGATTTAGCTGCGAGGAGTAGAGTCGTCCATCCTGATCGGCCATGAGAATATCGCCTTGCGAACGACTGCCTGTATCATTCATTTTCTTCAAGCTATCGAATACCCAATCTGACTTGATATAGAAGATAATGGCGGATTCTTTGGATGAGAACGGCTTTAAAGAATCGGTTACGACGAAAGCGAACGTATCAATCTGGTCATCCTCGCGTTCAAGGCTTACAGGGATTAGCCTGGAGGTTTCGTGCTTTTGCGTAGGATCGAGCAGCCAATTCTGAATTTTCTTCTTCGTTACGCCACCGTCCAATAAGAAATTACTGGTGGTGCCGTAGATCTCATTTTGAGTATGATTGTAGACGACCATGGAATGCAAAAAGGAAGAGCTTTCCAAAATATTCGACATGCGCTGATAACCGCGGATTAAATCCATTTTGGGCAAATTTTCATCAAACATAAGCGGAATCAATAAGTTGTCCTTGAGAACAAAGGACGATAAGTGCGTAATAATTTCATTCATGTACGAGAAGTTATATTGCATCTGCGTGAGAATTTTGAGATTCGAATCCTCCTGAATTCTCTTTACCGATTTCTCCAGAAGGTACGTATTAGCAAAGGTAGAGGCCAATAGGACAATAACCATCGACAACATGATCGAGCTTAGTACGCGTTGCAAATATTTCTTGGATTTATAGAAGCCAAATCCTTTCAAATGTACCAAGCCCCTCTCACTATGTCGAATGTACGGCTGGCCCTATCTGATGATCGTCGATGTCCTTCCAGCCTAAGGCATAAGCAGGTGAATTCGGATGAAGGCGGAAGTAACCGTCCTCTGTGTGCATGATCTGCGGATCGGCGATAAGTGAATGTGCATCAAACTTGCCTCCGAGTAAGGAACGCCACGCCTGCCAGTCATAGATGTGCCGACCAAGTAAATCTACCCGTGATGAGGCTAAAGGTAGGACACCTGCAACCTGACAGACACCCTTCGCCTGATCCTGCCAATACAGATTACGATCTGCTTCAGCGAATTTATCATCGCGCCAATTAACGAAATAGTATAAATAGCCGGAGTTATAAACCACGTTCCCAAGCACCCTGACATCCTTATTATCCTCCCCAGCCATCTCTTGAGTGCCAATTGCGGCTATGGCATCGGGATTCGCAACGAGCAAATTCCCTTGTATGAGGTTGCCTATGCCTTTGGAAAAAATGAGCATCCAGAGCTTACCTTCCCCGGTGCTATATAGCTGCGTTAGGACATTTTGAGTAACGGTAAAGTAGTCCGATGCATCATCCAAATAAATGCCGAAGCCAAAAGAAAAATGAATCCCACTGTTATGTAAGCGATTACCATGAATCGTATTGTACGTCCCAACACCCCATGATTCAATCAAACCGCCGTCCTGGCTGTCGATCATGACATTCGAAATATCATTATAAGCTATGTAATTATTGCGCGTATGCAGGAAATCCCAATGATTGTCCCAAGTAACCGTTATCCCATAAATGGTAGCTGGCATGACCTTGTGGCGTAAGCCTTTCAGCGATATGCCGTATCGCGGCATATGCGAAATGAGATTATGCTCGATGTGGTTATGACCACTCTGATAGAGCAGAATCCCGCAACCATGACCAATCAGCTCGCCGCCATACCGAATGGTGTTATTCGTAATTGTATGTTCTTTATTCGTGTAGGATGCTGCCGCGGAGGTAAATGAGCCTTGGAGCGGTGAAAATCCAGAAGCACATATCCCCATATATCCCATATGTTCGATTCGATTGCCGTTTATATGGATGTTCCGCGTATGCTGATCCAAAAATATGCCGCAGCTGCCTGCGTTTATGATCTGGCAATGCGATATTTCGATATCCGCTGCATAATTGAGATAAAGTAATCCTTCCCTATGCTCATCCCGCTCCACGTTGCTCAAGCCTTCATCTTCCTGAACCATCCGGTACGCTGACCAGAAGTCTGTGCAGGAGAAATGGAGTCCATAGAAATGGAGATGCTGAATAGGCTCATCCTGATCGTTGCCTCTCATTTCAATCAGCCTTGTGACCGTTGGTACGATAATCTCTTGCTGTAACGGCGAGCCATTTTTCGGTTTGTAGTAAAGCCAGCCTTCCTTTTCATCCAAGTGAAATTGACCTGGTGCTTGGAGAAAATCGAGTGAGCCCTGGATAAAATAACGTGAGCCTGCGCCAATTCCCCAGATCGAGGGATGCTGGAATTGCACAAATCTCGCCTCTGCATCATGAGATTTCAGGTCTCGCAGCTCTGAAAACCAGTTCCATTCCCCTTTGCCAGGCCAAATGAATACTTGCGCCCCCGACAGGTCGCTCCCTTCGGGAATATCCCCTTCACGGTAGTGGATTCCTGCTTGGTAGGCGGATTCTGGCTCGCCATCCACTTGAAAATACCCCGCAGCTGGCAATCTTGCTTTGGCAATGCGCTCCCCATCCGCATAGATCGTATGGAAGCTGCTTCCAACCCCCTGCCACGCTCGCCACATGTCTGAACCATAAGGCTCCCAGTTCGTAACAGCCCTGCCACCTACGATGTTAACTTCTTCACCAGGTACATTTCGATAAGTAACACGGAAGCCATTTCTGCCTGAATCGCGCTCATCGAATTGCCAGGTATCCGCTAAATAATAGGTGCCACCGTACACAAACACGATGACATCGTGATTCATCCCGTTTTGGATGATGTTCCGAACTGTCATCTGTGCTTTCGTTATCGTTAAGTAAGGTGCTTGCATACTGCCATCATGTTCATCATTCCCTGTTGTCGATACA
This sequence comes from Paenibacillus sp. J22P143, assembly GCF_059692035.1. Taxonomy (NCBI): domain Bacteria; kingdom Bacillati; phylum Bacillota; class Bacilli; order Caryophanales; family Paenibacillaceae; genus Paenibacillus; species Paenibacillus sp. J22P143. Next base: position 558,547 of record NZ_JCAUAQ010000001.1, read on the forward strand.
TAGAAATGGGGGGCTACTCGCATGAGCGTACTCCTTTATTCATCATGATAACCTTATTTATGACTAGTGACTTGGTTGTATACCACTTTCATAAGCGTTTGCAGATCTCCATTTGAATTCGTTGATATGATCTATTTCTCCTTCCTTCTCCCTGACAAAAAGGTACGCATCACTTGCTCCGCCTTCTGCGCCAAAAGCTCAGGTGTTCGACTCATCGCCTCCTGAAGCGTCATCGGACCGTTAACGATACTGTGAATACTCGTTAGACCATATTCATACAGCTTCTCAATCCCTTGCCCGACTGAGCCTGATAGGACGATGACCGGAACGCCGTGCTTCTGTGCAGCCTGCGCAATCCCCATCGGCGCTTTGCCGGAAGCAGTCTGCGCATCTGTCTGCCCTTCGCCGGTGAAGACCAGGCTTGCTTCTTGCAGATGCTCATTTAGTCTGGTCATCTCAATCACCACATCGATCCCACGTTTCGTGCTCGAGGGGAAGAACGCTTGAAACGCACCGCCAAGCCCTCCCGCCGCGCCAGCCCCAGGCAACTGATGTACCGCTATCCCCGTGTGTTCTTCGATGATATCTGCCCAATGGGTGAGCGCTCCATCGAGTGCTTCGACCATCTCCGGCGTGGCACCTTTCTGCGGCCCGAAGACTTGCGATGCCCCTTGTGGACCAATGAATGGATTCGTGACATCTGAAGCAATGATAAATCGAGATTGGGCAATGCGCTCGTCCCACCTTGAGGCATCGATCCGCTTAATGTCAGGCAAGGCTTGTCCTCCAACAGCTACCTCGCGCCCTTCCCCATCCAAAAGCTGTAATCCCAAAGCTTGAAGCATACCGCATCCACCATCGTTCGTTGCGCTGCCGCCAAGTGCAAGAAGAAAGGAACGATAGCCGTGATCAAGCGCATGCCGAATCAACTGTCCTGTGCCGTACGTTGTCGTCACCATCGGATTCCGGTGCTCCGTTGGGATCAGGATTAATCCAGAAGCCGTCGCCATTTCGATCACGCACGTGACGCCGTCTCCGAGGACTCCGTACACGCCGGTTACCTCATCCTGCAGCGGTCCTTGAACAGGGACAGAAATCTTAACACCGTGAGTTGCCTGTACAAGGCTATCCACCGTGCCTTCTCCCCCATCTGCCATCGGAATGAGGACGGTTTCTGCCTCTGGCATAGCCCGCAGAATCCCGTCTCTAATCGCCATGGCTGCCGCTTCTGAGCTTAGGCTGCCTTTAAACGAATCCGGTGCAATTACGATTTTCATAAGTCAACCTCCCGGTCACACGCACTGTACAAACTTATTTATTAATTAATTTATACAACGCTTGGGTACCACTATCCTCTTCGCCCATGGCCGCTAATTGTTCATAGAGTGATTTGGCCAGGGTCAGGCCTGGGAGCGCTACTTTCATCTCTTCTGCCGATTGCAGGGCAATCTTCATATCCTTAATGAAATGTTTGACGTAGAAGCCTGGCGCAAAATTGTCTGCAATCATCCGCGGCCCCAAATTACTTAAGGACCAGCTGCCAGCGGCACCTGTTTCAATACTTTGCAGTACCGTTGTAGGATTGAGTCCTGCTTTCTTGGCATACACAAGCGCTTCAACGACACCCATCATGTTGCTTGCAATCGCAATTTGATTGCACATCTTCGTGTGCTGACCTGCTCCCGCTTCACCTTGATGGACGATATTCGTGCCGATCTTTTGGAAAATAGGCAGCAGCTGCTCGAACACTTCGCGAGACCCACCGACCATAATGGACAATCGAGCTTCTCTAGCCCCGATATCTCCACCAGATACTGGTGCATCCAAGGAGAATAGCTGACGAGTCAGCGCTTCCTCATAAATCCGTTTCGCCAAGGAAGGACTCGAAGTGGTCAAATCGATCAGAAAACTGCCTGGCTGTGCCATGGCTAGTATCCCATTTTGCCCAAAATAAATAGCTTCAACATCGCTCGGGAAACCAACCATGGTCATAATAACCTGGCATTTCTGCGCTAATTCCCCAGGTGTATCTTGCCAAGTCGCTCCCTTATCCAAAAGCTCCTGCGCCTTGGCTTTCGTCCGTGTATAAACATGAACTTCATACCCTGCTTGCATAAAATGTCCTGCCATGCTCTTACCCATAACACCTGTTCCAATGAGTCCAATGATTGGTTTCGCTATATGTTCTTTCATGTGTATGTCCACCTTTCTCTCGTTACCTTTTAAACTTATCACCCTCGCCCATTCTGGTCAAACGGAGATCTACATCAATGGCTGTGGAAGCACTGCTTTAATACAAAAGGAGCAGTCCCCAGAGTATTTCCCCTCTAGAGACCGCCCCTTTATCTATTAAATGCCTTTGAAAGTGAACGCATACGCATACGTACGGTTCGCGAATAGCGTAAACTCGGGATGTGTTCTTGCTCCCCAGCTATCATCTCCGCCAACACCCATCTGTTTGTAGTTCACTCGAACCACAACTTTGTCACTAACCGGAAGCTTATACGGATGATCGTGCGCTTCCAGCTCGGAAGGTGAGTAAGGCAGCGCATTGAGCTCGACGGTAGGTAAGCCAGCAATGCGGAGCCCGCGGCCTGCTGCATTCGTTAAGGTCGCCCAACGAACATCGGTCTTATTGCCACATTCTTGCGGGCGCAGGTACGGTACGAATTGCTCTTCTACAGTCCCGCTATGAAGCGCAAGCTTCGCGCCCACATTGCGATCCCAGTGGTTTTCATGCGGCCCGCGGCCATACCATGATAAGTTCTCGAAGGCAGCATCCAATTCGAACATGACGCCTACTTCAGGGATTTCTGGCAGTTTGTCGCCAGGCGTTAATTGCATACTAACTTCGACTTCACCGCTAGTAGACACCGTGTACACGAGCTGTGCCTCGGAAACAGGCTGTGTCGCTAGCTCAAAGCGCACACGAACCTCAGCGCGTCCAGCGTCCAGCGACTTCGCTTTCAAGGAAAGCAGCTTGCGTCCGCTTCCCGCTTCCTGCCATGGCGCACAACGAATGTGATGCTGGTTCCCGCGGTCATTATCCGTATAAGCACGCCAGAAGTTCGGTACTGGTCCTGTTTGGAATAGCTCCACTCCGTCGAACTGATAGGAGGTAATATCGCCAGTTGCTGCGTTGAGTTGAAGTGAGAAGTTATCCCCATTCAGGGCAATCACTTCTGCCGATGTGACAACTTGAATTGCTGCATCTGTAGAGAGAGTCGCCGCTGATTCTTGCTCTGCTTCCCAATTGCGTGAAATTGCAGCTAATTTAGCCGCTGGCAGGATAAATTGCTCCCAAGCGATTTCATGCCCTTTAACGGCCCATTGCGTGTCATTTTGGAGAACCAAGCTCAATGTCAACACGAACTCATCGTTCGGGAAAAGCGTTTCAACCGCGTCCAGTGCAAGCTCAATGATCGTTGTTTCACCAGGCGCAACCGAGTAAGGAGCGCTGATCATACGGCTAGCCGCCGCGACACCATTGCGAGCAATTGTCCAAGTCCAATCAAATTCATTCAAGTTTGTGAAAAGGAATTGATTCGTTACTTTGATTTGACCTTTCGCCGCATCGATCGCTTCGAACTTCACATTCTGGTAGCATTTCTTCACTTCGTGCAGCTTCGGTGAAACCGAACGATCCGCGAAAATCAAGCCATTGCCACAGAAGTTGCCATCATTCGGCGTATCACCGAAATCACCGCCATAAGCTTGATATGTGATGCCATCTGGTGTCGTCGTACGAATGGATTGATCAATCCAATCCCAGATGAAACCACCTTGCAGAATCGGGTATTTATCAAATAGCTCCCAATATTTAAACAGATTGCCGCAGGAATTCCCCATAGCATGACTGTATTCACAAAGAATAAAAGGCTTCTTGGGCTTATTTTTCGCGTATTCTTCGATTTTTTCAATTTTGGAATACATATGACTTTCGATATCTGACGCTGCATCGGATGCGCGCCAATTGAACACACCTTCGTAATGAACGACTCTGGAAGGATCTGCTTCACGGAAGAAATCATGCATTTTCAAGAAATTGTCGCCGCCTGAAGCTTCGTTTCCTAAAGACCAGATCACAATGGATGGATGATTCTTATCTCTTTGCAGCATCGAGTTCGCTCGATCAAGTACGGCCCCCGTCCATTCAGGCCGGCTTCCTGGTACCGTTTCACCTAGTTCTTCTTGCCCATAGCTCCAGGAACCGTGGGTTTCGAGATTCGTTTCATCAATCACATACAAGCCATATTGATCACAAAGCTCATACCACAGCGGATTATTCGGATAATGGGAAGTCCTCACAGCATTGATATTATATTGTTTCATGAGCAAAATATCGGCAAGCATACTTTCCGCTTCGACGGAACGTCCACGATCACGGTCAAATTCGTGGCGATTCACTCCTTTGAATACAATCACTTCGCCGTTGATTTTCATCAAGCCATCTTCGATCTCAAACTTACGGAAGCCTACTTTACAGCTTTCCGTCTCTAGGAGTGTACCTTCTTCATTCCATAAACGAAGAACTAACGTATACAGATACGGACTTTCTGCACTCCATTTGGCTGGCTGATCCATGTGAGCGGAGAATTCCACCGCTTGCTTCGCTGTGCCGCTCGTTTGAATGCCAACGCGAAGAGGTTCTTCCCATAGCGCGTGCTGCTCACCATCGTATAACATCGCTTCCACCTGATAAACACCTTGACTTTGCAAATCATAGTTGGTGATGGTAGCTTGAATGTGCAGCTCCGCATCCTTGCAAGCGCTATCTAGAAACGTGTTTACTTTGAAATCAGCGATATGCGCCGTTGGTGTTGTATATAGATACACATCGCGGAAAATCCCGCTCAAACGCCAGAAATCTTGATCTTCTAACCAGCTTGCATCGCTCCAACGATAGACTTCGACTGCGAGCTTATTCTCTCCCTCGATCAAATATGGCGTAATATCAAAATCCGCTGGTGTAAACGAATCCTGACTAAAGCCAACCAAATCACCGTTCACCCACACGTAGAAAGCCGACTCCACACCTTGAAAGCTGATATAAATCGGTTGCCCGTTCCATCCCTCAGGGATAGAAAAACTGCGGACATAAGATCCAACAGGGTTATATTTCACCGGGGCAAATGGCGGCTTAAGATCCTCATGACCTACCCACGGATAAATGACGTTCGTATACTGCGGGAAATCGAAGCCCTGCAGCTGCCAGTGGGAAGGCACGGCAATATCCGCCCAATTATTTGTGTCAAAGTCAGTCTTGTAGAAATCCTGCGGACGTCCTTCCGCATTCTCCGCAAAATGAAATTTCCACGTACCATTTAAGTTTTGGTAAAATTGCGAAGCTTCACGAATCCCTGCCAACGCTTCCGCTTCCGTATGATACGGCATCAGTGTCGCATGTGCTTCTAACCGATTCAATTGATATATTTGCGGATTATTATTCCATTCCGGGTAACCGTTTTCAGGTGCTGTGTATACAAATTTGTTCGCCATGGATGTTTTCCTCACTTTAGGTTATTGGATGATGAATCAACCTGCTTTCCTTATTGTACAAGACAACTATTTCTTTTAAAATATAAGATACAACGCCTCCTATATTAAAAAATGAAAGAGATGGACATTCCTTGGCAATCGATTATCGAAAGTTTTTCGTCATTACCGAAACCGACCGCAAGCTCCCCCTTATCCTGGAAACGATCGGATATGAACGCGAGCAGCAATATTATGAACGCGAGGAAGGTTATCCTTGCTTCCATTGGCTGCAAACGATTGCCGGCAGCGGTGAAATCATTCTGGACAGCGGCCCCGTCAAGCTTGGAGAACGGCAAGGCATGCTGCTCGCTGCTGGCGTCCCGCATGCCTATCAATTACCAGAGACCCCGTGGTCGACTTGGTATTTAACATTTGATGGCGCGTTAGCTGCATCCATTGTACATGCATTAGAAATCCCGTTATCAACCCCAATCAGTTGGGGAGCTGACACGCCTCTCGCTAGCATTCATGACTACTATTATGAAAAATATCGCGATAGCCACGACTTCACTGGAACCAACGGTTCCTTGGAAATCTATCAATTCCTTACGCTGCTTAAGAAACATGGCATCATTAACAAAAGCGCCTCTTTCTCGCAAAGCCACGAGCGGCTTCTGCCACTGCTGCTTGAGCTGGAGCATGGCTTCGCCGCGCCACACGTTGGACTTAGCTGGATGGCCGCCCAGCTTGCTGTCTCTCCGCAGCACGTGAACACGTTATTTCGTCGCGCTTTCGGGCTCTCACCTTATCAGTATCTGCTTCAGCTGCGCCTGCAGAAGTCCAAAGAAATGCTGATCGCGCAGCCCGAGCTAACGGTTAAGCAAATCGCCGAGGCAACCGGCTTTCTCGATGCTTCGCATTTCATCTCTACGTTCCGTAAAGCCGTTGGCCTGACGCCGGATGTGTTCCGGCATCCTTATATTAAATAGAGGATGCGTGGCGTTTGGGTCGGCGAGGGCGCGGTGTGGATCAGGCGGCGCGAAGGCTGTGCCCCTTGAAGTTACATGATTTGTGAATAGAATTATTGTCAGATTAATTATTCAATCCCATATGTATCATAAAACTCCTTGATCAATTCATCTCTTTTATCCTTACCAATTAAAATCCATGTTTCTTGTTGGTATCTTGTTGTAATCAGAGTTTTTGCTATTTCAATCCTTATATTATTTTCAAGAGGGGAAAATACCCCAATTATAAGAATAAATGAAACTCCAATAATAATTTTTGAAGAGACACTAATTTTCAATATTACCTTCCTCCCTTTAAATATTAGACGAAATCAATCATTTTTCCGTTCCGTTTTCGCCCCTCAACTATCGTTCTCTTATTATTTCACCACAAAAGAGCCACGATTAAATTTTTCTAACTGCTCCGGAGTCAAATGTTTGATCTTATTGTTTCCTTGGACCCCGGAAACGGTAATCCCTTTTTTTGAAATTGTCTTATGGAAGTCTGCCATCTGATCCTCTGAAAGCCCGGTCAGTTCATGCTTTCCCTCGATATAACCAAGCAAGTAACCGATAACCTCGCCAGCCAACAATGTGTTGGGCTGGATTCGGGCGCTACCGTACGCAGGTCCGATCGCCCCGACGTTCTTGCCCGCAATGATGACGTTGGCATACCCTTTTGGAATAAAAGACCGCAGCGGAATGCCGTACAAATCAGGATCACCCTTGGCGCTTCCCCAGACGGAATTTTGAGTCCCTTGGAGGTCGAGCGGATATCCAGCGATGCTTACGTTATCCCAAAATGTTTTACCACTCAAAAGGTCTGAAGCTTCCAGCACATACTCAGTTTCGTAACGGTCGTAGTCCCTAACGTACAAATAATCCGGGTAACCGTTAAGCTCAGCCTTCTCCCACCCAGGCAGCTCTTTACGCAGGTGCTGCAACACCAAATCGGTTTCGTGCCTGCCAAGTTCCATTGCCTTCCGGACACTTTCCGGACTCGCCGGGTTTACGTTATAGACGAGCAGTGCGTTGATTAGCGCTTCTCCGTCTAATTGATTAACCGTGTTAAGACCACGGAGGAAAACCTCTCTATTCGTGGGCTTATATCGAGAACCCACGCCGGAGAACCCCCAGGTAAACATATCAGTAATCGTTGTGCCTTCACCGTATTTCTCATCGATTTCTTTACGGCTCAGCCTGTTAATTTCTTTTTGAAAGGTTTGCCAATCCACGTTTTTAAATTTCATCATTAGGGAGGAGGCCATGTAATCCTTGGTACCGCCGAAGACAAGCTCGACTCCAGGAATACGACTGAGTCCCAAGCGGCTCGTCATTGCCGCGAAGTCTGTATTCTCCACCCAATACTTTGCGGTAATGCTTTTTTCCCGTCCATCCTTCGTGCGATAGCGAAGCGAGTTGATCCGTTGCTTTGACGTTTTCGGATCCGTTCCGAATTCTTGGCTCATAATGGTGATACCGGACTCCAACGGTATGCCTTCGATCAGTTTGTTATAGTAAACCTGAAATTCCGGTGATTTACGGATGCTTCCGGCTTTATAGGCGTCGAATAGCCCCTTCACCTTCCCTTGCAACAGCGATTTGCCGTTATCCGACTGGGGTTCGTCCAAATATTGCATTTGGCCTTGAATCAGCTGCCCACCCGGTTTCTCTCTCGGATCCAGGATGACAACGGAAAGACCTTCCTCCCGCGCGGCGTCGGCTAAATAAATGCCTTCAATTTCAGAACCGATTAAGACGATATCGGGATTACTCGGATCGCGGGGAATCGCTTTTTTGTCCGGGATTTCCTCGTCCTTACAACCGGCCATCAGCAATGCCGCTATTAACAGAATGCTCCGAACGGAGGATTTTAACGAAACCATGCTCATAACGCTCCTTTTCTAAAAAAAATAATTTCGTAAATAGCTGCCGTAAAAACCACTTATATAAGACACACTATTCTAGTAAAAATAGTTTCCTATTACGCTGCAGCGGCGATCCCTATTTAAGTAATGTTTCTTGGTTAAACCTTGCTTGAACTCTTCCATGTCAACTTCACTGTCCTTGAAAAATTTGTTTGATGTATCAAATGTATATCCTTCTTCTTCAACAATGTCATACCGCCAAGCCAATTGTTCGGATGGATAGTCGGTCATAAATTCTACTCCCAATGTTTAGTTCTAACGAATTAGACGAAGCAAATAAGTAATAAGTTACCATTTTCATAGTAATTTTTACAAAATTTCTTTAAAGTACGGTATTCCACTAATCTGCTCGTTGTGGCCCCGACGCATCGCGTCAGCCAAACCCTAGGGTAAGCATCGCTTACCACAAACAAAAAAACCGCCGCGGCGGTTTTTCAAACATCATCTTATGAGATTTTATGATTGGGTATGAATTCGCTATGCACTTCCAGCAGCTTCTGGACGAAAATCTCAAAGTCTCGTAAATTGGACGAAAATTTGAAATCGGTTACACCCGTGTTGAAATCAATAACCGTTAAGGCAACGCGATTTAAGGGATACTCGGGAATAGGTTCAGAGGCAAGTGAAATATTTTTGAAAGGGTATATGGATGTTTCACCGTAGAAACGAAGCACTGTTAAATGATCATCTCTTAACTCCAACGAAATCTGCTGTTCCGAATCCGTGAAACTCTTCAGTGTACTCATCATAGATCAATCCTCCTCTTGTCCTCTATTTTACTCTCATTTTAGCGGATTAAGAAGCCCAATTTGTAAATATTGTTGATGAGTATATTCACGTCACTGATAAAATAACTGGATTTTATTATGAAAATTCCGCTGGATTAGTTTGATATCGAATTCCAATCTACCGTCTAGGACCCAAGGCAATGTAGTGCAGTGGCTTTAGATAACATTACAAGATAACGCTATTCGGCACCAATGGACACCCCATTGCAAATTAGCGTTACGCGATAACGCTAATAACGCCAAAAGTTGATCTATCCTCCGGATTTATCACATTAGCGTTACGCAATCACTTTATTTCTAGCTAGAATTACAAAAAGCCCGAAATAAGATGATGCCATCACCTTATCTCGAGCCAGACTCCAATCACATTCATATCTATCGTCTAGAACCCAATGCAATGTAGCGCTTTAGATATATTACAGGATAACGCTATTCGGCACCAATCCGCGATATTGACATTATTAGCAGTAGATTTCTTGTTTCGGATGCAAAAAACCTCGCCAACGGCGAGGTCCCAGCTTCTATTTATACTTTTGAATAAACGCAATTGCACTCGCAATGTCTTTCTCTGGCTGGTCTCCGACTTCGCGTTCGATCGTTAGGTAGCCTTTGTATCCAATCTCCTGCAGCGCCTGGAAGTAGCGACCGAAATCAACATGACCTTCCCCTAACGCCAACTCGCGATATGAATCTCCCGATGTTGCCGCTTCCGCAATATTCTCGTGTGTCATTGGCTTGTAGCCTAGTGAGCCATACACTTCACGCGGATCTGCTTGACGAAGTCGAATGCCGTCCTTCACATGCGTGTGAACGATGTAATCCTTCAGCGTATATACCCCCTGAACAGGATCATCGCCTGTCACCATCACCATATTCGCCGGGTCAAAGTTAACAGAGACACCTTTGGTGGATAGGTTATCGAGAAAGCTTTTCAAATGCGCCGACGTTTCCGGCCCTGTTTCCACCGCGAAATATGCGCCTAAGCTGCTCGCATACACCCCAAGCTCTTCACAAGCTTGCAGCATCGCTTGATAAATAGGATCGTTCCGATCCTCTGGCACAACACCGATGTGTGTGGTTACAACGGAGGAGCCTAGCTCAACAGCAAGGTCAAGAATGCGCTTGGATTTCTCAATTTTCGCTGCATTCACCGTCTGATCCTGAAAGCCATGTCCACCTAAATCGCCGCAAAGCGCTGAAATTTGAAGATCCAACGACGCGATGTAGGCACGTAACTCCTTACGCGCCCCCGGCGTTAAGTTAGCTGGGTCCATCTCACCGGAAACTGCGTAAATTTGGACGCCGTCCGCGCCAAGCTCTTTCGATTTCTTTAAACCATCCCGTAAACCAAGACGCAAGCTATCTACCATAATTCCTATTGGATTGATAATCATTTCCTCAAACACTCCTTATCGCGAGCTTCGCGCTAGTTTATTTCATCCCACATACGACGGATATTCTGCAAACCAATCAACGTGCCCTTCTTACACTCTTCCATCCCTTCAAATTCCAAGGAAATGTAGCCGTCGTAGCCTGAGCTTTTGACCACACGTAGAATTTCACGCATATTCAAATCACCTTGTCCTACAATCGCTCCGCGCAAATAGGTACCATATGTTGACTTGAACCAGCCTTCTCCTGGATTCTGATTGGATGGGCGAATGTAGAAATCCTTCACATGGACAATTGAAGCATACGGAAGGTTATTCGTCACGGCAGCAACGGAATCCTCGTCTACGCATACAAAATTACCAACATCCAATGTTGTTTTGAAATTCGCACGATCAACGGCGTGAATCAGAGCTTGAACGCGTTCGCTATGCTGCACGAAGAAACCGTGATTCTCAACGCTTGTCACAATCCCAAATTGGTTCGCATAATCAGCAATTTGACGACAAGCCTCAGCTAAACGATCCAAGTTGGCGTTGAAATTTCGAAGCGAGAGATCCTCACTTCGAGCAACATCATGACGCATTTTCGTAACACCCAATCTGGCAGCAAGATCAACCTCGCCCTTCACACGCTCAATTTCCTGCAAATACTGTTCCTCAGTCTCTGTTAAGAAATTGGCACCGATGGCATAATTGGAAATAGCTATACCTCTGGACTTAGCTTTCTCGCGAATCGCATCCGCAAGTTCAAAGTTACCCGGTAAATCATACCCCAATGGCACAATCTCGACATGTTCACCGCCCTGATCCGCAATCCAATCGATAACGTCCATGATCGACATTTCGCCAGACTTTAGCGCCTGGTACAAGCTATATGTGCTAACCCCTAACTTCATACGAGATCCCCCTATGCTCCGAATCGTTCGGGCTATAATCTAATTTCTTGACCCTTGGCTGCTGATTCATAAATACCGCATAGAATTTTCATCATTTCAAGTCCATCTTCTACCGGGCTAATCGGCGTTTGACCTGTTTGACAACAGGAAACGAAATGATTGATTTCATTTTGAAAAGCGCTATTGATATCGATCGATTTGTGATTGATTTGTGGTGTCACATTCGTAATCGTATCCAAAATCTCCGTTACGAACACAATTTCAGGCTCAAGCTCAACGCCGCCTTTGTCACCATAGAGCTTGACAGCGATCTCATCCTTCTTAGCATGAAGCGTGAAACTTACGTCCACCATGAGGGAAGCGCCATTTTCAAAACGAATCAACACATTCGCCAAATCCTCAACGGTGTTGCGTTCCGCATCATAATCAGCGGCTTGATAAAAGGATAAGTTCTTCACATTCTTCCGATTGCCAAGCTTGTTATACGTATGCCCGCTCACCGCAACCGGCTTCGGTTTGCCCATTAAATACCAACACACATCGATCACATGTACGCCAATATCAATCAGCGGACCGCCACCAGAGCGCTCAACATCGGAGAACCAACCGCCAGGATTACCTAAACGACGAAGACATGACGCTTTTGCATAGTAAATTTCACCCAATTGACCATTATCAATAAAATGCTTCACAAGCTGAGCATTCGTATCATATCTTCTCACAAATCCAACTTGTAGAATTTTGCCTGTCTCACGAACCGCATCTTGAATGCGTTGCGCTTCTTCTACGGTTTTGCAAAGCGGCTTCTCTACCAAAACATGCTTGCCAGCATGAAGAGCAGCAATACTGATCTCGGCATGCGTATTGTTCCATGTGCAAATACTGACCGCATCGATCTCCGGATTCGCCAATAGCTCTTTATAATCCGAATAAATATGAGCAATGTCATATTTTTCCGCTTTCGCGGCAGCTCGTTCACGATTAAGGTCACAGACAGCAACAATGACAGCATCCTCTGATTTCGTATATGACGCAAAGTGCAAATCTGAAATAGAACCTGCACCAATAACACCAATTCTCAATTTGTTTATGCTCATTGCACACTCAAGCCTCCTTTAAATAACTACTCCTTAAAGTTAACATGCTTTGGACATAGCGAGAATACCTAGGATAAGCAACTCCATGGACTATATGTTCAAAATGCAATAGAAGAAAAAAAGCAGCAATCCTAGATTTCATCTAAGATATACTGCTTTTGCCTCATGGTAGTAGCAAAATTTTGCCTGTACTCTGTCTACTCTCGAGCAATCTGTGGGCCTCAGCGCCGTCCTTCAAGGCGAACGTCGTCATCGTATCCATCTTCAGGCTCCCCTCTCGTAGCGCTTCGAACAGGTCATTGGCTCGCTGGGTGCGATTGTTCAAGCTAGTCACGTGATTCCAGAGGTCACCGCCTGTCAATGTTTTGGAGGTATCCATCAACATTCGTGGATCCACGGGGGCTGGATCTCCGCCTGCCATACCGTAGAAAACGACCGTCCCCTTGATTCGGACCGCTGCGAAGCTGTCCATTAAGGTGGAGCCTACCGAATCATAGGCAACCTGGGCACCTTCTTTGGCATAAGACCATTGCCGAATTTCTTGGACCCAGTCAGCGGAATAGAGTACGACTTCGTCTGCTCCAGCGGCTAGCGCTACTTGCTTTTTTGCTTCGGATGAGGTGAGTCCGATTACCCTTGCACCTTTACTTTTACACAATTGGATCAAAAGCTGACCTACCCCGCCTGCTGCGGCATGGACGAGAACTTCATCTCCAGCCTGAACACGATAGCTGTCGTTCACCAAATAATGCGCTGTCATCCCTTGCAGTAGAAGGCCAGCTGCATGTTCGTACGAAATGTCCGCAGGCAGCGGAATTGTACGATCAACAGGAACGGCGACCAGCTCCGCATTAGCAAATGGCACGTCGGCAAAGGCGATCCGATCGCCGATTTGAATGTGCCCGATGTGCTCTGGCACCCACTCGACGACCCCGGCCCCTTCGTACCCAAGGATAAACGGCGGCTTCCCTGCCAAATGATAATTCCCTTTGCGACGATACACGTCTGCGAAATTTAGACCGATCGCTTTCGTCCTTATTAATAGCTGATCGCCGTCCACGACAGGGTCTGGTATTTCCTTATATGTGAGAACTTCGGGTCCACCGAATTGTTCGAAGATTAATGCTTTCATCATGTGACCTCCCGCGCTTATTTAACCGTAGTCATTTTAACATACACGATTGAAGAAACAAAAAAAGTGCCTCCACTCGCTATACAGCGAATGAAAGCACGGGAAATAATAAAATAATTCTTCCAGTTAAACACCACTCAGATCATGGAGTGAAGGTAACTCCGTATAGGCCACCGGCTTATTAATATAGTAGCCTTGGATTCCCCAAATCTGCATGTCTGCGAGCATATGAAAATGATCGCTTGTTTCGATGCCTTCTGCGACAACCTCTAAATTCAACGCTTTGGCCATAGCTAAAATCGCAGCAATCAAGGGGACATTCCCGTCCACGATGAAAATACGATCAATCTTCAGCTTATCAATCGGCAAAAGCGTTAACATGCTCAACGAAGAATATCCTGTTCCGAAATCATCCAACGCAATCGTAAACCCAGCCGAGCGCAGCTTACTTAAGATGATTTGCACTTCCTGCAGCGAGTGAATCGTCGTGCTTTCGGTAATTTCTAGTTCCATGGCGGGTGGTTCCACACCCTCCTCTTTCAAAATTTGCAATACCTGCTGGGCAAAGCACGCTTCATTGAGCTGTATACGCGAAATATTGACTGATATTTTGAATAGGGGGCCGAAAACTTCTTTAAGTTGATGCCAATCCTTGCAGGCTTGACGGATAACCCAATAGCCGATGGGCACGATGAGACCTGTTTCCTCCGCAATCGGAATGAAATCACTCGGCTGCATGTGTCCGCCATTCTCGCTTTGCCATCTCAGGAGAGCTTCCGCACCAACAGCCATCCCTGAAGCCGGATGATAAATAAGCTGATAATGCAAATACAGTTCTTCCTTCTCGATAGCTTGCGAAAGGGCTAGCTCATGGATGAAATTCTCCACATGATCGTATCGTGAAGATGCTTCGAATACATGATAGCGCTTCCGACCAGCTCTTTTGGCTGTGTAAAGAGCGATATCCGCTTGCTTTAGCAAATCTTGAATGGTTTCCCCGTGCTTTCGCTCCGCAATGCCGATACTTACATTCACCTTCACCGCATGGTCATCTACACGGAACGGATCATGAAAAAGCTGGCTCAGCTGTTCCGTCGTCTCCTCGAAACGCCCCAATGGCGTGGAATCGACAACAACGAATTCGTCTCCGCCAAGGCGAACAAGCGAATAGCGATTATCACCAAACACCTCAATGAGGCGGCATGCCACTTCTACAAGTACCGAATCTCCAGCCTGATGACCGAAGGTATCGTTAATATTTTTGAAATTGTCCAAATCCAATAAATAGATGATTGAAGGCTCTGACACATGCTCTAGTAAATATCTGCGATTAAAAAGATTTGAAAGATCATCTTGATAAGCATAATTGTACAGGGTATTCTCATGCTGTTTACGCTCTGTAATATCTCGTGTAACAGAAAAAATAAAGCTAACATTCCCATTTCCATCCAAAATAGGCGTTAAAATGCTTTCCCCACTAAGCATCCCATTGGGTAACATAACGCCATCCTCATACCGAATCGTCCGACGTTCATCGAGAACTCTGGCATATTTTTTATATAAATAGTCCGCCATCTCGCTCGAATTGGATTCAAAAAAAGATTTCCCCATTCGATCCATCGTGATCCCACTAAATTTCGTTGCTGCGTTGTTTACGTAAAAATACGTGATCTCCGCACCCGTAACCTTCATTATGTAAATAGAGTCTTCAATATCATCCAGCATCATTTGCAGTAAATTCAAATCCAATGTTGTCGTTGCAGGAATTGCCATTCGTATGACTCCTTTATCCGAATAACTTATGCTTTACGCCCGCATTTGGCCGTATGTACTATCAGTTCGACATGGCTTTATATTTTCCCTTCACAAAATGTCCTATAAACGCCAATCTCCCACCATCGGCCGTTAAAAATAATCGTTTTGTGCTATTCATAATCGTTTTACTTCCTTATTCTTAGCTGCTTCGAGGTTTACAATTACATTATGTAAGGAAAAAGGCTATTTACCATGGGAGGTTACACAAATGATTACGAAGGGAAATCCATTCTCGCTCACCCAGTACGTCAATGAAGGCTATAGCGGACCTATGCAAGGACTGTCGCTGGAAGAATCCGATATGTACTATAACCGTTTCTTCGAGGTGATTGAACAGAACAAATTTGAACCAGGTCCTACAAAAAAGAACTTATCCACATGGCATCAGCATCATCACTGGGCCTATACACTTGCTACGCACCCTAGTATCGTTAACGCTATGAAGCAGATTCTGGGTGATGATTTGGTGTTGTGGGCCATGCATTTCTGGTACAAAGAACCTAATAATGATAAATTCATTCCTTGGCATCAGGATATTAATTATTGGCCCATGGAGCCAGCAATTAATGCAACGGCGTGGGTGAGCTTGGGCTGGTCCATTCGTGAAAATGGCTGCCTGCGTGTCATACCTGGCACTCATAAATCAATCGTTGAGCATGTTTCTACTGGAACCGATCAAAGTGCTTTCGAGCAAGGCCTGCCTGCGGAGTCGATCGACGAATCCCTAGCCATCGACTTAGAGATGTCGCCTGGTCAAATTGCTTTTTTTAATGAAGCTACCTTCCATGGCTCTGAAAATAATAAATCGAACATCCCACGCGTAGCCTTCTCGGTCCGATATACTACGCCTGAGGTCAAGTTCAAGATCGACGAATGGGGCGGCGACACTACGCGCATACGTACCTTCCTCGTGAACGGTGAAGATCGTTTGAAACGGAATGAGGATGTTAAGGGCGTTGTGCCTCAGGCATAGAGGGGTTGGAAGATGACCCTTTACTGCTATCAAAACCTTGAACACCATGGCTGGTCCGACACTCCTCCTCCATTCCTTACCTCGTCTAGCTGACATGAACATGGTAGAATAATAGGACTGGCGAGTCGTAGGGTGAGGAGGCGTGCGAATTGAATTCTTTTCAGATGATGATTGAATCGTTAGAAATTCGATTTCTGCATATTACACAGTATCAGCTCGATTATTCCTGGCAGGCAAGAGATCGCCCCCTACGACATTGCGTGATGTGGTTCGTGCATAAGGGCAGCTTTCGGCTCGAGATCGACCAAACTGCCTTTCGTTGTAAAGAAGGCCAAATCATCATTCTGCCTGCCCATAGTTTGATTAGCTTTCACGCCATCTCCGATGAGCTGTCGTTAACGAGCATTAACTTCGATGCCGAAATCTCCTTAGTCAGCAATCGAAGCTGGGTGCAGCTTTTGAATATTCCGATCCTATTTGAGGATCATACAACCACAGTTGAGCGTGTTGTTCAAGAGATGCTTACGCATGAGCGTGATGCGACACCTTATGCCCATCTGCTGCAGCAGTCTTCGCTGCTCCGTATCTTGTATGAGTTGCTGCATAAAGGGGGCGCGAACGAGCCAAGCTCCCCTTATTCGCACTTGGACAAGCGGATCCATACCATCATCCACTTTGTACACGCGCATCCGCAACGGATGCCTGAAATTAAGGAACTGGCTGAGCTCGTTCAACTGAGTGACTCCCATTTACGCAAAATGTTTATCAAACAAACCGGACAGGCACCACTCCATTTCGTGCATAGCATCAAAATCGAACAAGCCAAAAAGCTCCTCGCTACTAGCGTGAAGCCCGTCTCTCAGATTTCATATGAGCTTGGTGTCGATAATGCGAACTATTTCTCGCGGCTGTTCAAAACTAAAACCGGACTCACACCGTTACAATATCGGCAGCAGTTTGGGTTGTGGTTGAATGATTAGTGAGGTTGAAAATTAATTATTCCCATAATCAATATCGGTTGTGAAGCACACACCGCTTTCTCAAGTCAGCATCTTCTGACTTTGAGGAGCGGTTTATTTATTTTGAAGCGAGGTGTAGAGGTAATATGGTTCAATTTCAATTAGCACACGAAGCTTATCTATCCAAGCATATGTCACTCAGAAAAGGTCAGCGTTTGAGGAGACTAAAGGAAGGCCACGGGTATGCTGAAACTAGTTTTCTCCGCTATATTTGGTGGAAGGCCTTTGGTAACTTTGATGATCTTCACCCCGAAAATGAGGTCAAAGATTTTCGTGATGGCACACGGTTCTTAGACTTCGCTTTTCTTCGTCATTCGCTCAAACTTGCCATTGAAATCGATGGATATGGACCACATTATATGGAGCTCAGCCGAGCTCAGTTCTCCGATCAGTTGATTCGTCAAAATTACCTTATCCTTGACGGATGGTTGGTTTTACCAGCTGGGCATGGGACTTCCCGTATCCGTAGCTATTCAATTAATCATGGCTAATATGAATGCAATAGGGAATAATCCGTAGGTTTAAGTAGGAAAGACGGCGGCGGGCTCTTTAGGCTCGTTTTCCGTCTTACCCCAGCTCCAACGTAACAACAATACTCACCTGTGCGCCAACCTCAGCAGCAGCTAGATCAATCAAGTATACAGTCTCCGTCTCGCCCTCGTGATTCTCATGCTCCACGACTTGAATGGACGCAGTCAACTGTTTCGCATCATATCGCATCAGCTGCTGACGATTGCCATTCGCGGTAGACGCCTGCGCCTGCGCCTTCGCCTCCGCCTGTGCATCATCTTTCACAAGCCGAATCTCACCAGCCTGCACGATGACTGGCTTATGCTGCGTAACGAAGCGTTCCGTCACGGCTGCGCCAGATTCACGGAACCCAAAGAAATCCGAAATGGTCAGCTTGCCTTGCAACTTATCGAACTCGAAGCTTCGCTCCAGCTTCTCAAGTGTTGGCACAGCATACGCTCGAGTCAAATCAAGCTTGAACCTGTCACCGGCATCCGTGCAATCCGCTGTTAGTACCTGCGCACAATGCGCGATCCCCCCTTGTTGATGGCAGCCATTAATAATCGGAACGCTGTGCCCAGATGAGCTGTTACAAAGAATGTCATACCGTTCCTCACCGAAATATCGCTTCGTGTATAAACCCGCTCCCAGATCTTCGAACCATCTGACGCCATCTACGATCCAGATGAAATGTCCGAGGTCATTGTGATTATGGGGCTCATCGTTATGGCCGCCTTTGGCTGCAAAGCTAACGAGCTTGTCCTCGACCTTAGCCCGGCTTATCATCCATTGTGCTTCTGGCAGAAATTCGGTTTGAAGCGGCATGTCTTCACGTTCGCGAAGCAGCGGTTCATTCAACCACACCACATTACGCACAGCGCTTGCGAAGCGGCCGCAATGATCGACGGTAACAGGCTGATGTTCCAGCGTCGGAATTCGAATATCATCAAACTGCTCGCACAACCGGCTGAAAATCCCGATTTGAATACCATTTGTCCGTGCGCAATCGGAGAAATTGGCAATATGGTTGCCTTGCAAGAAACAGTTCTGTGGGAATTTCGCGACTTTGCGAGCTTTGGCATCCGTTTGAAGGATATCCACTTTACCACCCGTACGCTGCTTAAGCAGTTCGCTGAAATATACGTAATAGCCAAAGCCATAATACCAATACCCCAAACCTTCCAAACAGGCGCCTTCTTCCGAAAACCCTTCAAGAAAACAATCCATCGATTCGAGAACTCGCGCAATAATTGGCATCAGCGCTTTCGAATCGGGCAGCAAGTAAATCGCGGCCATACCAATATTTCCCGCACATACGGCTGACCAATTGATCTCGCACGTTTCCCACCAATAGGCTCTCTTGAGCGCCATATAAGGCTCGAGAACCCGTGTCATAATCTCACGTTGCACCCTTCTCACCACGAGTGCATTGAGCTGATCTCGGAAAATATGGCAAGTCTCGCTTAGTGCATGTGCCGTTTCTGAAGCAAATAAATCAATATGTTTGAATTCTTCCCCTTCTACCGCGTGATCATGATTCATCAAATGTGCTGGCAAACACCACGTATATTCATCGCAAATAGCCCAAATCGTATCTTCCATCGCAGGAAGATAAGCCTCGACTCCGTCCTTCAACCCCGCCACGACCAAAGCAGCTAACCGCCTTCGACGATCAAAATAAAGCGCTTCAAATTCGATTCGCGAACCCTTCGCACGATATAAATCCCACTCTTGAAATGGCAGTGCTGCGATTGGCTTGCTCTCAAATTCCTTTACTAACGGCGCAATCTCGTTATAGACAGAAGTGAGTAAGGGACTCTCTGTATGTAAAATAGGTGATTGAGCCACCTGTAAGGCTTCGTGAAACAAGCTTCCGTGATCGGATTCAGCTTCTTGCAGAGCTTCTAATAATAATCTACGATTCATCTTTGATCCTCCCAATTCACACTTTTAGCCTTAACTATAACTGCTATTAACAACGGCGAACTAGTACTTATTTTTACTATTTCAAGTCAATTATTGACCATTTCACACGCATACAAGAAAAGCTTCTCGCAAGATGCGGAAGCTTTCTTTCTATACCTATTTAAATTACTCAGCAGCCCCGACGACCTTCAGCCACGCATTCGCAATTAACGCATGTCCAGCAGGAGATGGATGTACACCATCCGGCGCCCAGAAAGCGCTGTCAGCTAGTGTTGAAGCTTGTGCAAATAAACCATCTAAACATAGAAGACGCGCACCAAATTCTCTGGCTAATTCACGAACAGCTGTAATCTTCGGAGACAAATCTTCTCTCCACAGCTTACGATCCTCAGGCACTGGCAAAACAAACGGCTCAATGAGCAGCAGCTTCGCACCCGTGCTAGCTGTTTGGTCAAGTAATACCATGGCAAATAGAAGGAGTGAACAAGTCATATCCTCGATTTATTTCCTAGTTAAAAAACAAAAAAACCGAGATTCACACTCGTAAGTGTGAACTCGGGCTTCTTAATTATGCGATGGTTCGTATAAAAAGCAATTCATAATAGGTGTTCAACAGATCATCCAGTGCAATAGAAAGTTTCAATACCGTTTCAGACAATAGGCCATATGTTTGACTAGCCAGATTCAGCTCATTTCTTAATGCTTCAATCTTCTTTTCCAACTCATATTGTTGCTCCATATTGATCCCTCCGATTTTGAAATTCTTCTTGTGGATAATAGACATGCTTTGTTACCTAAATCATAATTGATTATTGTTAAGAAACTATTAGCAAACTAAGCGATTTTAAGAAAATTTTACAAAATAATACTAAATTCCAATCAATTGACCCGCTGGGATTTCCAATGGCTCGCCTTCTGCACTGATCCAAACCGTGATCGCGGAGATGCCACTGCAAAAAATCCTTTGGCATTTGAAAGCCGCCATGGCTAGATACGGTTCGCGCATACTCAATTTCTAGCGTGGGAAGTGAATGTAGAACGCTGTCCGAGAATGATCCAAAGGGGAAGCTCATCCCGCGCACAGGATTACCAACTAACGATTCCAACGCCTCTCGGTCGTTTGAAATTTAACGCACGATTTGATCCATGGGTAATTGCTCTAAAAATGGATGATCAACCGTATGAGCAGATATATGCACGAGCCTGCGATCATGTACTTTCCCGTCATCATAACTTAGCGTTAAAGCTTTGGCAACACCTTGTGGAAACCGATCGAACCGAATGCGCATTTGGAATCCCCCTAAAAAATTCTATTCATTATTTCAATGTACCAGAAACTTCTTTGAGGGACTACCATTTCCTAATCAGGTTAACCAATTCGAGAGATTTGCCTTCACAACTGCATCATCATTCAAATGTGGATAGTCGCTGTACATGCGATTGATTTCTTCAAATTGCCCTGGAGACAATTGTTCATGAGGATTCAAGCACCATGTACCCTTCAAGAGTCCTTGCCGACGAAAAGACAAATCTTTAAATAGTCTTTTAATTGCATGTAAAAAACCGCCCCTTTGGCCGCAGCCAACGCTAGAGCGGTTTTACTTATCACTTATGCTCCGCTGGGATTGGCGGCGAGCTTCTCCAGAAATCGGAGTCGGAATGTTTGCTTAGGTCTTCCTTTTGGCACTTTCACATAGCCAACAATTGAAATCAAGTCATGATCCATCCATTGCAGGAGTAGACGATGTGTGCTTCTAACCGTAACCCCCAGAATACTCGCTAGCTCATGCACTTCGTAGTCTAGCTTGCTCGTTCGCGCAACAGTAACCATGAGACGACTCAAATAAGTCGAAGTCATCCCTGCATCCTCAGCGCTCTTCAACAGATCAGGATCTGTCACCGACAAGTCTCGACTGAGTGGATCTGCCATTTCCAGCGGGCCTATGAGGGTTTTGTCTTCACGAACTATGAAGCAAGTATTTCCACCTGCTTCCTTGCATCTGCGAAGCGCAAGTCGAGCATGGGTACCCGCTTCATTCGCACTACGACCGAAGCCAATTCCCATACTTAGAGACAGGCCAAGTGATTTCCAGACTTCACGCGCGAGTGGAACTGACTTATAGCCAACCGTCTCGCGTTCGAATATCCCTCGTGTCGTAAAAAACAAATACTCATCAGCACCTAGATGCGTCAAGTACCCATCCAACGACTCCACATAGTCGATCAGTTTCCTGTGCACTTCAAGCTTGAAGCGCTGAATATCATGCTCTGTGCTCTGCTGCTGAAGCTTTTTACCGAAATCATCCACATTAATCATGCCCACTAGGATTTGCGCTTCTTTACTTCGCCGAGTTTCTGTTGACAACAGTGTTCGCTCCAAAGCTACGGTAATATTCTGATCGGTTGGAGCAATCCACTCACAGGGAATCCCCTCTTTATTAAGCGCATCGGCGACCTCACTTTCAGTTGTCAGCGCCGCTTGGGTAGTTCCCCTATGGAAAGACTCCTTATGAAATTGCATAATCTTCTCCACTTGCGGGAAAGGCACGCCATCATAGATGTGGAAGCTAGATGGCGATTCACCAATTTCCTTGACGTGTCGGTTTAAGGCTGCCGAGGTAAAGGAATCAATACTAAAAACCGTTTCCGCCGCATGAAGCTGCGGTTTACTGCGCAAACGATATAAAGCGCTAAACAGTCCTGTGTCTGTTAATGGAATCATATGTACAGGCAGATGAGTAACAACATGCTCCTTCACTCGTCGATAGAGTGTTGGCCCTGTTATGAGAAGCACTTCGACCTCATCCAGCAACTGCTCAGCAATTTCAAAAGCTGTTTCTGCTGAACAGGCATGAGCAATGGGCTGGAAGGATGGAAAGGACGTCGCGATGACGCTTAACACTTTATTCACAAGAGCCTCCGGACCCAAAATACCAATGGCAATCCGATTCGGAATATCCATGTATGGTGACTCCTTTATTTGATCAATTATGATCAAGTATACGCCAGTTCTCGATTAAAAGACAAAGCGTTATCTTGTCTTTAAAACGGTCGAGTAGCACAAGCAAAAAAGACAACCCGTAGGTTGTCTCCTTGTTTAACTAATTGATTGGCTCGTCCACCATGCGATTCGTCAAAGCACCGAGCTTCTCAATCGCGATCGTTACAACGTCACCATTTTTCAAGTACACGCGTTGATCCACCGGCTTACCTAGGACCACTCCCTCAGGAGTTCCCGTCAAAATAATATCGCCAGGCGACAACGTCATATGCTGGGAGATATAACTGACAATTTCATCACATTTAAAAATCATATCGGAAGTATTTGAATTCTGTCTCGTCTCGCCATTCACTGTGCAAGTAATTTTCAACTGATTCGGATCGCCAACTTCATCTGCTGTGACCAAGTAGGGACCAAGCGGACTGAACTTATCACAGGATTTCCCCAGCAACCATTGTTGCGTACGCATTTGCAAATCACGGGCAGACAAATCATTCACATTGCAATAACCAAAAACATGGCTCAATGCCTGCTCCTTGGCTACATATTTAGCCTGCTTCCCAATAACAATGACCAGCTCAGCTTCGTAATCAACCTGATCCGTAACACGATTCGGAAGTGGAATATCGTCCCCTTGCGCAGCAATCGTATTACTGAACTTATTGAACAAGATCGGATACTGCGGGATTGGCGCATTCGTCTCTTCAGCGTGCTTGCGATAGTTTAAGCCAACACAGATGATTTTGCCTGGATGCGTCACACAAGGACCATATTTGACTTGGGATTCATCTAGTAGGAATGTACTTCCTTCTGTTGACCCCTCTAACACGCTTGCCATATAGCGTTCAATTTGAGGCAATACTGTTTCTGAGTTACCAATAACGGACATAATGTCAGTCGGAATACTCGCTTCAGGAAATGCTTTCAAAGCCTCCGTAATATCGAATACGTTGTTCTCCAACTTCACACCAAGATGTAACAAACCGGAATGATCAATCGTGACTAGTTTCAAAAGTAAACATCCTCTCTCTATTAGGTATATTGGAATATTTGGCCTTTATTTATGCATTCTTACCGAACACAGCGCCACCATCGATGTACAATGGAGAGCCCATCATGAATTTGGATTCATCCGAAGCTAGGAACAACGCGGCTTGCGCAACATCTTCTGGCGTTCCGAGCTCATCGCTAAGCTGACGACTTTTTAGTGATTTAATGGCCGCCTCAGGATCATCATAAGATGTTTTCAAATAGTTCTCAACAAAAGGTGTTAGAATCGTCCCTGGCAATAGGGCATTTACACGAATATTGTACGGTGCATAATCGACTTGCATCGATTTCGTCAACGCCAGTACAGCACCTTTGGTAGCTGCATAGGAAGCACGTCTAGCTAGCCCAATCTCCGCAACACAGGAGGACATGTTAATAATGGACCCGCTGCGCTTCTCCATCATATGAGGGATAACATACTTGGAAGGTAGAAACACGCCGCGAATATTCACGCGAATGACGCGATCCCACTGCTCAGGCTCAAGTTCATGAAGGGCACCAACACCGCTAATTCCCGCATTATTAAAAAGCACATCAATACGTCCACAGGCTTCGATTGCTTTGTCCACCATCGATTTGACAGACTCAGGATCAGTTACATCAGCTTGCAAGAAGAGAGCTTTGCCGCCGTTAGCTTGAATTTCGGAAGCTGTTTCCTCTCCTTTAATTGCATCCAAATCATTAACAATTACATGAGCCCCTTCTTTACCAAAAAGCAATGCTGTGCTCTTCCCAATGCCTGACCCTGCACCTGTAATCATAATTACCTTATTAAGCAATCTCATTTGGTTCACCTCTTTGTTTATTATAATAAACTTAGTTTTATATTTTAAATTATATATTTAGTTTATCATCCTCTTTTTATCTCGTCAATCCAAAAAGAAAACCAGTTACGATCCATTTTCTGGATGTTAACTAGTTTCGAGAAGCATACTGATTATCTTGTTCTGTTTGGCTTAGCTCAACAACTTCATACTTCATACAAGTCTCAGGCTATAGTGGCAAAACAGCCGACAAAGCCTGTGCCAGAAGCTGTATCTCTTCCCTCACCAGCGCTTCCTTCAGCGTCCATTGATGAACAGGCATGGAGCAGCTAACTGCCGCGATCCGATCACCGTTACGATCAAGAATCGGCATTGCAAAGCAGTAAAAGCCAAGCACAATTTCTTCTTGATCAACCCCATGACCATTCTCTCTTGTGATTCGAAGCTGTTCCAGCAGCTCTTCTCCGTTCCGAACCGTATTCGGAGTAAATGCTTGGTAGCTACCCTCCACGTACATGGAAAGCACCTGTTTATCTTCCATCGCGGATAGCAAGACCTTTCCCATGGCCGTTGCGTAAGCGGGTAAACGCATACCAGGCTCAGAGATCAAACGGACTTGCGTTGCTGCCTCTTTTTTGGCTAAATACACGAGTTCCCCCTTCTCCAATCGGGCTAGTTGAATGGTTTCACCAATTCGTTCCACGGAACGAGCAGCTTTCTCCTCAAATAGCTTCACCAGTGACATACCAGCGAAATATGCGTTACCAAGCACACCGAAAAAGGATCCTAGCGCATACGTGTCCCCCTTCTCTTTGATCACCCAATTCAGGGTCTCCATCGTATGTAGAAGGGAAAACATCGTGCTTTTATTAATCCCCGTTGCTGCGCTCAAATCCATCAATTTCAGCTTAGAGGATTGAGCTGCAACTAGCTGCAGTACGTCTTGTGCTCTCTCCAGAGCAGGAACCCAGTATTTTCTTTCCATGTTCATACCTCACTTACACATCATATGGGTTGTCTCTCGAGCTATTGTTTTGACTAGATGATAACACAAAGTGCGAGCCGGCGTAAGTAGATCTGCTGTTTGTTTGATAAGGCGTCATCTGAAAATGTTGCTTGAAGAGCACGTTAAAGCGGGACGAGGATAAACCAGCTCTTTGAGCCATATCGACTACCGTAATGGGCTCGGAGATGTGAAATGCAAAATACGAGGTGATTCAGTTAAGAAAGGGCCGATGGTCAAATTGACCTACTTGCACATAAAAAAATGATGTAATCCAACAAATTGCGTTCACCTAGAAAAAAAGGCGTGCGGATCGCATAATCAGCAATGCGAATATAGGGAGCTAGTGCGTAATTTACAAAGGAATTATTAGGACCATCCCTTATACTGAAGATATTTTTTTGGTTATAGTATACCATTTACTGAAGCGAGGTTGAAGGAATGGGAACCGTGTATAATGGCGTTAAAACAAGAGAAATCAGTTTCCCACTCAGGGGAATTGGCCTCGCAGGCAACGGTCGGCTGGTAGATTGGGAAATTTTCAACCGCCCCAACAAGAAGAGCTTTAACGGTTTTAGCCACTTTGCTATACAAGCAGAACGCGACGGCGTAGTTGTCGATGCACGTGTGCTAAATGGCGATATGCAAGCTCCCTATGTCGGTGAACATATTCGCGGTGGCCCCTTGCAAGCCGACGATTCCAGTTTACCTGCCGCCTTCTTCGAGTGGGAGCTTGAAAACACAACTATACGTTATGCTTATCGGCCAGCAATCCGATGCTATCGGAGAAAATCGTTCACGCTTACAGTAAAAGCAGCGTTGAGCACAGCCGCGATTTACATAGGATAAAGCTAGGCTCGAATCCATATAACAATGAAGAGCCACAATTTGGGGATATCAACATAGCTACGGATACGGCGGATGTTAGTTATCAAGACTTCTGGTATCGAGGTGATTGGTGCGATAATCTGGAGATGTTCTGGTATGATTTCAATCAGCCAGGGCCTTTGAAAAACAGGCAGTATCACGAGGATGAGCGCCCGCCTTATAGGAAGGACACGGCATCTTTAGCCGCGTATATCGCATTGATGCCCGGTCAGAAACACAAGATCCGATTCACGATCTCTTGGCATTTCCCTAATGGTACGAACTATTGGAACCCTAACCCATCCGGTCCTAATATGTGGAAAAATTACTATGCAACGTTATTCCAAGATTCGGAGTCAACCACTCAGTACGCTTTCGATCATTGGGATCGCCTATTTGGTGACACCCTGACTTTTAAACAAGCTTTATTCTCATCCACTATGCCAGCTGTCGTGCTGGACGCAGTTTCTGCCAATCTATCTGTCATCAAAACAGCAACTAGTTTACGTCTGACAGATGGTTCCTTCTATGGGTTTGAAGGCTCCATCGCAGATACCGGCTGTTGTGAAGGCTCCTGCACGCATGTTTGGAACTACGCTTATGCATTGCCGTTTCTGTTTCCTTCTTTGGAGCGAAGCATGCGGGATCTCGACTTCACGTACAATCAACGCGAGGATGGTCGCATGTCATTTCGGTTAATGCTGCCCCTTGGTCGAGCAAGAAGTGAATACCGCGCCTGCGCGGACGGTCAATTCGGTGGTGTGCTGAAGGCGTACCGTGGGTGGAAAATTTCTGGGGATACAGCGTGGTTGCAGTCCGTTTGGCCAGCCATCAAACAATCGATCGCGTATGCCTGGGCCGAATCGAACGAAGATCAATGGGACCCTGAGAAGAAGGGAGTTCTAACAGGCCGCCAGCATCACACCTTGGACATGTAACTTTATGGAGCCAATTCCTGGTTGAGCGGATTTTAATAAAACATCAAATCGCAGAGGCTGTGTTATCGATCAGGTCATAGCCCAGTGGCATGCCAATCTGTGCGGATTAGGTAAAATTTTCGATAAAGAGCAAACCTGTAGAGCGTTGAAATCGTTATACCAGCATAATTTCAAATCCAGCATGCGGCAAGAAGCCAATACTTGGCGGCTATACTTCCTTAATGACGAAGGTGGACTTGTCATCTGCACATGGCCGAAGGGTCACTTGTCATGGGCTGGGGAACGTATGAGCAAACACCAGAACAGATTAAGCTTCAGGTACTAGGCGGTAAGCTGGAGCTGCGCATATCCAGTTCAAATGAATTCAGAAAAGCCACTTATTATCAATCTCTGCTAATCCCAACAAAAGGACAAAACGCCACACAGCTCGTGTGGCGTTCTCTTGAGCCTTCATTTTCTAAATACCTAAAAATTTGGCAAGCTTATCAAGCAAACGTTGTTGGGATGACAATTGTATCGATATGTTGTCAAATCGATTGTTTAGTGATTCTTCATTTGAAACAACGTGTGTGTTGACTGCTTGTTCTATTAGATCATTTAATTTCTGCGTGTTGATTTCGTAATTTTTACGCATTTCTTGTTCTAAATCGGTGACACTTTCCTTATGTTGCTTTAGCAATTCATATGTCGCTGCATGCATTTCCTCCCTAAGATTTTGCTCCAGAGTTTCTGTAATCTTGGGTTGAACGGTTTGGAAATCTTGCTCCAACTTCGTGACAATATCATGAAGTTGCTTCTGGATTTCACTTTTAGATACAAGCATTTCACCTCTAAGGGTTTGCTCCAGAGTTTCAATATTTTGATTCAAAGCTTCTGTCAGCTTGGGCTGAACAGTAGAAATCTCTTGTTCCAACCTCCCGACAATTTCATAAAAATGCTCCTGCAGTTCACTTGTAGATACAAGTATTTCACCCTTGAGATTCTGAACTAGAGCTTCTGTGATCTTGGGTTGAACAGTTTGAAACTCATGGAGCTCATTTTCTAACTTCGTGAATCTTCCATGTTGTTGCACCTGCTGTTCCCTTGCCAATGCTAGCATTTCACCTCTAAGGGATTGCTCCAGAGCTTCTCTCAGCTTTGGCTGAGCGGTTTGAAACTCATGGATTTCTTTTTCTAACTCCGTGAATCTTTCCTGTTGTTGCTCCTGTAGTTCCTTTGTCGATACTAGTATTTCACTTGTAGATGCTAGCATCTCACCCCTAAGGGTTTGCTCCAGGGCCTCTGTCAACTCGGGTTGAACGGTACGAAACTCATCGAGCTCAGCTTCTAACTTCGTGAATCTTTCCTGTTGTTGCTCCTGCAGTTCCATTGTCGATGCTAGCATTTCACCTCTAAGGGTTTGCTCCAGTGCCTCTGTCAACTCGGGTTGAACAGCACGAAACTCATCGAGCTCAGCTTCTAACTTCGTGAATCTTTCCTGTTGTTGCTCCTGCAGTTCTTTTGTCGATGCTAGCATCTCACCTCTAAGGGTTTGCTCCAGTGCCTCTGTCAACTCGGGTTGAACGGTACGAAACTCATCGAGCTCAGCTTCTAACTTCGTGAATCTTTCCTGTTGTTTCTCCTGCAGTTCCTTTGTCGCTGCTAGCATTTCACCTCTAAGGGTTTGCTCCAGAGCCTCTGTCAACTCGGGTTGAACGGCACGAAACTCATCGAGCTCAGCTTCTAACTCCGTGAATCTTTCCTGTTGTTGCTCCTGCAGTTCTTTTGTCGATGCTAGCATCTCACCTCTAAGGGTTTGCTCCAGAGCTTCTGTCAGCTTAGGTTGAGCGGTATGAAACTCATAGATTTCTTCTTCTAACTTCGTGAATCTTACATGTTGTTGCTCCTGTAGTTCCTTTGTCGTTGCTAGCATTTCACCTCTAAGGGTTTGCTCCAGAGCCTCTGTCAACTCGGGTTGAACGGTACGAAACTCATCGAGCTCAGCTTCTAACTTCGTGAATCTTTCCTGTTGTTGCTCCTGCAGTTCCTTTGTTGATGCAAGTATTTCTCCTCGAAGGGTTTGCTCTAGAGCCTCTGTCAGCTCGGGTTGAACGGCACGAAACTCATCGAGTTCAGCTACTAACTTCGTGATTCCTTCCTGTTGTTGCTCCTGCAGTTCCTTTGTCGATGCAAGTATTTCACCTCTAAGGGTTTGCATCAGAGCCTCTGTCAGCTCGGGATGAACGGTATAGAGTTCATGTTGCAGTTCTTTCACCTGATTAAAAACACTTTTATATTGTCTATCTAGCACTTCAATATTGACGGCAAGTTCGCTGCTGTCATCTTGTTCAATCACTTCAGCTACCTTATAAGTAAAAATCTTGATGATATTACGAAGCTCTGCAACTTCTTCGGAAATACCATTAAATTGAAGATTTAACGAATCAGCCATGTTTGTAAACCGGTCATTTTGATTAGCATGCTTCGTGGCTTCGATTATTTTTTCCATAAATGTAAGAACAATACTTCGAATTTCTGCAACTTCATTCGTGAGCTGATCAAACAGACCGTTGACGTAAATTTTAGTTGGTGCTTCTTGTCTACTACTTGAGATGGAAGATATAACAGCCAGTTGACTATCGTCTACTTGTTCGTTGATACGCCTCGAGGATTTATTTGCCTCTATTTTTTGCGTGAAAAGCAGTGCTAGGTTACGTAATTCCAAGGTTTCATTGCTTAAATGGGGGGTGGATTTATTTTCTATCTCAGGTAAGCTCAATTCTGGAGCAATCGCGGGCGAAGGCGTTATAAGGTTCTCTTCACCATTCGGAGTACGAATTCCTTTCTGGTACAATTCCTGTAAATACTCGTTGATCATCTTAAGTGTTTTATTGGCATCTTTCATTTTGGAAATCACTCGAAATACCTCGACAGCTTCTTCGGTATATCTTAATGATCCTCCCACACTCGTGGTCGGAAGAAAATCAGCAAAATGTTTGGACCATTCCACCACAGTGGCTTGTGTTTTTCTAATTGTACGTGCAATCTCATTGACCTTATATGTTCTTTTCATTGGTTAGCGATCATATCCTTTCTTCTTATGTCCCGGGGGCGTAGGCATCTATAACATGTTATTCAGGGCAATAAACAAATGACAATGAATGAGCGAAATAGTTAGCATCGCAAAGAGGCTGCCCTAAGTAGGACAGCCTCTTGTTTACCTGGTTACAAATCAGTTTCGGCCGATATTAGTTCCGCTTGGTGTACCCGCACCCAATAAATCGCTGCCAGTCGCAAGCTTCAAGAAGTTCCCTAAATTCGGAGAACCATCCGCATTCCGTGTGAGTGTCGGCGTTAGGCTTACGAAATCTGCATCACTCGCTATGAGGCCAGCTGCATTAGTACTCTGACCACTTTTCCACCAAACATTTGAGCTAGCTACATCGGTTCCACTTGTTTTATCACTGGAAGTTCCATTGTAAGACAAGTTATTTGTGAACATGTGCGTGCCTAGATCGAATGTGAAATTACCTTCACCGTTGCTAAATGACGTATTGTTGTTGAGGGTGATTGAACCAGGATTACTGTTGAACGTAAATCCGTGCTTTTTATTGAGATAAGCAACGGAATTGGTCACAATATGGTTGACTGCTATTTTTTCCCCACCTAATTTGTAGCCGTTCCCGTCGCTGCTACTTGTCGAGTTCCCCGATGAGGTTTGACCGTTATGATGCGCTACACTGTTCTTAATCGTGATGGGATCAATCGGTCCAGTCTCTGATTTGGTGTACAAATCCCAACCATCATCTGTGTTGTAAGACGAGATACAACCATCAAACACATTCCCAGGTCCTGTGGTCAGCTTAGCTGCGAACCCATCCGCGTCTTCTCCGTTATCGGGATCGAAATTGTCATGCGAGTATACGTTCACAATGTGATTGTTTGCAGGCCACTCACTGCGAGTTGCTGTTGAAGCATATCGACCAAGCTGAACGCCTGTATCACGATTGTCGTGGACTTCCAAGTTCTCCAAACGATTGTTATTGCCCGCTACATAAACGCCATTATCGGCGGCTCCTTTAATTTCCAATCCCTTGATGGTCCAGTAACTGCCATTCACCTGTAGACCTCTAGCATTAAGGGATACGTCTGCCAAATTGTAGCTTTGTGAGGAGAAGTCTAGTACAGGCTTCTCTGATCCATATGGCATAATTTGTTTCACCGCACTTGCCGTACCGTTATTCGTACGATCAATCGTAATTTGACTGGTGTAGCTATAAGTTCCACCTCGTAAGTAAATGACGCCGCCTGAAGCAACCTTCGTTAGTGCCGAACTCAAAGTCGTTGGGCTTGCCAATGTCCCAGGATTACTATCGGATCCATTCGGATCCACATAGACCGCACCAGCAGTTGGAGGCGGTGTAGGTGATGGTGAGGCACTCGGTGGAACCGATGGAGACGGCGATGGTGAGGCTGATGGTGACGGTGATGGAGATTGCGTTGGCGACGGTGTCGAAGTCGAACCCGAGCTATCGGAAACAAGAATATCGTCAAAGCTAGCAGCCGCTTTATAGCCGATTAAACCGATGCCACCTGAGCTTAGACTCGTGTCCGTTGCAGTAAGCTGCAACGCGCCATTCACATACATGCGGATTGTCGATCCAGATAGTTCTAGCTTAACGGTATACCAAGTTCCTGTCGCAAGCGGGTAATCCAAAGTTGCCAGCGTCGTTGTGGAACCGCTTACTTTTTTACGGATTTCAAGCTTCCCGCCGCCGCTGTTATACAAAGATGCCGCATAGAAGTTGTTTCCATCTTGATAACGCCCCGCCACATAAGCTCGATTCGTCCCATTCCAATTATCGATTTTCACTTTGGATTCAACGGCATAATCCGTCCAAGCCACATTGCCCGCTGATGCACGTCCTTCACTTGAACTGGTTTGGCGATACACATAGGAGCCATTGTCTTGAACCACCGTCCATGTACCATTTTGCGTCGACCAGCCGCTTGCATCCCCATCATCGAAATTGTCGCTGAATAAATTAGCTGCGAAAACGGAAGGTATGACCATCATGCCAGCGATCAGTGTAGATGATATAAGCGCTGTAAGAGTGTGCGCGGGTTTAAGCTTTTTCATTATTGAATTTCCTCCTTAAAATGATGATGATGTCATATGCAATGAACACGTTAACATTTGCTTCATACTACCACGTCAAAGGGATACTAAGCCGTCAACTGTCTGACACCCCCTCATTCCTATTTCTCCCGGCTTCAAAGAGGAACTGGCCTGTATATGTCCCCCCCGACTATATCCAGTGATTACCAAGTGCGGCAATAATCATTTTTACATAAATTAACTTTCCGAGGTAAAAATAGGTCTCTTTAACCAGTCATAATCACTATCTCAGATGATAATCATTTCATTAGGTATTGGTCTAAGAAGGAGCTGTTAATGCTTGTTCCTCCTGGGTTTCGCGAAGTAGAAGTCTCTGATGAAGGTACCTGATTTTCGGCTAACGGACAAGGATGCCGCTATTTCGCTCGAATTGGATCTGTTTAGAATCTAACGGACACTACAGCCGTTATTTGAGCTTTATTTCTCGATGGATGACTGAATTCAGGTAAATAGAGGCGTCTGTGTCCGTTAGAATTTCAAAACCACTGATTTGGAGCAAATAAGGTCTTCTGTGTCCGTTAACGAGGAAACTAGGGGAAGTTGGAGTCGGGATTTCATCGCTTGGGGAAACTGATGCTGGATTCCAAGAATCCCCAGTGAAACTAGGGATCCCGATAATGTGAACGTGCGGCGAAGCCTGTTATGCGTGATCCTCGTTCGGCTAACGGACATGGATGCCGTTATTTCGGTCGAATTTGGTCTTTTCAGAATCTAACGGACACTACAGCCGTTAATTGGGAATTTTTCTCTATGGATGACTGAATACGGGGAAATAGAGGCACCTGTGTCCGTTAGAATTTCAAAACCACTGATTTGGAGCAAATAAGGTCTTCTGTGTCCGTTAGCGAGGATCGCTCGGGGAAGTTGGAGTCGGGATTTCATCGCTTGAGGAAACTGGTGCTGGATGCCAAGAATCCCCAGTGAAACTAGGAATGCCGACTATCCCAGCTACTCAAGTGAATCTCGGCACTCACAGCTTCAGCTGAAATGTCCGATAGCGCTGACGACCTCCGACAACAAGTAGCATTTGTTTTTCAACTAATTGATGCAGGATACGTCTTGTATGCCGATCAGTTAGACGTAAGTGTGTGGCAAGCTCAGATGGTGTGAAGGGGCGTAGAATGCGACGAGCGAACCGTATTATTTCTGCTTCTGCCCAATCCAAATCTGCTGGAGCCTCTGTCGAAAGGAATTTGCCCACAAATGAGAGAATGAGCTGCTGACATTGCTTCGGCTCTTCTTTGATAGACAAGTACGCAATAGGCAACAACACCCACCCATCGAGTGCCAACATGCTATGTCGCATGCATAAATCCTTAAACCTTTTAACATCAAGATCTCTGGCATGTGATGCATATCCTTGGATTTCGACAACGCCCTTGCCTCCCTCAGGCATGTACGCCAGATCCAGATATCGATATCCGTTATTCGAATCACGAACCTCCCACTCCGGATAGAGATGGTTGAAGTTTCCAATTGCTGGATACCAGATGCACCTAAGCAATTCTATAGTTCCATGCCCTAAGCCTTTCACTAGTAATTCTCGCCTTCTAGGATTTACTTCTGCATCAATCATTGATTTCATCCATTCTGCGTACTTTTCTTCGAACAAAACACTTCCCCCTTTTTCTCACACAAGCCATGAAAAAACAAAAACCGTTCCACTGCATCGCTCAAACGAGCGCGATGCAATGAAACGGCGTGTGCTTCACTCCGTCTAAATCTTTTGCTAATTAATAATATAAGAGAACATAATCCGTTTCACAAGTGTTACATTTCTAAACAGCAACTGCTCTACCCCCATCCAGCTAAATCATCACTCACATAGACATCAAATCCGAGTGCGGGACCTTTCCACACATTTTGCTAGTAGAACCGTACAAGTAATATTTGCCGTTCGCCTGATCAGGTAAGATATACGGATCGCGAAAATGAATATCGCTAATATGCACATAACCAATATTATCGCAAACAGCAGCATTAATTTACGTCAACCACTATTGAATGGAGTAATCGACCATGTACGTAAGGAAGCAAACGCCAACGTCCTTTTTCCGGCAGCATCATCATCGTAGGAATATGTCGGTCTGCACCATTGTTTGCTGGCCCCAGGGCGTTTGCCGAAGACAATAGATTAGATGAAAAGACTTCAATAATAGTATGCGATCCTTCTCTTACGGCATATATCTGGAATGGTCCAGCCAGCTCCTCATCTGTCCCCCAGAAGTGCCACATATACTTCTGGTTCTTTCCAGCTTTAAAACCGGCATCAATAAAGCCAACCTGTTTCTCAATGCCTCGCATCCAATAATTTCCTGATAGGAACATTGGGCTGCTTTCCCAAGATGGCGTTTCCATATTTACCGTTACATTGCCGAATAACTGATCGTCCAATTTCACGTCTAGTCGCCACATTCCTTCAAGAGGAAGTGCAAATCGGATCGTATACCTTTCAAGACCAGGATATCCAGAGCTAGGCGTTTCAATTTTCTCAGAAGCGACCGTCTCTAATCTTCCTGTTTGGAGCTGCACAGCCTGAATGGTTAAAGTTTTACCTATAAATGTCTCCATCGCATCTTCAAAATGAAACATATAGCCATTCATTTCTCCAGCCCTCGGGTTAGGCTCAGGAGCTACATAGAAAATCAGACGCCCTTGCTCGTAGTATTCTTTCTGTTCATGGACATTTACATAGTCGCGACTTGATCTACTTACGAAACCAAATACAAGAACTACAATCAGCAGCATAATAGCTGCTGCCCCAATTTTATATCTACGTCTTGAGGAATCACCGGCTTCATTTACGCGATAAAACACACGAGTTGTGAGTTGCTTTGTAAAATGACGATCTGCAAAAGGCGAGTCCGCCATTCGCTTTGCCCAGACAGGCTTTTCATCACGCATCACTTACGCCTCCTCCTTGTTCAAGGTTACTAACGCATTCATTTTTTTCTTGGCCCGATTCAATCTTGACTTGACGGTGCCAACCGAAACATGCAATAGCGTAGCGATTTCATTCATTTTGAGACCATAATGATAATCCAAAATAAGCACTTCCCTATATTTGCGAGGTAATGTCATCACCAAGTCCCAAAGATCTCGGTTGTCATTCCTATCGAATACAACTTGCTCCGCAGCTGGTGAGCTGCCAGTCGCGATGAACCGATTCGTCAAAGTTACTTTTCGAAAGAAGGCCCCTTGCAGATAATGGAGTGATTTATTTCTTGTTATTGTAAGTAACCAACTCTTCACTGAGCATTCCCCACGAAACGCATACATCCCTGTAAACGCCGCAAGAAATACTTCTTGGGATATATCGTCTGCCACATGAGAACGGCGTGTTAAGAAAAATGCAAAGTTCCACACATCATCTCCGAACTTTTCCATTAAGTCTCGTAGTACAAGCTCCCGGTCGTACCCTTGCGCCAAATGTTTTAAATACTCGAAATCGTTCGCCACACTCTCACCTCTATGAATAAGACCAAACAGCTCGGGAAAAGGTTCCTTTATGTGAAAAAAAAGAAGTAGCTCCAGACCTAAGTGTAAAGTCTGGAGCTACCACTTTATAGTTCAAGTGTAACTATCATCATTTTACGAATGTAAATAATCCTCAGCTAAAATCGCAAACTGTACGTGATCCTCGCGCATACCATTGATCTCCAACAACTTGCGAGCAAGTCCTTCTTGCTGGAAGCCAGCCTTTTCCAAAACCCGCATCGACCCCAAGTTACGCGGCATGACGCCCGCTTCCACCCGCTGAAGCCCTGCTTCGATAAAAGCAAAACGCAAGATCAGATGAATCGCTTCAGTCATGAGCCCCTTGCCATTGTGCGCCTGATCCATACAATAGCCAAGAATGCATTTCTGCAATGGCCCGCGCTTCACATCAGAAAGTGAAATATCGCCAATCAGTTCTTGTGTTTCATTCAGAAAAATTCCGAAGCAATATCTCTTATCTTCTTCTCTCAGTTGAATCGAGTTTTCAATGGATTTCGCTTGCGCATCTACTGTATACAAAGATTCATTTCGCAATGGGGAGACAGCCTCAAATAATTGACGATTACGTTCCATAAGACCCAGTAAAGCCTCAGTGTCATCTAGCCCAAGCTCACGGAGGTGGACTCTTTCTCTTCTGTCATTCATGGTTGTCATCTTCCTTTATCTCGAACTTTATTCCCGAATGGTTAATTCAGGCATTTCATCTTTCATCGTTTGCTTGATTGGCTTCCATGCTGAATCAAGTTGAGCCCTATCTAATGCGCTTACTTCGCTAAACGGAATGACTTCAAAATGACGGAAACTTTCATACTTATTATATGTCGGGATAAAGACAGGTTCAATGAGTTCGATGGAAGTCTTATCTAACCATTGCGTTTTCACAACAGTAATCTGTCCGATCCCGCCTATTAATTGGATGATACGATCTTGGGCTGACAAAAAGTTCCCTAACGAGTACATCACAAAGGTGCGTTTACCGTCTTTACGCGTAACCCAATCCATCGGCTGTAGCACATGGGGGTGTGTGCCAATAATGATATCCGCTCCCCAATCTGCTAATTTTTGAGCGAGATCTATTTGGTCATCACTTGGCGTGGTGTCATATTCGATCCCCCAATGGGCAGACACGACGACTACGTCGGAGATCAGCTTAGCCTTCTCGATATCCTTTTTCATGATTTCTTCTTCAAATACATTAACTAAATAGGGCTTATTCGTCGGAACAGCAATCCCGTTAGTACCATACGTATAGGCTAGAAAAGAGAATGTAATGTTATTCTTCGTTATCGTCCGAATCCGGTCCCTATCTGCTTGTGAAACAAAAGAACCGGTGTACAGCATGCCGATCTGGTTCCAATACTCCGAAGCGCTTAAGATCCCCTTCTCCCCCATATCCATCGCATGATTGTTCGCGTTCGTCACCAGTGAAATGCCGATATCGAGTAGCGCATCACCGACTTCATAAGGGCTATTAAATAGCGGATACGAGGATAATCCTAACTTGCTGCCACCGATAACCGTTTCTTGATTAGCTATCGCTACATCGGCCCCTTGAAGGATAGGCTTTACTTTGGTGAACATGGGTTTAAAATTGTACGTTCCATTAGGCCCTGCCGCATCCTGATACACGGTGTTATGTATCAGGATATCGCCAATTGCTGATAATCCAGCTTCCGAGACAACTGGCTTAGGCGACGGAGTTGGATCTGCAACTGGAGTTGGGGTCGGGGTTAGGGATGGAACTGGAGTTGGGGTCGGGGTTAGGGATGGAACTGGAGTTGGGACTGCAATTGGAAGCAAAGTTGGTAGATGTGATGGGGAAGCCTGCAAATTCTTGCCTTCATGGACACTACAGCCAACCACGACTAAACCACTAACCAACAAGAAAACGAGTAACGCCATTGCGCGCTTAATATGTGCCACTTTAATCCTCCAACAACTTATAGTGATGTATTCAACCCATACAGTCGAATCATGAAGATTGTATCAGTTATTGGTAAATATATATGTCGATTCCTCGTGTCGAATGGCACAATGAAAGTTCTGAAGTATTCTTAAATCTTCCTCATTCTCTACCCCTTCGGCAATCACATTGATTTTGAGATTGCGAGCGAGAGCAATAATCGTATTTACGATGGCTGCATTCGTAGGATTAACGGACATATCCTTAACGAAAGATTGGTCAATTTTCAAATGATTAATAGGGAAATCTTTCAAATAACTCAGCGAGCTGTAGCCTGTGCCAAAATCATCCATGGCGATCTGTAAGCCCATATTTCTAAAGCTATTTAACGTCGTTAGCGCGACTTGAACAAATTTTGAGAAGAAACGTCATCATTTCTATATGACTTTTGACGGATTGTTCCTTCCCGAGCAAATGCGTTTCTTTACGCAGAAATAATTTCTTTCGCATGGCCGTTTTACATCGTAAAAGAAATTCTTCTTCCGTTAGGGCATTGCGCGTTTTTTTGAAATAGTGCTTCCTTTTGAAAGAAATCCATCGCTCCGAACTCCAGAGCTTTTATCGCCGCATTGGAGCCTTCTTCCGTGTAGCTGCTTAGCATAATAACCGGCACAGGATGAAAGGTCATAATTTGGTTCAAAGCCGTTAAACCATCCATTTCAGGCATCTCAATGTCAAGTGTAACCAGATCTGGCTGTAGTTCTACGATTTTATCCAATGCATTGGCGCCATTAACCGCGAATCCAACCACCGTAAATTGCGGATCTTGATCAAAGAGCTTTGCAATCATATTTCGCATTACGATGGAGTCATCGACAATTAGAACACGGAATGTTCGCATTCAAGTCACCTGATTCTTAGGAATTCGCTTTCAACTGCGAGAGGAGATGCGCTCGATCGAATACTTGGATAAGCCTTTCGTCTTTCTTATAAATACTTCGTATTCTAGAAAGCGAAGCTTTCCCTTGCGCAATGCTTTCATCCATTTCATGCTCAAACACGGTTACAATTTCTGTGACCGAATCTACCGCGATACCAATGGACTGTTCCTCATCCCGAACAATGAGAACTCGAGAATAGCGGGATGAGGATTGTGTCGACAATCCCATACTGCTCCGCAGATCATATACCATAAGCAGCTCTTCTCGGATATTCATAATGCCAAGCACGTTCGGCTCTGCCCCAGCAATCTTGGTAATCGATGGCAATGCCAGAATTTCTTGCACATGCTCGAGGTGG
Source organism: Paenibacillus sp. J22P143 (assembly GCF_059692035.1). Lineage (NCBI taxonomy): Bacteria > Bacillati > Bacillota > Bacilli > Caryophanales > Paenibacillaceae > Paenibacillus > Paenibacillus sp. J22P143. The sequence continues at coordinate 597,988 of NZ_JCAUAQ010000001.1, forward strand.
AAGCCGTACCACTCTGCATCGAACTGGACAGTGACCAGTTCTCTCTTCGCATTAGACTTGCCTTTGTTCGCTCGATCTTTCATCCCAAATCGTACATGTCCAGAGGATGACTTCTGCATAATCGCATTCACATCAAGAATCAAGGCAACCAACCCGTCGCCAAGAATTGTAGTACCAGCAATATACGGAATGTGTCCGACGATATCGTCTAAGGATTTAATGACGATTTCTTGATTCGCAATTAATTGGTCAACGACAAGACAAACTCGTTTCTCTGCCATGCCAATCATGAGTATCGACTTCTTCACCTTGGTTGTCTCTTCATTCATGCTGTTCCCTGGTGAAAGTAACGAATTCAACCGCAGCAAAGGCAAAATTTCACCTCGTACATGGCAAATCTCTTGACCGTGAAGCATTTGAATTTCCTGTTCGTTATATCGGAAAATTTCAATGATATTCGAAAGTGGAACAGCTATTGTCCGTTGACCTTGACGAACAAGAAGCGAGCGAATGATCGCAAGTGTCAACGGCAACCTCAGGGTAATCGTTGTACCTTTACCAATCGCCGTCTCGATGTCAATGAGCCCATTCAGCTTCTCAATATGCGAGCGAACGATATCCATCCCTACGCCTCTGCCTGACAATTCCGTTACTTGCTCTGCTGTTGACATACCCGAGTGGAAGATAAGGGATATGATTTCCTTCTCCGTCATGTGCTGAGATTCGTCTTCGGTAATAAACCCCTTATCCACTGCTTTCTTGCGGATACGTTCTGGATCAATACCACGGCCATCATCCGTGACGGTTATGACAATGGAGTTCTCTTCATGGGCAGCCTTCATCCCAATATGTCCTTTTCTTGGCTTCCCTGCGGCTTCTCGCTCGTCTGGGGTTTCTAACCCGTGGTCTGCCGCGTTGCGGAGGATATGAATCAGTGGATCGCTGATTTCTTCAATCAATGTACGATCTAGCTCCGTTTCCTTCCCTTCGATCGTCAACGCAATCTCTTTACTGGCTGTTTGAGACAAATCTCGGATTAAACGGGGGAATCGGCTAAAAAGCTGTTCAATGGGAATCATCCGCGTTTTCATCATGCCATCGCGCATGTTGCTCACGATTTTGCCTAAATGGTGGGTAATATCTTCGAGTACAGTAATATCTGCATCTTGTTTATATTTGTCCTGCAAACGTTTCTTAACTTCAACGAGCCGCGTATTATCGATGAGCAGTTCCCCGACTAAGTTAATTAAATGCTCTAATCGCTGAACATCAACACGTACGGTATGTGAGACAGCAGTTGCATCTTTCACGATAGTTGGTGCTGGTTTAGCTGATTTATTGTCAACATTCGAAGTTGTAGCCGATTGTTGTGAAGGACGAGTAGGTTCAATTCCCTGATCCACAGCTTGGCTATTATATGGCCCTACAACCACTTCGGACAATTGTGATATTCGATTCAATTTCACTTGTATCTCGTTACAGTCTCTGCCCGTTGAAATGAGAAAATGGATAGGGGCTTCCAGATCATCATCTTGCGTTGACGAATTAAAGCTCGGCTGCATCGATAACACGTCACCCATTTTTTGAAGCTCACGAAGCACAAGTACCGCTCTCACTGCCTTCATCACAGATACGGGTTCAATTAAGATGCGAATGGAAACTAGATTGGGCTCCACTGTTGATGAGTTAACAACTACCGGCGCTGCAACTGGTGATGTTCGATCCGCTTGCGATAACTGCTCCAGCACAGCAACTAAATGATCCACGGCTTGCTCTTCATAGTTGCCTCTCAAGAAAAGTTCTCTTTGCTGCTTCATATAATCAATGCTTTGGAACAACAGATTCATAAGTTCTGTGGTAACCTGTACCCGATTGTTGCGAAGATGATCAAAAATATTTTCCAGTTTATGCATGATTTCTTTCAACTTCTCAAACCCCATAGCAGCGGCGGAGCCTTTGAGTGTATGCGCAATACGGAAAATCGTTTGAATCGTTTCCGGTGAACTGCCGTTCTCCTCTAGCTCCAATAGACTTTTATCCAGTAGAAGCAGTTGTTCACTTAATTCATCTAGAAACACACCCATGTAGACTTCCATTTGAAAATCACTCATGACCTCTCACCTCCTGGAGAAAAAGCTCTTGAACATCCAATATCCCAACAAAGCTGCCATCAAATTCACCTATGGCTTGTAGAAAAATGCTGCCTTGATGCCCAAATCCCTCCGAAACCGGTTTGACTTCGCTGAACCCGATCACGCGACTGACACAATCAACGACAAAGCCCCGTGTTTTACCAGCCAGATGAACAATCATAATGCGTGTATGCTTCGAATCGACAATAGGTCTTAGTTGCAGCATGGCACGTAAACAATAGATTGGGATGATAATCCCACGTAAATTAATGACACCGCGCAAATTCTTCTTATTTCCGGGAAGAACCGTAATTTCATGCATCTTAATTATTTCTTGGATATATGAGATCGAGAATGCATAATGCTCTTGCCCAATTTGACATTCAACATATAAAGGAGTGACTGTCGTTGTAGTCATGTTCAACCCTACCCTCTACACTTTGAAATTGGAAACGGATTGATTCAAATCATCTGCTAATGCAGCTAACGATTGGGACGAGCTCGCCGTTTCCTCGGCAGCAGCCGCAGACTCTTGGCTCACTGAGGCAATGTTCTGAATAAAGCTAAGTACTTCTTCCGATTGCGCGGATTGCTCCTCACTAGCAGCTGCAATTTCATTAACTTGCTGCGCTGTACTCGCAACCATGCGGACGATATTATCAAACTGAATACCCGTACGCTCCGATAAGTCAGCTGCTTCTGAAACAGCTTTGACACTCAAATCCGTATTCGTTTGCATACCCTTAATAATAATGGCAATTTGTTTCGTCGCTTCACCGCTGCGTTGAGCGCTAATAGATTCGTTTGGTCTGCAATATCATCAATGACCTCAATAATGTGGCCAATCTTTTGTGCGTCTTGCTCAAGCAAAGACATCTGCTTCGTGACATTCCCCATAGATGTGATGGAAGCTTGTACAGCGATCCCGCCTTCTTTAGCGCCATTTCTTGTTTGTTCCGATAGCTCAGCAACCACTTCTGCATTTTTAGCAACGGAGTCAATGGCAAGGGAAAGCTCTTTAAATAAGCTGTTTACCGTTTGTGTTGACTCCGCTTGATGCATGCTTCCTTTGGCGATTTGTTCCGTCGTCGCAGAAATCTCTTCTGCCGCCGCTGCTACATTTTGTGATGAGGATACGGTTTTACTAATGAGGACTCGAAGATTTCCTAACATATCATTAAAGGCCTCGGCTAATGCTCCGAGCTCGTCCTTTGTTTTCGAAGTTGCTTTCTCTCTCAAGTTACCTTCCGATGCTTTCTTGACAACAGATAAAAGGGACTGAACCGTTTTGGAGATGCTGCCTGACAAATATAACGCAACACTTATTCCAATAATGATAGCCAATGCACCGAAAATAAGAATCATGGCCGTTCCAGATTGATTTTTATCCACAGCAGTATCGACCTCAGCCTTGGAACCAACGTCGTTGTAGGCAATCCATTTAGCAAATAATTCTGTCACTTGTGTGCGAGCTGGCCGAACTTGGACGACCAAATCATAAGCTAGCTTATCTTCATTCTTGCTTGCCAGTTGAATAATCGGGTCCGCTTGGTTCAAATAGGTTGTCATTGAGGCTAATAGACTCTCATAAATCGACTTTTCTTCGGGCGAGTTTACAAAATCAGCATAGGCCCTCATTTTTTTTAAAGCATTTTCTTTACTTTTGAGGATGGACGTTTGTGCACTAGCAATTTTATCCGTTTCACTTTCAACAATGATCTGGTGGTACATCACTCTGACTTCACTAAACTCATTCTGAATATGATTAATTTTGAGAATACTAGGAAGCCAATTTCCTTGCACAGTAACAGCTGATTTTTGGATCGAATTCATACTAAGAATAGCCACTAAACCAACTGTGAATGTTAGAGCAAGTACAAGGATAAATCCTGCTAATAATTTCGTTTTAATGGTTGCCTTCATCGGAAAATCCCCCTAATTGTTGGTTACATATCTCTAAATTAAATAGCTGAGAACACAAGATCAATGATTTCCCCACGCGCTTGATTTAAAAATCCTAATGATGTTTGTTGTAAATTTTCAATCGGGACGCAAGAGGTTAAGAGAATCTTATCCGAGAAATCATACATCGAAAGTTCATAGGAAGAGGATACATTCTTAACGACTTCACTTATATTCGTGTTTTTGTATTTCTCAGGAAGTTCGATTGCGTACATGATGTACAATGGTTCACCTTGAATTCGAGTCATCTGAAACATTTCTTTATACATGTTAGTCGTATAAGCATTCCAGCGAAAACCACATTTATAAGATGGATCCTCCTCCCAATTAGGCTCGAATTGTGTTATTAATTCGAGAAATTGCTCGCGATAGTAGTGGATTAGATTCATTCGTGCAGGCCCTCGCAATTCCTTATCAAAGTTGTATCTTTCACATATCCTTATCTTACCGATTAAATGTTGTGAAACTTCTATTTCGGATTTTAGCTAATCATGTTTTTTGCTAATAATTAGCTAATGATTTTGACAAAACCAAGGTAAAAAATCGGAATTAAGACTGGCATTCACCTGGAAGAAAAACGCCAATCCTCTTGCTTGTTAAGCAAAGTGATGAACGTTTTTCTTATGAGTTATATAGCTCTGCGAATAGCATCCAAAACGCGATCGCCTTGAAAAGGCTTTACAATAAAATCTTTGGCCCCAGCCTGAATCGCTTGAACAACCATACCCTGCTGACCCATCGCTGTAACACATAACAATTTTGGCATTCGCATCTTTTTTCTTAATTTCCTTTACGGCTTCCACGCCTTCCATCTCCGGCATCGTAATATCCATCGTCACAATATCCGGTTTCAGCTCTTGGTACTTCTGTATCGCGACCAGTCCATTTTCCGCTTCACCTACAACGTCATGACCGCCTTTTGTCAAAATATCCTTCAGCATCATTCGCATGAAAGCTGCATCATCTACGATTAAAATCTTTGCCATCACATATCGCTCCCTCTTATCAAAGATCTTTCAGTAAGACCACTCGGATATCTCCAACCGTCTCGATCGAAATCGGCAACATCAGCTTGCTTGCCTGTTCATTAAAATTAAAATTATCTTCCAGCAAAGACGGCGTCGTGATATCCAGTGAAACACCTTGCTCACCTAGTATCGTCGTGGTTCCACCCGCAATAATGTTAGCAATTTCACTAACACAGCTATCGAGCATCTCACCTTCCATATACATCCCAAAAATCGCTTCGCTCATTCGGCTAAAAACAACGCGCTGCCCGTCAAGTATCATACTATACTCACTGTTCGTAAAATTAATGGAGACACCAATTTCATCCTTGCTGATCGGATCATTGCTTGTACTTACTTCTGCTTGATCTAACGATTGTGGAATCATGTTGCCGATCGAAACCCTTACACTGTCCAGTAATAAATTTTGCAAGTTTTGTGTCATTCTTGTCTCCCCTATTCAGCCTACTGAACCCGTTTTGACTTCTTATCCATATATTCACTTTAGTCTATAATTGTTAGGTATCTACGTTCCTAAATGTTAAAGATGTATGTGAAATCAGAACGAAAAAAAAGACTGCATTCACCCGAGTAGGAAGAGTGATTGTAGTCTTTTGGTACATGCGCCTAAATCCAATTGTTTAGCGTTTAAAGCCTTGCAGTTGTTGTTCAGCTATTTGCACCAATCTCTTAGTGATCGTACCACCGATTGAACCCGCGTCGCGTGTTAGAAGATTGCCATTGTAACCATTCGGTTGCAGTGCAATTCCTAACTCCTGCGCAACTTCATACTTCAATTGATTTAAAGCGGCCTTAGCTTGTGGAACTAGCAATGTGTTATTGTTAGCCATTCATAAATCACTCCTTCTCGTGGTGTACACATAGGATGTGGAGTGTAAGGAAATCTTATACATTCAAATATTAATTTTCATGTTTGAGTGGAATGACAACCGAGAACGTAACACTATCTTTTTGCGATGTAAAATCAATACTGCCTTTATATTGTTCAATTAACTGTTTGATGATATGAAGCCCTAGGCCTTTATTGTGCTTTCCTGTTTTTGTGGAAAACCCCGATTCAAATATTTGGGTACTAAGCTCAGGTCCAATATTACAAGTATTATATACCTTGATAATGAGTTGATTCACTTGAACTTTCCCAACTACGATCACATTTCTTTCATAAATTGGAAGTTCCATGGTCGCGTCAAAAGCATTATCAATTAAATTACTCAAGATGCGAACTAGATCCGTAGCCTTAATCGTCGTCAGTCGCAAGTTTTCCATATTTTTTAAATCAACCTGCATGTCAATGTTATGCAATTCGGATTGCGCTAGCTTAGCATGAATAATTCCGCTTAATGCTGGAATATTAATTTCAACTGCTTTAATTTTGTTGTCCATCAATTTAGCATCCTGGATTAAGGGATCGATATATTCTTGCAAGCTTTCATATTTCTTCAATTTAATCATCCACGAGATGGTCGTAATATGGTTGATGATATCATGGCGCTGTTCTTTGATAGACTGAACAATGGAATTAATGTTCTCTAAGTAGACATCTTGAACGGTCTTGACAGCTCCTTCATTCTTCTTCCGCGTAATCGAATAAAGGATGATGATAACAACACCAACCAACAATGTGACAATGCTCATGAATATGAACACTTCACGAAACTGCTGTGTTAATGTATTTTCTATTTGGCTATAATCGATTGCAACCATGATCACTTTAGGCAAATCATCCCGTTTGTACTTCAGATTTGAAGTTTCAATAGGTGTAAAACTTTTCAAAATGTTTTTCCCATTTATGTTGACATTGTAAAGAACCGTTTTATTTTTTTCTAACGCTTCCTTAATTTTAACCTCTTCCCCGTTATCTCTATACACATAAGAACCGTTTAAAACGAGCCGCTCCGAATAAAAGTTGCCTCTATCAAAGGGAGTAGGTCCCTTATCGAAGATCTTTTCCGGATTTAAGACCCCAATTTCCATAAAATTTCCTTTGTTATTTGCAAGCAGCTCCTGGATGCTAATATCCACGCCTACTTTTTCTTGATAATGCGCAATACTATTGGTTACATTCAAATAAGGATTAATAATGTAATTGGTTGTTGCATCATAATATTGCCCCCATTTCCGTATGTTCGCGACATCGGTTGAGGCCGTATCAATAGGGCCGCTCCAATAGTGGTCGAGGGTTACACCAGCGCCTACATCGACAGTTTTCAGGTCAGTTAACTGCAATTGGGCTGCATACACAATGCCCCACGTTTTCGAGCTTACATTGATTTCTTTGGGATCCGAGGATCTCACCCCAATAAAGTCATCATCTCGTCTCTCAAATAACGTAATACCATCTAGATTCAGTTGCTTGGCCAATTCGACTAACTGATCGTTTGAAACCTGATGAAAATCAGGACGTAAAGACTTTTCGATAGCAATAGATGCCATCCTTAGCCTATGTGCAAGCATTTCATCATACGTTGCTTCTACTTCACTCAGCTTATTAAGCTCTGTTGTAATCGTAGACGTCACAAGGTCTATTTTCTCTTGTTGGTGATTATTTAAAAGAACCTTCGAATGTTGGAAATAAGTAATATTCATACTTAAAACCGCGATTAGAAAAATCAATATTGTTTTTAACGGGAATTTTTCTAAAGATGCAAACATGCTTACGATCTCCCTCAAAAGGCAATTTATTTCTCTATTATAAGGCTATTTTGTCGAATTTTACATATAAATTTTAATGCATAACATTGAAAAGTACAAAAGACAACAACAAACTGCCTCTTGTTGTTGTCTTTCTACATTGTAATCTGCCTATTTTATCCTAAAAATTCGGGTCTCTCTAATGCGAAATGAAGAGCAATCGTTCTCTTCACATCCTTACTTATCCATTGTGCGAGGCGATAGTTTCCATTGCGATTCGGCATCAATCCAGGAAGAAGCTCGAGTTCTAGCTCATCATTATCACCTTCAGGCTGGATCACATAGCTGGCATTACCATAGGAGACAACAAGCTTATTCCCTTCCATCCGTATATCACTCTCATCTGTTCCATTGGATACGAGAACTGGAACTGTGACACCCATTGCGGATAATGGCATATCTTCTGTCGCTTCCACGGACCATTCGGTGGTGACACCTTCGTAAGCAATCCGATAGGATTCTGTAATACCTGTAACCCCCTCTATACCTGGCCTTGGCAGCATATCAGCTATGCCTCGTTTATAGGCTGGATGAAGATCGTCATCTGGTGTTCGTAAATCCATATCGTTTAAGAGCTGCAGCCCGGTTGAGCTGTAACGCACTTGGAAGGAAAGTGCTTCTCCACCCATAGTCACTTGTTCAAGGTGAGTCTGCCAATGCAGTTTCTCAGGCTTGACGGGTACTCCATCCTCATCCAGCGCCGCAAACGCTTCGTGCTTTCTTCTGCCAAAGCCAGCTAACCTGTGCCAGACACCGCCTCCATCCCTCCAGGACAGTCCGATCGCTGCTGGTGTATGGGGACGTGGAATGATTTGTTTAGCCACAAAATAATTCAAATGAACATTGCCATTCAGCCCTGGAATCCCCATCGAGAGAGCCGTTTCCTCAGGGCAATTCGCTTTATGTAGCCGAACCCAACCGGTTGCATCATGCCCCATTTGCGCAGCCGTATCCATCACGAGATGATAGCCGCCTTGCTGCTGTCCGGTTGTCACATAGATCCGATGAAAGGATTCAATCGGCACCACATACCCGCCTATATCCGAAGGGGTAGCCTTCTCTGGAATACTTTCATTCGCACTTTCAAAGCACGATGCAGCAATTTGAGCCGCATATAAACTGTACGTGGAATAATAGGCGTAAAACTCCCAGCCATTTCGAAGCTCGCTATCGAACCGATTTTTCAATAAACGAAATTCTATGGGGTCTTCGATCCACCGCATAATCGATTGCAGCGCTTTGCGTGCAGCGCGCTTGAAGATGCCTGCCCATGCTAGATCCCCTTCCTTCGCATAGAGCGAGGCTTCACGTTCACACAGATTGGCAAAGGTCAAATCATTCCAAATAATCTGATTACTCCTGCCTCCTGAGCTCGTCCCACCTGTAGTAGATTGCATAAACAGCATCGTTTGGGCACCTTTGCGCAGCTGTGATTCCAGGAATTCCTTCCATTCGCCAGTATATCCAGCATCAATTAATCCACTAAGCTGTTGACGCGCCGCTAAATCATAGGCGGACGGTAAATTGGGATCGCGGTAGAGCCCTTCCCGTGTGAATCGCGTCATTTGCGGTTTCAAATACTTATCAATGAAAGCCAGAGAGTCCGTTAACCCTTCGCTATGTCTCATCATTTCACCATGCATGGCATAGGTAGCCCAGTTACGAATGGTACGAATATCTGGGAAATTCCGAACCGTTTGACAATAGAAGGACTCTGGCTCAACGCCCGACAAATTCATTCTCCAGGCATCGCTTCTCTTCGACTCAGCCATCGGCGTCAGCAGTTGAAAGGCCCGAACCAACATGTGGGTTGTGAAATCAGCGTGGTCATCCGGAACTCTATTCTCACCTAAACAGGTACAAGCCCAATCCATCGCAAGCAAAATCAGTTCTTGTAAATCCTTACAGCGTCCATTCGCGAGCAGAACCGCCCCAGCTTTGGCAAACGAAGCGGTCGTAAACTCATGCTCTTTCCCATCACTTGGATCCAAGATCCCGCCAGTTTCACTTTGAAAAGGAAAAAACTGACGAACTCGCGCTTCGGCAAAATCCAGATATTTGTCACGAGTTAACCCGGTTACTTCCAAATTATCGTGCTTACTTTCTTGTTGAAACCTATCAATGTGGGGTTGAATAGGGTTGGGTCCTTTTAAACTTTCTAAATAAGTCATCTCATCTGCGGTAAACATGCTGCACCTCCAAGTATAATTAACCTTCTCTGATTTCAAACCGAAACTGGGCCGTCATTTCCTGTTCCACTTGCGTGTGATCCAGAACAATCCGGTAAAATGGCATGCCCGATTTATAGTGTGAGTCTACCAATAGGTGCTCAATTTCAAGATTCCACTGCACTGGATCATAGAATAGTGTCACTGAATTCATTTGTAACCGACCGATACCTGTCTCTTTGGGCTCTATAGAACTTATAAATATCTCTTGAAACGTAGCTGACGCTTTATTCAATACGACACGATCCGTTATAACCAATTGGGGGCTCTCATCTAATGGACGCTCCCAAACAAATTCACGTGTGAGGCGATCCAATGCACCGCATTCATAAGCTTTGGTCAAATCAAGGGTTACTTGCAGGCTATCTTCTGAGACTTGTTGGTGTAGGATTTCGGACCTGTAGGATTTCCCAAATCCTTGTCTGCAGCCATCTATAATCGGAACGGAATGCCCGTGAGAACCTGCGTTTATCATCTCGTACCTAATTTTAGGTTGAAAATATTGTCTGGTATAGCGCCCTAACCCTAAATCTGCCAACACATTCTGACCATTGACATGTAAAATAAAGTGCCCGAGATCGTTATGATTGTGCGGCTCTTCATTATGCCCACCTTTAGCAGCAAATGCAGTAATACCACCATGTGAATCCCTTACTTTCGAAATAACCCATTGATTTCCCGTAAAAATCTGTTCTTGAAGCCGCTCGCTATCTTCCGCTGAAACCGCGATTTCTGAATCCAGTGACCACAGCATCAATCTGGTTACATCTAGCCAATTGCCTGGAACGGGTTTCATTCGGTATGCGTCCGTGGGAAGTTGCAGCATTGGTACATAGTGCTGTAACCGCTGGATAAGCCCAAGATTCAAGGTGACTTCGTCGGCAGAATCGGAGAAATTGACAACCTTCCCTCCAGATAGCATACAAAATTGCGGGAACTGCGAGATCGCTGCGACCTTCTCATCGCTGAGAAGTGAAATACGTCCATGCGTGCGTTCTTTTAACAATTCTGCAAAATAAACAAAGTGTGAAAACCCATACTGCCAATATGCTGGCCCTTCTGGTGTCGCACCTTGCCGATCAAATCCGGAGAAGTAATTCCGCAGCACCCCAATCACACGCCACAGCATGCCAGCCAGCTTCTCACTATCCTCGATCATATAAATAGCTGTCGCCCCAATACTAGAGGAGCAAACTGCTGGCCAATTGTTTGTTTTCAATTCCCAGTTTTGAGGTGTAGGGTCCTGAAAATACACTTGGAAGATACGCCTTTCAATCTCCTCTTTCACACGATGAACCACCCATGGATGCAAGCGAGCTTGAAGCAAATGAACCGTTTCCGCCAATGTGAAGGCGTTCATCGCTGACAGAAGATCAACCGTTTCACGAGGCGGTACAGGTTGATCCCAAATGCCATTTGGATATTCATTCACGTATAGTCCAACATGTGCTGGTAACACCCAAGTATAATCGTTACATATGTTCCAGATGGCATTCTCGAGACCTGACTTCCATTCTGGTTTATCCTCTGTCATCGCAAGCATGCTGAAGGTATGTATGCCTGCATATAGTTGATCACGAATAGTTTGAAATGTCTCTCTATCTCCTGTTTCACCAAATAAAGTGAACTCCGTAAAAAGTGGTGCTCGAACAGGATTTTCAATTAATTGCGCGGCTTTCTTCTCTAAGGAATGCCAGAATTCAGCGTAGTTCACATCTTCCCGGATGCGTCTCCAATTCTCAGCATCGGTTGCTTCTGCATAAAGGGTACGCGGTAACTGTTGCGTTTCTTCCAAAGCATTTTTAAGTTGACGAAAAGTTAATTTCTGTAGCATCTTTATGATCCACTCCTTCATATTAAAATAGAGCCATTGCTATGTGTTGCAATGACTCCTTTCGATGTTTGTTCTATACTTTTATTTTACGAAACAGGGATACGTATGCATAGGGAGCCAATTTAAAGATAAAGCTATTATATTGATTTTTCGATAAAAATTAGATACGAAAAACAATTAAAGTTACTTTTTTATAACCTTCAAGTTACGTTCAAATCATCTAAATATACGGGGGCCTGTCATTAAGCTTGATACCCATATATTACTTTAATTTGCCCATTTAAAGTTTAGCTTAATTAAACTAAAATGTTGTTTTCTTGCACAAATAGGTCTATCCCAATATGGAATAGACCTATTCATCACGTAAGAAAAAACCGTCCTCAGAAAAATGAGGACGGTTCTTCGTTCGGAATATCTCTTACAGCGCCTTTGTAGCTAGTAATAAGTTGTACAGCACTTGAGCTGCTTCGGCACGAGTCGTAATGCCTTGCGGATCGAATTTGTTGTCTGCGCGACCTTGAATCAAGTTAAGTGCAGCCGCGGTTTTCACAAATTCAGTTGCCCATGATGATACTTGAACTTCATCTGCAAAGGAGTGAGAGGCATTGCTAACTGCTTTACCGTTCTTAAACTCGTATGCTCTGAGAAGTAAAGTAACCATTTCTTCACGAGTAATTTGTGCGTTTGCATCAAACAATGTCTCGCTCTTACCTTGTACAATTCCTGCTTTCACTGCGATGGATACCGCGTCGGCATACCAATCGCTAGATGTTACATCGGCAAAAGTTGTTTGACCTTTTTCCGTAAGTTTCAAAGCTCTGACCAGAAGCACTGTGAATTCAGCACGAGTTACACTACGTCCAGGTTCAAATGTAGTAGCGCTCGTACCATTCAAGATTTGCTTCGCTGCAAGCTCTTTGATTACGTTGGAAGCCCAATGTTCAGATGGCACATCTGTGAATGTCTTCGTAACTTCGAGAACTGCATATTTACTAAAGTGTTTAATCTCGGCAGTGATAACACCATTGTCTACTTTGCCGCCGACATACTCAAGTTTACCGTCATTCGCAATATAATAGATTCCTGCAAATTTCGGATTCATCGAAGGATTAACCTTTAGCTCAATCGTAATCGGCTTATCAAACTTCGAGAGATTGATCGTTTTGCCGTCAGATGTTTGGAAGGATAAATTGAATTCATAAACATCGCCGACTAGTTTATTTTCTGAATTTGAAAATTGGCTACTTTTATTGATAAGTTCTTTCGCATCAGCATTGGATAGCGGATCCATCTTCAGTGAGATCGTTCCACCCTTTAATTCATCCGCAGAAAGCGTTCCTGTTAGTTGCTTAAGCACCTCGGATGGGATAGAAAGGGTCAATACATCTGATTTGATATCCAATTTGTTTTGCTGAATCAGCTCGGCTGCATTCCCTGGAAGTTTGATTTCCGTAGCGTTTGCTGGAATCTCGACAGTCGTGCTTCCGTTTTCGCTGTTCGTTAGTTGGTTCTCTTTAATAATGAAGGTGTCCGTTGGTGTTGGTACTGGTACTACTGGTATCACTGGCACCTCTGGTACTACTGTTGTTTGCTTGAACGTAACATTGATCGTATGATTGCTCGTTACGTTTGTGAACGTGTACGTATTGTTTGTTACCGTTGTATTTGTACCGTCTACGAGCAATGTATCAACCATATAACCGCTGTTCGGAGTGAAGGTAAACGATTGATTTGCTCCATCATTCACAATAGCGCTGCCGCTCGGGCTAATAATACCGTTGCTTCCAGCTGATGCTGTGATCGTATGAGCCGTCGGTGGTACTGGCTTAAACGTAACCTGGATCGTATGATTGCTCCTTACATTGGTAAACCTGTAGGTATTGCTTGTTATCGTTGCATCCGTTCCGTCTACCGTAAGCTTGTCTATCATATAACCGATGTCTGGTGTGATCGTAAACGTTTGATCTGCTCCATGATTCACAATAGCGCTGCCGCTCGGGCTAATCGAACCATTGCTGCCTGCACTAGCAGTAATCATATGAGGTGAAGACGCTGATATCGTAGCGGAAACTATTGCATTGGAAGTTTGTAGCTTCGATTCTAACTTCGAATCTACAAGCGTCACACTATTAAGGGATACGGCAGTGATACCGTTGCCTTTCGTCTTAAAGGTTATCGTACCTAAATCCAGATTCCCGTTATCTCCAATAATGTTTCCTATTTTCGTATGCGCAAAAATAAGTTGGTTACCCGATACGTGCGGATCTACCGAATAACCTGATGCCGGAGCTGTCCAGCTCTCGTAATTCAAATGATCGGAGTCAAACTCCAAAGTGACTTCATAAGCATATAAATCTGTTAATCCTTGTCCCGATACCGTAACCTGAATTGTATCCCCAGATGTCGGATGATCGTTATTAAGCGTTAGTGTGAAGTCAGGACTGTTAGCAGCCGACGCACCCTGTGGCATTATCCAAACCAAGCATAATATTAGGATCAAGTTCAGCATTTTGTACTTCAAAAAAATCATTCCTTTCAATAATAATTTGAGGGAGGTATCGCTACCCCCCTCAAATCTTAACATTTTACTAGATCACTGTCCAAGAATCTTTCTAGCCATGGCAGCAAGGTCGATGATATCTAACTTGTTGTCATGATTAAGGTCATACATTTGAAGCGAAGTCCAATCGGAACGGTTGGAGGTTGCCCCATAATTTCTTGATAATAGAGCCAAATCACCTATGCTTGCTCTCGTATTCACCGCTCCCGCAAATGTTGCCAATGCTGCGTCTAAGTTGATGACAGCCTGGTTTACTTGAGACTGGGTTGCGTTGACACTGTTGGTAATTGTACGTGCATTGCTAATCACTGCTTTTAACGCATCGACTGCACTTTGCGAATAATGTCCCCATCTTGTTGAGCTAATCAATGCTGTATCGACTTTCGCCTGGGCCGTTGCGATCTTCGCGTTTAGCTCCGTTCTATCCACAACCGGAAAGGTAAGCTGAACGTTGAAGGCAGAATCGCTATTTAATGGTGTTTCAACACCATATACATCAGCAACGACAACATTATTTAAGTAAATCGAGCTGATTACCGTTTGGTCAATCAGTTTGGTCTGGAAGTTTAGCTTCAGAACATCCATCGTTCCTGCAACCGCAATACTCGATCCTGTAGCTGCTGTAAGAATTCTTACGGATCCAGCGGCGTCGGATTCTCCAACAACTGAAACTCCTGGAATAAGCGACTCTACAGACACAAATTGCAGTTGTCCCGGATTGAAGTTGACTGTAAGATCTTGGGCGTAAACATTTTCGGTTACATTCACCAAGCTATATGTCAAGCTTAGAGACTCACCGGTTATAACGGAAGCTGGACCCGTCAATTGAGCTCCTTGATAAACCTTGAACGTAACATGAATTGAATGATTGCTGGTCACATTGGTAAACATGTAAGTATTACCTGTTACTGTTGCATTGACACCGTCAACTGTCAACGTATCGATCATATAACCACTGTTCGGTGTGATTATGAAGGCTTGGTCTGCTCCTACGGCTACAGTTACTTCGCCACTCGGGCTAATCGTACCGTTGCTTCCAGCACTTGCCGTGATCGTATGGCCAGGAACAGGGATTGTTATTACGTTGACTTGAATTGCTGCACCTGATGTCGCAAAGCGGTTTCCATCGAAACCATTCCATGTAAATACATCTGCTCCTACATAATCAGTAGTTGGCGTATAGGTCAAGTTGGCAAGCTCACTTGCTAGAACCACTTGATCTGCCACTACAGTTGTTCCATTTAACTTCAATGTTCCATGTGTTGGTAGTGTAAGAATCTTGACACTGGCCAAGGCATCACCATCGAGATCACTGAAACCAAAGCTTGTAGCCGCAAGATAAACTGCTGTGTTTACAGTAGCTGTAAGTGTTGTGTTAGAAACTACTGGTAGTTTATTTAATGAAATTGCAACCGTTTTGTTAACCGAATTTCCTAGATTGATACCATCATAGCCTACAAAACTCACGCTACGAGGTGCCATCGTTGGAGTTGCTAAGTTGTTTTTGTACTGCACAGCTTGCAATGCGGCCTGCCATTGAGCAGCCGTTGCACCACTTGCAGAAGAAAGCGTAAGAATACCTGTGTTTGCATCATAGCTGCCTACGATATCCCCCATTGTGGCAGGAGCATTAGTAAGCTGCAATGCGTCTTCAGCACTCTTAAAGCCATCCACGATACTTACCATTACTTTTGCAGTATTAGGAATATCGGCGGTATCCAGATCTTTAAATGAGATAGCACTATCAACAGCTACACCAGTTGTATCCGCAAAGTATGTGGTCGCATTAGCTGATGGTGTGATCGTAGGCCCCATGGTGTCTAATGAGGTGGTTACCGCTACGTTGTCCCAGTAAGTAGTTACAGCTTTTGAAATTGCATTCTCCCACAAGTCACCTAAGGCAATGTAATTAGGAACTTCTGTTGTCCTTGGTTCTTGACGTACCCGCGTACCATCAATATACATATCGGTAGTAGTAGCTGGGGTAAAGTCAATCTTTAATTGATGCCACCCTGCTGTTCTTGAAGTACCGGACGGAATAAACTGGTTAGCCGTAGCACCAATCTTCGTAGTCACTGTACGCATACTATATATTGATGATGAACCTTGTGATCCATTAGAATACTGTCCTAGGAACCAAGAGTTCGCAGGAGCAGTACTACTTTTCACTTGTAAAACCTGATTAACAATAGCAGCGGTAGGATCAGCGTCGTAATACCAAGCAGTAACGACCTTGTTACGGAAATCCCATCCGGCTTGAGTCTGGTTAATCGCATTTAAGTTTCTGCCATCATTACTTGTGGCAACAGCAGCAGAGCCAAAACTACTATAGCCATCAAAATTAAATTGATTAGTCGTAGCAGGTGTTGCTGCTACAATTCCAGCAGTTCCGGAAGTATTCGCCTTCCAAGGTCCCATCAAAGTAGGATTTGCACTGTTAGTTGTGTTAGCCTTTCCGCCAGAGATGTCTACTGGATCATTCTCGAAGTTGTCAAAGTAGTATGTCTTGATGACATTCACAAAAAAAGTCTTTGTGATGACTGTAGCACCATCCGTTACCGTAACGGTCATCGTGGACAAACCAACAGGAAGTGATCCACCAGATGTAAATGGCTGATTTGTACCAAGAGCATTTGTCACAGTCATGGAAACTTGCGGATTATTTCCACCTTTGACTTTAGGAGCAAAGTTCACTACAGCACTGGTGTCTGTCGTTAGTGCCGTTCCCACTGTCAAGTTGTTTGGTACAGTGACGTCCAACGGTCCTTTGAGAGCGGTTGTATCCATAACATTCACATTATCAAAGTTACCTGTGCTGTTTTCCCCTGTGAAAAAGTCTCCCAACGCAATCGTGTTAAAAGATAAAGATTTGTTGGAATACCCTACCCAAACTTGATCAATAAAAATTTCCACACCAATACCAGATGAATAATCAAATGTCAGTGTATGCCAACCTGGCGTACGAGGAACGGTTGACGTTTGCCACACACCTGTGCCAAGTGTCATCGAGTAATTCGTTGCAGAATTTGCAGTGTGGATACCTGCGCCATGCATAGAAGCAATCTTATCAAAGTTTGTTGCGCCACTGCTGTCAACATGTGCAATAAGGCTCTTATTCCCTGCCGCCATGTCGTCATAGAAATCTACTGTTGCAACCTTTGCATAAGATGAGCTTAATACTCTATAAACTGCATTTTTGTCTACAGAGCCATCTAGTTTATAGCTATAGTTACCCTCTGACTTCATCGTTGAATCGAGAAGAGGCGTACCCGAGCCCCAAGTCCAGTTAGCAGGATGCCATGAATCTTCAAAGCCATTAAAGTATGTGCTTCCCGCTGGATAGACAGGGCTGTAAGCTGCATCCTCTGATAATCCCAACTCGTCAATGTAGCCTCTTAACGTGTTGGTACCACCTTTTTTCACATAGTAAGTCAAACTGGTATCATTCGGTCCAGTTGTAAAACTAATACTATGTGTAGGGCGGGCTGACGCACCAGCGACACCAAAGGTGGAAGCCGTTGCTTGCTTGACAAGAGGATTCGTTGCAAGCCCAGTAATGCCCAATTCAAGATAGTCTGAGGCTGCTACTGGCGTTTGTTTAAATACGACGAAGTCCATAAACATACAAATACGTGCCAAAGACGCTGTGTTTGTGTTTGTAAACCTCAAGTAAATATCCGCTGATGCACCGTCTGCAGGTACGTTTGCCAGATTATTTAAGACCCTATAACCCCAACCCACATTACTACCCAGTACCTGCGTAGCCATCAACAGGCCGCCTGCCGCTGGGTCACCGTTAAACATCTCTATCTTACCAGCAGAGTTTTCAGAAGCAGTACCAAAATATACTTTGTCTACACCTGTTGCGAACTCAACACCTGGAAATTTGAGTGTAACAGATGAACCTGAAATAAAGGCGCCTTCTGAATTACGGAAAGAAAAAGAATCAGGAGCGGTTGCTGGTGTGACTGGAATTGCATCTGTATAGTATCTACGTTCACCCATTACCTTACCCCAAAGCGAGGCCGTGTACTTGGTGTTTGGCTTTACAGTAACTGTTTGGGAAATCTGTTCGTCATTTTTTAGGACTGCACCTGTGTAGCCATCTTTTATTAGCATACCTTTTGCTGTTTGTCCACCGTTTCTAAAATCCCATGCGTTATGTGTAATGATTGATGGAGAACCTACGGTAGTCCAATTAGCCAATCCTTCCACAAAACCGCCGTTCTTTAGCAACTGTTGATAAGGTAAATTCTTCAACTGGAACGTTGGGTTAATGTTTGAAGCATTCGCCATATCATAGCCAGCAGTCCAAACTACTCCCGGCTGAACTGCGCCTTGTACAGCAAAACCAGTCGTGTGTCCATCTGTCACACCTGGAATTTCTATGCTTCGATACTGTTCTGGTGTTTTCAGTCTGAAATCGCCATTGGCTGGGTCTACAAAAATGGCGCCAATAACAGCATTCGCACCCGTAGTATTAAATTGCTCAACTGCTCCACCTGCCGTTTGGGTGGCAAATCCGCCACCCAAGATGTTGCCCATGAGTACCGTTCCAAAAGATTCAAGTTGGTCTGCAGTGTCGCCCCAATTGCCAAAACTATTGTCTTTTGAGTTGTGAATTGTATTGTTTACAATAGTCATACGCTCGTTAGGCAAATTAATAAGCATAGCAACTTTCGTGTTGTAGACAATGTTGTTATAGACTTTTAAGTTTCCAGACACGTTATCAGGATAGATCCCCTCTACGTTTGCCGAGTTAGGCACATCATAAAGAATATTGTGGTGAATTTCTGAACGGTCAAAGTCATGGTTTACAAGGTAAATGATACCGCCATCGTAGGAAATCTTCATCGTATCATGCATTTTGTTGTACTGAATGACGGAGCTTTGGAACTTACCGCCAATGGCTGCACGACCCACGTTATAGATTTCGTTGTGGCTAACCAGCTGATTGTAGCCAAAGATACCTACACCATCTTGATAATAACCAAAAAGGTCTACATCGTGAATGTTGTTGTTGATTACCTTATTGTCATGCCCCAACATTTTGATGCCATAACCATACATGTCTTTGATTTCACAATCACGTACCGTGTTGTTATAGCCATCTAACTCAAACGATTTTGTAAGGCCATCAGTAAGAACACTCATTGTAAAAAGTTTGTTATAGGAATCTACTTTTTCGATAACAGCACCTTTGAATGTGTTGTCATGAGAGTTTTTAAAGTTCACTCCCGCAGAACGAATGTTAATACCTTGAATGGTAATATGTGAACGCCCTTCTAAGTTAAAAACATTCTCTCTGTTTTTGAACTCCACTTGACCGCTGCTTGGGTTAATAGCCGTAGCAGAAGCATCTGTTAAGTACACATACAACTTACCTTCAGCAACATTTTTATACCACACTGCTGCGTTCGATGGTTTTGTAGTTGCGCCAGCAATAAGCTTAAGCGCTTGATAGCTGTTAGAAAGATACATCCCACTTCCTGGATTAAAAGATTTTGGTGTGTATCCAGATAGCGGCCACTTAAAAGTGATTTGATTGGCCGTATTGCTAATAACTTCACCAGTCTGTGCAGAGAATCCATTGTTTGACGATGCATAAACGAGTGCACCTGTCCAAGCATTCGCTGTCATGCCAGTCAATCCACGTATATACTCGTTGTCATATGTGAGA
Source organism: Paenibacillus sp. J22P143 (assembly GCF_059692035.1). Taxonomy (NCBI): domain Bacteria; kingdom Bacillati; phylum Bacillota; class Bacilli; order Caryophanales; family Paenibacillaceae; genus Paenibacillus; species Paenibacillus sp. J22P143. The sequence continues at coordinate 618,103 of NZ_JCAUAQ010000001.1, forward strand.
AATTGTCCATCTGCATTCACAGTACCCGATGGGTCAACATCTGCATTTGCAGCAGTTACAAATTTTCCATACTTTGACTTGACTAGGAGTTCACTGTCTTTAATATATGGAAATCTTGCTGGACTCATGGATACAGGGTTACCACTCGAATCCGTGAAAAATGCAATGTTGCCGTTACCGCTATCATAATTCCAAGACACATTAGCCTCAAAAATACCAGCATCTGCGGTTTCTGTCCATCCTGTCACCAAGTCGCCGCCGGACATGATAACTTTGTCACTGCCGAAGTTCTTAAATGTTACATTGTTACTTGATGGGGTAACCGTCTCACGGTAAACCCCAGCCTTAATCTCGACAGTGTCACCGCTAGTTGCCACAATTGCGGCTTTTTGGATGGTCTTAAATGGTGCTGCTAAAGAACCAACATTAGAGTCACTTCCATTTGTACCATCAACATAATAGCTTGTTCCACCTGCCGCTAATGTTATATCCGGCATGGATAAAATGGGCGCGCAAATCATTAGAACCGCTAACAACAGGGCAATCATTTTATTCGATTTTTTTACTAGTCCCTTATGCATTAACTTACCTCCATTTTTATTAAAGTCAGGCTTCATCAAGTTTTAGAGGATATAAATGAATATACTAAGCTGACATTTCTCTCAACTTTTGGAAACGCTCTCAATATGGTTTGAAATATGATTCCAGTAATCTAAATTACTGGAAGTGAAAGCGAGTCATTGCTTCTTAATAAGCAATGACTCCTTTCATTCCATCCAATTACTTCAAATTATTTCTTAGTTTTAAAAAACTCGTCTACTTGTTTTTGTAATTCAGCTACTACTTTGTCTGAACCTGCTTTTTTCATTTTTTCAATGAATTCTGCATATTTTTTGTCAGAGTCAGCAAGTGCTCCTGATTCTAGAACTAGCGCGGAACCTGTACCTGCATATTCTTTAACAACTGCTGCGATTTGTGCAAGTTCTGTTTTGATTGAATCCAGATTAGGTTTATAACCAAGTAATGGTGAAACGGTTGCTCCGGCATTCGTATCTTGCCAAGTTTTCGTAAAATTAGGTGCTTGAGCTTGTGTTTCGAAGCTATTAGCTGTATTTCCCATTGCATAGGCAAATGTGCCATATTTAGCATCTGCTGTACCTTGCCCCGTGTAACCAATGGTTTCAATTTTATTGTCCCCAGTTTTCTTGTAATGCTTGCCTTCAATCCCCCATACGAGAAGGTTATAAAGATCTTTCCCCTTAGCTGTATCTAACAAATTAATAAGCTGCATTGCGCGGTCAGGGTTTTTCGATGTTCTTGTAATCGCTAAGTTCGTGGAATCGGACAAGTTGGAGATGACATACTTCTCTTCCATTGGAATTAGCTGAATTGGGAAACCATATCTTGTAGAATCCGTCTTCGATGCATCTTCAACACTGCCAACGATCGTATGGAACCAAGCAACGTTTCCGTCTGGCTTACCTTCATCTTGACGTTGATTTTGCAAGCTCAACATATCTTTACGAATGTAACCTTTCGCATACCAATCCGTCATCGTTTTGATAAAGTTCTGCTCTTGCGGCGTGTCATACCAGTTCACAACTTTTAGGCTTTTCGGGTCTTTCAAATCACCTACTAATTTGAACGTTGGTGTTAAGATGTTGTGATGCTGCATACTTGTAAGAACATTCGGGCTAAACCCTTTGCGCAATTGATTGTTTTGCTTCAATTTCTCTAGATAGTCTCCGATTACTGCTAAAGATTCTTTTGATGCAGGACCCGTTTTATAGAATGTTTCTTGTGCTGCTTTCGGATCGATATATCCTTTATCAATAAATTCTTTCGGTACACGCAGTGTTGGACGGTTATCTACGGCTTGTTGATAGTTTGGAATCGCATACAATTTACCATTTACACGAGCACGGTCCAATACCCAAGCAGGAATCTCTTTCTTAATTTCCGGTGCATACTTATCAACCAAAGCATCCAATTCGATATAAGAACCTTTGCCCACTTCACCTGGATAATCCAATACAAATCCAGTCCATGCAATGTCAATCTCTTCAGATGATGCAGCCATTAGCTTCCATTTCTCAGCATATTCCGCTTGAGTCATTGGCACGAATTCTACCTTCGTATTTGGCAATAATGTTGCCAATTTCTTGTTAAACTCATCATAAACCTCTTGCGAATCGGCTTGTTTACCAGGACCCATCGTAACAAACTTCAATGTAACAGGCTTTGCCGCTGCTGCTGTTGCTGCAGGTGTTGTATTCGAAGAAGCCGATGGCGTGCTTGTACTTGTTTTGCCACACCCCGTAATTATTAAAGCAGTTGTCATACTTAGAAGAATCGTTTTGGTAAATATAGTATTAAGCGTTTTCATCTATGTTGTTCCCCTTTCAATCTATTTCTTACTTAAATTTTACGAAAATAATTATTAGCTGAATAGGGAGTCAAATTAAAGATAAGACTACTAAATTGATTTGTTCGAAAAAAAAGTACACTAAAATCAACTAAGGTAATGTTTTTAAACTTCCATTGCTATATACCTAAGAAATTGACCAAATTCGTGCTTTAAAGTCATAGGATGGCTTTACGAACGAGCTAATTCGACAATTAGCGTTTAAAAATAAACGGAGGACACTCTATAATGAGTGCCCTCCGTTTTACAGCATATCGTGTACACTACATGCTAGATTAGTTTCGATTTCTGCAATAGTCGCTGAATAATGGCTGCCACTTCAGAAGTCGCACCGCTTTCTAGCTTAAGTCCCAAGCCGCGAACAACAAATGAACGGAGTCAAACCCCAAAGTGACTCACTGTCCAAGAATCTTTCTAGCCATGGCAGCAAGGTCGATGATATCTAACTTGTTGTCATGATTAAGGTCATACATTTGAAGCGAAGTCCAATCGGAACGGCCGGAGGTTGCCCCATAATTTTTTGATAATAGAGCCAAATCACCAATACTTACTCTCGTATTCACCGCTCCCGTAAATGTTGCCAATGCTGCATTTAAGTTGATGACAGCCTGGTCTACTTGAGCCTGAGTGGTGTTGACATCGTTGGTAACTGCACGTGCATTGCTAATCACAGCTTTTAACGCATCGACAGCATCCTGGGAATAATGTCCCCATCTTGTTGGGCTAATCAATGCTGTATCGACTTTCGCCTGGGCTCCCGCGATCTTCGCGTTTAGCTCCGTTCTATCCACAACCGGAACGGTAAGCTGAACGTTGAAGGCTGAATCGCTATTTAATGGTGTTTCATCACCATATACATCAGCAACGACAACATTATTTAAGTAAATAGAGCTGATTACAGTTTGGTCAATCCGTTTTGTCTGGAAGTTCAGCTTCAGAACATCCATCGTTCCTGCAACCGAAATACTCGATCCTGTAGCTGCTGTAAGAATTCTTACTGATCCGGCAGCGTTGGATTGTCCAACAACTGATATTCCCGCAACAAGCGACTCCGCAGACACAAATTGCAGTTGTCCCGGATTGAAGTTGACTGTAAGATCTTGGGCGTAAACGCTTGCGATTACATTTGATAAGCTATAAGTCATGCTTAGAGACTCCCCGGCTACTACGGAAGCTGGACCCTTCAATTGAGCTACTTGATTAATTTGCAGCCCTGAAATAGCAATCTGCAAATTACTAGCCGCCGTATCGACCTGCGCTTGTGTCGCATTTGCATCATTGTTTACGTTGACAGCATTATTCAAGATGGTTTGCAGTGAAGCCCAGGAAACAGGTGTGTAGCTATTGCTATTTAACGCTTGAGCTTCTGTAATTTTCGCAATAAGTACTGTTTTGTTCGGCGTTTGTCCGCTAATCGTAATCGTAGTGGAACCTTTGGCGAAGCTATTGTCAGTCGCTACTGCAACTACTTGTACAGTTCCGTCTTTGATTGCTGTAAGTAACCCATTAGCATCAATCGTCGCTTTATCCGTTACCGTGACACCATCTGCTTCGTAGACACTCCACGTTAATATTTGATTAGGAGCAGTCGCTGGCAGAACAGCAGTCTGCATTTGCAGTGTGCCATCTTTAGCAGTGATCGCATTCGCTCCGCTTGCCCCACTTACAGAAATCGATCCAACTGGCAGGGTCGTATCTATTCTCACGTCATCATAGTAAGCTGTTTGCGCTACAGACCCGATGCTCGACGTTTGATCGCCAATTTGTATACGCTTAAAGGCCGAAACTCCCGTCGGAGAGAACACATAAGTTCCATCGATGTACAAATCCAACTTTGCTCCCGAACTATAATCAAATGTAAATTGATGCCAACCTACAGTTCGATTAATGGTTGAGGCATAAGTATTAGCGCCGATTTTATATATGTATTTCGTTGGTTTACTCTTGTCGACACCGATTCCTCTACTGTTAGCAGTAGTACTAGAACCATCGTCGACATAGGCTACATTCTGCTGCGAGCTTGGTGCTGCTAGCGTATCGTAGAACCACATAGAGACGACTTTATTCTGAGAAGAAGGAAAGATTCGTTGGATCGCATCCATGTCTTCATTAATAAGGTAGCTCATAGAGCCAGAATGGGCTTGGACATCGCTCAGAGTTGGCGTGCCTTTTTGGCCGGAAGGTAAATTAGGAACAGGGGCCCAGATGCCAAGACCATTCTCAAATCCATCGAACGAATTATCAACCTTTAATTTAGCTTCTAATGAATTTTCGCTCGTCGCACCACTAGAGTTGCGGGATTTCATGACGTAATAATAGGTATTTCCTTCAGCAACCGTCGCATCGACGCATGAAGTTGCAGTGATCGCACTACACACGAGGGTCGTATAGGGACCTCCCTTGACGTTTGAACGATAAACATCATAGCTTACGGCATTCGGTACAAGGCTCCAATAAATATTTCCGACAGTCCCGTTATATGTAGCTGTTAAACTAGGTGTTACGGTATAAGGGAAGTTTGCTTTAGTACCAATATTCGCATAATCCATAAGACTTTCATCAAAACCTGGTTTCCAGCTTACATTTGTGGTGGAAAAGGAATTGAACTGATCCAAGGGAAATGCAGGATTCGACCGGAATGGTGCGTTTTGCGTATTGGATACTTTAACGTTTTTGAAAATTTGTCCAAACGATTCATTATCCATAAAAACACCGTTCGGTGCTTGGTCCTGCATCGATGGATGTGCAGACACATTATCAATTGTTACTTGCTCTACTGTATTTGTCAGATACGGGGCAACCTTGCTAAGTCCCCAGGCATAAACTGGACCTGTATCTCCACTATCCTGATTCATATTGAAAATCTTTAAATACTTCATCACGTTATCGTGGACATATACATCCGAACTTGGCATACCTACGTACGCATCAAATACAACCGCATAACGTGGTGAATTATAGATGGTACTATATGAAACCTCATTACTGCCGCTATTCATCATGTATACACCGGAAGCATTGCCGACGAGCTCCCCGAGATCGTGAATAACGTTATTTGTTATTAAATTGTTTTTACTTACATCGCCTTCACCCGGGTATTTGCCTTCGAAGTAAACACCAGAGTGGCCTACATGTTCAATCAAGTTTCCGGAAATAGTATGATGCTGATTGTAAAACATGGCATATATCGCGGAATAACCGGCATTTTTGAAATGTGAATTTGTAATTTTTATATTGTCTGCATTAGTCAAAAATAACATACCTGTCCGATGCTGCGGCATGGTCATTTGGCGATCGTACTCAGGGTGAAGGTGCCCTTCACCAGAGTCACCATTTTTTACATAGGCATGTCTGTACCAATTTGTAAAATCCGTATCTTCCAGAGTTAGACCATCAAACTGAATATGATGAATTAGGCTGCTTTCTGAAGCACCTTGAAGCGCAATAATCTGTTTTACCTTCGGAGCAATAATGGTCTGTCCGTCAATCGCTCCATCCTTCGCCCAGTAGTACAAATCACCTGCAGTCGTATCCAAGTAGAATTCGCCTGGTTGATCAAGCAGTTCTAGAGCCCCTTGGATGAAATATCTGGTACCAGCTCCGATGACATAACGGGTTGATTGAGTAAGTGTAATTTGCCTACTCGTTGTGTTGATCGATGAAATCGGTACCGTATCCGTGAACCAAGCCCACTTAGACCCACCACCTGGCCAAATAAATACTTGGGCATCGCTAATGTTGGACATACTAGGAATGCCATCACCCGTTTTATATTCGATTACCGTAGAGGACGATGCCACTCCTACGCTGTATAGATAAGGCGCTTTCGCAGTTTTGTAGTTATCATCGGGAACGTAATTAGGAAACCGAGCTTTAATGGCTCTGTTCCCATTCTCATAAAGCGTGTCGAACCTCCAACCTGTTCCTACATGAGCTTTATAAATGTTGCCGGAATGCTGTTGCCAGCCTGATATCGGTGTGCCACCAATAAAATGGGCACTACCTACTGCATCTTTATTTTTATAAATAACATTAAAGCCGTTAGAGCCGGAATCGGCTTCCGTGAACTGAATTGTGCTAGACATATAATAGTCCCCAGCTGCAATGTTCACAACAATATCACTTGTCATGTTCGTATTCAAGCCGTTCGTGCGAATATAATCTCGTGCTTTCTCCATTGTTGCCCAAGGGGAGTTTGACGATCCATCTCCAGTTGTATCGCTGCCTAGTGTAGACACATAAAACATAGTTCCTGCTGCCGCACTTACAGGTTGAGCAGGAATAACTCCTACAAACATTGCGAATACCAGTATACAAGAAAGAAGAACGGAAATTGTTTTATTTGAATAGGCTTTCATTTTGACCTCCAGCTTTAAATTGGGCTTGCTTGCCAGGACCCTCACTCTGTAATTATTCATGCAGTTGTCATACTTTGAAGAATCGTCTTGCAACAGTATTAAGCGTTTTCATTTTTTTATTTTCCCCTTTCAATCTGTTTAAATAAAATACGGATATGATCGCCAGCGTTTGTATAGTTATCTAAGGTGATGCTAATGAACCAGTTCCTGTATCTAATTACCAAAATTTTACGCAAAAAGTGCACAGCTGAATAGGGAGTTAAATTAAAGATTCGGATACGAAATTGCTTTTTTCGACAATAATGAATACTAAAATCAACTAAAGTGATCATTTTTAACTTTTATTGCTATATCTGAAAAGTTCCTAACTTAGCGCAAAAAAAACCGTCCTCGGAAAAATCAGGACGGTTTAATAAGATTCTTAATAATTACAGTTTTACTTCAAATTATTTCTTAGTTTTAAAGAACTCGTCAACTTGCTTTTGAAGTTCAGCTACTAATAGCGCCCGCGATTGGAAATCAACAATGGACAACCTTGATTCATGTCGAGTGTTACAGTTAAGTCTGAGGAGATAGGCGTTTCTCCGTAAGGCATGGACTGTCCGTCGCTTACCTTGCCTCCCCACCAACATTCACCAGGCAGAAGAGGAATCTGAATACTGTCATTTACCTTTATGATAATCTCCTTTTTCAAAATGTCAGGTTCTTAGATGAGTACAGATAATAACATGTACTCTTTTTTCACTGTCTACCATGAGGAGATATTACCATACTCACTGAACTAAAAGTTCACCTTACATCCGGTTTGACTGCATTGTCAAACGGAATCGAAATTTCATATCTTCTTCAAACCACATCCTAAAATTGGTACCCCAAACGTTGTTATGCAGATTAAAATGAAAACCACCCTCGAGCGGAGCAAGCGTATTATCGAATTGCAGCAAACGTTTTTCCCCCGGACAAACCAGAGGGGAATCCAATGTCTCTATGACCAATCTTCCGTCCGCCCCATCGTAATAAATTCCGCTGCCCACGCCATGCATGTTCCGGTTCCCGTTCTTTACGACATTTAATGGAGAAATATGTTCGCCCAACTTATCCATCTTCCATTGATTTGGACTATCGACGAGTGGCACGAAGGAAAACCAGCTTGCTTCCGGCAATCGATTAGCGTCCTTGTCCCACCAGTTCAAGGTAACGTCAATCACTGGCTTATCTTTATAAAATGTATATTCAATGGCAATCTTTCCAGGAGCTCCATAATCCCTTACAGCTTCCTCAGGCATCGTTAGCTCTGCCCAAATCTGATCCGTTGTTTCACTTCGGACAAGATAAAGCTGACCTAATTCGGGGGCATAAAGCTCATGCCGCACTTTCGGGACAACCAATTGCATACCGGGCTTGGCCATAGCCGGTTCCGCCCAGACATGCATTTCAGGGTACTTAATCATATATTGCGGAAGCCATGAGTTGTAGCACTCCGAACTGAAGGTTTCATATCGATACACGCCCAAACGATTTGCTTCGTCTGCCCATACTTTTCCCTTCGCGTCCGTTAATTTCTTAATCGAACCTTCGTGATCAAAGACAACTTGGAACCCGCCAAGTTGAATGCGACGATAAGGTGCAATCGATTCCTTCATTGTTCCGAGGTCCACCGCCTGTCTTGAAGTAACCAATAGTTCAAGCGCTTTCTCCGCTTCTACCTTTCGCAAGCCCTTTAAGGCTGCAATAGCGCCGCGAACATAACCCCGCTGTTCATCCCAAGAACTCTCAAAATAAGAGTAATTGCGAAGTTCTGGCTTCTCCTCCGGTGTAGCCCCTTGATGTAACACAAAACCTTTATCACCCTGTTTGGCCATGTGTTGAAATTTATCTGGAACGCTGCTGCTGTCGACCCGATTGGCTTTCCTGGCCGCTCGAAAATCAGATTTCGCGTAGTTGCGGTAGTCACACAGATACTTATTCTCGTCCAAGCCCCAGGTATGCTCCGGCACCATGAGAAGGCTGCTGGAAAATTGCATATATTCCTCGCTTTGCATATCCAATTGTCCTTCCTGCAGCCATTTATCCCGTAAACGGAGCAGCTCGCGATATTGAGCTACCCTCATTGGATCGGAAGCCACCCCATAAATCCACGTATCCCCAATTTCCTCCGTAACGACCGGCAACCGATCTTTGCGTTCCCAAAGCTTCTCTGCAAAACGATCCAAAGTTGATGCCTGAATGCAAGCCCCAGGGTATTGCTCCGCCAACCGCCGGTATTCCGCATGAATCTCTTCCGCGGTCGGAGGGCCGTTGTTGTCTCCCGTATGGGCAAATACAAGCGCATCGTGAAATTCGTCCAGTTCGAATACCTGCCCGTAATCATTGGCATATTGCACGATAATTTCCGACCCGTCCCGCGCGCGCCAAACAAATATTTCCGGTACCTCCGGCCGGGTACATGCAGGATTAACACCGATATGCAGATACCTGATACCCGCGCGTGCCAAATAAGGCACCATGGCAAGGGTATGCCCAGGAACATCCGTCAGTTTGGATGCAATCGTCTTCTTGCCGTACTGCCGATCCAACCGACCGGAGATGTCAAGTCCAAATTCCAACAATTTCGGATCCATGAGCTCAGTATGTGTCGTAAAAGGAAGGCCGTGCCATGTAATATGTCCCTTCGCAATCGCCTCTTCCATCTTTTTCTTTTCCACTTCAGAAGCCTTTCTCAAATACTGATCCACGAGCCAGGATCCGGTCGTCCATATAAAAGAGGGCCTCCCATCCTTTTTGTCAAGCTCATCCGCCAGCTTCAACGCCGCCGGAATGAATTGATTCATATATTTGTCGACTACCGTCGCGGCCAAATCTGTAAATCCTAAATCTAAGTGAGTTTTGAATATGACATGTACGTTTTTGATTGTCATGATTTGATAGCCTCTTTCCTGGGTGACTAAGCTTATCACTTCAATTTCGTTCTTCACCATATCCGCTCTGATTTGGCCATGCGTACCCATAATATATAATGAGCGGCCTCCTCCTGCAATAAATGCGCTCATCGTGAACGCGACGGTCACTCCGCTCTCGAACTCCATGTTAACCACTTGATGATCAACTACATTGTTATCGCAATGATAGACGCATCTTCCATACGGTCCATCCTTCAGAGATCTAAGCACACCTTCATCGCTAGTATCGTTGCTGACGACAGAACGTAGCACGTCGCCAACCCAACCTTCTCTACCGATATACTGTTTGGGGGCAAAATAAGGGCATTCATCTTGAACCGGGCATCCGTCCAAGCAGTGTTTAGGTGCACCCTCTGGGGCGTTTTCTTTTCGAAAATGGAGCAATGAACCGAATGAAGACACTTTGGTGCATTCTTCATCAATCAGCCATTGCAGGATGTCCATATCATGACAGCTCTTGGCTAAGATCATCGGACTGGAAGTTTCTGAGTCCCTCCAGTTGCCTCTGACAAAGCTGTGGGCTTGATGTGTGTGCCCCACTTTTTCCGTATGCTGAATCGAAACTAGCTTGCCAACCCTGCCGTCCGTGATGAGCTTCTTGAGTGTCGCGAAAAAGTCCGTATAACGAAGTACATGGCAAACTGAAAAAACCCGATTATACTTCTTGGCATATTCGCCCATAATTAAGCATTCTAACGGATCAGGTGACATCGGTTTTTCCAAGAGAACGTGATAGCCTTTTTCCAAAGCTTGGATCGTCGGCCCGAAGTGTATTTTGTCCTGTGTGCAAATCAATATGGCATCTGCGAGCTTTGGTCCTGCCAATAGCTCCTCCCAGTTCGAATAACAACCTTCGCTTGGGATGTTATGGGTTTTCTGAAAATGTTCTCTTCTCTCTAAATCCGTATCTGCAACAACAACGAACTGAATATCCTCTGGATGACTCAATGCCATAGGGAGCATAAGATCCTGCCCCTCTATGCCCTGCGCCGATTAATACCGCTGTAATTTTATTCATTGTAAATTTTTCTCCTCCAAGTAATCCCATCTTGGCAAAACATTTCTCTTTATCAATAGCTTTAAAGAAAATCCGCCGAGAAACTTCTTAACTTTTCTCGGCGGATTTTTAATTGATAACTATTTTTTAGTTTTAAAGAACTCATCAACTTGTTTTTGCAGTTCAGCTACCACTTTGTCTGAACCTGCTTTTTTCATTTTGTCAATGAATTCTGCATATTTCTTGTCAGAGTCAGCAAGTGCTCCTGATTCTAGGACAAGCGCGGAACCTGTACCAGCATATTCTTTAACAACTGCTGCAATTTGTGCAAGTTCTGTTTTGATTGAATCCAGATTAGGTTTATAACCAAGTAATGGTGAAACGGTTGCTCCGGCATTCGTATCTTGCCAAGTTTTCGTAAAATTAGGTGCTTGAGCTTGTGTTTCGAAGCTATTCGCTGTATTTCCCATTGCATAGGCAAATGTGCCATATTTAGCATCTGCTGTTCCTTGCCCCGTGTAACCAATGGTTTCAATTTTATTGTCCCCAGTTTTCTTGTAATGCTTGCCTTCAATACCCCATACGAGAAGGTTATAAAGATCTTTCCCCTTAGCCGTATCTAACAAATTAATAAGCTGCATAGCGCGATCAGGATTTTTAGATGTTCTTGTAATCGCTAAGTTCGTGGAATCGGACAAGTTGGAGATGACATACTTCTCTTCCATTGGAATTAGCTGAATTGGGAAACCATATCTTGTAGAATCCGTCTTCGATGCATCTTCAACACTGCCAACGATCGTATGGAACCAAGCAACATTTCCGTCTGGCTTACCTTCATCTTGACGTTGATTTTGCAAGCTCAACATATCTTTACGAATGTAACCTTTCGCATACCAATCCGTCATCGTTTTGATAAAGTTCTGCTCTTGTGGCGTGTCATACCAGTTCACAACTTTTAGGCTTTTCGGGTCTTTCAAATCACCTACTAATTTGAACGTTGGTGTTAAGATGTTGTGATGCTGCATACTTGTAAGAACATTCGGGCTAAACCCTTTGCGTAATTGGTTGTTTTGCTTCAATTTCTCTAGATAGTCTCCGATCACTGCTAAAGATTCCTTAGATGCAGGACCCGTTTTATAGAAAGTTTCTTGTGCTGCTTTCGGATCGATATATCCTTTATCAATAAATTCTTTCGGTACACGCAGCGTTGGACGGTTATCTACGGCTTGTTGATAGTTTGGAATCGCATACAATTTACCATTTACACGAGCACGGTCCAATACCCAAGCAGGAATCTCTTTCTTAATTTCCGGTGCATATTTATCAACCAATGCATCCAATTCGATATAAGAACCTTTACTCACTTCACCTGGATAATCCAATACAAATCCTGTCCATGCAATGTCAATCTCTTCGGATGAAGCAGCCATTAGCTTCCATTTCTCAGCGTATTCCGCTTGAGTCATTGGCACGAATTCTACCTTCGTATTTGGCAATAATGTTGCCAATTTCTTGTTAAACTCATCATAAACCTCTTGCGAATCAGCTTGTTTACCAGGACCCATCGTAACAAACTTCAATGTAACGGGCTTTGCTGCTGCTGTTGCTGCAGGTGTTGTATTCGAAGAAGCCGATGGCGTGCTTGTACTTGTTTTGCCGCACCCCGTAATTATTAAAGCAGTTGTCATACTTAGAAGAATCGTTTTGGTAAATACAGTATTAAGCATTTTCATCTGTGTTTTTCCCCTTTCAATCTGCTTACATAATTTATTATACAGTTCTGGAACTTCTCAACTGCTCCAGAACTGGTATAAACAAGTAATTAACCTTTGACTGCACCAACCGTAAGTCCTTTTGAGAAGTATTTCTGGAAGAATGGAAACACCATAAGAAGAGGTCCTGCCGCCACGATCGCCATAGCAAATCGGATGGATTCAGACGGAAGTTTGTACAGATTTACATTTTCCATATCCAAGTTATAGGTCATAGAATTTTTGAGGAAATCGATTTCCATCAAAATCCGTTGCAACAGGAATTGCAAGGTGTAGAGTTTCTCATTACGAATATAAATCAAGGATGTAAACCAATCATTCCATTTGTCTAGCAGCACGAACAACGCGATGGTTGCAAGAGCTGGTTTAGCCAGCGGAAGAATGATTTGCCAAAAGACTCGAAATTCACTAGCACCATCCATTTTGGCCGATTCAACAAGGGCATCAGGCAAGCCTTGAAAGAATGTACGTAAAATAATGATATAGAAAGCATTTGCCAGCGTCGGTAGAATATACACAAAGATCGTATTATTGAGATGAAGATACTGCGTAATGAGAATATAGCTTGGAATAAGTCCCCCACCGAATAGCATGGTGAAGAAAATAAACAAAGTAATTGGTTTGCGAAGTTTAAAACTCCTTCTAGATAACGCATATGCACAAGTGGACATGACAAACAATCCACAAATCATGCCGCCAACCGCCTGAACGGAAGTCGTTAGGTAAGCAAACAAGATTTGCTGCGGCTTTCCGAATATGAGTTTATATGCCGACAGATCAAACTGAACAGGGATTAACTTATATCCATATTGCAGCAACGATTCCTCATTGGAGAATGAGACGGAAATAACGAGAAGAAATGGTATGATAAACGCTAAACTTAATAGAATCAAGAACACATGAATCAACGTATTGCCGATATTATTAGATAACGACTTAGGCATTCTGATCTGCCTCCTTCTTACGCTTTTTTTGTAATTTAGAATAAAGCATTTTCTGGTCTTATTTTCGTAACAATCCAGTTGCTGATGAAGATAAGAATAAGTCCGACAACCGATTGGAACAATCCTACAGCAGCTGAAATCCCGAAGTCCCCTGCACGCAAGCCACGGTAAACATAAGTGTCAATAACATCCGTTGTTGGATAAAGCACGCCGATATCCCTTGGAATTTGATAGAACAATCCAAAATCTCCTCTGAAGAGATTGCCGATTGCAAGAATGATGATAATCGTTAAAACAGGCGTAAGCGACGGAAGTGAAATCGCGAATATTTGTCTGATTCGCCCTGCCCCGTCAATTTTGGCAGCTTCGAACAATTCTGGATCAACGCTCATTAAAGCCGCGTAATAGATAATGGAGCTTAATCCAACTGTTTTCCAAACTTCCACAGAGACGATGATGTAAGGCCAATACTTGGAATTCGAGTAAACGTCAATGGATTCAAATCCGAAGAATTGGATCAATTGGTTGAAATAACCCAAAGTAGGATTAAATAGCGCGTACGTCATATATCCGACTAAAACCCAAGATAAAAATTTCGGCATAATCATGGATGTTTGATAGAATTTCAAAGCCAATTTCCCACGAACCTCGAACAGCAAGAGCGCAACTGTAACAGCCGCCATATTACCCAAGACGATAAATACACCAGCATAACTTACAGTATTCCTTGTAATTCGCCATGCATCCATGGACGTAAAGAAGAATTCAAAGTTTTTGAATCCAATCCATTCACTACCGAAAATACCGTCGGCATATTTATAATCTTTAAATGCGAGTATGACACCAACCATCGGTGTATAGTGAAAAATAAGGTAATATAGAATTGCCGGTAAGGTTAGGAGAAATAAGGCTATATTCTCTTTAACCAATCTTTTTAATGTATTCCGTCTAAGTGGCTTCGTCATTGTTTCAATTGTCGACTTATCTGTCACGCTATGTAGTGCAGTTTCTCTCATGTGTCGTTTCCCCCTTTGCTTACTTTAATTTTACGAAATAGGGGTATAATTGAATAGGGAGCCAAATTAAAGATACGGTTACGAAGTTGCGGAAATAAATAGGAAGAAGTTACTTAAAGCAATTAAAGTAACTTTTTTCAACTAATCCTTACAATATCGCCAGAACGACACCAATATCGACATATCATTGCGTTATAATGAAGTGAAAACATAGAGAGGATGGCGTAACATGTACAAGCTTATTCTGGTTGACGACGAAGAGATTGTACGCAGAGGGCTGAGATATTTTCTAGATTGGGAATCACTTGGGTTTCAGATCGTCGCTGATTTCGAGGACGGTAAAGAGACCATCGAATATTTGAAAACCCATGAGGTTGACATTGTACTAACTGATATTCGAATGGCGGAGATTAACGGAATCCAACTAGCCAAGCATATATATGAGAACTATCCGCAGATTCGTGTCATTATTATTAGCGGTTATAAAGATTTCGAATATGCCCAACAAGCCATAGCGTATAATGTAGAGAATTATTTGTTAAAGCCGACGAAATATGACGTAATTACGGATGTATTTCAGAACTTGAAGCAGAAGTTAGATCAACAGAAGAGTGCTTCTATCCAACAGCAACAGCAATCTGTACGATTTGATGAGCTTCTTCCTTTATTGAAAGAGCAATTTTATACCGATCTCGTGATGGGGGCCTTGCGGAATACGAATGAGCTTCATAAACGAGTTCAATTATTATCGCTTTCCCTAGACCCAGGCCATTGTCCTTGCGCTTTAATTGACTTAGAGCTATGTGAGCCTGAGAAGCTGACCATTAAGCCAGAAAAGATAACCTATTCGTTAAAAAGCATTTTCCTTGCTGAAAATGCTAATTTCTTGTATAAGGCTGTCTTCAATGAATATCAGGGGATGAAATTACTTGCTTTTCCTAATCATGCAGTAACACTGGAGGACCTGCGTAAGCAACTCGATACAGAGTTGAATGAAATTATTTCCCGAATCCGAAGCAATTTTGATATCGAGATTCGTTATCACGTGACAGCTACATTTCATAACCTAGTTGAATTAGCTCAATTTAGCGTACCGTTAAAGCTTGTTTATGAAGAAACGCGTGGAAAAGATCGGTTGGAGCCGAGCGAATATGACAATCTGCTAGGGAAGTACAAGCTATTCATGGCGCATATTACAGACAGCCAAATTGAGAATACCATGAGCCTACTTGATCGATTCATGGACGAATTTCGCAATTTGCCAATCTCATTTGTTCATCGTTTGATTATGGATCTGTTTGCAATGGTATTCCGATATTACGCGGATCGCGGACAAGTTGGTAAGATTCCGCATGAGACCGCTCATAATTACCATGCTGTTATTGAAATCAACGATTTGGAGGAAATCCGCAGATGGGCCAAGCAGTATATCAATAATCTTATGGTTCTCAATGTAAATACGAAAGAATCGAATGCCACTCTGATTGTCGAGGCAGCGCAAAAATACATTTTACAGAACTTTCATCGGGATTTATCGCTCGAAGAGGTCGCTAATCATGTTTTCTTGAATCATATTTATTTTAGCCGAATCTTCAAGCAAGCATTAGGTATCAATTATATTGATTATTTAACCCAATTGCGGATTCAAAAAGCGATTGAATTGTTAGAATCCCGTCAATATAAAATTCACGAGATCACGGAAAAGGTTGGCTATCTCAATAGTAAATACTTTGCCCGCTTGTTCAAACAAACAACAGGTGTCAGTCCTAAGGATTACATTCGACAACAAAGCTTGCGTTCACAAGGTAATGAATCATGAAAACAAACCGCAATTTAATACAAGCTGTCCGAATGTACAAGTTTCAAAGTCTCTTTATCAAAAGTTTAATCTTGATTTTCCTCCTAGTGATTGTTCCTTTTACAGGTTTAAGCATTGTTACGTATGTTCAAATGAATAAAGCGATTGAGACAGAAATCAGCGGTGTGAACATGAATTCACTGTACCGCGTGAAAGACAGTATCGAGACCATTTTTAAACAAATGGAGCGAGTTTCGCTGGAATTGACTTATCAAGATGATATCGCTTCCTTCATGCTTTCTCCCTCGGACAATAATACGCTCAATTCCAAAATGAAGACGATCCATGATAAGATTTCGATGTTCACACGTTCCATCAAATACATGGATTCCCTGTACGTGTATTCGGAGAGGAATTCGTACATGCTTTCCAATCGATTTGACTCAACCTTAGCAGATTTTGATGACAAAACCTGGCATAAATCCGTCTATCAGAAAATGGACAGCAACCGGTCTTATTTGGATTTACGAAAACGGAACGATACGTATCCATACTTCATTTCCTTTACGCTGCCTTCTTATTTCTATAACACTAGAATTGGAGCTGTAACCGCGAATATTGATATCGAAGAGCTTCGTAATTATTTATTTCAAACAGGTGAACAATTTGAAAACACGTACATCTTGCGTGGAGATGTGGTGGCTTATAGTAATAATCGGTCTGAATTTATGTCCAATATCCATGATATCGATCTGCTGAATAGCGCGGATGTCCTTGCTAATATCACTGCCCCAAACACCTTGATTAAAACCATTCACAAACAGAAATATATTGTATCCGTGCTACCCTCTGAGTATAACAATTTAACTTATATCTCGTTGTTACCTCTCAATAATTATGAACAGAAAATGGAAGATCTGCGAACATTTTTGTATTTGTTTTTTGCAATTGGCGGGATCATCGTCTTCGTTGTTTCCTTATTGATCTCAATTAAAACATTCTCACCTGTGAATCAGATCATGTCTATGATTGAAGATCAGGAAAAGTTAGAGCCTCTCATGGACACCAGCGAGAAAAGCAAATGGAACGAGGTGAGAACAATTACCAATTCGATATTCAGAACCATAGATGCCAAACGAGGTCTTGAACAAGAGCTGCAGCTCCGCATGCATTCCTTACGGAAGGCTCAAACGATTGCTTTGCAAAATCAGACGACACCGCATTTCTTGTACAACACCTTGGAAACGATAAAGTATCTTGCGATTGAATTAACGAAGGGACATAATAACGTGTCGAAGATGGTTACAGCACTCTCAGATCTGCTAAGACGCAGTCTGGATACCGATAATCCGCTAACTGAGCTAAGCGATGAGATCCAACATGCGAAGCAATATGTGGAGATTATGCAAGCCAGATATCCGAATAAATTTGATGTGATTTGGCAGATTGAAGGAAGTCTTCTTGCTTGCCAAATATTAAAGATTTCCATTCAACCGCTATTGGAAAATGCGTTTCAGCACGGTATTATTCCTACTCGTAATCCAGGACAGATTATTATTACGGGACTGCGAACATCGGATGGAATCGTCATCACCGTTTCCGATAATGGGCAAGGTATGCCTGAGGACCAACTCATTAGTCTTCAGCAAAAACTGGCCAACGGCGTGAATTTAGAGGAGAAGCATATTGGTTTGAAAAACTTAAATCAACGGATTAAATTACTATTTGGCGATCAATATGGGGTATTCATTTCATCAAATCTACACAGAGGCTTAGCAGTATATATCGTGATTCCTGAAAAAATTGACAGTGAAGACATCGAGTAAGTCGCGGAACATAAAACAGCCGATTAAGAGTCGCTTGACTCCTAATCGGCTGTTTTTCACATCAATCGCTCCATTTTACGCCAAATCTGCTGCGCCTCTATCTCTTCTTCCCATAGGTCAAAATGAGGGTACATCACCTCGTGCCAATTAGCCGGTGCTTGTTGCGTGCTCAACAAGCCTTGACGCCTCGCTGGATTTACCCTAGCAGGCAACTCATGATATGAGAATATCAGTCTGCCAAGGTTACCAATCATATACGTTTGATTAAAACTGTTTGGTGTCTCTTCCTGCATCTGATAATGGTAAAAAATATAGCTCGAGACCATCTCTGGTTTTAATCTCGCTATCGAGCCTATTCGCTCTTCTACAGGATGACTTCCACGCCATGATTCGGCACTTTCCGGCATGCCGTCATGAAACACGTCGATCATTGGGATCGCCCATCTATGCAGCGTTTCACTCGTGTTGACATGTTGATCAGGCTCCGTTGGCCACTTCTCCAGATAGCGATCGAACGAAGCGGGCCAACCCCATATTGGTGTAACTGGATCATCTACGACCTCGGCATATACGCAAACATACAGATCGCAAGTGAATACCGCGACATGCCTAAGACCCGCAGTTTCCCATTCTTCACGCAGTTTTACGGCATTATCTTTCACAATTTGGTTGAACTCGCTAACCGATCCTCTACGCATTTGTGAGTAGAACAGCAGTCTTTGCATGAACTTTCACTCTCCTACATGCCAAAATAAAAATCTTTAGCATTGTGCACGCGTACGTTCGCGCGCTCCTCATCGGTCCATTTTTCAGGCAGCAGCTGTTCAAATAATTCAACAACATCGTCATAACTTCCTGCCAGTAAAGCTACCGGCCAGTCACTGCCGAACATGATGCGCCCTGGACCAAATCGTTCTGCTGTATAACGAATATACGGTGCCAAACGCTCTGGATTCATACCTTCTGCAGGCGTAATCATCCCTGACCATTTGCAATATACATGAGGGAACGCAGACAACGCATGGATCTGTTCGGACCAGATCTCAATTTCACCAGTACGTATGGGCGGACCGCCTAAATGATTAATAACGGCCTTGAGCTGAGGTACGCTTTCCAGGCATTTAATCACTGTCGGTATCTGGTCAGGTCCGATCAGAAGGTCAATTGGGAAATTCTCCGCTTCCATAAGACGAAGATTCGCTAGCAGACGATCTTGATCCATACCAGGCTGGAAAACGGCTCGATCCAACCTGATTCCCACAAATAACGGATTACTCCGTAACCGTCTATAATCGTCTACGAAGGATTCCGCATAGGGATCAAGCCAACCAACGACACCGAGAATTCGCTTATCCTGACCAGCGAGCTCAAGCAGGAATTCCGTCTCTGCTACTGTCGGCGCTGCTTGAACAGCAATGAATCCTTGTAACGCATCCTCATGGAGAGCAGCTTTCACTGCGTCAGCAAGATCGGAGGGTAAATAATTCTGGTAGAGCGTAGGATTGCTCGGCTTCAGCCAAAGATAATCCCCACGCTCCAGCTGCCAGAAATGGACATGTGTATCGAGATAGGCATGGTTAGATGACTGACGAATAGATGACATGACAACGATTCACTCCTTATTCATTTTCCTATTCTTGGTTTCGTCCGCGGATTATCTTAGTTGCCGTTGCTTCCACTTCCGAACTCCATGGCGTCTCATAAGTAGGCTGATTCACATAGCGTTTCATGCTCAGCTTGAGTTGAATACCAGCTCCAGGAGCCAATCTCACAGGCAACCATTTGCTATCAATGTAGCTTTCACCAATATTCTCGCCACGCTGATTATAGCTTTCCATGTAAGTAAACTGATGCTCACCAAAGCTGCCTGCCTGAATGATCAATTCACGTTCGTTGAATGAAGACAAGTTCACCAATGTTAACGTGACAAACTCATCGCCGAGCGCTTCAACCAATGCTCCGATATCCTCAGGAAGACCGCATCGCTTGCGTTCTACATCGAAATAACGCACTCTCGCATGCTGCAATCCACCATGGGAGATGTGCATAGGCGCGCCTAGCATCATTTGCAGCAATCCTTCGAAATAGACCGGCGAGAATTCCTGCCACTGATGAATACTGTAAGGATGATCCCAATCCCAGCTTGTTGGATCCCCTTCTGGGGAACGAAGCTTCTCAAGCTGAATGGCGATCAGCTCTAGATTTTGCTGTAAAATCTGCTCAGGATAATCAGGTAATTGTCCGCGCATATATAAATACCAAGGCACGGTATTCGCAATATAATGTTTCGTTTCTTTGCGAGTTACGGGATTTCTTCCGGAAATCGTCGGCATATCGATAGCGCGGAAATGATCCTCGTAAGGAATCCGATCTACACGGGCCGCATCTTCCTCTGACATCGAGACCGTCCATAAATAAATTGGGTAAGTTGGCACTTGGATTCGATAGTCTGTCCAACCCGCATCAAAGTGCTTATGGGGAACATGCCATTTCCCATTGATTTCTTTACCTAACGACCAGTTACGATCCAGTTGTGAGCGTGCCAGATCTAACTTGCTGCGATCACCGGAAAGTAGCACGGCATTCATCCCAGCATTGGTTAAAGGCTCGATGATCGACATGAAGCCATGCGGCCAGCGATAGCCATAGTACCCGCCCCACCATTTGCCATCGTTGTATTCACCAATGATATCGTTTAAACCGACGTTATCGGGAATCAAGCCGTTGTTCCGAAGAGTGCGTTCTTCCCAAGCTGCCAAGTACTCCAAGACCCACTTGCGATAGGATTCATCACCCGTGTACATGAAGGCGTTGGTCATCAGCCCCGTTGAATTCAGGTTAAGCGGGACGTCACCCTTTGCTTTCCGCTCATTCATTCTTTTAATAATTTCACGATAGATGTCATCGTCTGACCACTTGCACTTCCCACTAGCGAAATCCACACCTGGAACATCCTCGAAAGGTGCCAAATAATCGTCCAACACACCGCGATGCGTGACCCAGTCCTCTTCTGTCATTTCAAAACGAGGTCCCTTGCTACCCGTAATTGGCGAACGCATTAACTTCCGCTCCGCATCAAAGTTAGGTACTTCCGGGTTCGTACCCATGTAGAGCTCAGCAAATTTCACTGCACGTTGACGATTTTTCAGAAGATGCGGATCAGATAAGCCAAGGAAATAGAAATATAAGTAGCCTTCGCCATGATGCATCCAATCATAGTAAGCGTCGAATTCATTATGAATTTGTCCGTATTCGGTCCATTGCCACGTAATGGCATCCCACATAACACGGGACAAACGCAGCATTTCTTCGTTCCCGCCAAGCGTGTACAGCAAAGATAAATTCATGAATGCTTCATACGGATCATCGGATCCGTCCATGCCTGGCCAATCTTCACGCCAAACAATGGTCCCATCTTCCCGTGTATAGCGCTTTACATATTCAACTGCTGCTTCATTCAACGTATCTATAATTTTACGCTCCATCAGCGCCCAAGCTGGCGGCGTCCACGAATCACGCGCATAAATTTTAGCTGATGTAGAAATTGAACTATTCGTTGGTGACATTGGTTGTTTCCTCCTACCAGAATGTATCTTGGATGCCGCGCAGCTTGCAGACCGCTTCTGCAAAGAAATAATCGCCATAAATCATCGGCACATTGACATGTGTTTGCTTAGGGCGATTGGCCGTGCCCATACGAAGAATGGCTTCCTCGCTCGGATCGTCCAAAGCTGTGTAGCGTTCGTTTAATTTAAAAATCAATTTCTCAGCCGCTTGCCGATATAACTCGGATTCACCTTTTGGCACCAACAAACTCAATTCTAACATGCCGCTGGCTGCACATGCTGTGGCGCTTGAGTCCATCGCCATGTCTTCTTCCCACGGCGCTCGGAAATCCCATGGCGGCAACCCATCCTCGGGAACATTCGCCAGGAAGAAATGCGCTGCACGTTTCGCTGCATCGATATATCGCTGATCCCCTGTGTAGCGAGCACTCAGCGCCATGCCATATAAGGACCACGCGGTGCCGCGCGCCCATGCCGAGTCCGGTGAATAACCTTGCCCGCCAAGCGCTTCTTGTCTCTCACCCGTCTCAGGATCGAAACACACAATATGGTGGGTAGATCCGTCTGGACGAAGAAATTCACGCAAAGTCGTATCCGCATGAAGAACAGCTACATGCCGAAACCGCGGATCACCCGTCTCTTCACTTGCCCAGTAGAGCAGCGGCAAGTTCATCATGCAGTCAATAATCGCCCAACCCGTCCGCTCCGGCTGATTCCAAGCGCGAATGAATTGCCCTTTCGCGTTGTAACGCCCAACGAGATGACTAGCTGCAGTCATGGCACGACGCTTCGACGTTTCGTTGCCTAGCAGCTTGTACTGTGCCACGGAGCATAAGCTCCACATAAATCCTACATCATGATGCAGCGGATAAAAATCGGCCAGCACGGGGTCCATCAGTTTTTCTATCTGGTCTGCTGTCTCTTGAAGTTGATGTTGCTTGGATTCGCGATACACCAGCCATAGCAAACCTGGCCAGAAGCCATTCGTCCACCAATCCGCTTCTTCGCTGTTGTACTTCCCGTTGTAGGAGATATAAGGAAAATCAGCGCCAATCGACGCGTTCATTCGTTCTACTTTATCGTTGATTTTATGCCATAATTCGTCTACCCATGGTGCGTTCGTCATAGTTGTTATACCCCTTTACCAAGATATTGGCTGACCCGGAAATAAAGAGAGCAGCCGATCCAAATCATGTTGCGGCAGGCCAACGCCATCGCAATAGCTGGCGTTCAGTGCGAGCGAACGCATTGAAGTTGTTCCCGTTAACGTAACTGTAATGTCAGGGCTTGCAAGGCTAAAGCGCATGGCAGGCTCGATTAGTCCCTTAGGTTCTGTCTTCCGAAGGAAATCTAACGCCCCGATGCGGCGCTGTGCTTCTATATATAGAGGTGAATCCTCCTTGACAAAAGGAGCTGGCGCTTCAGCAAGAAACCCCATGCCAAGCACGCTTCCATTAATAACGGACACCCCATATTCCTTTGCTGTCGGAAGGAGCTCGTCCATAGCCGAATAGTCGATGAGCATATAACGATAGAATGTTTGGATGGAATCAATAAGCCCCGTCTTAATAAAAGGCAGCAACAATGATGGATTTAAAGCGTTGACCCCAATTGCCCTTACTTTCCCCTGCTCTTTCAGTTTAAGAAAGGCAGGAATCGTTTCATTCATCCCAATTTCCGAGTTCAGTTCCGAAAGTTCGTGCATTTGAATGAGATCCACGTAATCCGTGCCAAGACGCTTAAGACTTTCTTCCACTGAAAGAATCGTATTCTCATACGTATACGGCACACCGCGCATAACAGCTTTGGTCGCGATGACCATTTTATCCCTTTTCCCTTTAAGCGCCAACCCAATTCGCCGCTCACTTTCTCCACGTCCATATAACGGTGCTGTATCGATAAAATTGATCCCAAGCTCCATAGCTCGATCAATCACTTCTATAACTTGTTCGTCAGTGACAGGACCGAAATCCCCGCCAAGCGGAGCGCCGCCAAGCCCAAGCTTAGAAACTCGAATCCCTGTTTTACCAAATGTCGTATACTCCATCATGATCACTCCTTAGTCATGTAACTAATTGAAATTTAACATACCTTTATTATAGTAAATCTGCTTCCTTCAAAGTTATGCCGCATTGCATAAAATTGTTGTTTTCTTGTCATATCTCTTTTCAAAATGGTACACTATGTAAACGGCGTTACTTCGGTGTATGAGGAAGGACTGAACACATTGAAATTGCTTGAAGATACGGCCTTACATGAGACCCCCTATCGTTTCAGTTATCGCAGAATATCGACTGAGAACTATAAAGGATTTTACCATTGTCATCAAGGGATGGAATTATTATACGTGTATCAGGGCAGTGGTCAAATCGTAGTGAATCGCAAGGTGTATCCGATACAGTCTGGTACCTTCCTCTATTTACAGCCGTTTCAACTACATCACATTCAAGTCGATGTACATCCAGATGCGCCATTCGAACGTACCATAATCACGTTGGAGCCCTCTATTTTTGAGCACTTTTTTGCTTCTTTCCCACATTTGCATCAATATTTTCAACATTTGTGGAAAAATGAAGTCCATGAGCAAGTGCTCCAGCATATGGACCAGACCAGCTTTATTAATCAATTATTCCAGCATTATGATACCGTGTTGGTTAACGATCAGGACCAGCAAAAGCAACAAAATTTCGCCTTACTCCTCCTGCAGACTTTTCAATTTCTCTACGCAAAAGGATTTGGTAATCCTGTAGAAAACGGCTTACTTCCTCAGCGACAGCTTCACTATTCCGAAAAAATCATGAATTGGCTCGAAACGCATTACGCGGAGGAGATTTCACTCGACACGGTAGCAGAGCAGTTGCATATTTCCAAATATTATGTGTCGCGCGTCTTTAAGCAAGAAACGGGCTCAAGTTTAATGGACTATGTACTTGCTAGGCGAATTCGACAGGCCTGTCTGTTATTGCATATTAGTAATAAAGGAATTGAGCAGATCAGTATTGAGGTGGGGATGCACAATTTCCCTTACTTCTGTCAGGCTTTCAAAAAACTCATTGGCACAACACCAATGAAATATAGGAAAAATGCTGACGAATTGCGGTATCAGCTAACGTAAAAGCACAAATCTACTTGGTTCCAACAGCAAGTAGATTTGCGCTTTTCTATTTCCAGTCACCTAGGAAGGGAACATCAGCTACACTAGAAAGCTGCAAATCCGCTTCCACCCACTCCCCAGGCATTAAGTAAATACCCTCGTTGGTTTTCATAAGGGATGGCCGAGGTCCAAAGGAAAAATGTACCGGCAGCGCTCGTTCACCGCCAACCCACATCATATCGCGCCCAAAGTGCGCTTCGTCCTTCCGGCCGATAATCTGGTACACATCCCGTCCGTAATAGTCGGTAATCGTCCATTGTTGATCCCTTTCCATCCATATGCACTGATTGCCTAGCAGTACCGAGGTGCTCTGACCTAACTCCTTATCATTCAGGTCAGTCCAAAAAGTCTCGTCCGCCTTGTGGCGAGCTGCGAGGTAGAGCAAATCGTGTGAATGCCAAGCGGTTGATGGTGCGACATCCGCTTCATTGCTCCAACCGGTCGCGGAAGCGAAATAGCCTCTTGGATTTTGATAGGCGGCATACGTGCGGTCGCTAGCTGCTAGATATTCGCTTAATTCCTCGTCCTGTACATGATGCAAATATTGCTCTACCGCAAATAAAGTCATCCCCATACCGGCAATCAGCATCGGTTCATCGAGCTTTACCCACTTGCTGCCAGAATGGTACCAGACGCGATGCATTCTTAGATGGCCTCGCTGATCCTGCCAAACGCTTCTTGCGACATGCTTACAAAGTGCACCTGCATGCGCCAAGTATCGCTCGTCGCCAAATATTTCATAAGCCAATACCAGAGGACCGATCAATAAGCCATAGTATTCTCCAGGCTCTGTGCTCGTCTTGTCTTTATCGTAGCGATAAGAAGCCTCGCATTCCATATCCGGCAAGCCCCGGAAGTGAAAAAGTTCAATCATACTATCTAAATGTTTACGGAGCTCTTCGCTTCGTTCCAAATCCCCACTGAATGCGCGAAAATGTATCAACTTTCCCCAGAACCGGGCATATTCTTGGTTGCTGATCGCTTTGCCGTGCGCTCTACCCTGCGTATAGATACCACCATAGGGATAAATTCGGTCCATGGCTTCGAAATTATGTTCCATCGAGGTACGAATTCCCGCTTTGACCTCATCGCTTAAATAATCTTCCCCGTACCTCAGCGTGAGGCCTAGCGAGACGTTCGTAATGGCGTTATGGATTAAGCCTAATTTAGCGCTCTCCCCAATCTGAAAGCCAATGTGAGCGTATTGTCCGTCCTCTTGAAAACTGGACGTTTGAAAACGAATGAGTTGCAGCAATCGACTCTCCAACTCAGGTTCACGTCTTTCTTTAAGAAGCATGGCCAAAGCGGGTAATAACGGACTTCCCCACGTACTGTGACCGCAGGTGAAATCAGCCCATCGATACGGGTTAGATCCCCATACGGAATGGTTATGAAACCCGTGATTCGCCCCATTCGGTTGTACCCAAGATAACAGCCAGTTTGCCAGTTTGCCAGCACGCGGCTTTTCAATTCCTAGAAGTTGTTCCATGAAAGATCCTCCCTTTTATTTTAAGTACATTATATGACGAAATGAAGCAGAAACAAAAATAAAAACAAACCGCACTTCCCTTTTCAGGAAGAACGGTTATTTGGCATGTTCTTTCCTTCCAGCTTTATAACACTTCTTACGTTTAAAATGAGTTCTTGAGGAACAGGTTTGTCGTCCTGTGCCATTCCGCATCTTTCCATAAACGGTATTGTGGTTCAGCGAAATTGGAAAGGCTAGTCCCCGCAAATGGGAGCTTAGCTATTGTCTTTGCTGCATCTGCGTTATACATTTTGTACCAGTCCCAGCTAACTTCCGGATGATCTGGGAAATAACATGGACCAAAGGATTCTGTAATAATCGGGCATAATTGTTTGCCAGAAGCAAGGGTCAAGTGCTTCAACGCATTTTCATGATACGTACGCACGCCTTCCAACATTTTTCCATAATTTTTTTGGCAAGCTGTCTCCCAAACTTCTGAATATCTTTTCAAGTCATATGTGATTAATTGTTGGAAATTAGAGAAACGGGAGGCTCCCTTTCCCGTCTGTTCGAAGGCTTCCTCGTCGCTAGCGTCCATAATCACAGACGGCATATAATGAACATCAGCCACGTCGTAAATATCTGTTAATCTGTCGGCATATGGCTCGGCCCCTAAGGATGAATAGCACAAAGGGATACCGTCGCGGCCAATTTCTTCCTTGATTGCTTCACCCATCCAATGGTTGACACGCTGATAGGTCTGATCCAATTCCGCATTTATTTCAAGAATAACCTCGCCTTCATTTCTAATTCGCTGTTCCAAATCCATAATGCTTCTAACTTTTCCACAGCAATAATGGGGTACTTCGTTCATCGGGGCAACCCACACTGCCCTTTCTAATATACCTTCTTCCCTCATCAAGCGTAGGGCCTTTACCCAAGTTTCGGAATACGTCACAAATGTTTTCTCTTCATCCTGCGGTTCGATAATATTGTAATGACCGATCATGCTCGCTTTGTCCCATGCATCCAAACCTAACCAGATCCCGTTTTTACGGCATAATTCCGCAAGTGTTGAAAGCCGTTCTTGTACGTTGCAGGAAAAATCGATAGTCGTCTGTCCCCATTGGGGCAGTTCCGTCCGCGAATCCCAGTTCTTCTTAAAGTTTGCAGTTTCCTGTAGGATTAGGTTTGGAAAGCAATCGACCCGCAAAGTGTTATAGCCGCGAATTTTGGCTTCTTCAACACGTCTGGCCAAATCCTCATAGGCACCACCAGGATGGTTTCCCTTCAGCCAAGAAAAATCCCACATGGAAATCGTAAGTGGAACTTCTTTATTGATGTACGGAATCATATAATCTTCCTCCATTCTTCTAATGCGTTTGTTTTATATTCATAACATAACTTGTCTCCTAAGTTACTACAATATCTGTAATAGGCATGTGCTTATCTGAAATTGATATTTAAGATAATAAGTAATACAATAAAATAGGGTGAGTAAGCATGAAATTAAATATTCCTTTTGAAAATTTACAAACTGCCTATGCAGGTACAATTGTATATCCACCAAACGGCCGTTATGGACCCAGATTTCAACAAGATATCCAACTTGTTATGTTGTATACAGGAGAGATGGATATCACAATTGATGGCCGAAATCTTCATGTACTTCCTGGTCAAATGGTGCTTTTGAAACCTAGACACGAGGAAATGTTTACTTTCTCCAAGACCGAAGAAACCTGGCATCGTTGGATCACTGTACGTGTATCTCTGCTATCGGATGAGATTATCCATATGCTTGATCAGCTGCCAGAAATTCTTCCACTCACGAATGAAATGAATGCGCTAACAGACCTTATACTTAACATTCAGCAGCATGCGTCTAGAGATGATAATATGATCCTCAGTCTTGGACTTGCTGCGCTTCATTTATACCCCTCTGAAATGAGAAGACTACAACTCCTGAGCGAGAAACATCCCGCTATCCACTCAGCTCTAATATGGATAAACGTACATTTTGCTGAAGACATCTCCTTAAACGATATTGCCTTTCAAACAAACCTATCAACTGAACACTTGATCCGATTGTTTAAACAGCACGAAGGTACTACTCCTATGCAATATTTATGGAAATATCGAGTTACACGAGCGGTAGATCTGCTCAAGCATACAGGATTGACAATTTCTGAGATCTCTGAACGCTGTGGATTTAAGACGCCTGCTCATTTTGCCAGGTTGATAAAACAATACAAAGGCAAAACTGCTTCGGATATCCGCCAGTTATCCTGGAGTGGCATGCCTAAGCCCTAGACTCACGAAGTAGAAACAAAAATAACCGCACTTCCCTTTTCAGGAAGAGCGGTTATTTGACATGCTGGCTTCCTTTTTATCATCAGATTGTACAAAAAATAATTAAAGCCCTTTGCGCATGTCATCCTGAACAAGGGAGCACTGACCAAAACGTACGATCAACACATCACCGTAGAAAATCTACACATCATTGTGAATGGTATGGATATCCGCAAGTTCGAGGTTTTCGGCTTGCATGGACAGCTTGCTTTCTTCTATATCAAAGATTTGAAAATAGAACGATTTCGTTGTATGGATTTGGGCAAATCGCAGTATGGCATTCATATTTGTACCTTTGAAGATCTCATCATTCGCGATGTGATGATTATGGGTGATAGCCGTTCCTATTATCCTGGATCTCCGATTCCATGCCAAGAGCAACTATTTTTCGATCGGATTCAAGTGCTGCATGCGGAAAGTAAACCGTTTATGTCGATTACAACACCGGTAGATCTGATATCTATAGCAAATTCCAGCTTTAAGGATAACCGGATCTACTTCTATGGTAACAAAGCAATGCCGGAATATCTGAAAAAGAAGCTTCATTTCAATGGGTGTGTGTTCAATCATCCTGGTGAACTGACCTTGGTCGAGAACCGAGTTGAACATAAATCCATTTATTTAAAAACAAGTGCCAGCATGGAAGTACAGGATGATTTTAAAGCTAGAGTTGAACCTGGTCTTGGATATATTCAAACAGATTCGGACCTTACGGGACTTGAAGCATGATGAAACCAGCCTTACATCAATCGCACCATGTTACGCCAAATCTGCTCTCAAAAAAAAGATGTAACGGCGTTATGCCGTTACATCTTTTTTGTATGTGACAGGGTACATGTCACCCTGAGCGATATCGCCATCTTTCCCCCCTGCAGCGATGAATTCATTGATCGAGATGTATCGGAATTTCTCATCATCCCGAAAGCGCGTTTCGCCGGTCATTAGGTGAAGCGCCGACGAGCGACGTACTCGATCTGATCGGTTAGGTCCGCTTCCGTGTATGGTTAAGCTGTGATGGAAGCTGACTTGTCCAGCTTTCATTACGATAGGTACAGTTCGAAAGGTTTGTCCTTCAGGCACGTTTATCCCTTGCTTGAGCTTATCTAAATTTTGTTCATGAAAATCACTTCCTGATAGAAGACCCCACTGGTTGCTGCCTGGTACCATCTGCATACAGCCATTCTCTTCATCAACATCATCGTAGGCCACCCATGCTGTAAGGAGCGTCTCCGGGTTGTGGAAACATTGCCAATAGGTATAATCCTGATGCCAGCCGACGTTAGAGCCTTGTCCTCCTGATTGTTCTGGTTTAAGCAGCAACTGATCGGCCCAGAAACGGATTGTATCATTTTCAGTCAGAGCAGCCGCAATCTCGCCGATTACCGGATCGAGGGCAAGTGCGCGAATCGTGAAGTCAGCATAACTTGCCATATCTGTTTTGCGAAGCGTTTTCGGATGACCTTTCTCATAGCTCCAGATGGTTTCAGGAGGCGTTCCGGTCTCGAATTCCCCCCGGTATACTCTCTCCATTCTGTCGCGCAGTTTGGCAAGCCTTTCATCATCGATAATTTTCGGAGACACCCAGTAGCCATTTTCTTTAAAAAATTTTACGTCTTCTTGTGTTGGGATTCCTTTCGCATTTGGCACTTTCAGCTCATCCTCTCGTCGCGAATTCACTCTCGCTTTAAATGAATTATGACACATGGCTGGGTGCTCCGTCTTTGTCTGAAAATATTTAATTTGTCCGATTGTATGATATAATTTCAATGAATGTTGGTGAATACATTTAATCCTACATTTTTTTGTCCATTTGTACGATTTTCAATCCGTATCCGCGCCATTACAAATTGTTTCAAAAGATGGAACGCATAGCTCCGACGGTCTTTCGCCGTCAATATCGTTTGATCTAAAAAAACAGCGGTTAACTCAAATAAGTTAACCGCTGTTCTTTATTTTTTGCTGCCTCTAGCAACGAACCAGTTTCGTAATTCTGCCGTGCACCATCCATTCGGCAACATATACGTTGCCCTTAAGATCTACGCAAATACCATGTGGGGAACTGAACCGATTAGTACGGAAGTAACTCGTTTCCAGATTCGGCCATCCTGGCTGTTTGTACGCCTGTTGGTCTTCCCCCAGATGAGTAATCAGCTTGTCATAACGATCAAAGATCGTGATGCGGCTATGCAAATCCGGAAAATATAACTCATTTCCAAAATAATAAAAATTGCAAGGCATATCCATATTCTCGTCAATAAATCTTTTGTGCTGGCCATCCAACGTAAATACTTGAATCCGATTGTTACCCCGATCCGCAACATAAAGTTCCGGCTCGTTACCGCGCAGGTCTACAGATATACCATGGGGGCATTTCATTTTACCAGGTTCAGTGCCGGCACCGCCCCAAGATTGGATGTATTCGCCAGTGGCTGTGTAACGGTGAATGTAGCTCTGACCATAGCCATCTGCAACGTAAATATCGCCATTAGGTGCCACAGCAACATCCGTAGGAACGTATTTCCTCTCGGTATCATAAATACTTGGGAGATCCGGTGTACCAAGAACCATTAAGACCTCACCATTCAGTGTTGTCTTCACCATCCGACCCGCAGTATCTGTTACATATAGAACTTCGCGTTCTTCTTCCTGATGCAGATAAAACCCATGGGCACCACCAGCAAATTCATCTCCCCACGAAGACAGATAATTACCGTTTTTATCAAATTTTAAAACACATGGCGCATTGGTGTGAAAGACGTAAACATTTTCCTCCGAGTCAACAACAATACCATGGGTGTAGCCAAGTTGAATTGACTCAGGGACTTTTGCCCACCCCTCCTCAACTTGATAAACATGCGATCCGTTCCCAATCTGTACCATAAAAGACATCCTCCTTGGATCTTACTTTCGTAAATGGCTTGCTTATAATCATCCAGCTCGGTTCCTCACGATTCCGCGATCTCAAAACGACATGAAAATACCACTTCCAAATCAGGTTTTTTCAATGTCATTATTATACGATAAAACGGAACATCTTGCTTTGAATTTATATCCGTTAGTATCCGCTCTATTTCAGCCGTCCACTGCTCAGGATCATAGTGCATCATCACTGCGTTCATCTGAATACGCCCTAATTCTGCTTCCTGCGGGGGGACACTGCTAATGAAAACTTCTTGAAAAGATTCAGGCACTTTCGAAAAATCGGCCTTATCTCTAATGACTAATTGAGGATTCTCGTCCTCTGGGCGTCTCCATATAAACTCTCTAGTAAGCAACTCAAGTGAGTCACATTCATAGGCTTTTGTTAAATCTAAGAGAACAGCGGTTAACTCAAATTAGTTAACTGCTGTTCTTTTTAGTTCGCAGCTAGCAACGAACCGCGAGATCTCGATTGATTTTAGCTGATCTCAAAACGGAACTGACATGTAATAGACTCGCTCATTTCTTTACGCGTCAGCAGCAGACGATAAAACATTCTTTCGGTAGCAGGATGCGCAACCGTCAATTGTTCTTCCACATTGACATGCCACTCGTTTGCTTCAAATGTCATCATAACTGCGCCAATCGCGACTTGGCCCGGACCCTTCTGCTGCGGCTCAACACCGCAAATGAATACTTCTTGGAAAGACGAAGCAGGTTCATTCATCATCACTTGATCGGTCAAAATAAGCTGCGAGTTCTCATTCATCGGACGACGCCATAGGAACTGACGAGTAAATCGTTGTAACGAGGGGCACTCGTACGCGTTCGATAAATCCAGTTCAAACAACAGTTCGTCTTCGGTAATGTCTTGATTTACGATTTCTGCCCGGTACAATTGGCCAAAGCCTTGTCGGCAACCGTTAATAATCGGCACAGAATGTCCATGAGACCCTGGTTGAATCATGTCATACCGATGTTCGGGCTGAAAATACTGCCTCGTATAGACGCCAATTCCAATATCTGCGAGCACATTAACTCCGCCAGCATGCAGGATGAAATGCCCCAAATCGTTATGATTGTGCGGTTCTTGGTTATGCCCGCCCTTCGCAGCGAATGCGGCTAAACGCCCATCCGTCTGCCGAACCTTCGACACCACCCACTGATTTCCGATGAAAATCCGTTCTTCCACCCTATCTTGCCCGTCGGCAATAGGCGTTGCCTCAGCAGAGGGTTGCTCCGGCGTCCAAAGCAACAATCTTGTCGCTTCGATCCAAGCAGGCCGCAATTGTTGAAATTGATAACTTTCTGGTGGTAAGGAAACAGAAGGGAACGTTTGGCGCAGACGATGGAAAAGCCCGGTATAGAAACGAATTTCTTCCGCAGCGTCGGAGAAATTGACGACTTTGCCGTTTGACAACATGCAGTAATGCGGGAATTTCGCAATCTTCTCAATTTTCGGTTCAGCAAGCAGGTTGATGCGTCCGCCAGTGCGCTCCCTCAGCAATTCAGAAAAAAATACAAGATGCGAAAAACCGAACTGCCAGTATACCGGACCTTCAGGAGTCGCTCCCTCCTCGTCAAAACCTGACACATATTGGCGTAAAACGCCAATCACCCGCCATAGCATTCCCGCCAGCCGTTCGCTGTCATCC
Organism: Paenibacillus sp. J22P143; assembly: GCF_059692035.1. Lineage (NCBI taxonomy): Bacteria > Bacillati > Bacillota > Bacilli > Caryophanales > Paenibacillaceae > Paenibacillus > Paenibacillus sp. J22P143. Next base: position 651,310 of record NZ_JCAUAQ010000001.1, read on the forward strand.
GTTAAATAAATCGCTGCGGCACCGATGCTGCTTGAGCAAACCGCCGGCCAGTTATTCGTTTTCAACTCCCAGTTCTGCGGAACAGGATCGTGGAAATAAACCTGAAAGATGCGGCGCTCAATCTCCTCTTTGGCGCGGAAGACTACCCAAGGATGCAGACGGTGACCAACATGGTAGATGATTTCAGCCAGTGCAAATCCGATTCCAGATGCCTGCAGATCGATGGTTTCACGGGGCGGAATCGGTTGATCCCAAATGCCCTTTGGATATTCATTCACATACAGCCCAGCATGTACGGGCGGTACCCAGGAATATTCATTGCACACGGACCAAATCGCATTCTCAAGCCCTGTCTTCCATTCTGGACGGTCGTCCGTCATAGCAAGCAAACTGTACGTGTTCAGCCCCGCATACAACTTATAACGTATGTTCTCAAAGTTAATGTTGTCACCCGTCTCACCGAATACGATATAATCGGAAAATTGAGGTAGATGAGCTGGATTTTCCTGGATACGTGCAGCCTGTTCCTCAAGCCCTTCCCAGAATGACGCATAGCGTTCATCCTTTCTTAGCTGCGCCCACCGTTCAGTGGATGCAGCTTCAGGAAACAGTTTGCGCGATTCCGGCTGTGTTTGCTCTAGAGCATTCTTCAATTCGCGGAGCGTTAGTGTGCTGAGCATGATATCATTCCTTTGCTTTAATCCTATTTTCTTATCGCCAGAAAATCATAACTATTTTCCTGACAAGCGCGTATTGCTTTCGCGACATCATGATACGCTTGATTGACATCGATCGTATAACGGAACTCGTAAAAGCCACCGCTAGCAGCTTTGAAATTCGTATCCCACTTATTATTCGTAAGCCATGAATATAAGGGTCCAGTTGGTTCTATATGGTCGGAGTAATCCCACAGACGAAGCTTACCTATATGAACCATCGGGGCATCCAACGTCGTAAACGAAATGCCAAGGTCGCTGCCAACCAACGACGCACCGCTTTGAACCGAATAATAGTCGCAACACGCGTTTGGAAGCTGATCGATGCACGGCCGAATGGCTGCACCCGCTTTATCCAAATACCATATCCCTTGTTCCGTTTGGAAAGGGAATGCCGTATACATACCATCTGGATCCAAGACATTTTCCTTGTTCAATCTCACGGACAAGTCGAATCGTGAGCCAGTTCGGTAAAATTTATATTCAATCGCATAGGAGTGTGCGCCTCGAATCTCGTATTCGAACTCCCATGTCTCATAGAAGCTATTACTTCCCGTATTCGTAACTCGCTTAATCGTTCCCTGGAAAACTTCGCTGTCAGGAATCTCACGACTGGTATAACCAAAGCCTGCCGCCTTCCCCCGACTACCCCCTTCAAAAATCTGGTAAAGTGGTGCGCCTAGGCCTGTCGAACCGTCCACTAAGAGTGACTTTCCGCTTGGCTTATGGATAAGCGTGTGCACACCTTTCGCATCGTCCCATTCAATGCGAAACAAGTCACTTTCGAAGCGCCCTATTCCTTTTGCCTCTTCGATTGCACCTGCTGCTTCTGCCTTTGAGGATTCACTGGCTGCGCTCAAGAACTCAAGTTGCAATTCTCTTTCTTCTAGCGGTTCCATCTGGAGCTGGATGCATAACTCTTGTCCGCGAAGCGAATGGTTCACACGTTCGAAGGCGTATTGACGCCCCTGCGTATCTACCACTCGGATCTCCTGTTCAAAAATAGGAGATTCCCAGTAATCCAGCGGTAAATAGGCCAATGACATTTTTGATTCGATGGATGGATTTATGACTTTGTATGTGAACGTCCTCCGACCTGTAAAATCACCTTGGCCCTTGCCGTACAGGACTTTGTCTAACGCGATGCAGGCCCGTTCATCCGCCTCAATTGCATACTTCGTTTTGCGCAAGAGCAGCTGCTGGACGCGGAAATCATAAGGTCTGCTCAATGATGCGGAGTGCCCCCACGTATGTTCGGCATACATGACAAGCGCATTCGTCACAGGTTTCCATCCTTCTTCCGTCACATACTTCCGCTCCGGATCCAACCGTTCAGCCACCCGCTTCGTACGCTGCGCGTTGCGGAATAAGGACGTTTCCAGAGCCGTAGTGATAACGCCATCCGTCCACCAATCGTTCCAATCGCCGCGGTAGACAGGAATATCAGCCACCTCGGACTCCAAATAGGCGAAATATTCCGCTAACGTTGCGGTGCGCAATTCAATCTGCTCGCCATATTTGTCGTTCCACTGCTGAATTAATTCACAATAAGAGTCTGTTGGAGGACTGTTGTCGGTGTAGAGTCCAGAAGCCATGATCGGAAGAAATCCGTATTCATAGCCAGTTTGTCGTAGCCCCTCCACGAGTGGAAACAAGGATTTCTCGGCATACCGTATGTCCTGAATATCGACATAACGATAAGCATCTTCGATGGAAATCCCAGGAATCTGCGGATTGCCAATCATATTAAACCCAGGCATGATCCCTAATAAATTTGCTTTGTGATACGTCAACCCTTGCCAGACCAAAATACGGTTACCTTGCGGGGACTCCCAATAGAACGGCACATTCGGTTTGCCGAAAGGGCAGCCGCCGTGATGGGTATTAATATTGGTAGATAAATATTTCACTCCAACATCATACAAGGCGTCAACCATGCCCCATGAGAACCCGTTCACATCGCAAGACATGGCACTTACCAAGGGAATGCCTTCTTCCTTAGCAAACTCAAGCGCCGGCTTTAACGTATCTCGCAAATGTCCTTCATCCAGAAGTCCGGATAAATGCAGATAGAATGCCGTCAGTTCGATGTTTCCGCTCTTTAAAGCCTCGACGAGTTTGGTCCTTCCTATGGAGCCGGTTTTGTTCAAATACTTCTCCACAGCCCAGAATCCTTCGAGCATAAATTTGAATTTATCGTTTTGATTTCTTGTGAGTTGTTTTGGAGATAGTGCCATTTCAACGGCTTGCTCAACAAACTGCGCTTGATAGTCGGTGATTACTTCTTGACGTTCTGTATAACCGATATCAATATGCGCATGCTGGATGATGAAAATAACGAATGGATCTCTACGTGACATGGATGGATTTCCCCTTTGGTTTTATATCGTCCGATAAGCGACCGTACCTGTATTAATAGCCTGGCAAATCTCGAGTGGGCGTTCTGGCGTTACCCATTGATCGTCAAATTGAAGCATATAGCGGAATTCATAGAAGCCGCCCAATGTAGCTTTGAAGTTCGTCTCCCAGTAGTTGGAAAGCGGCCATGAATACAGCGGCTCTTTCACATCGGCTTGCTCTTGACCGTTTAGTTTGCGAGGCTGGTGCATGATCGAACCCGTTTGCAGCAGCGGCGTATCCGGCGTTGCCAGAAGCATGCTGCCCTCAGGGGACAGCAAAGCGAATCCTTCCTGGATACAGTAATAATCGATTAAGGTACCAGGCAACTGGTCTTGGCATGGACGAATCGGCGCCCCTGGCTTATCCAGCCATAGCTCGCTTCTTTCCTGCGTGAATGGCAGTGAAATAAAGATATTTTCCGGATCCCAGACACTATCCTTATGAATACGCACGGAAACATCGATTCGGGCAAGCTCCTTATATGCCTTCAAATAGACCGAATAATGGCTCATTCCTTCAATGGTATACGTTAATTCAACAATGCCATAAACAGGACCTTCCGTTATCTTTTTGACGCTGCATAGCTTTCCGATGGACCTCTGAACATTCATCCCTTTCCGGTTTCTGCCCATGATGCCTCTTACCTGGACCTGACTGCTGTCGTTCGCGGGTGTCTTCTCGTAAATTGGTGTGAATGCGCCAGCAAGCCGGTTGGAAGCTAACCATTCTTTATCCTTGCGTTTGTCATACCAAGAGATGATTCCATCACCTTCCGTCCAGACAATACGAAGATAAGGCGTCTCGATGGAATGCTCCGAGATCGTTAGCTTTGGCGCAGGCGAGGACTCATTCAAAACTATTAGATCCGTCAGATCGTAGACGCGCTCTTGGCCTGAAAGCCGAGTGCTGCTGGTCGTCTTGGCTTTAGCATCCTGTGCATGCCGAACAAAATAGGATTTGGTTTCATTCGCTTCCAGACTTACCACAATTTCGATCTGATTACCTCTGCTTACTCTTTCCAGCTGATGCGGAATGACGCGTCCGGTACTTTCTTCTACCACTTCCAACCCATCTTTGAGCCGATCCAGCTCCGAATAGCTGTCCAAATAGAAATGAGCGATATCTTCGATGGCATAGCTATATGGATTCACAACGCGATAGGAGAGTTTGCGATCGTAGCGAAGCATGACCTCGCCCTGCTGCTTCAGCACTTCATCCAGGATTGTGTAAACCGATCGGCTGGCGTTCGCCGCATAGGCTTCTTTTCGAACACCTAGCTGCTGTACCATGAAGTGCCACGGTTCTTTAATGGACGAATGGTAGCCCCACGTATGCTCGGCATACATCATCAGCTGATGCTCTGCTTCGCGGATCCGGTCGCCTTGCATTGTCTCCACATTTGGCTCCAGCTGGCGAACGACACGCAGCATCCGTTGGGCATCGCGGAATATTTGCGTGTGCATAGGCGTCGAGTTGACGCCGTCGCTCCACCAATCCGGCCAATCGCCACGATAAACGGGAATTTCAACGGACTGCTCACGAACCAGGTCAAAATACTGGTTTAACGTCGTCATTTCAACTTCGATCTGATTGCCGTGTTTTTCGTTCCACTCTTTGATAAAGGTGATAACTCTCGGATTAGGCGATGCATTGTCATTTAATAACCCCATGACATTGACAAGCAAGAAATCGTACGGGTATTGCTCCAGCTCAAGCTGGTTCATATAACGGAAGATGCGATCCTCGGCGAGCTGCCAATGATCTGGCGCTATCCCCCATGTCGAGTACTCATCCTCCCCCCTGAGCGTGTAGGAAAGAACGGCATCAGGATTCAACCCTAAATCATTTCCAAACATATAATGCTCGCCATTCCAGACCAGGACGCGATCCCCTTTTGGCGTCTCCCAATAGAAAGGAAACTGCTTCCGGCCTACCGGAAACATACTATGATGCGTATGAACGCAAGTAAGCAAGTTTTCGATTCCTTCATCCGCCATCGCTTGCGCGTAGCCCCAGCTATACCCGGTAATATCCGCTGTCATGGCGGACTTCACGGGAGTGTGTAAATTGATTTTGCGGGCATACTTACCTGCCTTCGCCAACATCTTGCTGAGCAGTTCATACCCCGCAAGCTCAGTCATATTCAAATAGGTACCCGAGAGTTCGATATCCCCTCGACGCAAAACTTCAGCAAATTGCTCCCGCTCTTCCTCATTCGCCTGCTCAAGAAACCGTTCCACTGCCCAGAACGTTTCACACGTCCACTTGTAGCCCGTCCATTCTTTCTTCTCGCCGCTATGAGCAGCATTGCAAATCGCTACAGCTTGCTTAATGAAGTCCACATGAAACTGCTCGATCTTTTCTTGTCTTTCGGTATAGCCGATGTCTGTGTGTGAATGATGGATGACGTAAACTTTCCATTTTTTGTTATTTTTATTTTCCATATTGCGTTCTCTCCCTTGGAATTAGTTGAATTTCTGCTTCATTCTCGCTTTAATAAAATTATGACATGAGGAAGGGTGTTTCGTCTTTGTCTGATAATATTCAATTTATCCAATTGTATGATAATATTAGTATAAAGGCTGGTGATAAAATTGAATCCCACATTCATGTGTCCATTTGTACGATTTTCATTCCGTATCCCCCTGCATGCTGGCGATCGGCATGGCCCTCGTTTCTGCTATGTCCCCTCCCTCAATTTCATCGAATCCGGCTACGGCAGCATCATCTACGAAGACCGACCGAATTTACAATTACAGCCAGGAACTTTGCTCTTTATCCAGCCTGGCATATTCCACACTTGGGAGGTGGATGCAGACAGTCCGCTCACGTTTCATTGTGTATTCTTCGAATGGTCCTATCGCGTGAAGTCTGGTATACGGTTTCCCGGAGATTTATTGTGTCAACATACAGAGGAATCAGATAATCGGTTGTTGGACGAACAGCTCGATTGCGGAATACCTGACTCGCTAGTTGTAGATTCGCTCAGCGTATGGAAGGGATTATTCGAAGCGGTAACGTCGGAGTTCAAGGCGGTATCTCCTAATTTGTCGAGCCTCGATCACGAGGATTATCCGAATTCGCTAGCCATCACAGGTCATTTCCATCTCCTGCTCCACCAAATCTATCGGTTGGCTAAGCGCCAATTGGATCTCACAGATCCGCGTATCACCAAACTGATCGCATCGATGGAAGAACTTGCAGGCGGTGAATACGAAGACGTCGAAAGTTGGGCGGAGAAGCTCGGACTTAGCCGGAGTCACTTCCATGCGCTATTCCGGACGCATACCGGCTATACGCCCAAATGGTATTGGAATCGGTGTCGCATCAACAAAGCCAAGAACGACCTGCTTAGTACGAACGATACGGTAACAGAGATCGCCGAACGTTATGGTTTTTCTTCAGTTCACGCCTTTACCAAATTGTTTCAAAAGATGGAAGGCGTCGCTCCGACGATCTTCCGCCGTCAATATCGATTGATCTAAAAAAACAGCTGTTAACTCAAAGAAGTCAACAGCTGTTTTTTTCATTCTATTTAGCAGTTAGCAACGGACCAGCGAGAGCTCGATTGACTTTATCTGATCTCAAAACGGAACTGACATGTGATAGACTGGGTCATTTCTTTACGGGTTAGCAGCAGACGATAAAAAGTTCTTTCGGTGGCAGGATGCGCAACCGTCAATTGTGCTTCCACTTCAACCTGCCACTCGTTTGCTTCAAACGTCATCATAACTTCGCCAATCGCGACTTGGCCCGGTCCCTTCTGCAGCGGCTCGACACCGCAAATGAATACTTCTTGGAAAGAGGAAGCAGGTTCATGCATCGTCACTTGATCGGTCAAAATAAGCTGCGAGTTCTCATTCATCGGGCGGCGCCACAGGAACTGACGAGTAAATCTCTGTAAAGTGGAGCACTCGTAAGCATTCGATAAATCCAGTTCAAACAGCAACTCGTCTTCGGTAATGTCTTGATTTACGATTTCTGACCGGTACTTTTGGCCAAAGCCTTGTCGGCAACCGTCAATTATCGGCACAGAATGTCCATGAGAACCCGGTTGAATCATTTCGTACCGATGTTCGGGCTGAAAATACTGCCTCGTATAGACGCCAATTCCAATATCTGCGAGCACATTAACTCCGCCAGCATGCAGGATGAAATGCCCCAAATCGTTATGGTTGTGCGGTTCTTGGTTATGCCCGCCCTTCGCTGCGAATGCGGCCACATTTCCATCTGTCTGCCGTACCTTCGAGATCACCCACTGATTTCCGGCAAAAATCCGCTCTTCCACCCTTTCTTGCTCATTGGAAGCATGTGTTGCTTCAGCAGCGGGTTGATCCGACGACCAAAGCATTAGTCTTATCGCTTCGATCCAAAGAACAGCAGGTTTGCTGGCTTGGTACGCTTGGTACTTTTCTGGTGGTAGGGAAAGGGAAGGGAATGTTTGACGCAAACGATGGAAAAGACCGATATGGAAACGAATTTCTTCCGCAGCGTCAGAGAAATTGATGACTTTGCCGTTCGACAGCATGCAGTAATGCGGGAATTTCGCAATCTTCTCAATTTTCGGTTCAGCAAGCAGGTTGATGCGTCCACCAGTGCGTTCCTTCAGCAATTCGGAAAAAAACACAAGATGCGAAAAACCGTACTGCCAATATACCGGACCTTCTGGGGTCGCCCCCTCCTCGTCAAAGCCTGACACATATTGGCGCAAAACGCCAATTACCCGCCATAGCATACCTGCCAGCCGTTCGCTGTCATCCGTTAAATAAATCGCTGCGACGCCAATGCTGCTTGAGCAAACCGCCGGCCAGTTATTCGTTTTCAACTCCCAGTTCTGCGGAACAGGATCATGGAAGTAAACCTGAAAGATGCGACGCTCGATCTCCTCTTTGGCGCGGAAGACTACCCAAGGATGCAGACGGTGACCTAGATGGTAGATGATTTCAGCCAGTGCAAATCCGATATGCGATGCCTCCAGATCGACCGTTTCACGGGGCGGAACTGGTTGATCCCAAATGCCTTTCGGGTATTCATTCACATACAGCCCAGCATGTACGGGCGGTACCCAGGAATATTCATTGCACACGGACCAAATCGCATTCTCAAGCCCTGTCTTCCATTCGGGACGGTCGTCCGTCATAGCAAGCAAACTGAACGTGTGCAACCCCGCATACAACTGATTACGTATGTTCCCAAAGTTAATGTTGTCACCCGTCTCACCGAATACGGTATAATCGGAAAATTGAGGCAGAGTAGCTGGATTTTCCTGGATACGTGCAGCCTGTTCCTCAAGCCCTTCCCAGAACGACGCATAGCGTTCATCCTTTCTTAGCTGCCTCCACCGTTCAGTGGATGCAGCTTCAGGAAACAGCTTGCGCGATTCCGGCTGTGTTTGCTCTAGAGCATTCTTCAATTCGCGGAGCGTTAATGTGCTGAGCATAAGATCAACCCTTTGCTTTTATGGTATACGGATTACATAGTCCGATAAGTGGCGGTTTTCTGCACTGCACTATTCATTCACTAACAGCTTCAACATTCGAATCGCATGCCCACTGCTCGATTCATGCTTCTCACTGGAGATGCGTATGATTACGGTATGTGTGCAACGATCCAGCTCGGTGGAAAATATGACCATGATTGGTCGATAAAACATTAAGCAGTATCGATCAAAAAGAGGTATGGCGCGAAAAGCTCCGCCATCAAGTGAAACCTCAATGTCTCCAGTATCCATTCCGGCCAGCAAGGAGAGGCCGACTGCCGTTCCGGTAAAGCTGAATTGAAACTCGTCCCCGGGTGACTCCCCCAAAAAGATGTCTGCAGTAGGCGCCCAGTTGAAGAGTTTCTCGGTTGTCCAGCCCTCAATCATTCGCCAATTGGAACTCGAATGAGCCATTAAAGGTGACAATTGCTTTCCATTCTCATAACAAACCGAATCAAGTGGCCAAGGGAGTGCTAGTGGATCTTCAGACTTCTCATTGGGTACGATTAGCCCTATTTCCAAGAAATCTTCCATCACCCTTGCATACAAACTATAACCGTAATCATTCGGATGCACTTCATCACCGCTAATATCTTCCCATTTTAGATCCCCCGAGATGATCTTGTCATACATGGCACCGGCAATGTTTACGGAAGGAAGCCGATAATATTCAGCGACTTCTTCGTGATTATAAATATTGTCCTGAAGCCTGCGATTCGCCGAATAGCTTTCGGAGCCCGATCGACGTGCGGTATAAATAAAACAAATGTCTATTTGCGGATTGCTTCGCTTGGCATGACGAACGATGCCTTCCATCGCCCGAATGGACTCAGTGCGATTCCCAGCATCGTTAACGGCAAACTCGACAAAAAGGAGATCGACATCACCGCGGTCAAGTACATGCTCTTCTAACCGAAAAGCCCCATAGGTCGAATTCGTTCCTCCAATGGCTGCGTTGATGAACTTGAACGCCGCTTCAGGAAAGCGACGCTCTAAATATCGATATGTCAGTGCACGGTAGCTTGTGGCTTCTGAATCGGAAGCACCTTCTCCCGCTGTAACCGATCCTCCTATGAAAGCAACTGTCGCTTGATGGAGATTTGCTACTTTATTAGCAATACGCTTTAGGCCGTCACGAATTGAATAATCTTCAGGAGTTCTCTGCATTGAGGTCAACCTAATACCCACCTTCATTCATAATTAGAAATCCAATACCGAAAACGTAGCGTATGCCTCTTTCTCAACCTTTTCGATATCAATATGGCCCGACAATCCCGGCTTCTTAGACACATGTACGAATCCGTTCGCATCAACTTCTAGAGTGTCAGTAATTGGATTGCCCCATATGAAAGCTTCATACATGGATGTGTTTCTGATTGCTGCGATCATCTGCATACACAATTCTCCACCGCCGTGTACTTCCGCACGAAGATTAAAGGATTCGGCCATGTGGGCAATTTTCATCGCTCCTGTGACGCCGCCTTTTAACCCGGGACTTACCCGAACCATATCGCCTTTACCAAAATGCACGAAATCAGCCGAATTATAGAAGCTTCCAGGTGATGTCTCTGCAACGAGAAGCGGTATAGATAATTTATCTGCCAGCTTGCTATATGCATAAATGCTATACTCGCGCATCGGCTCCTCATACCAATAATAATCGGCCTCTTCCAACGCTTTGCCGAGGTATAACGCATCATGGTAATCAAATCCGGCCGAGCCGTCATACATCAATTTGAAATCTTTGCCTACCTTCGCCCGCAGTGCTTGGCACAGCTCAGCATCCCTGCGCGCATCACCCCACGCATGCAGCTTGATCCCTTTATAGCCTCTTTCCAAACATTGATCAGCGATATCCATAAATTCTTCAAGGGTGTTGTATGTGGCTGTACTGGCATAAGCTTCCGCTTTTTCCCGGAATCCTCCGAGAAGCTGGTACAAAGGAAGTTGTGCTTTTTTGGACGTAATGTCCCACAGGGCTATATCAACAAGTCCGAAGAAAGGCAGCGGTAAATAATCAAGACGGTCGATCTCCCAAATTTTATGATAAAGGAGTTCTTTTTGCAAAGGGTCCGCTCCGATTAGCAGATCTTTGAAATACTTTTTGGCAATATAAACGAGATAATCCGCGTTGCTGTAGGTCGCATAGCCATCAATGCCTTCATCGGTCATAATTCGAAGCACAGCATGGCTTGTATTACTATACACTTCTGGTCCTGCTAAACCATCACGCCATCTGAACCTGTTGGTATCTTTCTTTTGTTCGCGCAGGTATATTTTCACGTCAGTAATTTTCATATTCCATGTCCCCCATTATCTTAATTGGCTTCCGCCATCTGCTACTAGACACGTGCCCGTAATAATTGACGCTTCAGGTCTAAGAAGCAATGAAACAACCCCTGCAATTTGCTCGGATGTTTGAATTCTTCCCTCTTCGATGCTAGTTTCGAGTTTGCGCAGCGCTTCTTCGGTATTCACACCCGCTACTTCGCGGAACAAAGGTGTGTCTACACCAGCTGGAAGAACCGCATTTACACGGATCCTATCCTTTAGCCATTCTTTGGCAAGTACTCGCGTTAGGTAATTGAGTCCCACTTTGGATATGCCGTAAGCTGCATTCCCTTCTGCAAGATTCAGAGCTTGAATGGATGAAATATTTATCACATTGCCACAAGTGACCTTCAACAGAGGATGGGCAAGTCGGCATAATAAGTAAACCCCTTTTAGATTTACATCCATAATGGCATCCCATAATTCAGGATCGGTGTCAACTAACGATTTAGGCTTGCTCATGGCGGCATTGTTTACCAGAACATCCAATCTACCGTAATTGGCTTTCCAATTCTGAAATAGTTGGCCCAGCGCCTCCTCATTCGATACATCAATCTGCTGCTTGTAAGCGCGTCCGGCGTTTCTAGTTATCAACTCGACAACTTCATCGATTAGCGAAGAATTTCGGTCTGCGATGACGACGGTATATCCATCCTCGGCTAATCGTATGGAGATGGCTCTTCCAATGCCCGATGCGCCTCCGGTTACTAAAGCTACTTTGTCTGACATATAGATCCTCCTATTTTTCACTACCGACATAGCTGGTGACAATCTATTTCACCAATAAAACTGGTTCTTCATTCAGCTGTTAGCGTATAGATTTCGGTTACATCTCGCCAATCCTCTACGAAGCAGCTTCCTACCCGCTTGTTCCATTCACTTATAATAGCCTCGTCGTACTTTCGATCCTGCTTCTCCAAATCAGGATCGATATCCTGTATCATAACCAAATCTGTACCTACTCGAAATAATCGGATCAAGGTAAACCGCTCCCTTAGTCGCTGATCCATTTCCGCTGGCATATCTCGATGCAGTTGTTCATATCGTTCGATCTGATCCGGATGCAGTTTGGCAATTTTAATCTCTGTTCTCCGCTTTGAAATCAACTTAATAACCCCCATTACTAATTATTGAAAATCCAATATCGAAAAGACGGCATTTGTTAACGTTTTAGAGGCTAGTTGAACGCCATTCTTACACAATTGTGCCGAACTATTGTTACATCCTTCCTACTTGGTACGATTGTAGCAATCTACCTGTTTGCGCGTAAATGAAGAAACTAATCATAAACTGCACAAATTAAACATGGCTGCAGTTTACAACCTGCAGCCACATGTGATCCCGTTAGCGAATAAATGTAACCATCATTGAGATTCTTTGAGTAATCCAATTTTTTCAAATGGTATGGGTTTGAAATCAGGGATGAGTTGAAATACGATCGAATCTTGCCGCAAAGCAAAGTTCAACTGGGAACCATCTTCAAACCCCAAATCAACATCATCATTAAGCTGCAAGTTATCTTCGACCTTTCCGTGCTTAATCATCAAATCGGCCAGTTTCATGGGCTTGGTCTTGTAAATAATATTCTGAACGATAGAATTCCCTTTGGGTACCCCAGGGTCATCATTCAAAATATTAAACAATCGCGGATACTTTTGCTTCCATACCTCACTTTGGTAAGGTACTTCCCTCAGTTTAACAAACATAGTTCCCTGTTCAGGATGCATATGTGCTTTGAACCAATCGAGCAGAGCTCTATCATCGAAGCTGACCGATTCGTTTCCTTCTAGAATTAAGTTGTTGGCGATGAGATGGTCTCTTCCACCCCCCATATGAAAAGCTTGCCAAACTTTATAGAAAACATTCCCATATATTTCCGTGCTGCTTACTGCATCGTCCATATAAACACCGAAGGCGCCTATACTGCCCTCAATTCCGCTGACATGGTGAATAAAATTATACCGTATGACATTCCCACGGTACGTCCAGTCTCGTCCGGCATAGATGGCACCAGCATCATCTGTTTCGAGAACAACATTGAAAATCTCATTATATTCGATGATATGGTCATTGCCCCAATACATAATGGCTGCATGGGGGGCCTCATGAATTCGGTTATGGCTAGCCTTATTGCCGACCCCATACATCTGAATCGCTTCTGAATACGTTTTTTTGATTCGGGAATAACGAAATATATGGTTATTTTCAGCAATATGACCTCCTGGTGTAAGGTTCCTCCTGTCCCCGCCACTCAGTGTAATTCCACCTGAACCCGTATCATAAATCTCGCAGCCTACAATTTGATGCCCAGTCCCGCCAATAATAGGATCTTCACTATTGAAGTTGCCAATAACTACTCCTTTTTGCCCAAGTTTTCTAATCACACAATTCAAAATACGATTGCAGGATCCTCCCAGAATCTTGATTCCGTCACCCCGACTCACTTCCAACACCAACCCTTGAACAGTTACAAATGAAGCGTTATTCATGAATATAAACGGTTCCTTCATAATAGAAAGCTGAATGGTGCTTTTTTCCATGGGAGACGGCGGATAGAAATATAAGACCCCAAGCTCCCTGTCCAAATACCACTCTCCGGGTACATCCAGTTCCTCCAGTATATTAAAGGCATAATACCGCTGACCGCTTCTTACCCCATACCAACTTGGTTGCAGAGTCTTCATACATTTTGCCTCGGTATCAATAGATTCGACCTGGAGAAAGCCATCCGCCCAGTCATGGTACCAATATCCAAACAGCCATACATCCCTGACATTCCCCCATCGATTCGGGCGTTCTTCTTGATAACCGAAAATAAGGCCCTGGTAGGGGTTATCCCGTTGTTCAGGTGGAACATAATCCTGACTAGTCGTAGGAACGTCCAATGCATAATTTCTGGGAATTGTTCCCGTATCTTTAATTTCCCCTGTCTTCACATATCCTTCGTTGGGCCATCGGGCCAACGTCATGGCATTTCCGTTAAAAAACAATTCAGGCATCGATTCCACACTAGAGAAACCGAATCCTGAGTGCCTGATGTCACCGTATTCGGTGATTCCCTGCTTTTTCAAATCATATTGAAGGACTTTTGACCTTGCTTCTTGCGGAATTCTATTTCGGACAGCTTCGTCTACAACCGGCTCAAAGGCCGACTCAGTCAGATCGAGTCCACCCATCAAACAGACAGTTTCATCTTGATATGCCTTGTATACAATGGGTGAGTTTTCTGTTCCGGAATCCTGCTCGTTCAAATGAAACGAATTAGCTAAACGGTAAACGCCTTCCCGCAAATGAATAGAAATCCCTCCGGAAGGCAAACCCGTACTCTGTTTCATAACCCTAATAGCATCTCTTGCCCTCTCTAATGTGGCAAACGGCGCATCGATCATGCCATCGTTCAAATCATTTCCGTCAGGTGCAACAAAATAGTGTTTCATGTAAGTTAGTCCTTTCTGGCATTTAATAAAAGTAAAGGAGACCGTGACTGACGGTCCCCCATACATCAAGCTGTTATATTATTGCCATTGTTTCAAATACAAACGATTTGCCGCTTCCGTCATGTCATTTCCGAGTTCTTTCTTAGCTTGTTCAACATATTTGTCGTAGTCTTCTAACGATTTAGCACCAGTTATTACTGCTGCAAACATTTGTTTGAACTCTGCAATCTTCGTATTCACTTTAGGAGTCAAATCTTCGCCTGAAGGCGTTTTCAGAGGACCATTGACTTTAGTGAAATTCCAAACGTTGTTCGCTTTCGAATAGAGTCCCGACGCATCTTCGGCGTATTTCTTGATATTGTCGCCGTAAATCTTAGGGAACAATGTCTTTGTAAAGTCCCAATTCTCTCCAGCTGGCATAAGCATGTTGAAACCTTCTTTTAAGAAAGCATCAGCATTATTCAGTTCCTTCTTGATCGTAGGTACACCATCAACCATATCATACGTTTTTCCTGCAATTCCGCGGGCTACCATCATTTGAAGTTCGTTGTCTGTTCTGAGCTTGTCTACAACGCCCATAGCAGCGTGCAATTTATCCGGATCTTTCTCTAATTGCTTACCGAAGATCAAAGGTTGAGCCAAAATAAGTTCATAGGTTCCAAGAGCCGGCTTCGTATCAGGCTTGGATTTCGGGAAAGCAACCCATTCCATTTTAGCCTGTGGGTTTTTAGTTGTCGCTTGTTCCCAAATGGAGCCTGGATCGAACGGCGCTGCAATTTTGTTGTTTAAGGCTGCATATTGATAGATAACCGTATTCCCATTAATCCATTCATTATTGAGCGCAGCGTTGTCCATTGTTACAAATTCCGGATTGATATAGCCTGCTTTATACCACTTGTTTGCTGTTGCCATTGCTTCACGCATTTCGGGCATAAAGAAGGAATATTCCATCTTGCCGTTCTTAATTTGCCAAGAATCGAAATTCACACCGTATGCCGCAAGTAAGAAGTACAATGTTTGTTGCATCGCATCTTTGCCTCTGGCAGTTACCGGATACTTGTTTGGATACTTTTGCTTGAAGGCTTTAAAGAAGGCTTCCCAGTCATCCACGGTCACCGGTGTTTTTAAACCCAGTTCATCAAGGATATCTTTGCGGATCACAAGCCCGTAAGGATATGTAGATGATTGTTGGCCAGCAAAGAAGCCCGCGATTTTGCCATCTACCGTAAAGCGACTAAAGACTTGTTCTTTTGTCAAACCAGCTGCCTGATATTGTTTCAGTGCAAGCGCATACAAATTAGGCATGTATTTCTTAAGATCGTCTTCCGTGTATTTAGCGGATGCATTCTTCAACATTTCTGGATCCCAACTTGCAAAGATATCCGGTATTTCATTAGCAGCATAAAGCAGATTCATCTTCTGAGGGAAGTCTGCATCAGGCGCTCCTGTAATGGTCAGGTTTTGACCCAACTTTGCGACAATCGCTTTAATATTTTCTGAATCAGGGTTCGGCGTGAAACGACCCATAAACATTTTAATATCGTACTTTTTTGCTACTGCCGGTGTAGCTGCAGCTGTTGCTGCAGCTGAAGCTGCCGGTGAGCTAGTCGAGTTGTCTTTGGCACACCCTGTCAATGCAGATGCAAGAAGTAAAGAAGAAAGTGATGCAGCAACTACTGTTTTTTTAGCCATTTAAGAACCCTCCTGTTTTTGTGAAAAATTATATATATAAAGGTTTACACCGATATACCATTATCCTTTTACAGCACCAACCATAATGCCTTTAACGAAATATTTTTGCAAGAATGGATAAACGCATACGATCGGAATGATGACAGCCATGAGAATCGCAGATTTAACGGATTCAGGCGAATACTGCTGCCCCTGCATTTGCAACTCAGTCATGTTTGTTAGATTTTGTGCACCTAACATATCATTGGCATTAATCAGCACTTCTCGAAGTACCACTTGCAAAATTCTGATGTTTCCGCCAGTCGTATACATGATCGCATCGAACCAGGCATTCCAATGAGCAACCATCGTCCAAAGCGTAACTGTCGCAATGACGGGTGCGGATAACGGGACGACGATCCGGAAGAAGATCAACAAATCATTGGCTCCGTCTATTCGAGCGCTCTCTTCCAATTCTTCTGGTATGGAGTAGAAGAAATTTCGCAGAATGATGATGTTCCACGCGGTGACTAACCCAGGCAATACCAAGGCCCAAATCGTATTAAATAAATGGAGGTTGCGAATTAGAAGATAAGTCGGTATGAGACCTCCGCCAAAAAACATCGTAAACACGACAATCCACATCCAAAACTTACGTCCCCATAATTGCGGCTTGGACAGCGGATAAGCAAGCATCGCGCTTACAACGACCGTCAAGAATGTACCTAATACCGTCCGGTATATCGTCCAATAATACGCCTTTAATATGGTTCCATCGAGAAAAATTCGCTTGTAAGAATCAAAAGTTGGATGGGTTGTAAAAAGATGCAACCCGATAATTCTCGCTTCATCTGGCTTACTAAACGAGATCACAACTTGCTGCCAGAACGGATAAACGATGGTGAGACACAAGAACAACAACAAAGAAATATTAATAATATTAAACGACTTTTCCGCTAACGTATGTTTAGATTTCATGCCTTTCCCCTTCTTTCTTTCGCATCACCAGATCGAATGATCCGTAAATTTTCGCACGATCCAGTTCGTGGAAACAATCAGTATCAGAGCAACTACCCCTTTGCAAAGCCCAACAGCGGTTGCGAAGCTAAACTGGAACCCTTCAAGACCGATCCGGTACACATAGGTATCGATGATATCAGACACTCCGAAAACAAGCGGATTATATAAACTCAAGACTTGATCAAATCCGGCATCCAACACACTTCCTAGTCGTAATATGAACATGATGCTTATGATAGGCAGAAGACTCGGAAGCGTAATGTATAATAATTGTTTGAAGCGGCCTGCGCCATCGATTTTGGCAACTTCGTACAACTCGGCGTTAATCCCTACAATGGCTGCCAAGAAAATAACACTTGAGAAACCAACTTCTTTCCAAATATCCGAACCGATCAAAATGGCTATAAATGGACCCGGCTGTGTAAGCAATACTTCTGTCTTCCATCCAAACAAGTGGTAAATATAACCATAGAGACCGTAACTAGGAGAAAACAACTGGAATACAATTCCGGAAACGACTACCCAAGACAAGAAATGCGGCAGATAGGATATCGTTTGAACAAATCGTTTCATCCCGTTCGACATAACCTCGTTGAGCATAAGTGCAAATATAATAGGAAAAGGAAATCCGATCACAATTTTTAATGCGCTGATCCGCAGCGTATTGTAGATGACCTGCGTTATACTCGGTTGGTCAAAGATCGGTTTAAAATGTTTAAATCCTACCCAAGGGCTGCCTGTGATCCCATCTATCGGATTAAAATCCTTAAAGGCGAGTAAAATTCCGTACATGGGGCTATACTTGAAAATGATAAAGTATACCAATCCGGGCAGCATGAGAAGAAACAAATATTTTTGTTTCATTATTGTTCTTAGTGTTTGTTTAACTTTACTTTTCGGTTGGCTTCGTGTTTGTTCTTTTATTCCTGTTATCACAGCTTGATTCATAGGCTGACCTCCTGATTTCTATAGTTAAATTGTATAATTTGAACGAATCAATGTGAATGAAGAAACTGCACAAATACTGTACTAATTATGAGTGAAACAAAAAAACCAGAAAATGAGCGCCTCATTTCCTGGTTTTTTCTTCTATTTTATTTCAACCATTGTTTCAGGTAGAGACGATTTGCCGCTTCCGTCATCTCATTGCCTACTTCTTTCTTATACTGCTCAATGAATTTATCGAAATCGCGAAGCGTTTTGGTTCCGATAACCACCTCTGCAAACATTCGGTTATATGCTTCAAACTTGGCTTTCCCTTTCGAGTCAAGATTCTCACCAGACAATGAAAGCAGCGGACCGTTAACACGGCTGAAAGCCCACTCATTGTTCTCCTTTGAATAAAGTCCACTTGCATCTTCCGCATATTTTATTAAATTATTGAGAAAGTACGGCTGGCTTAGTGATTGTTGAATATCCCAGTTAACGCCGCCTGGTACGCTCCAACCGAACCCTTCTTTCGTTTTTGCGTCATTGTTATTAAATTCTTTCTTCACAACTGGCAAGCCATCCACGAGATCATACGTTTTACCTTGGATACCATAGCTGAGCAGCATAACCAAGTCTTTATCATTCAGAATATGATCTATTGCGCTCATGGCGGCGTGCAGTTTATCTGGATCTTTCTCCAAATGTTTGCCGAATGCAAGCGGTGCGAATAGAACACCTTCGTGCGTATCCAAGGCTGGTTTGATGTTATCCTTCGTTTTCGGGAACGGAATCCAATCCAATTTGGCTTGAGGATTTTTGGCAAGCTGCTGTTCAAAGATCGAGCCAGGATCGAATGGTGGCTGTATTTTAGTACCCAAATAAGCATATTGATAATAAACGGTATTCCCATTTACCCACTCATTGATAAGTGCGTTATTATCCATCGTGATCCATTCCGGATTAATATAGCCAGCTTTGTACCACTTGTTCAGCGTTGCCAAGGCATCTCGCATCTCTGGCATAAACGGGGGGTACACCAGTTTTCCATTTTTCAATTGCCAATTATTGTATATTATACCATAGGAAGCAAGAACGGGGTAAAACGACTGTATGATAAGATTTCTACCACTAGCACTGATTGGATACTTGTTCGGATATTTCTGCTTGTAGACGTTAAGAAAGACTTCCCAATCGCTCAAGGTT
Source organism: Paenibacillus sp. J22P143 (assembly GCF_059692035.1). Taxonomy (NCBI): domain Bacteria; kingdom Bacillati; phylum Bacillota; class Bacilli; order Caryophanales; family Paenibacillaceae; genus Paenibacillus; species Paenibacillus sp. J22P143. Next base: position 670,497 of record NZ_JCAUAQ010000001.1, read on the forward strand.
TGTGGTGTTTTTAAACCAAATTCATCAAGCAAATCTTTTCGAATCACAAGACCATAGGGGTAAGTAGTGACGGTTTGCCCTATAAATACACCGGCTAATTTACCATCTACTGTGAAACGATTAAAGATGGATTCTTTGGTCTCACCATAATCTTTATATTGCTTTAAGGCTATCGCATAGGACTGCGGCATGTAAGTTTTAAAGTCTTCCTCCGTAAATTTAGCTGTTGCATTCTTCATGATGTCATCGTTCCAATAGACACTAAATACATCCGGGAGATCGTTGGAGGCATAAAATAAGTTCAACTTATCGGAGTAGTTTACATCAGGTGCTGCCGATACAATCAAATTCTGCCCAAGCTTATCCTGTACTTGTTCCATGACAACGGAGTCTGGATTCGGTTGAATACGCGTTGAGAATATTTTAATGTCATATCTTTTGGGCACAATAGATTTCGTAGTTTCTACTGGGATTTTAGGTGATGAAGATGATGTGTCACATCCAGTCAACGCCATTGTGATAAGCAGTGTTGAAAGAGCTGCTGCGATCTTGCTTGTAGTTACCATCCTAATGCTCCTCCAGTTTCCAAGTTTATCTACTTCCTTACGAATATTTACCCAATACAAAATCCTTTGGATTCAAACCAGCGAACTTCTTAAACATACGGCTAAAATACTCTGTGCTTGCGTATCCTACCTGCTCAGCTACTTCATACACTTTAAGTTTTCCCTCTGTAAGTAACTCCTTGGCACGCTCAATACGAAAGTTATTCAAGTAGTCATTGAAACTAATGTTAAGTTCCTGTTGGACCAATCTTCCTAAATAAGGGCTGCTCACACCTAATTGTTCAGCAGCGGATTGCAAGGTGATTTCTTCCTTGAATTTATTCTGTACATACTTCATTAATTGTCGAACATGGCTGTTTCCCGTTTCCATATTTCGCGCTATTTGCATGATAATCTCATTCAACCGACGATTCAATTCCGGTACAGCTTCACGGTCATAAATAACTTCATTAAGGATATCAATTTGAGGGCCACAAACGGCTTTAAGTCCATTTTGCTCGATATAATCCATGAGAACAAACGAGTACTTCTCATACAACCGAAGAACCTCATTAAAGTTGCTAGGCCCGATTTCCTCTTGCTTTACATACAAGGAGCTTATAGTTCGTTCTATTAATTGCGGGTGAAAGGCTGACAACGCATTGCGCAGCAGATCAACCCGTTCGTTGCTGTTTTTTAAGGAGATTGTCGCGCTACCCAAACGTAGGATGTCTTGATCCGTTATTAATATCCCTTTTCCAAGTATAAAACGGTATTGACATGCCTTCATCGCTTCTAAATACAAGGTTGAAATCCCCTTGATTGACACCTGCTCCGTATTTACTCCTCCGGATATTTGAATGCGAAGATATTGCTCCAACGCTTGTGAGCACCTATCGAATATATCGGTACATGACTCTGTCGATTCTCGTTCTTGATCAGAGAAACTCCTGATAATCACGAATTCTCCTGAACCATTATAGAACAGATCAGCCCCTTCGACCGTATCAATAATTTCCCCCATTAAATTGAAGATCGCGAAGGACAATAAATGTTCATCGCCTTTCCAACGCAAGTCGAGCAGCTTTTGATAGTAATCGACAGATACAAAGAGTACCTCATGACGCCCTGAAAGGTAACGGATATTTAAATATTCCTTTTTGCGCATAAGAAACTGCTCCTCTGACAAATATCCTAGACAAAGCTCCCTAAACATCTGGTCTTTAATATGCCTACGGTTTAAATAAAGCTCATAATTGGATTCCTCATGCTGTGGAATCGTAGAATCCAACTTCGCATCCCACGTCTTTACTCTTCTTGTAATTTCCCGTTCTTGATCAAGCTGATCGGCTAGTGCACTAAGCAGTTCCGTAAGAAAAGCGGGATCGAGTTCCGTTTTAAGAATGTATTCTGAGGCACCCAGGCGCATGGCTTCTCGAACCAACTGAAATTCGTTATAGGAGCTAAGAACGATGGCTTTATGGTCAATGCCAAGCATTCGAGTATCGCGAATTAATGCCAAACCATCCATGACAGGCATCTTGATATCGGTAATCAAGATATCAACGCCAATTTCTTTGATAGCTTCCAATGCTTCTGCTCCATTAGATGCTTTGGCGACGACCTTAAAGCCAAGTTGCTCCCATTTGATTAAGCGATCTAGCGATTCCACGACCATAAGATTATCGTCCGCGATAATGACTTTTTTCATGAAGGTTCCACCTCTTTCTCCCTGCGTGCCGGAAGTCGTATGACGGCCATAGTGCCGATTCCTACACTGCTATCTAAATGAACGCCATATGACTCGCCATAATACAATTTGAGCCTTTGATCTACATTCTTGATCCCGATTCTGTTCAGACGGCGACTGATGTCTCCGCCGCCATTCATAATTTCTTCAATTTTCTCTTGTGTCATCCCAACACCGTTATCTCGTAGGGATAGAATTAAATCTTCTTCCTCTAATTGAATTGAAATGGTTAAAGTCGGTTTATCGATACTCTTACTGAAACCATGAAAAATCGCATTTTCAACTAATGGCTGAAGTAACAAATTCGGAATATAATAGTCCATATATGCTTCTTCAATTTCATAATTAACATTCAAATGTGTCAAGTATTGCATGCGTCCGATTCTAATAAAATCTTCTAAGTTTAAAATTTCCGTACGGATCCGAACTAGCCGAGATGAGCTGCCTAGCGTTCTTTGGAACAATCGCCCCAGAACTAGCAGGACTTCTGCTAGTTTGTCTGCCCCTTCGGCAAGCGCATACATCCTTACTGAGCCAATCGTATTATTAACGAAGTGAGGATTGATTTGATATTGGAGCATTTGTAATTCAATTTCCCCGCGTCGCTTCTCTTCCTCCAAAAGTTTGTTAACCGTTTCCTTTAATCGGATGGCCATAAAGTTAAACGACTGGGACAATATATTAAATTCATTATCGAATTGCTTCTCAATGCGAACATCGAAATTACCCGATTGCATCATTTTCATGGCGCCAACCAAGGTTCGAACAGGCTTAGAGAACCGTCTCGCCAACATCCAGGAGACAAGTAGCAAGATGATTAATAAGAGGGAACTAAACAGTATCGTAGATTTCGCAATCCATCCAATGTTGTCCGTGAAGAAAGCCTCCGGCACGATTTGCACGACTTGTAAATCCCATTGGGGAAGCTTGTAGTAACCAATGATCATTTTCTGACCATTGATCGATGAAGTAAAGCTGCCCGTTAATTCATCAGAAGGAACGTTCGTAATTCCTTCATCGGATAAATGACCGCCAATTCTTTGTTTATCTATATGTGAAAGTATTTTACCGCTGCCGTTGGCGATCATAATCGTCCCAGCACCGCTTTTATTTACTCTCCGAAATATATCGGAAAAATTCTTTTCTTCCACAAAAAGATAAACACCTGCATTAGTGGCTTCTTTTCCTTGGTAATTATAGTCGTATAACCGCCTTCCAAATACATAATAATCATTTGTATTACCGGTTTCACTCTTAATAATTTGTATTTTGTGCAACTGAATGCTACCTTCGTGTTCCATGTCATCTTGATACATTTCACTCTTTCCTAGTTCCTTAAGAACATCGTTTTCGGATGTATTATACGCATATACCAACTGATTATTTTTATAAAATGCGATCGGTCCAATCGGTTCACTCTTATAAAATACCGATCCCATAATATTGTCCATGTTCAAATACGCATCCATCGTTTCCACTTTCGACTTGTCGAAACTGTTCTGAAACAAAATCGTTCGAATTTCTTTCGATGTCACCATAAAATCCATTGATTTTTTGTACATCTGCATCTGGAAATCCAAATTTTTGCCCATTTGCTCCAGAGCAGCTTGCATGCCTTGGCCTGCGTTCTCCTGAGCAGCATTCACAGACACCAGATAGGAATAGGACCCCAATGCGATCACCGGCAACAGCGTCATTATGATAAATAATAACAACAACTTAGATTGAAACGTTTTCATACGATGTCTCCCTATATGTTTATGGGCGTCCTTTTCAACCATTGTAGTCTCAAAATCTAGAAGTTGTCTATTGTTTTATACAATTGGAAAACATATGAAAAGCCCGTACCATTAAGGCACGAGCCGGCATCATTATTTGAATTCCTCTTGCGCTTTCCTCCACTGCTCTTCAATAATTCTCTTAAAGAGCAATGCTTGCTGCCAGCGATCAGACACTTCATGCACTTTCCCTTGCTCATCTCGGCGAGTGATTGCGTAATAGTTTGGCGGTCCAAGCTCTGAACAGAACGGAAACAAATCCCCCGGCTGTGCTTGCTTAAGCCAATGTACCATCCCTTTACGCCACCAGCGCTTAAAATGCTCCACCATCGGGTGATCGCCGTCTACGCCTACATCTACCTGTACCTGTTCTCCACTTGAAATTCGACCATGAATGCCAGCGGAACGCGTCAGAATCTTATCGAAATAGGACTCTACGTTCTCGCTCGTTCCCAGAATTTCTCCGGCAACAACATAATGCGATAAGTCGATCATCAAACGAAGCTCAGGCAGCGCATCTACATAGCCAGCCGTGCGAATCAAATCTTGCGTGACTGTCCCTCGGTGCGTCTCAATAAAGTGTGGGATTTGGGATTGCTCGGACACGTTTAACAATCCATCAAGCAAGTGAATCGCTTCTTTATCTATGACAAAGGAGTCCATCACCTGGGAATTGATATATTGCACTCTGCCAAATTGCTTAGCATGCTGAATGACATCAATCAAATCTTGTGGTTTAGCAGGAAAAGCAATGGCACTGAAGCTCAGCTTATAGCGGTCAAGTAAACGGTGCCACTCATCCATATCTTCATGAGAAGGCAGCAAATAACTGACACCTTTAAATCCCGCTTCCGCGATTTTCTCAAATTTCTGTTCCAACGACCATTCTTTTCCGTTCTCTCCTAACCCTATCATAGCCCACATTGCTTGCTGTACATCTAGTCTAGGTGGAAGTAAGGATCCATCATTAATACGATTCCAATGGCTCATGCTTTTCTCCTTAACATGCTGATATAGCGTTCAATAGCGCCTTTACTTTAACATCCGGATTTTCTAAGTCTTTCGGATCGAGTATCGCTTGTTTCTGAATGAGCATTTCCGAGAGACGAATATCTTTGGCAATTTTGGCGTTTAAGCCTACGCCGCTGGCCGCAACCAATTGATTCTCACCCGATAGGTGGAAAAAAAGTTTGTCCGTCTCGCTCAGATCTCGAACGACAGTCTTCACAGCGCTTTCTGGCAAGCCGGTAACTTGCAAGGTTTGATCATATTGATCAGACCAGAACCACGGAATTTCCAGATAAGGCTTAGTAGCGCCTAGCATGTTGTGCGCCGCATGCGTTCCTTGGTCTTGTGCATTGCGCCAAGCTTCCAGACGGATACGCTTGCCTCCATAGAGCTGATGCGGGAAGGAGCAGCAGTCACCTGCCGCAAAAATATCCGCATCGCTCGTTCTGAGTTCCTCATTTGTCCATATGCCATTGTCGATGGTAAGTCCACTTTGAGCAGCTAACGACGTTTCAGGGATAGCACCAATGCCAACGACAATCGTATCGCATGGAATGACGGTTCCATCAACAAGCGAAATCGTATGACCATTAGACGTTTTTGCGATACTCCCAATCCCAACACCAAGCTTAAACCCGACACCTGCTTGTCGATGACGCGCCTCTACGATTCTCGCAATTTCTTCAGGAACGCCTCGCATCAGAATTCGCGGACCTACTTCAATAACGGTAACCGAGCAGCCTTTTTCTCTTGCGCTTGCCGCTACTTCAAGGCCAATAAAGCCCGCTCCGATTACAGCGATGTGCTTTCCAGGTAGAAATCGCGAACGCAATGCAAGCGCGTCAGCGAAAGTACGAAGATATAACAAGTCTGTCGTGTCGGACCCTTCCAAGTTCAATCGACGTGGATAGGCTCCCGTTGCAAGCAAGAGCCTCTCATATCTGACTTGCTGCCCATTGCTAAGTTCTGTCACATGCTGCTCCCGATCAATCTTCATGACCGAGCTATCCGTGATTAACTGAATGTTGAATTCAGATTGCCTGACTTCGTCAAGGATCGTCATGGGTGAAGGCTCGACTTCATCGATTAAGGAGCTTTTGGAAAGCGGCGGTCGTTCATATGGTGCCAGTTTTTCTTTACCAATTAACGTGATTGGTCCACGCCAACCCTCTGTTCGGAGTTCAACCGCTGCACGCGCACCGGCTTCCCCTGCACCAACAATAACCATTCCTAATTCAGCCATCCTCTATTCGCTCCTCAGTCGATCTTAATGAAGACCTTGTCTTCTTCAATCTTTACAGAATAGGTTTTTAGACTGACACATACGGGTGTACGCTTCGCTTCACCCGTTGTATAGTCAAACCGGCCATTATGCTTGGGACATTCAATGGTGCTGCCCATAACCAACCCTTCAGCTAGATGAAACTTCTCATGGGTACAATACCCATCCGTCGCATAATATTTGCTTTTGTCTGAGCGATAAATCGCAAACGTACGGTCTTCATAATCAAATCGAATGACATCTTCTTCATCAATATCATCGACTTCACAAGCTTCAACCCAACCCTCTACATTATGCATACATGCCTCCGAGTAAAATAAGATTTATTTAACAAGTCCATGTGGATCAATAACGAATTTCCTAGAAGCACCGCGATCAAAATCTTGGTAAGCCTGCGGAGCAGCATCTAACGAGATGAGCGTGGCATTCACCGCTTTAGCAATTTGTGCTCTCCCGCTCATAATAGCCATCATTAGCTCTCTGTTGTATTTCATGACAGGCGTTTGCCCCGTTACGAAGGTATGGGATTTCGCCCATCCAAGTCCGAAACGAATCTTCAGAGTACCAATTTTGGAATCCTCATCCACAGCACCAGGATCGCCAGTTACATAAAGGCCAGGAATACCTAAGCTGCCTCCTGCGCGCGTAACTTCCATGATCGAATTCAGCACCGTTGCTGGCGCTTCGCCATGGGCCTTACCGTGACCATGTGCCTCGAAGCCCACACAATCAATTGCTGAATCGACTTCCGGCGAGCCTAGAATTTGATCAATTTGTCCAGCCAAATCCGAATTCTCACGCAGATTGACCGTTTCGCAACCGAAGCTTTTCGCTTGCGCTAGTCGCTCTGCATTTAAGTCACCTACAATAACTACCGCTGCACCAAGCAGCTGAGCGGAGTGAGCCGCAGCAAGTCCAACTGGACCAGCACCTGCAACGTATACGGTTGAACCTGGTCGAACGCCTGCACTAACTGCACCATGATAGCCCGTAGGGAAAATATCAGAAAGCATCGTTAAATCAAGAATTTTTTCCATAGCTTTATCTTTATCTGGGAATTTCAGCAATTGGAAGTCCGCATAAGGAACCATGACGTATTCCGATTGTCCGCCGACCCATCCACCCATATCGACATAACCGTAGGCGGAACCAGGACGATCGGGATTGACGTTCAAGCATACATTCGTATTTCGTTCTTTACAGCTGCGGCAACGGCCACACGCAATATTGAAAGGAACGGAGACCAAATCTCCCTTTTTAATAAATTCAACATCGCGTCCTACTTCAATGACTTCACCCGTGATTTCATGACCCAAGATTAAACCTGACGGCGCAGTTGTACGACCTCTAACCATATGCTGATCGCTGCCGCAAATATTAGTAGTTACGACTTTTAGGATGACACCATGTTCGCATTTTCGTCCTACGTTTAATGGATTGACTCCAGGACCATCTCTTAGTACCAACTCTGGATAATCCGTATTACGTACCTCAACACTACCTGGTTGACTGTAGACAACTGCTCTGTTTCCTGCCATGTTCTCATCTTCCTCTCAGGGTTTAATTAATCATTGATTGTTTAATGCGCTTTGCTCGCTTGCGATGTCGCAGCCGTTTCTGCCTGTATGCCATAATAATAGGGTGTTGCTGTACTCGGCAGAGGACGATCAACCACATATTGCGGATTTTTCTTTTGTCTAATCAGGGCTGTAATAACCTCTTTAAATGCCGCCCAGAGACTAGGACTTGGTGCAGGGTAATCAAACATCAATTCTTTGTGCAATTCAGGTAAGGCATGATAAGGAACCATCGGAAACATGTGGTGCTCTATGTGATAATTCATGTTCCAGTAAAGGAATCTAAAGAAAGGATTCAAATAAATCGTACGCGTATTTAAACGATGATCCAACACATCTTCATGCAGGCCCAAATGCTGGGTAATACCGATAATAATAAGCAGAATCGGGCCATAGAAGGTCGGAAGGCCCACAAACATAAGCGGTAAAATGCTCCCGATTAGAACGCACCAGACGATGAGGCCGGCGAAGATTAGCATCCATAGACGTGAGATCCAAACTGCTTTTTTAAATTCATTCTCAGGTACATAGTCTTTTTCCGAGGCAGACAGCTGCCCAAAGCAGTGTGTGATGATACTTTTGAGATCTCTTGAGCCGCCATAAATATGAATGATTTCTCCAAAAAGAATCCGCCAAACGGGTGGTCTCGTCATGGCAATTTCCGGATCACGACCGACGATATAAGTGTCTGTGTGATGACGAGCGTGACTCCAACGCCATGGGGTCGGTGGTCTCATATCCATGAAAGAAGCAATCTGATAGAGGACATCATTCATCCATGGTGTTTTGAAAGCTGTCCCATGACCGCATTCATGCCATCTGGAATCGGCAGTTGATGCGTAGCTGATCCCATATAAGGCAAAAGCTGGTATTGCCCACCAAGTGCCCCAGGAATAATAGGCAAGAATTCCGGTTCCTATTAGCCAAGCGAACATGATGATCGTGTCCCGGATTGCGGGACCATCCTTACGCTTCATGAGCTCCTTAAGCCGTTTTCGAGGGATCGGGCTCATATACCATTCTGCTGTTGCTAATCCTCTTTCCTGAGCTCGTTTGTTCTCCGGTCCTGTGAGGGAATAATCCCGTTTATTAGTTTGATTAGACACTGGCTGCCTCCTTGTTATCATGTTAGCGCTTACTTAATGATAAACCTATAGGGACTCCGTGTCTTTGAAATAAGCGGACATTCATTTGCACTATACGGACATTCATTTTCCCGCAAAAATCCAACGTCAGAGCGGGGCCGCTAGTCGAACTGATGTTGTGAAGCTGGAATATCCAGCTTCATAGCGGCTCAGCTACTTCAACTGACACTCTAACGCTGGAATATCCAGCTTCAGAGCGGCTCAGCTACTCGAACTGACACTCTGACGCTGGAATATCCAGCTTCAGAGCGGCTCAGCTACTTCAATTGACACTCTGACGCTGGAATATCCAGCTTCAGAGCGGCTCAGCTACTTCAATTGACACTCTGACGTTGGAATATCCAGCTTCACAGAAAAGCCTCTAGTTCGACAGACGTTGTGAGGCTCGATTCTCGCAACTTGATATTGAAGATTTTGCTTGATATCGCATAATCTTCTTACCATCTTTGGATGCAGGTAGTATTAATCCTTTTAAAACAAGCGATTTAAGATATTTGGCGGAAGTTTCTCGATTGATTCGAAGCGCCCTAGCTACTGAACTTGGAGTAACCATACCTTCATTGTTTTCAACCCATTTCCAAACAGCATATTCTATGGGAAGTAACTGGCGCAGATTAGATGTATCTTCCAACCCCCACTTCGCTACTGCCTGCATGAGTGTTTGTTGACATTTACGTGGATTGTTCTTAATATCATCCAACGAAAATCTGAAAATTTTCCAGTCGTCCAAGACGAGATCATTATGACGATGTAGATTGTCGTCGTATCGATTACGATCAATGTTGCGAAAATGGGTCCCGAACGGGTCGATCTCAATGCATATACGCACGCCGTTGACGATGAAAGCAAAATCCAAGTATCGCCAGCTATCCTTAAAATCTCGGATCTCATATTCGGCGAACAATCGTCGAAAGCTTTTGAAGGCTGGCCACCAGACTTCCTTGAGGAACAGAGTTTCCGCGTACCGTTTATCGCTAAGTAGCCTCCGTTTCCTTTCTCCTGAGCTTCCATTTATTTGCTCTTCCATAAATCTTGCGTAAGCAGCACCGAATGAATCGTCCGATATCAATAGCTCCCTTATCATCTTCATTTTCATCTGCCTCCAGGAAATAAAATAGCCGCCTGTCCAGTTCTATGAACGGGTAACAGGCGGCGCGTACTTCACGACCTGCTTTGATTATACCACAACATTAAATCCAGTATATGGTAATAATTGAAGATGAAAATTTGGTAGTTGAGCTTTAGATTCGGATATAGTACTAACTAAAAGGGCTCTCTGACAATTGAGATTTACGAAACTGACCTGGCGGAACGCCTATTTTACGGGTAAAAACTCTTGTATAATAGTGAACCGTTTCAAACCCCGTCTCCTGAGCAATCCGGCTAATCGTCCAATCCGTCTCTAGAAGAAGGTCCATGGACTTCCGAACTCTTCTCTCTTGCACATAATGCGAAAAGGTTTGTCCTACCTTCCTAGCAAACAATCGCGACAAATGGCGCTCTGTTATATTGAGATAGCTAGCTAACTGATGAAGACTCAAAGAAGAAGTTAGGTTATCCTCGATGAAAAGCTTCGCCTGCTGTAGATAAAAGGAAGAAATCTGTTGGCGCTCTGGGAGGTCGTCACTTTCGGCCACCTCAGCAAATTCACTGCAAAAAGAAACAAGCAAAGCATAGGCCAAGCTACGAATTATCTCTTTCATCATGGTACGATCTTGCTTGCTCAACGCAGACAACATGCGCCAAGTTTGTGCGGTCACCGTATCGTCAGCTTCCCGAACAACGATTTTATTCCGATTCATGATTTGTGAATATTGGTTTATCTTCTCTTCCGATGACCGAGAGCCATCGATTTCGAAGGCAACAAAATAGAGCTCGATTCCACCCTCGCTTTTAATTTGATGCCATTTGCCAGGCCGTGAACATACTAATGTTCCTTGATTGAGCGGATATTCTTCCCCTGACTCCAAGTAGCTCCCTTCGCCTGACAAGATATAACAGACCTCAAAAAAGGAATGCCGATGTTCAGGGTTATCGAAGTGTTCAGGCATAGCCCCCCAATATTGCACCTTAAAGCTTAACTCTGCACCGTGTAAATCCACTGCAGTTTCATTTAAAAGACGGCTCATTTTTTTGTAATCTGATTTGGCTGCCATGGTGATCCCTTCCGAATTACGGATGTCATTTATTCAACTCTCAGTATACCTAGTATACCATGTGGAATCGACATCTTTGCTTATCAAATGGAATTGGATACGTATGGAAGCATTTGGTCCTTCGCCTTTTGTTCAGCAAATTCACGGTACCGTGGAACGACATAGGAATGGTCCTTCCGCGCTTTCCAGATCGCGACCCACGCCTCGCGGACAGCGGCCGTGAAGCTCGGGGCAGCAGCTGGACAGTCATGCTTGATCTCCTCGTGCAAAGCAGGCAAATTATAATAGGGAACCATCGGAAACATATGGTGCTCTACGTGATAATTCATATTCGTGTACAGAAACCGAAAAATACGGTTTGAATAGAACGTCCTAGCGCACAGCCGGTGATCGAGCGTGTCTTCGTATAGACCCACATGCTGCGTTGATACCAGCAAGCCGTTCACAAGAGCGCCATAAAATGAGGGCAGCCCAACGAACATGAGCGGTAAAATGCTCCCTAAATAAAAGCACAGAGCGATAATAACACCATAAACAAAAATAAAAACACGTGCTTCCAAGAACAATTTCCGTTGTTCACTGGTCGGGACCAATTCTTTCTCCTCGGCACTGAGTCGTCCGATTGCATGCTTGAACAGGTAGGGCCAAGTACTGTAAATAAATGATTCCCGTAAAATATACCGAATCACACGTTGCATTTTCGGAGGACGAGGTTCCATAATTTCCGGATCGCTGCCCACGATGATCGTATCCGTGTGGTGGCGGGTATGCGTCCAGCGAAAATTCGTCGCTTGAATTAAGATCAGAAACGAGGTGAACTGATACAAGGCTTCGTTTATCCACGCCGTTCGAAACATCGTGCCATGGCTGGATTCATGCCATTTGGATACGGCAGGTACCGTATAAACGGTTCCGTATACGAAAAAAGCGGGTATTGCCCACCACGATCCCCATGACAGATAGGCCACATAGCCCAAGACGACCGTCAAGGCGATCCAGAGCAAGGTGTCCCGAATCGCCGGACCGTTCTTGCGGGTCATGAGCTCCTTCATGCGTTTTCGGGGAATCTGACACTGATACCATTCCCCTGAAACAAGCCCTTTCTCGATCGCTTTTTGCCGTTCTGGCCCTAGAATACTATAGTCCCGTTGTAACTTGCCACCCATATGATCTCTCCTCTTCAGCCTATCTTTTGCTTCAGCTCTGAATATACTAATCGTACCAGATGGGTTGAAACTTGACTTCCCGGAACTTATTAAATAGGATCAGACACATAGGAGTAATCTGCACAAATCGGAGGAGGACATAGGAATGACTAATCTGAACTCATCTGTTTCGATGCGCTGGGTTTATCCTTCGCATTATGAAATGTTAATGGAAATAGAAATCGCAACAAACAGCAGACTCGTTAATGAATTGATCGTCGTTGGATACCAAAAGTATGCGGAAGCGTTTCCCATTCCACTGCACGCACATCATCACGGATATGAATTCGTCTATTTGCAAAGTGGCAGCGCGACTTGGGAGATCGACGGCATTCCTTATCCAATGAGCGCTGGGCAATGGTTTTACACCCGTCCAGGAGAGCTTCATAAAGCTCGTTTTAATCATTTGGAGCCTAGTCGGATTTGGTGGATAATTGTACAGGATCCAGAGGACAACCCGAACTGGTTCCACTTGGACGGCTCTGATCGCGAGTTCGTCATCTCCCGCTTGCGACAGCTTCCACGTGTATTTCGTGCTGGTCATCGTGTGCATGATCAATTCGTTCGCTTGAAGGCGACATTAGAAACAGAGAGCCCTGATAAAGCATTTTTTGCCCGACATCAGGTACTAGACATCATCATGGGACTTCTACAGCCAGCTCCATCCAAAACGATCGAGCCTACAGTCAAGGATGCGGTAGTCCGTTCAATCCAACAAATGACGCAAACGCCAAATGATCGTTATTCCGTTGCGGAGCTAGCCCGTGCATCTCAGATGAGCGAGTCTCATTACTATAAAGTGTTTCACGAAATATTCGGTCAGTCTCCTGCCGCATATATGGAACGCATCCGAATGGAGCGTGCTTGCTCCCTTTTGCAAACGAACGCGTCCATCACGGAAATTGCCTTTGAACTGGGCTTTAAGACCAGCCAACACTTCACGACTGTATTTCGGAAACATATCGGTAGTTCTCCCAGCGAGTGGCGAAAAACAGGTCTCTAATACCTGCCTAATAGAAAAAAGTCCTCAAAATGAGGACTCCTGCATAGCATGTGAGTGAAAAATGAGATGACTCTTCATATGTTCGCGCCAATAATCCCAAGTATGAGCGCCTGGTTGCTCGGCATAAGTATGTTGAACGGCAAGCTCCTCCAACCGTACATGCAGTTGACGATTCATATCCAAATATCGATCGTGGGCTCCGCAATCGAAGTAAATCTTGGGCAAGTCGCTGGAGGGAGGGATCGGCATCGTCAAGGGCGATACCTCCGCCATTCGTTTCTCGTTCTTTTGAAAAATCGAAGCATACTCTTCTGAACCGATCAGTTCTGAGAGCTCCCTCACATCGAAAAAACCACTTAAGCTGGAGGAAGAGGCAAACCGTTCAGGATAGTCGAATGCCAACCTAATCGCCGCATAGCCCCCCATGGATAAACCGCTGATCGCTCGCGTTTCCTTGGAACCGCCTACGTTCCATTTCTTCTCAATATGCGGGATCAAGTCCGCTAACAAATAATCTTCATATTGATGAGGCCTTCCTGTGTCCCAGTTCAAATAACCGGTACCTATAGCGGTCAATCCATCGGATGGCATAAGAATAGCCATAGGACCAATCTGATTTTCCTCCATCAAAGCCTGCATGGTTTGATGGACATGGCCTTGCTCCGTCCAATCGATTTCGGAACCGTGGACGCCATGCAGTAAAATCAATAAAGGCAGTTTACTGACTGGACGCGGTTCTGGAAGCAAGAGTCGATACACGCGACGGGCGTTTAAAGCTGTAGATTGAAAGTTTTCAGAATACAGATGCATCCTCATTTATTGAGTTCCTGCAAGTTAAAATTGGCATCCTTCATCGAGCGAAGCACGATCTCATGTGTGACGCAATTATCATCCATTTCAATTACAGAGACAATGGCTTTTGCAACATCGTCAGGTGTTAAATATTTTTCTACCGGTGATTTCTGTTCGCGCGCTATGTCCCAGAAAGTCGTATTTACGCCCCCCGGGTAAATGCCCGAAACGCGAATATCGAATTGCGCTGCTTCCTCTTGAAGCGCCTGCGTAAAGCCTCTGACAGCAAATTTAGTTCCGCAATAAACAGACTCTGTAGGCACACCCGTTAATCCAGCCGTGGAAATGATATTGATAATGTGGCCTGCACGCTGCTCTTTCATGCTACGAAGTGCGTGCTTACACCCTAGGACAGTCCCTTTATAGTTGACATCCATCATCCAGTCAATATCTTCTTCGGTATATTCTGTAATCAGTTTATGCCTTGCAACGCCTGCATTATTGATCCAGACTGCGATTGGTCCAAGCTGAGATTCTGCATTCTCTGCCAATGCAGCTATATCCGACTCTGAGCGGACATCGGTTCTCCACGCACTGACACGATCAGAAGAAAGACTACTCACCGCTTCTTGCAACGCCTTCTCATCAGCATCGCTAAGCATGACTTTAGCGCCAGCCGCATGAAGCTGTTTGGCTAAAGACAAGCCAATCCCTCTAGCTGCTCCCGTGACCACACAAACTTTATCCTTTAAATTCATGATACGTTTACACCCCCGCGAATTCTTTCTTTACCAGCACGAATTTCAGCAAGAAATTCAGGCCACCATTCTTGCTGTTCGGATCTCTCACTCAATCTAACCTTTTCTGCCAAGTTCCGTTTCATCACACTTTCTGCTTGCTCTTTGAGCTCACCCATATCCTTGAACTCTGGAACCAACCATTTTCTGCCGATTTGCGCATGCAAAACCTCATCAGCCCAATCATAATCCTGAAATGTTTTCGCAAGCTCATTATCCGATGCTTTGGCAATGACCCATTCAAAATGTTTGCCGATGTCTTTCGGCATTAATCCTTGCTCGATGTACCAAAGAACAAGATGCGCCTCCAGCGGAGTAGCGGTCGTGTTTAAAGCCATTGTTGTTAAATATTCGACTGGATATTTGTAAAACTCAACGCCATCCTGGTATAATCCCACTTCACCCATCATAGAATGACGAGCTTCGTCCCATAGTTGCCGACTCAAGTCCGTATAATACTCCCAAGGCTTACCCTTCGTTTTATAAATAATAGGTCCCATCCACTCAGGTACGTCCATCTCGCGCAAGCGCTTAAAGAGGAGTGCATACGTTCTTTCATCCGCAGGACGATTTTCGTCAAAATAGTAGTGATCGAAGTTAGCCGTTGAATTGAAGGAGTCCACGAATCTTGCATCGCGCCGAGGTTCCACATTCATGTCATAAGCTTGGCCATTAGCTCGTGGCGTAACAGGCTGCCAATCTTGAGGCTTAACCAAGTCACCTGAAATGCCGCCTGCTGCGAACAGGAAAGTCTCCAGATGCTTTTGCCATTGTTTTGCGGCATGCTGATCGTCTTCCGTACGGATAAGCGCTTGAACAGCAGCCTCCCCCCATGAAAGCATCTCTTCCTCTTCCACTAAAATTAACCGCAACACACGGCAGGTTGGATGGTCGACCAATGGATTCGTCTCTGCTATATGCTTTTTCATTGACCGCACCAACTCCGGCTTTGCCACCCTGTAAATTCCAACTAGCAGCTCTAAAGTTGTCTCTGCACGAATGATTTCATGGAAGAATGCCTCGATCTGAGCGTCTGGCACTTTATCAAGATGCAAAGGCGGTTCCCTCATTTCAGTTACCCTTTTGCGCAGTGCCGCACTATGTTCAGCATCCAGCCACATATGCAACCCGAAAGCCCCTTTTACCTCCCATTCAGGAACATTTGTAATATGTGCTGCAAAAATTTGATTGAACTGCGATTCGGAATACAAATATCTCCTTAATAAATTAACATTATGATCAATGTCGTAGCCTACTTTGCAAGCGTCTTCATAACTACAAACACCTGCAAGCGGAATCAAGCTTAGGTTGTTATTATTTACTCTTGTCATTACTTTACCTCCTTATAGATTCTTTAAGAATTATATTAAATATAAGATAAATAGCTAAAAAAAACATTGTGAAACTCTACTTATTTCTTGTAAAATCTTATTATCTTAGCACGCACAATAAGGAGCTCCCCATGGAACCATCTTTTCTTGAAACTGTCAAAGTCCAACCGATCGTTCCTTATATTCGAGAGTCCGACTATGCAGTACGGCCTTCTGGGTGGATCGTGCCTAATCGAAAACTCTTGGATTATTTACTTATTTACATTCAGGAAGGATGCTGTCAATTCGATATAGACGGTACCTTAACCGAATTTCAGCAAGGCGAATTTTGTCTCATCCAACCAGGTTCATTATGCTCTTTAAAGGGAATGACGCGAACAATTACACCATTTGCTCATTTCGATCTTTTCTATAATTCGGCACGGAATCAAAGCTTTCCAACGAAACCAGGACAAATTGATCTATCTGAATACAAGCATCTTATGCAGCCACGATTGAACGACTTTATGAACATTTCAATACCCTTGAAATTTAGACTTCCTCGTTCTGTTCAAAAAGAGACCTTATTAAAAATAGTTGGTCTTTGGCAAAATGGCGACGTGATCAGTCATATGGAAGCGAATCATTTGTTGGAGGAACTCGTCATTGAACTATTGAAACAATTTAGCGATCTGAATCAAGAAGATAAATCGTTACAGCCACAATCCTTGAACTGGATCACTTCGTACTTGTATAATCATATTTCAGAATCGTTATCGCTCGATGATATGGCAAAAAGAGCACGCCTCTCGCCATCAAGGTTCTCTGCTCTATTCAAAGAGAAATTTGGCGTTTCTCCTCATCAATATTTTCTGCGTTTGCGTATACAGCATGCGCAAGAACTAATCAAACAAGGCGCTTACACAATGGAAGAGGTAGCACAATTTTGCGGCTTTACCGACGCCCCTCATTTTTCAAACGCATTTAAGAAAATGACAGGTGAAACACCGGGACAATTTAGGAGAAATGACTTTATGTAACGCGCAAAAAAGGGTGTCCCCCAACTCGCAGCATATCGGTTTGACTAGGCTTTTCACTGAATGAGAAAATACCCAGTGCCTCATAGGTACTGGGTATTCTCTATATGGAGGTACGCCTTACCATTAACGGTCCGGCGTATCCTGATATAACGTAGCGACAAATTGACTCAAGCTCATGCCGATCTTCCGCTTAAATATTTTGCCAAACGCATGAATGTCCGTATACCCGACTTCCATTGCGATTCTCCCAAAAGGCAGCCCCGAATGAAGAGCTAATTCCTTCGCTTTCTCGAGTCGAATCCAGACCAAATATTGAAGCGGAGACATGCCAAAGGCATCCTTGAATTGTTGGATGATATAGTTTCTACTCCATCCAGTCAATTGCTCTAATTCTTTATGGTGAAACCCTTCCTGAAGTCGACTATCGATGTAATTGCGAATTAATATCAGCTTCGCTGTGCCAGACGATTCTTTGGCGACGGATGCCGCTGCTTGTTTATTGTTAAAGTCCGCCAACGCGAGTAATATGCCCATTAGCACATGCTGACATTTCTGCTGATGATATAAACCTGGTTGGCGATAATGATGAATCAACTCCAATAAATGATTCTCGATCGTCCGATCAGCAAAGTTTCCCATCCAATGAGCCATTTCTGTACCTTTTTGTCCAAAGCCAATCAATTCCCGGAGAGGAAATTCCGTGTTTCCGAAGTGGAAAACAATGGAAATGCAGACAAATGGTTTTCCAGGTAACGTCTTAATTTGATGGAGTTCTTCTGGAATATAGAAGAGGAGATCCCCTTTTTTCGCGCGATAATGCTGGCCTTCTATTTGGCAATCTGCCATGCCTTCCATCACGTATTGCAGCTGAAATTGCTTTAGAACACGCGGCTTTAGCAACCATCCCTCGGGGGCATGAAACATATGAGCCAATGTGATATAGGGTGGGTAAAACAAATCCTTCAGTTCTTCCATCGTTTCAGCTGGATCAAGGATGTACAGTTTCTTATACATAAGGCCTCCCCACAGAACAACGGTATCGTTAAAAACTATCATACCATTAAATGAAAGAGATGAAAAAAAATCGTACCTCCCCCTAATAAAATTTTCATGATTTCATACCTCCTTTTCATTGTGTACTTTGCCTAATGATGAGATTAGGCGTCAGAACTGTCAGCTTCTTCACCTTTTCTTTCTGAATCAATTTGGATAAAATGGAGATCGCCTGCTTACCCAGTTGTTCACTATGCTGCGAGACTGTCGTTAGCTCCGGATTCATTGCCGATGACAATTGCGTATCATCAAATCCAGCAATTGCGATGTCCTCTGGAATTCGCATCCCGCGAGCTATCGCCACTTTCATCGCACCAATGGCCACATAATCGTTTATGCAACATATCGCCGTAGGACGATTCGGCAGCTCAAGAACGGCATCCATGAGCTGCCCCCCGCATGACATAGAGAAATCACCTAAGCGTACCCACTCCTTGCGAAAAGAGAGATGATTCGCCTCAAGTGTACGCCGGTAAGCTTGCAGCTTCTCCATCGTCGTTGTCGTTGATGCGCTTCCGCCCAAGAAACCAATCCGCCGATGTCCACGATCAATCAAATGCTGAACAATCAGCTGTGTGCCCATGAATTCGTCCGTTTTCACACGATGACACGGATGCCCTGGCAGGGTGCCATTAATGAGCACAATGGGAATTTTCTTCTGAATATCCACTACTTCCTGTACAAGGTCCTCCGGGCAATGACGTGCATTAATACGGCCGCCCATGATAATAAGCCCATCCACCTGCCTTTCACATAGCAAATTTAAATATTCGGATTCTCTGCTGCAATCGCTGAAGGTATTGCATAGAAAAAGCGTGTATCCCAGCTTTTGCGCAGCTCTCTCTGCCCCTCCGAACACCTCGGGGAAAAACATGTTGCTGCTATCCGGAAACAATACGCCGATCATTCCGGTCTTCTTATTCACAAGACTGCGTGCTAAGGCGTTGGGCTGAAACTTATGCTTTTCGATGATGGCCATAATCTTCTGCCTGGTCGAGGCCCGTACGGGTGCAGTATCATTGAGAACGCGGGAAACCGTCGCGACGGAAACGTTCGCTTCCCTAGCAATATCGTAGACTGTAATGGTTTCCAGGAGCTCACTCTCCGTTACGTCAAAATGAAAAGCGAAAGATCGAAGGCCTGTTCTGAAACAGACCTTCGATAGGATACATCCCTTATTTCGTGCTTTCTACCATTTTTTTGAATTCGTCCAATTGCTTTTGTACTTCCGCCATTACCTTGTCAAAACCGGCAGATTTCAAACTCGCTCTGAAATCTGCTACCGCTTTCACAGGGTCACCTGCTTTTCCGTAGAGGATCGCAGGTCCCTTGGATCCCACTACCTGTGTAATTGCCGTTAACTCATTCGTGACGTTGGCTTTGTCGAATACAAATCGGCCGTAAGGATAGGCTTTCTTGATCTTATCGTAAGAAGCATACAAAGCGCCTTTTCCAGCCCAGTCTTCGCCATTCGGAATTTCGTTCTTATCGATACGACCACCCCAGAAGTTAGAGTAGAAGTCATCTCTCTGGACATCGTAACCATCCGGACGGAAGCGTTTGCCATCCTTCACAACATACTGTACGCCTTCGAGGCCATAGTTCATCAGTTTATAGATTTCAGGGTCTTGGCGAATCAACTCATAGACCATCAGTGCGCGCTCTGGATGCTTACTTTTCGCACCAAGGGAGGTACCGCCATGTGTGATCGACATCGAGACGAGATTATTTTTGGTTGCTGAGAAAGGGAAGAATTGTAGATCTGAACCTGGTTGCAACTTATCCATTTTGATGCGCTCGCCGAGGTAGGTTTGCGTATGATGCTGATCCACGGAAGTTTTCCCCGCTTCGAGCAACGAACGGTTGTCGCCTTTGTAGTTCAAGACATCCTCGCGCCAGAAGCCCTTGTCGCCCCAGTCTTTCATCATTTTAGCAAAATCAACAAACGTATCATCAAGGAAAGGACTATACGCTTTATACTTATCGTTAAAGGATTTGCCGTAGATTAATGCGAATAAACCTGTATTAATGGGGAGTTCAATCGCGTCCGTGTAGGAATTGATGTAGCCACCAATATTTCCTCCTGATGTCCCATTCGTATCCCAAGGAATAACGCCTGGCTTCTTATCCTTAACACCTTGCAAGTATTTCTCTAAAGTCTTCCAATCCGTGATTGGCGACGTAATACCGAATTCCTTCGCCCAATCTCCACGATACTGGAAGCCGTGATTTACCCATTGTGTATAGTGATCTTCGGGGATTAACATGATTTGATTCTTGTATTTCGTCTCTGCCCAGTTCTCTGCCGGTACTTCCTTCCACGTGATCGGCGCATAGGTTGGCAGGAGCTTATCCATCGGCATGAAGGCGCCTTTTTGTGCATTTTGCCATGTATCCAGCCAGTCTGTTGCTACCGTAATCAAATCAACAGGCTCGCCAGAAGCCAGCAATAGATTATATTTGGTTTGCCAATCTGCCCACTCCACCCATTTGATGTCCAAATTCGCATTGACCTTTTGTTTCAGAAGGGCGTTCAGCTTTTCCATTACTTTCTCAAACTGTCCATTCTTCGGCTTGTCGCCTAACATGACATAAGAAATCGTTTGGAACTCAGAAGTATCGATTTTACCACCTGCTGCCGTTGCAGCCGCTGTCGAATTGGGATCCGTACTGCTTGAGCTCGTACAAGCTGTCAAACTTACTGCGAGCGTTGCTGCGAGTGCGACACTAAGCACTTTCTGATTTCTCTTTAACATGGAATTGCCTCCCCATCAATAATGTGATCTATGCCTTGACGTCAGCCTTTAACAGCACCAACGGTGATACCTTGGATAAAATATTTCTGAATCATCGGGAAGAAGAGGATGACGGGGCCGGTTGCTACGACGGCTGTTGCCATTTTCATAGACTCCATCGGCATATCTCGGGGTTGTACGTTGGAGGAAACCGACGAATTTTTGATAAAGTCCGCACTGGTAACCACATTATAGAGAAATAATTGCAAGGGCCTATATTTCAAATCTGGCGAAAGGAAGAGCATGGCATTGTACCATTCATTCCAATACCCGAGCGCAATGAATAAGCCGATTGTGGCCAAAGCCGGTGTCGTCATAGGCAAGATCAGCCTTGAAAATATTCTGAAATCGCCGGCTCCGTCCATTTTGGCGGACTCTGTAATCGCATGAGGAATCGAGGTAACGAAGCTTTTCATCATAATAATGAGAAAAGGGCTCATCAATCCTGGCAGTAGAACCGCTAAATAATTATCCTTGAGGTGCAGCCATTGGGTCATAATTAAGTAGAAAGGGACGACCCCGCCTTGGAACAACGTAGTAAAGTAGATGAAGAAGGATATTCGATTCCGATAAGGAAAGTCTGGGCGCTGCAGGGAATATCCCGTCATGGCGACAATGAATAGTCCGATGGTTGTTCCAACGATCGTAATCCCCATCGTTACCCCATAGGAGCCAACAATCATGCCAGGATTCTCGAACACGATTTTATAAGCAAATGTACTGAATTCTCTTGGCCATAAATTATAACCATGCAAGGTAATCGATTTCTCTGCCGTGAATGACGTTCCAAGGACGAGTAGAAACGGCACTAGGCAGCATAGCGCGAAAAACCCGATAAAGATGTAGCCGAATAGTCGTATGGCGACGGACGAGAAATCTCTTCCCCTCTGACGAGCGATGACTTGCTCCACTGGGAGTCCCTCCTTATCGATCAAGTTAGATGAAGGCTATTTCTATTAGAAAAGTGTGTTGTCAGGCGAAGCCTTCTTCACAAGCCAATTCGCTGTGATAACGATGAAGAAGCCAAATACGGACTGATATAAACTGACTGCGCTTCCTAATGAGAAATTGAAGTTGTTCATTAAGGACCGGAACACGAAGGTTTCAATAATATCTGTCGCTTCGAAAAGTGCAGTGTTATTGGCGCCTACTAAGTTGTAGAACAATCCGAAATTCCCGCGAAGGATGCCACCCAAGGAAAAGAGTAATAATATGATGAATGTCGGCTTCAGCCAAGGCAGTACGATGAAGCGAATACGCTGCACGGCATTAGCACCATCAATTTCTGCAGCTTCCACGATTTCGGAGTCTAGCCCCATAATGGCGGCGAAATAGACAATGGAGCCGTAGCCGGTGGAGTGCCATAAATACGTAATGACAATGATAATGGGCCAAATCGTTGGGTTCGAGTACGTCTTCACGGGGTCCCAACCGATTGATTTGAGAATGCCGTTCAACATACCATAATCGTAGCTGAGAATGTTATAGGCAATGAGGCCGACAAGTACGAATGAGATAAAAAAAGGCAGGAACATCATGGATTGCGTGACTTTCTTGAACCACTTTTTACGAAGCTCATTCAGTAATACCGCAATGCCGATCTGCAAGATATTCCCAAATAGGATGAAAGCCAGATTGTACGCAATGGTATTGGATGTTAGCTTCCAGAGTGCCCCTGAGGTTACCAGAAATTTGAAATTGTCAAACCCAACGAACTGACTGCCGAAGATCCCGGCTGAGTAGTTATAGTTGATGAAGGCAAGGTATAGGCCAGGCATTGGCAAATACGACATCACTAAGAAAAATAAGATGGCAGGCACACACATGAGTAATAAGGTGCGATGCGACCAAAATCTACGCATCGGTGTCGCACGCTTCTTGAGAACCAAAGGTACTTCCTTTACCGCATGTGATGTATTGGCGGTTTTCATGCGTACGCCTCCTCTTATGAAACCCGTTTCATTCGCCAGTCTTGTGTAACTGTTGTCCCTAAAGTTAGTATAGATGATTTATAAAGCGCTTTCATTGAAGGAAACCTCTAAATATATAAGAAAACTCCGATGTTTCTATCTTCCATGCATAGCAAAAGGCTGTGAATTATAACGCAATTCACAGCCCCATGCCTTCTATATTTTACTGATTTCTTATACAAATCACAGAACTAACGAGCTATTTAATTCATATTTACGACTCACATCGAAACTCTTTGACTGTTTTCCCTTCAAGCTCTTTAAACACTTTACAGAAATAGGAGGTCTCTTGAAAGCCTGTTTTCTCAGCAACTTCATATACCTTCATAGAAGCATCCTGAAGCAGCAATTTCGCCTTGCGAATTCTACAGCGATTCAAATATTCTACGAATCTAAGCCCTGTCTCATTTTTAAACAAATTGGAAAGATAGTTCGCGCTAAGTTGAAGGTTTTCTGCCAACAGGGCTACCGTAATATCCTCTGCGTAGTGCGCTTCCATATAGGCAATGGCTGTTTGAATTTCTTTGCGAAATGGGACATGCCCCTTCGATTCACACATCATCTCTCTCATCCAATCCCGGAATAAGGGCTGCCACTGGTGAAAGGAAGGCATGGGTTCAAGTAAAATATTCAATTGTCGAAAGGTCACCTCCGCGCTAGGCGTAAACGTACCTCTTCCAATTGCCGTTGCTTTCGCTAGGATGGCCAACTCATGGAGATAGCTTTTCAATTCCGCCAATGGGGGCTTTCTTTCCAATAAAAGGTCAAAGAAAAGCTCCGTTTCCTTATCTACTTCAGCGAATTGTCCGCTTTGGATGGCCGACGATAAGGCTTTCATCGAAATCTCTTTACCCTCTGTTTCTGCGGGCTTCCTACTGGCGTAGGCATAGACTTGACCTGTCCCTTCATAAACCGATCGTTCAAGGGCAGCTTCTGCTTGCTTATACAGCATCGGCCAATCCTTTAAACCATACCCGATCGAACTGAGTCCAACTGTCGGGGCAGCACTCCCATGCATGTCCATCATGAACAAGGCTGATTGGCGCAGCAATTCCTCGTTGCACGTTCGCTCACTTTTTTCATTTGGCATATACGTTATAACAACAGATCTATGGTCTGAAATGGGAACGCGTACATGAGTACCTCCTAGTTGTGAAAAGAAGGTACTGTTGCCACCACTTATGTTACACTCACCTTCGATGAGGAGCACGGCTGTTGGTCCCTTGGACATCGGAAATCGAATCGCCTTTGCTTGCTCCTCCATCTCGTCAACAGTCTTCAACTCCCCGAATAGGAGCTTACGTCCGAGTAAATGCCACATTTCCTGCAGGTTCGCATCTCGAATTTTCGCTTGTCGCTTCTGATGTTGATCCGCTTCAATTTTCATATTCATTTGATGAAGCAATTGCTGCAAGGATTCAGGCTCCAAGTCATGCTTAAGCAAGTAATCCTCAGCACCTAGCTTTAAAGCCTCCTTAACGAAACGGAAATCATCGAAGGAGCTAAGCGCGACGATTTTGATCGAATCATCGTCTTGCTTCACCTTCTGGATCAACTCAATCCCATTCATCTCAGGCATCGAAATATCTGTCAGAATCAAATCAACATGCTGCTGCTGTAATAAATCAAGGGCATGTACGCCATTCAATGCTTCGCTCACAATTTGGAAGCCGTAATCTTCCCATCGAATAATCGATTTAATCGCATATCGGTAGATCGCATTGTCCTCAACGATCATGGCTTTCAGCATGTTCAGCCCACCTCTGTCGATTTATTTTATAGGGAATACGTACAATCGCTTTGGTGCCCACGCCTATCTCACTCTCGTAGCTAAGCCCATAGGAATGACCATAATAAAGCTGAATCCGTTCATGCACATTGTGAATACCAATGCCTGTCACACCAGGGACTGATTCTTTCTGTGAGGCCATTTTCACAAGATTCGAGGCTGCTGCCTCATCCATACCTTTCCCATTATCTTCTACGATCAGTGTTAAGACCTTCTCATCAACTTGTGCGCTTACCTGAATGAGACCCTGCCCTTTGGACATTTCGATCCCGTGAAGAATGGCATTTTCAACTAAAGGCTGCAGGATGAAATAGGGGACCTCACTCGTCATCCACTGCTCATCCACCTCATACGTGATGTGAAAGGCATCCCCGTAGCCAATCTTCTGAATAAAGACATAGTTCTTCAACTGCGTGATTTCTTGGGATAGGCTTTGAAATTCACCAACGCGCCGCACGGAAGATTTCAATAGGTCGATGACCGCAGTAACCATTCGCTCAATCTCTGGCTGTTCGTTCATCCGCGCGTACCATTTCACTGTGCCGAGGGTGTTATAAAGAAAATGAGGATTAATCTGGCTTCTTAACACAGTGAATTCCGCTTGCTGCTTGGCGATTTGCTCCTTGTACACAGTATTGATGAGGTCATTGATCCGAACGAGCATGAAATTAAACCGGATCGCTAGACTGCCGATTTCATCTTTCCCTAATGCCATTACTCTCACGTCAAAATTGCCATCTTCTACGCGTCGCATCGTCTGCTCTAGAATTTTGATATTCCGCGCGGCTGAGTTGGACAGTATGGCAGCGAAAATCGTTGAGATCAACACAGCTACTAACGAAACAAGGATGATAACGAAAACTAATACTTGTGTTCCTGAAAGCAAAACAGACATTGGAATAAAGCAAAGTACCCGCCATCCCAAGGTTGGTGTTCGTTCTTGCACGAATAAGTGGCTATCAGCGCCAGCAAATTCCACGGTGGCCATGGCCTCATCTTGTTCACTCAGTTCATTGTTAATACTTTTCTTGATGAGCCTGTCTGATTCAGGGGTGCCACCGCCTACCAGCAATTCGTTGAATGGGTTAAGAATCGCGATATTATTCTGCTTAATGATGGAACTCTCTCTGCCAAGAGACAGAAAATAGCTAGCATCAATACTGAAAATAATCGTACCTAAGCTGCGATCGATTTGATTCACATCAATGAAATCTCGGACTAGAAACACTTCTTTTTGATTCCGTAAAGAAGCTGACCATCCAACACTAAGTTGTTGCGATTGCAGATAGTCTTTCCCACTTACCGTCATGGAGGAAACATCCTGTTGACCCAGTGTATGATTCAGTCCCTTTTTATTTTCCCACCAATATAATTGGCCTTTGCTCGTTTGAATCATAATGGCATTCAAATAGGGATTGCTATTGCCATATTGCGCCAGAAGAAATGACATGCGACTTCGGAAAGCAGGGTAACTGTCACTCGTTACTTGCTCCCCTTGCTCAGCCACAATTTGCCGAATGCTCGTATCACTAAGGACATATACGGAGGATGTAAAGGCTTCCTTCGCTTTGCTTTCGATATTGTCCGAGACTTGATGAATCACTTGCATGGAGAGATCCTTCGTACTCGCCTCTATGAACTGGGTTGACGCATAGATCGCAGCCCCGCCGATGGTTGTGGAGATAAATAAAATGAGAATCATATTGGAAAGGAATAGCTTCGTACGAATTCGAAAATCATTGAACCGTTCAAATACCGACTGAATACCCACCATTCATTCCTACTCCTTACCACTTCTCATTTGGAGAGTGTACGAATTTGATTAAATGCCTTATCCAGCTCTTGCACCGTTTGATCCACATTGTGAGTCCGGTCAATGATGAATTTCGTAATCGCATTGAGGTACACCTTCTGCAAATCTTGATTGACGAAATCGATAGACATACTCGACCAATCGTACGTTTTCCCCGTTTGAATATACGTTGTGTCTAAGTCGATATAGGTGGGATCAAAGTCTTTCGGTAAACCTTTAATGACCGATAGTGCTTTCTTTCTTGTTTGGAAAATGTTGCCCATTTGTTGCGTTGCAAAAAGCTCCAATGTTCGTAAGGCGGCTTCCTTATGAGGGGATTTGGGATTAACAACAATGCCACCTGTCGACTTCAAGCCGAAGATCGCCTTGTTCGGGTCGGCCGAATAAGGGAATGCGAACAAACCCAAATTGCTGGATGGATTTTTGGATTTTACCCCATCAATCGTCCAAGTCCCGTTAATGATCATCCCTGCTCGCCCTTCCGCAAGAAGCGCTTGAGCTTGGTTCCAATCTGTATCAAATGGTCGTGGATTGACATAATTCAAGCGTTCACCAAAGCGCTGCAAAATGTCTTTGAAATGAATTTGGTCATCCGCAAAGGATGTTTTGCCTGCTTCAACATCCGCAATCCACGAGCGATTCCAGGCATGCTGATTCGCCAATAGATCTGCCGCGATGTCCCAACTAATCGTCCAAGCATCCTTATAGCCCGCGGCGATCGGAATGATCCCCACTTTTTGCAGAGCTTCACAGGCTTCTATAAATTGTTGCCACGTCTTAGGCGGTTCCTTCATACCGGCCTTGGCAAATGCCTCTTTATTGTATATAACACCAACACCATTCACATCGATCGGCAGCGCCCAAACTCGCCCATCGGCTGACTTCACACCACCAAGGTAACGCTCATCAATGTTAGCGAGGAATGGCTGATTACTTAAATCCATCGCAAAGCCTGTCCGAATTAAATCCTTCGCCGTATCTAAATTATCAATCATGTACATATCCGGCATATTGCCCGATATCGCCCATGTACGCAGCAAGCTCAAATAATTGCCACCATCAACACCCGTAATGGCGAACGAATACGAGGGATGCTGCTCAGTGAATAGCTGCGTACCAAAATCGAGCCATCTGCGTGCGCCCTCCTCATCAAAATGGTGAACCCATGAAAGTGTTTGCTCCATTGGTTGCACTTTGACAACATTCGTTTCGTTCTGCATTTGACAAGCCGTTAACCACATACATAGCGATACGACGAGGGTAATCCCGCGAAATTTCATTCCATCACTCTCCCGATGATAGCGTTTACAAACAATTCGAAAGACATCATCGTTTTCTGTTCTCACATGGAGGTTGCCGTACAATGACTAGAAGACTCTGTCTATTTACTATAAGTGGTTTATAACAAATAGAAAAGGGCCGAAAACCCTAAATGCGGGTCTTCGGCCCTTTTTATTGCGAGTCGACGCATCAGCGCTTAAGCACGGGCTTTAATTGCGCGATGATTTCCTCCATTTGCTTCGAGCACTGCTCGTACATCTCTTTGGCCTTTTTATTATTCGTGGTCAGTCCATACAACATCAGATCGCCTTCGCACTGCTTTAATGTGGCAAATAGGGTGGCTTTTTCCTGTGGCACAGGTACCATGATCTTGTCGTCAAACAGATCCACAAACAATTGGCCGTACGAATCAACTTGACCTAGAAATACATTTTCAATCGTAACACCGATTTTATCTAACTCCGATTTCAACCATCCCCGGCTAAATCCGATGGTAGCTAGGGCTTCATCCATGATTTCGCCGTCCATGATCACCGCTTGCGGCTCCTTCTCGGGCGCAACTTTAATCCCCAGAAGATTGGGAGTCAGCGGTTGGTTTTCGCGCGTTAATAGCACATTAATTTCTCCGCTTGGTTCCATGATTGCAAATTCAACATCGGCTACTTTAAATGCAGATTTTTTGCGCAATTGCTCCATGAATTCATCGGTGGTGAGACGTTCCTTCTTTAAATTATCTTCTAGAATCTTTCCGTCCCTTATCAACACAGTACCTTTACTATCAATGAGATCGCGCATCTTTTTACTTTTTAACTGCAAAAATTCAATGCCTAGCGAGCATGCGATCCAAACGCTTAAGGATACCAAACCTAGATACCAATTCGAATCCAAATCCAATGATATGTAAGCCGCAAGACTCCCAATTGTAATGCCGGTTATGTATTCAAAAAAGGAAAGTTGAGATATTTGTCTCTTACCCAACAGCTTTGTCATAAAGAACAAAACGACAACAGCTAATAATGTACGTAAAACAACTTCAAGCCAATTTGACACGCGGGATCCTCCTCAATATGAAAACAATATTCCAATTGTATTCAATTGTTTGTAGATCCCGTGAAATTTATGCAAGAAAAAGGAATTTATTCCAATCGTTTTGTCCCACGCTGAAGCTTCCAATAATGCAGGTGGCATCCATTATCATTGATCGCTCCGCCCCCGAATAATTATCTGCTTCTCTTCTCTCGGCCAAGGCATTTCGTACGATGGCGTGTTGACATAGCGCTCCATCGAAAGCCTCAAGCTGATACCAGTTCCCGCAGGAAGTGAAACGTGTAGCCATTTACCCTCAATTGAAATGGTCCCGCATACTTCACTTGAGGCTGTAGAGCCCATTGCGGTGGAACGACTCGTTCTGAGGCCAGGACATACGCAGGTAATTCATGATGATGAGATGTCATCAATATTCATCTCTCCTTCCAAATGCATCATCTTAGTTGAACAATTGCTGCCCTTGAAATAGTGAATACACTTTTTCTAGCTCTTCAGGCTCCAAGCCCTTCCCATCACAGAATGCCAAATTAGTTCTCAGTGAAGAAATCGAAGCTGTCCCCGTTAGAGTGACGTGAATGTCAGGGTTACTTAAACTAAACCTCATGGCAGGTTCAATCAGCCCTTTAGGCTCCGATTTCCGTAAGAAGCCTATCCTTTCCATTCGATCTTTGGCTCTTGCTTGCGTTTCATCGTCCAGAAAATGAGCTGGCGCATCAGCTAAAATACCCATCCCGAGCACACTGCCGTTGATCACTCCAACGCCCAACTTTTTGGCAAGAGGCAGCACTTCATCTTTGGCTGTATGATCCAGTAACATATAGCGAGCATAAAATTGGATGGAATCGAAGAGCCGCGTATCCATAAATCTCATAAGCAACGGTAAATCTCGTGTGGTTACGCCAATATAACGGATTTTCCCTTCTTGTCTGAGTTTTTGCAGCGCAGGAACCGTTTCGTTCACGATAAGCTCATACGGCTGACTCTCTACATCATGAAGTTGTAAAATATCAATCCAATCCGTCTGCAGTCGCTGCAGGCTATCTTCCACAGATTGGATCGTGCTGCTATAATCGTAGGTCATGTCCGACCTGACTGCTTTGGAAGCCAAGACGATACCGTCACGGCGACCTATCAGCGCATTGCCTATGCGGCGTTCGGATTCTCCTCGTCCATATAAGGGGGCGGTATCAATGAAATTAATACCCGAATCTATTGCTTCATGAATTAATCGCTGTACTTCCCCTTCATCCGTTCTGCCAAAATCACCGGCCAACGGAGCGCCGCCAAGGCCAAGCTTAGATACCTTTAATCCTGTTTTACCGAATATCGTATACTCCATATTATTACTCCTTCTTTTTATTGAAGGGAACTTTCCCCCCTCATTCAGATGTCTTTACACAATAATTACATTATTCTACTCTACGGTAATGACAACTGTCTGGTTCAGATTCGGCGCTGAGAATTGCTTTTACTTGAAGTGGCTCCCCTTTTGCTAAACTGGTGCGAACTGTCGGAACGATCAGGCGAGACTTGCTCGTGTATATCGAAATGGGCATTCATTTCCGCGTATTGACGTACAAGCTTCTTCCGAATGGGAAGCAGATTAGATTTCGCCATCTCCCGTTGCCGTTCATCCGAGTCCTCTGCTTTCACAGTCTCCATTGCCGCTTCGTACATAATGAGCGTGAAGCCGATTTGAGCCATCTTCAATTTGACACTACCAAGAAGCCGTTCCATCGGGATGGTTAGAAATCAATTCCTGCTTATACTCGGCCATGTGGATTACCTTGCTCTCCAAACGCGATTTTTCAGCTGCGAACGCCATCAGATGGCTTTGCACGGAAGTCCTTGCGCCTGTAAGCCCAGCCTCTTCTCCATCGCTTCTTACTAATCGGACAAAATCTCGCATAATGCCGTGATCGCCCCCGCCGTGGCCTTCCAAGGGCGAATCCAGCGAAATCTTTTCTTTTTCCCCGGTTATGAAGCTGGTGACCTCGATTTCATTCCGATCCATATCTGCTCTGATCTGACCGCGAGAGCCCATCAGCTTAAGCGATCGCCCTCCTTCATGCGTAAAAGCGCACATCGTGAAGGCGACAGTCACCTCATTGGCAAATTCCAGATTAACGACTTGATGATCCACGACATTGTTATCGCAATGGTAGACGCATCTGCCATATTGACCTTCTTTCAAAGCTTGCATAACGCCTTCATCGCTTGGATCGTTACTAACGACATTGCGCAGCACGACACCAACCCAATCGTCTCTCTCTAGGTACACTTTAGGCGCATAATAAGGGCACTCATCCTGTACCGGACAGCCGTCCAAACAGCGCAATGGCGCCCCTTCAGGCGCACTTTCGGAGCGAAAATAAGTGAGTGATCCGAATGAGGACACTTTCGTGCATTCGGCATCCACTAGCCATGACAAAATATCCATGTCATGACAGCTCTTTGCCAAAATCATTGGGCTGGAAGTTTCAGAATCACGCCAGTTTCCTCTAACGAAGCTATGCGCTTGATGCCGATGCTCTACATTTTCCGTATGCTGAATGGAAATAAGACGGCCAATCGCCCCAGCTCCTAACAACTGTTTAATCCGTGCGAAGAAATCTGTATATCGAAGCACATGGCATATTGAAAATACGCGATTATACTTTTCGGCGTATTCACCCATCACGACGCACTCGGTCGGATTAGGCGACATCGGCTTTTCCAGCAAAACATGATACCCTTTCTCCAATGCTCGAATGGCAGGCTCGTAATGCATTTGGTCCTGCGTGCATATCAAGACGGCATCAGCCAACTTCGGTCCTGCAAGAAACTGCTCCCAGCTCTCGAATACGTGCTCTTCCCTAACCGTGTGTGCCTCCTTGAAACGCTCCCTTCTCACAGGGTCCATATCGGCAACGGCTACAAATTTCACTTCATCCGGGTACTTCAAAGCATAAGTTGCATAAGCATCCGCACCTCGTTGTCCGGCTCCAATCAATGCTGCTGTTATTTTAGTCATGTGACAGAATTCTCCTTCTAGTGTTAAATTGAATAAAAGGGAGCTTGCACACACCAACATATTGAAATGTCACTGTATGTAAGCCCCTATTACTTAAAATTTGCGCTTCTTATTTCCCTCTAGTAAGCTTCCATGCATCGATTTGCTTCTGCTCTTCCGCGATAATTTTGTCGCTGCCGGCTTTTTTCAGCTTGTCGATGAATTCTGGCAAGAATTGTGCTGGATCAGCTGAACCCGTTGTCAACAACGGCATGTATTGCGCCGTTACGGTAGCTATTTGTGCAATTTCGGCTTTCACTGGATCTGGATTAAAACTGAAGCCCAAAATCGGTGATCCAACTGCAGTTTGGTTCATTTTAACTGTGGCGTCCGAAACGGCAGGACTCACAAAGTAACTGTTCAAAGAGTTACCAATTTCCCAATCGAAATCCGGAGCATAGCCGCCGTCTTTGATCACTTCTTTTTTGTTTCCATCTAATTTTTTATAATGTTTACCTTCAATGCCGTGAGCCAAAATATTGTATAGCTCTTTATCTTTAAATAACAGCTCCAGCAGCATAACCGCTCTTTCCGGGTTTTTAGATGTTTTGCTAATGCCGGTCATCGTTGCGATAATCGAGCTTGTCATCAAGTACGGTTGCGTTAGTTTAGCGATGTAGGCAGGTTTGTCGCCAATCTTTGGCGGATTAGCTGGGTCTTCTGGTCCCACATTACCTGCATTTATGCTGGCGTTTTTACCCGCTTTTCGATCAGCTTGAGCGTCGGCTAGCGTGGCAGCGTCTTTTCGGATATAGCCTTTTTGATACCAATCTCTCATCAAATTCACAAATGATTTGAATTCGTCGGATTCGAACTGATTAATGACTTTCAAGGAACTATCTGTTAATTTGACCGTGCCTGGAATGTATCGGCCTGCAACTTCATCAAAGCCGTAGGTAACAAGATTTGAACCAAACGTACCGTTTTTGTCTGTTTCATAGGGAACCAGATCTGGATTGTTTTGTTTGACTTGAGCTAAAAACGGCCCCACATCTTCCAACTTCTTCACACTGTCCAGTTTAAAGCCGTATTTATCTGCAAGATCCTTTTGGAACATCACAGCGTTCGTCATCGTCCAAACTTGATAGTTTGGAATCGCATATAATTTCCCATTGACCTTGGCAGCATCCCAGCCAATTTTTGGAATCGTTTGCAGTATGGTCGGCGCATACTTTTGCAGAAGATCATCTACAGGAATAAATGCGCCTTTGCTCACATTCTGATAATAGTTGTTCGCCCAGTTCGCCGTGAATGCAAGATCGTAGTTTTCGCCTGCAGCGTTCACGACTTGCATCTTCTGGTCAAAAGCGCCCCAATCGACGAATTTAAGATGTATCGTTGCATTCAGCTTTTCTTTCAAGATCTTGTTCATTGCAACTTCAACAGAAGCAACATCGGCTGGAGGCGTACTGTCTAAATACCAGGTCAATTCAGCAGGCTCGAGCTTGGGTGCAGTTGATGCCGCTGGAGATACCGCTGTGGAAGCGGCTGGTGCTGTCGATGGGCTGCTTGTAGTTTCACTTTTTGAACCACAACCTGCCAAAATGCTAGACATTGCTAGTCCAAGCGCAAGACTTACGCCCACTACTTTAAATGATTTCTGCATGATTAAGAAACCTCCCTGAGTTTGTTTTTCTATATTGCAACGGCTTTGCCAATTACAACCAACTTGTATAAGAATCTTAGCCTTTCACTGCGCCTACCGTTAGGCCTTTCACGAAATATTTTTGGAAAAACGGGAATACGATTAGAATTGGGCCCGCTGCCAAGATCGCAATGGCCATACGTGCGCTTTCATTAGGAAACTGGCTGATATCGATATTGACCGTATTCGGTTTGATACTGCTCGATAAATACTGAATATTGTTCATAATCCGATACAACATATATTGCAGCGGAACCAGTTTCTCATTATCGATATAAAGCAAGGCCAGCCACCAGTCATTCCAATAAATAAAGGCGATGAATAATCCTAATGTGGCCAAAGCTGGCTTCGCTAATGGCAGAATGATTTGATAAAAAATTCGCCACTCTTTCGCTCCGTCGATTTTGGCTGACTCGATAAGTGACGGCGGAATCTCGGACAAAAACCCTCTCATCAACAGCACATGCCACGGCATAATCACATAAGGCAAGATCAAGGCGAGTAGCGAATTATCGATGTGCAAATACTTTTTGATCAATATGTACCAAGGGACGAGCCCCCCGTTAAACAACAGCGTGAAAAAGATAATAAAGGACAGCGCATTAGCGAAGGCGAAATCCTTGCGGGACAAAACATACGCTAGCATGGCTGTAATCAGCAGACTGAGCACCGTTCCGAGCACCGTTACCGTAATGGATACCGAATAACCGGTTATCAGCTGACTCGGACTGTGCAGCAAGTAGTCGTAAGCAAAGGTCGTCATATTTTTCGGAATCAGCTTATAGCCTTCTTTGGCAATGTCTGACTCTGTTGATAACGAAATCGAAATCACATACAGCAGCGGTATTATGCAGAAGATGGAAAACAAGATAAACCATCCATGAATAAGTCCTTTCGCCAGCGACGCTTTCCGTAAATCCATGTTCTCCACTTCCCTTTTATTCTAAAAAATCGCATTTTCCTTGTTGATCTTTCGAACCATGTAGTTCACCGTCAGTACGAGCACAAGACCAACTAACGATTGATACAGCCCGATGGCCGTTGACATCCCGATATCGCCTGAAACCCGTAAGGCACGATACACATAAGTGTCAATAACATCCGTTGTGGCGTATAACGCCCCAGAATCGGCCGTCAGAAAATAGAACATTCCGAAATCGGAGTAAAAGATTTTTCCTACTGCCAAAAGTGAAATCAGCGTAATTAACGGCGTTAACAGCGGTAAGGATATATGACGAACCTGCTGCCACTTGGAGGCTCCATCGATCGCAGCGGCCTCATAATAACTTTTATCGATGCCCATAAGTCCCGTATAAAAGATGAGCGTAGAATAGCCGACGCTTTTCCATAAAAAAGCAAGACTTAATATAAAAGGCCAATATTTACTTTCCATATACCAATTGATTTCAGCAAATCCTAGCTGTTTAAACAGCTGATTGATGACACCCAATTGCGGGTTAAGAAGAGCATAAGACACATAACTAACTACAACCCAGGATAAAAAATAAGGGAAAAACAACGTCGTTTGATACAATTTGACCGCCTTGCGGCTCAATTCGAAGAGCATAAGTGCAAAAGCGATGGATACCAGATTCGTAAGGACAATGAAACTAAAGTTCAATAGAATGGTGTTTCGTGTGACTTGCCAAGCCGCATCCGAAGTGAAAAAAAACTTGAAATTATTCAAACCAACCCAATCACTGCCCCAAATCCCTTTGCCAAAATTATAATCTTTAAAGGCAAGCACTACACCGAACATCGGCAAATATGAAAAAATGATAACGAATAATAATCCCGGAAGCGCTAAACCAAATAATCCCCAATTGCGTGTGATTCCTCGCCAGAACGAATTTCGTTTTCTAGCTTTTATAGTTGGGTGTGTCATCACTTCTGGGTAAGCCATTATGTTCACCTCCTCTCTGTTGATCACATCGTACTTTAACCAGTTCAGAAATCCTAGTGTAAAAAGAGCGTTTTATTGCAATTTTGGGTGTAAAAAAGGTACTTTATTGTATTTAGCGTTCAAGTACACTAAAGTACCTGTGTAAAAATCTCATTTGTTAGTTCTCTTGTCTCGATGTCATCCCTCTTGCTTTTTTAAAAAAATAAACGAGAAAAGTGAAATTGTTGTAGATAGCTTAAAAGTTATAACTCCTGGACAGCTTGATCAACTCCTTCCGGATCGTGCGAGGTCAATAAGAAATATCAACTATACTATTCATCTTATTTTCTCATAAATAAACTCCAATAAAAATAAACGTTCCTATATAATCGTTATACAATATTCCTCAATTTGTTGTATAATTTCAGTAATGGGGAAATAAAGGAGGCCGTGTTTATGGACGATAAATTATACTTAAACGGAATTAATCCGTACATCCATTGTTGTATCAATGTCAATTCAATTAATTGCCCTCCCGCAGGAGAACCCTTCCCCCCACGAACGACTCGATGGTTTGAATTGGAGTTAATAACTTGGGGTAATGGATATATAGTAACGGAGGGCAAAAGACTTCCTGTACGTAAGGGGAATTTATTTTTCCGGCCTCCCGGTGTAAAGGTGCAAGGCTTCGCACCTTATTATTGTTACTTGGTTGTTTTTGACATTTCATATGATCCAAACAAAGAACACATTTACCAAGGTCCATTATCTTTAAACAACGACGCCGAACCCAGAGACGAAGATAAGTTATGGAAAGAAATCTTCCCGATGTTTAAAGACGTAGAGAATCCGGTGTGGGAGATGCTGTTTAGACAGATCTTCGAGGAGAATGTTCAATCAGGTAAGAACAATCAATTCACTTTGAAAACATTGCTATTGCAGCTCTTGCACAAACTTTATGAAACGAGAATTGATGAGGCCGTGTTAGCCGCTCGGCACCATTCTCTTAGAAGACATCTCAACGGAATTCTTAAAGCAAAAGCTTATATTGATAACCGTCCGGCTTCATGCTTCAATTTAGAAGAGTTGTCCGCACTAGCTGGCTTAAGTGAAAATTTCTTTTGCACGGCTTTCAAAAAAATTGTCGGAGAATCTCCTATCGTATACGCGAATCGGGTGAAAATCTACGTAGCGAAATCAATGCTGATCCAAACTAATGACAGCATCAAGGACATTTCCAGTATTCTTAGGTTTAATAATGTAACTTATTTTCATCGACTTTTCAAAAGCATGGAGGGCTTAACTCCCCAGCAATATCGGGAACAAACTAAGATGCATTGACATATTAAAAATTGCAGTAGCCTTACGAAAAGCGTAAAGCCCCCTACGTTAGTAAAGGGGGCTCTCTCCGTTTTATTCTTTTTCGTTTAATAATTATACATGTTGTACATGAATTGCGCCGCTTCCGCCCGAGTCGTTGTTCCTTTCGGGTAAAGCTTGTTGTCGTAGCCGTTGATCAACCCTGACTTGACAAGAGTAGCGATACTGTTTGTAGCGTAATTCGAGATTTCCGAAGTATCTGTAAATGAGCCAAGTTCGGCTGCCGAAGCGTCGATTGTCAGCTGCCCGCTTATTCTAAGCGCCTTTTCCGTCAGCACCATCATATCCTCTCTTGTCATGGAAGCCTCAGGTTGGAATTGGTTTTTTCCGCTTCCGCCCGCAATGCCTAGGCCTCTGGCAATCCTTACGGCTTCGTCATAATATACGCCCTCGTTAACATCTGCAAATCGATCGCCCAAAGGCCCTTGCAAATGAAGCGTTCGCAATAACAGCAATAGGAAATCTGCTCGGGTTACTTGCTGCAACGGACTAAATTCGCTGTCTGTCGTACCATTAATAATTCCTTTGGATGCCAAAACTTCAATAGCATGCTTGGCCCAGTCCACGGAAGAGATATCATCGAATGATTTTTGAACGAACGCAATCGCATACGTGCTGAAGTGTGTCGTCGAGAAAGTGACTAGACCTGTGGCAGTATTATACTTTCCATTCTGCACGGCATGAATGTTGCCTTGTCCATCCAAATACCAGACGACGATATGCTCGTGATGTTCCTGTTCCTCCATGGTAGGAGAATAAGGTACGCTCACGATGACGGGGGCTTTCGGGTTATTGAAGGCAATGGTATGGCCGCCGGATTGTACGGTGAGCTCAATGACCGGATGAGATCCGACTTGATTCTGTACGCTTGCGTCTAGCTTGCTGATGTCTGCTCGAGAAATAAGCAACTCTGTCTGGCTATCCGTCAAATCACCTTCTCGGAACATATTGCTTGGAATAACAATAGAGGCGATCGGTGTTTTAATTTCAATTTGATATTGTTTCTTATCGCTTGACATTAAATAAGAAGGTATCTGCTGCACATAGGTCTTTGCATCGGTTGTTTGTGGAAATTCAACGCTGATCGTTCCTTTTCCGCTTGGATCAGACTCGACTTTCTTTATAGCTTGTTCCCATGCAGCTGCATCTACGGTGGACGTTGCCATGTTTGATGCAGGGTCGACCTTCACTACAGGTGTGAGGATGATCCGCTCTTTTTTGCCATTACCGCCATATACCGATACCTTCTCGCCAACTGACTTATGTGTAGCTTTTAACTGCGAATTTACCAGGTTCACGCTGTTCAGCACAATATCGGCTGCTTCTTCATTCACTGCGCGAAATGTGAGTGTAGCTAATAGCACATCTCCGTTTTGACCTGGTGTATCTCCAATTTGCGTATGTGCGATTTGAATGTTATTCCCGTCCACTATAGATTGTATAGCAAAGCCGCCGCTTTGACTGTCACCACTCACAAACTCCATCTTGCTAGAATCGAAAGTTAGATTAACCTCATACGCGTACAGGTCACTTAACTGTTTTCCATTCACCTTTACTTGAAATTTGTTACCTGCCTTCGGCCTATCATTAGAGATGGTCAATAGAAACTGCGGGCCTGCGTCTGCATGAATGACATTTTGGGGTAATGTAGTCACAATCAACAGCAATGCCAGCATATAGGCGAGCAGTTTTTTTATCATCAGGGATGTCATCCTTTCTCATTTCCTTGCTGACAAGCATACTTCAAAAAAGGGAGAACCTGAGTTCTCCCCTCGTAATCATTGATCGTTTTAATGCAAAATAGCTTTAGCTACGATTGCCAAGTCGATAACATCTACCTTACCGTCTTTATTGACATCCGCTTTGGCATTCCATCCGGACTGACCAGGTTGTTTGCCATAGCTGGAAGAAACCATAGCCAAGTCCCCAATAGAAATAATGCCATTTCTACTGACATCTGCTACTATTTTTTTGTTTTCAAATGCCTGAACTGCATCTTCGAGCGCAACTTTGGCAGTATCCACCTGAACCTGAGTTGCATTCGGATCATTCGCTGTTGCACTCGCTGCATGGATGGCCGACTGAAGAATTGCCTTTGAACCCGGCAAATACTGACCATCCATATTTCCTTCTCCTGCAGCATTATGCTTAGTTTGTGTACTTGTAATTAAGGCATTCAGCGATGTCTTATCCACCGCTACTACTGGTAAAATAATTTGTGTGCTGGAAGAGGCTCCGTTAATTTGCAATTCGTGTCCCTGACCGTTGGCGATTGCAAAACTACTTACACCAAAGGCTGCATTCGTCACTTGCGTTACAGCTTTGGCTGTAAAGCTAAATTTCAGTACATTTCCTTGGAGAGCAACACCTTCAGCGATTTCGCTTGCCAGAACAATCTGTACATGTCCGGGCACTGTCTCTTTTTGGGCGATAACACTCAACCCGTAAACAAGTGAGGTCACCGAACCCAACTGCATATTCACCGCATCATAATGAAGCGTCAACTCTTGCGCATTGATAAGCTGGAATTCAGTTTGAGTCAGGTTGCTCAGTCCCATCGTCAAATCCATTGCTTCTCCAGCGATTACCTGCTGTGGATTCGTAAGGGTAGCCTGCGGGGATGCAGGTACTGGCAATACCGTCACGCCGATGCTTGTTGTCAGTGCTACGTTGTTCGGATTTGCAACTCCGTTAGGCAAAGTTACTGTTCCGTTCACGTTGAACGTCTGACCTGCTTGTAAGGATGGATCATAGGAGGAAGCATACACATCCCAAGTCACACTGGCAGTCAGGCTTCCCGCCGTATCGGTTACTAGTAGGGCGGTTGCTGGCAAGCCAAGAGCTGCTGCCGTCTTCACAGTTCCGTTTGCAACTCCAGTAAGTGAGGCTGGTGCTGTTATTCCGACAAGTGTAGGCAGCTGCGGACCTGTTACCGTGACGATTTGCAATACATCTCCTGCATACTGATTCACATGACCAACCGCAACTATGGTCCCTGCCTGCGCATACAGGGAAGGATCTAACGTTTCAAAGGTTACTGCAGCAGGTGTTGCACCGGCAAACTCGTAGTTGAGCGTTACATTTTGTGCGAGAACTGGCGCATTTCCTACCGATGTGGATACATCCGGCAAAGCGCTAACTGATGTCACACCCTCAACCGTAACTGTTGCACTGATCTGCAATCCAATGCCCGACAGCGTTCCGTACACGGTGTAGGTTCCCGGATTGTTGATAATGCTTCTGTCCACTATATGCCAGTTGATAGTAATCTGATCGGTGCCACCGTCATTAAAATGCACGGTTGTGGTGGCAGGAAGAGTTGGTTTTACTCCAACCGTAGTAGATATAGGAGCGATTGGATCTGCTGTTGCAGATGTATACGGCTTCAAGATACTTACCGAGTAATTCGTTGTTGTGCCTGACTGTGTTCTCTGCGTAATTTTCAAGGTATTCGTACCGTGAACCAAAGGTAATGCCACAGGAGCCGTTGTGTCCGGAAAACGGTTTGTAATGTCTGTGCCGTTGAGTGAAATGCTGTAGGTTGTTCCCGTTGTCGCGGCAGTGGGCAGTACAAGTGTCACCGGTTGCTCCATATCGGTAATCGCGGCTGTGTATGTTGTGTAATCGGGATTAAACGCACCGTTCAATGTTAAATTGCCTAGTTTGAGATTGGCATCATACACCATATTAGGTGGGTTCGGCACAATTTTAACATTGTCAAAGTATGCGCTGCTATCAAAGGAGTAAAATCCAAAGGTACCGCTAGTAAAGGTACTGGACTGACCCGTAACTGAATATTGTCCGTCAAGCGTTGCAGTTATACTTCCATTGTCGAGTGCAATGCTCATGTTGTGCCAAACTTTTGTAGTGGTATCAACATAGGACGTCGGAAGCTTTAAATAGGATATAATCAAATTTGATGCGCCACCCGCTTGGCGTAGTAGAAGATAAGG
Organism: Paenibacillus sp. J22P143; assembly: GCF_059692035.1. NCBI lineage: Bacteria > Bacillati > Bacillota > Bacilli > Caryophanales > Paenibacillaceae > Paenibacillus > Paenibacillus sp. J22P143. The sequence continues at coordinate 711,545 of NZ_JCAUAQ010000001.1, forward strand.
GCTGCCATCATTCGGAAGACTATAATTATTTCCAGTTCCGGATTTATTCCTTACAATCGCTACCTGGTATGTCTGCGGGGTATACTGTAGACTAGTGTTTGGTGGCTGTTGCATATAAATATTAAACCCTAAAATATCGTTGTTATTCGTTCCAGCCCAGCTATTGAGAATGTAATTAACGTTGAAAGTATAGTTACTCCATGTGGGCAACGGTTGCGGTGAATAATGAACGACACCCTGATTGAAATACATAGCATAATTACTGGTATTCGTGGTAAAGGAATTGCCGGTGTCCGCTTTTTGCGGATTTGCCACAACACTAAGACTAGGTGTAGAAGCATTGACTGCAAAGAAATCTGTAAATCCGTTTGCATTAAGCGTTATTGGACCTGTGCCCGTAGTCAGACTTTGTGTTACCGGCATTGTACCGCTTTCGAAATCCCAATTTATAAGTGGATTCGGTGAAGACGGTGTATATGCCGGAATTGTACCACCTGACGACACAATTGGCTGCACTACTGGCGCGTCTTGCCCTCCGTAAATATACAACTCATCATAAAAATTGTCGCCAGTACCATCTGGAGAGCCGAGTGATACATAGTTAAAAGAGTTTGGTGTATTGGCCCATATAGCGCTGTTCAGTGTATGAACAATGGTTCCATCCACGGAAAGCACGATGGTCCCTGGGGTAGAATAATCAAAAGAAAGGGTATGCCAGCCATTGGTACGCAATACGTTGATTGGTGTTCCGACGCCGCCAATATTCATCACGTATTTCTGAGCGCCGTTTGTGGCGCCAGGGTCGATACCCAGCCCGACAACATTTGTGCCATCGTCTGCACGGGCGAAGGATTTGCCTGCATAGGTGATCGCATAGCCAACGCTATAAGTGGTATGGTCGGTTGAAAAATTATCGAATATCTTAACGCTTACCTTTTTATTAAGATTGTTTGCGAAATTGCGGTACAACACAGGTTTGCTGGCGCCAGAAGCGTTAATTTCCAGTGATGATTTGCCGCCAAAACCGCCTTCCGACATATACAAACGATTGATTGTCGGCAAAGCGCCGCTGTAACTCCATTTGCTTAAATCAATTCCGTCTTCAAAGTTGTCACCAAAATAAAGGTTTGACGGTGTGTCTACTTTGGTTTTCGTAATAGCCGACGAGTATGCAGACGGGAAGCTGCTTGGTAGAACACCGATATTGGCATAATCCATTTTCGAATCATCAAAATTTGACAAACCGTCATTTGCATTCCTAAAGTAAAAGTTACTATTGGTGACTTTCACCTGTCCGTCTTGTAAATGGTCATTTTCGATATTGTAATGCTGCGGATTGACTGACTTGACGTTGGACACATTCAAATTGACCCAACCCATATCAAAGTTAATGTTATTTGGAGAGATATTGGTCATACCCTGGTTTGCCATTTGCGGATTATAGGCGACATTATCAACCACTATTTGATTGTAATAGTTAGGTTGGGAATAATTATCGGCCGGATAATACAAGAACGCTGTCATTATTGCGCCATCGTCCGTGCCGTCCTGCTGAACATTGTGAGCGTAAAGATTGGAAAATGTGTTGTGGTGAGTATATTGATCGCGAGAGAGTACATATGCATTCGGTGAATAGTTGCGTCCACCGCTTGGACCCGTATTATTCCATCCTTGAACGTTGCCGCCAATCAGCATAAATGCTCTGCGCGGAGAGTTATATGCCTCGATATATCTAACGGTATTATAGGTTGCGTTACTTATTGTAACGCTAGATGATTGTAAGACCAATTGACCCACGTCACGTATAACATCGTTTTCAATTAAATTATGGTTCGTGAAACTGACAGCATCGGAATTGCCGTCCACACCCGGGAAACCACCTTCAATTTGCACGCCGCCATAACCGCAATATTCAATAAGGCTATTTTTCACCACGCTGTTTGTAACACCTGTTTTTAGTATTACACCATACATACCTGCGTTTTTAATATGAGCATTTATAATCGTAATAGAATCGGCGTTCTCCATTGCAATATTGCCGACTTGGTACTGTGGGCGATCGCTTTGACCGCTGTAAATCGGGTTGGATGAATTAACTGCATAGCTAGGGAACGCAAATCCGCGTGTACTAACTCCATATTGCAACCATCCCCAACTCGGACTGTAATAATCTGGGAAACTGGTGTCTTCAAACCCCAGTCCATCGAATGTAATGTTTTTTACAGGAGTAATTACTGTGCTGTCCCATATGCCGGTACGGTTGCCTTTAATATTTACAATACTTTCTGTCGTGGGTACGACGATATCTTGTGCATTTAAATCGGTTTGTGCGGATGTTGGATAATAGTACAAATCGCCGGACTTTGCATTGTAATAAAATTCGCCCGGGGTGTCCAGGTAAGCAAGGTTACCTTGCAGGAAATACCGGGAGTTTGAACCAATGTAATAATACGATGCGAAGGCTCCATCAGCCGCGCTAAATGTGCCAGTGTCATTAGGGTTATAGGTTAATGTGCGAGTCGTTGTATTGATACTTTGCACCGGCAACGTATTAGTCTCCCATGAGCGTCCGTTACCAATGTCGTTACCAACATACTGCACACTCAAATCTCCGCGCGTCTGCGCATTGATCAATGCTTGCGTGTTTATCGTGTTGGCATCGGATGCTTTGTATTGCATCGCGGAGTATGAACCGCCCGCCGAAAAGAGAGGATTCTCCAACAATGTCGAGGGATAACCAGGGTATTTATTTGAATTAAGCGTTCGCGCTTGAGTCGCTCTTGTGTCGTTGACATAAAGCGTGTTAACGTCAAACTTGCCGTTTGCATTGTTTGGCAACGGACCTGACGTTGCAGGCAATCCCCCCGGGAACAAGGCACCCAGTTGTGCATTCAGGTTAGTCTTGTAAATTTGTCCGACCAAACTTTGCTGCATATCCGAATCAGGATTATTCGGGCTGGCTGATGCCTGTACTTGTGTCCAAACGGAGGATGCTTTCATGCCTCCAACAAATTTGGCACTGCCTGGCGCTCCCAATGTTTTATAGATGACATGGTGTCCATTTGTACCGGAATCTGCCGTAGTAAAGTTGACCGTATTCGGTGTGTAATAGGTACCCGGTTCAAAGAAAACATAGACGTCACCGGTCATATCTCCGTTAATTGTTTCAACAGCTTTGCGTGCCCCATCTAGCGTGGCAAGTGGCTTTTCGTATGTACCAGGGTTAGCGTCGCTACCAGTGGACGAAACAAAAAGTTCTGCTTGAATGTTGGACTCACCTATTGTGTCTGCATATGCACTATTTGTTACACTTGCGAACATCGACAATATAATGGAAGCGGATACAAAAGTGCAGATAGTCTTTTTGAGCATGAACTTTAACATAGACTTTCCTCCTGCGAGGGTGTCATCCCTCTTACTTTTTTTAAAAAAAATAAACGAGAAAAATAAAATTGTTACAGTTAGCTTAAACATTATAACTGCTGGACAGCTTGATCAACTCCTTCTGAATCGTGTGTAGTCAATGAGAAACATTAACTATACTATTAATCTTATTTTCTCATAAAAAAACTCCAATAAAAATAAACATTACTACAAAATCGTTATACAATATTCCTCAATTTGTTGTATGATTTCAGTAATGGGGAAATAAAGGAGGCCGAGTTTATGGACGATAAATTTTTGTTTTTGCACCAAAAGAAAACCGCCCTTTGAAAAGGCGGTTAATTTAACTATCGTTCTGCGTTTGTTCAACCAGGATGGCCTAAGCCTCTGCCGATTACATTTGCCGAAACAGGTTCAAGCCCAATTTCTCTGATCCAAATGGATAATTGCCCTACATGATGAATTTCGTGTGCTATTACATGACGTAAAATCTCACCCTTGGTAAAAAATCTTCCTTCAATCCACGGAACGGCTACAACATCGTTTTCAAATTCGTCTGACCATGTATTTAAGAACGACTGATTTTCCTTATTTCAAGCTTCCGAAAGGTCTTTTATGTTTTCGATTGTCTGATAGTTCTCGAATGGTACTGAAAAATCTGGCTTACCCTGAACACCGCAGAGCCAACTATACTCTACATCTAAAATGTGAAAGAGTGTGTACAGAATGCTACCCGCCCCGCCGTTTCGATTACGCATTAATTCTCCGATTGGGATTTTCTTGCACAGTTCTAACCATTCATTTCTTACCATCCAATTATAACGAAACATGATTATCAAATCGTCCAACCCTACCTTTATTTGTTTATCGCGATTTCGTTTGTTGTTTGACTCTCTCCAAGCCCATATTTGTTCGGAATATTCAATTATCAACAATATGAATTAACATAGCCTTTCGCTTAATAGTTAAAGATGTTGTACATGAATTGCGCCGCTTCCGCCCGAGTCGTTGTTCCTTTCGGGTAAAGTTTGTTGTCGTAGCCGCTGATTAACCCTGACTGGACAAGAGTAGCGATACTATTTATAGCGTAATTCGAGATTTCCGAAGTATCCGTAAATGAGCCAAGTTCGGATTCCGAAGCGTCGATTGTGAGATTCCCGCTTATTCTAAGCGCTTTTTCCGTCAGAACCATCATATCTTCTCTTGTAATGGAGGCTTCAGGTTGGAATAGGTTATCTCCGCTTCCATTTGCAATGCCTAAGCCTCTGGCAATCCTTACTGCTTCGTCATAATATACGTCCTCGTTAACATCTGCAAATCGATCGCCCAAAGGCCCTTGTAAATGAAGCGTTCGCAATAACAGCACTAGAAAATCGGCTCGGGTTACTTGCTCCAACGGACTAAATTGATGATCTGTCGTACCATTAATTATTCCTTTGGATGCCAAAACTTCAATAGAATGCTTGGCCCAGTCCACGGAAGAGATATCATCGAATGATTTTTGAACGAACGATATCGCATACGTGCTGAAGTGTGTCGTCGAGAACGTCACTAGACCTGTGGCAGCATGATACTTTCCATTCTGTACGGAATGAATGTTGCCTTCTCCGTCAATATACCAGACGACGATATGCTCTGGATGTTTCTGTTCCTCCATAGTAGGAGAATAAGGTATGCTCACGATGACAGGGGCTTTCGGGTTATTGAAGGCAATGGTTTGGCCGCCGGATTGAACGGTGAGCTCAATGACCGGATGAGATCCGACTTTATTCTGTACGCTTGTGTCTAACTTGCTGGTATCTGCCCGAGAAATTAGAAGCTCTGTCTGGCTATCCGTCAAATCACCTTCTCGGAACATATTGCTTGGAATAACAATTGTGGCGATAGGTGTTTTAATTTCAATTTGATATTGTTTCTTTTCGCTTGACATTAAATTAGATGGTATTTGCTGCATAAAAGTTTTTGCATCGGCTGTTTGCGGAAATTCAAGGCTGATCGTTCCTTTTCCACTTGGATCCAACTTGGCTTGCTTTTGAGCTTGTTCCCATGCAGCTGCATCAACGGTTGACGTTGCCATGTTTGATGCAAAGTCGATCTTCACTACAGGTGTGAGGATGATCCGATCTGATTTTGTTTTGCCATTACCGCCATTTGCCGACACCTTCTCACCCACTGACATAAGTGTAGAATCTAACTGCGAATTCACGAGTTTCACGCTGTTCAGTACAATATCGGCTGCCTCTTCATTCATTGCACGAAAGGTTAATGTGGCTAATAGCGCATTTCCGTTTTGACCTGCTGTATTTCCAATTTGCGTATGTGCTACTTGAATTTTGTTCCCGATCACAATAGGTTTTATTGCAAAGCCGCCGCTTTGACTGTCTCCACTCACAAACTCAATATTACTAGAATCGTAAGTTAGATTAACCTCATACGCGAACAGGTCATTTAACTGTTTTCCAGTCACCTTTACTTGAAAGCTGGCACCTGCCGTAGGGCTTGCGTTAGATAGGGACAATAGAAACTGCGGACCAGCTTCTGCTTCTGCATAAAGGACATTTTGGGGAAATGTAGTCACAATCAAAAGGAATGCCAGCACATAGGCGAGCAGTGTTTTCTTCATCGGATAAGTCACCCTTTCTTCATACCATTGCCAAACAAGCATAATAAGATAAGGGAGGAGAACTTGAGTCCCCCCCTTATGGATTGGTTTACTGCAATTTAGCTTTGGCTACGATGACTAAGTCGATAAGATCAACCTTACCGTCTTTATTGACATCCGCTCTGGCATCCCAGCCGTTTTGACCAGGTTGCTTGCCATAGCTTGCCGAAACCATAGCCAAGTCCCCAATAGTAATATTTCCACTTCTATTGACATCTGCTATTATTTTTTTGTTTTCAAATGCATGAACTGCCCCTTCAAGCGCAGTTTTGGCATGATCCACCTGAACCTGGGTAGCATTCGAGTCATTCGCTGTCACACTCGCTGCACTAATGGCCGACTGAAGGATTGCCTTGGATCCTGACAAATACTTACCATCCATATTTCCTTCAACTGCAGCATCATACTTCGCCTGCGCGCTTGCGATTAAGGCATTTAACGATGTCTTATCCACCGATACTGCAGGTAGAATAATCTGCGTGTTGGAAGCGGCTCCGTTAATGTGCAATTCGCTTCCTTGACCGTTGGCAATGGTAAAACTGCTTACACCAAAGGCTGCATTCGTCACTTGCGTTACAGCTTTGGCTGTAAAGCTAAATTTCAGTAAATTTCCTTGGAGAGCAACGCCATCAGCGATTTCGCTTGCCATAACAATCTGAACATGTCCGGGCACTGTCTCTTTTTGGTCGATGACTTGCAACCCGTAAACAAGTGAGGTTACCGAACCCAACTGCATATTCACCGCATCATAATGAAGCGTCAACTCTTGCGCATTGATAAGCTGGAATTCAGTTTGAGTCAGGTTGCTCAGTCCCATCGTCACATCCATTGCTTCTCCAGCGATTACCTGCTGAGGATTCGTTAGAGTAGCCTGAGGGAATGCAGGCACTGGTAATACTGTCACGCTGATGCTTGTTGTCAGTGGCACGTTGTTCGGATTCGCAACTCCGTTAGGCAAAGTTACTGTTCCGTTTACGGTGAACGTCTGCCCTGCTGGTAAGGACGGATCATAGGATGATGCATACACATCCCAAGTCACACTGGCATTAAGGCTTCCCGCCATATCAGTTACTAGTTCTACCGTTGCTGGCAAGCCAAGAGCTGATGCCGTCATCGCAGTTCCGTATACAACCCCAGTGACGGATGCTGGTGCTGTTATTCCGACTAGTGTAGGCAGCAGCGGAGCTGTTACCGTGACTATTTGCAATACATTGCCCGCGTATTGATCTGCGGTTGCCACCGCTACGAAGGTGCCGGCCTTTGCATACAATGTTGGATCCAATTCCGCGAAACTTAACGATAAGTCTTTTGATTCGTTCGTAAATTGGGCACTAACCGTCTGTGCTAATACGGGGGCAGTACCTGCCATAGTAGTTACATCCGGAAGCGTGCCAATCGTCTTGAGTCCATCGACCGTTACAGTTGTACTGACGGACGCATCAAGCCCGACCAGTTGTCCATTTACTGTAAACGGATTTTTATTATTTTTGTACGATGACGGATTCAAGTTGTCCCATTTAATAGTAGCAGCTTGGCTGCTGCCGTCTCCAAACGTAACGCTCGTTGTGGATGGCAAAACAGGAGCAGTTCCAAGCATCGTTGTGACAGGCGCTATCGCTCCGATCGACGAAATCGTATAGGCTTTATCGATGTAAATGGTATAGTTTTTACTGCCTGTTGATGTGATTTCCGATAAAACTAACGTGTTTCTACCATATTTTAGATTCGGAAGTGCCGTTGCAGTAGTATAGTCAGGGAAATTAGCTGTAATATCGACCCCATTGAGCGATACAGCCGTGTTCGCGCCAGCAACTACTGGTTGAGGTTTAATTAAAGTCACTGGTTGTGAATTATTATTGATAGTCGCTCCATACGTATAATACGTTGGATTGAAGACACCAGATAAAGTAACATTTCCGAGATTGAAATTTGATCCGAAGTTCACGTTTTTTGGGTTCGTAACGATTTTCATATCGTCAAGCAAAACAGTGCTGTTAATTCCTCCAAAGCCAACACCGCCCTTAGTGAAACTACCATCATTTACTGAGAAAATCGTCGTTCCATCAATAACAAACCCAACTTTTCCGTCGAAGGTTTGTATTTGGAGATTATGCCATTGCGTTAAGTCGAATCCGTTTGGCAAACCAACCCTTCCTAGTATTGTGTCAGCCGGACTGTGTTTAATGACTTCAAAATATGGCGTACCAGCCGTAAACCCGGTAGTGCCGTTTTTATTTCTTCTGAGAACAATCATATAACTTGGCGGGTTCGATGCAGATCCTCCAAGTGCTGTATTCGTCATTATCCAGATGCCAAAATTATCGTATGCGAAATTAAGGACATTATTGGAACCCCAAGCAATAAATTTCATTCTCAAGTTGACTAAATAATTAGTCCATGGAGCACTAGTTTGAAAGAAACTATTTCCGTCCCAGATCACGTTCTTCAGAACTTTATTATTGGGATCATCCGGGTCGGTAACTACGCTCAACACGGGAGCATGTCCGCCTGTAATATTAAAACCTGCAGGTATAACACCGTCTTCGAAATTGGTGTCAAGCTGCACTTTATTATCGTTGGACGAATCATATACCGGAACAGCTGGCATGGACACGACGCCTGGAGCTGGAGCATCGTTTCCTCCATAGATATACAATTGGTCGTAATAACTTACACCTCTGCCATCATTAGAACCTAGATCAACATGGTTGAAATTGGTTAAGTTATTTATGGTCTTAACGAGTATGCCGTCGATGTATAGTTTTACATCAGTACCGCTTGTGTAATCCCATTTAAGCTCATGCCAGCCATAGGTACGCGGAACAGAAGTTGCCGTTACATTGGTACCATCCGAGAAAACATAATATCCGGAACTGGAAGTCGTGTCTAAGCCAAGCCCCACTGTAGTCGTAGTGTTGTCTACTCTTGCCAGCGATTTAATAGTTGTTGCTATTGGTGCTCCTACATCATAAGTAGGAAGGACGTTGTTTTGTCTGTCAAACAATTTCACAGTGACGATTTTATTAAGGTTCGTATCAAAATTTCTGTACAATACAGGCTTTGAACCTGTTGCCGCCGCGTCACTATCTATTTTTAGTGATCTTTTACCGACCTTCACATCTTCCGACATGAATTCTGTTGAAGTGGTTGGTGTATTGCCACTATATGACCACTTGGACAAATTCAATCCGTTTTCAAAGTCATCCTTAAAATAGATGTTGGAAGGCTCTTGGAATTTAGAGCTTGACGGCAGGTATGCGCTCGGGTAGCCGGTGATTACGCCTATATTCGCATAATCCATCAATGAATCGTCAAACGTGTTTATTTGAGAGTATGAGCCAAAGTTAATGTTTGTGTTGGTCAAAACATACCTTGAATCGCCACCGCCTATTTCAGCATTGTAGTGCTGTGGATTGACGGATTTAAAATTGCTTATTTCGAATCCTGATGTTCCCATGTCAAGGTTCATGTTATTTGGCGCTATATCCGCCATGCTCGGGTTTGCTCCAGTGTTGCCGATGAGCATCTGATTAATATAATTCGGCCTGAAGGTTGGACCTCGGTACAAGAAGCAAGCAAAGAATGATCCGTCATCCCCGCCGTCTTGCTGGTTGTCGTGCAAATAGATGTATTCAAAGGTGTTATGATGTGCATACAAATCAGTCATAGGATCGTAATCTCGGTCCCCATCTATCGTACTTGGATTTCCATCCGGAGCCGGATAGTTGGGATTACGGCTGTATCCGCCGGAAAGGAAGATTCCTCTTCTCGACGAATTGTAAACTTCCAGATGGGATAATGTATTATAGCCTGAATTCATGATTGTAATGCCGCTCGCTGAACCGACCAGCTCGCCTATATTACGAACAATCGTATTTGTTATTGTGTTATAGCTGTTATAGCCGTTCCCTTGCGAGTCCCCGCCGAGGCCCGGATAACCACCCTCCAGTTGAATACCGTTGTTGCCGATGCCTTCTATCAGGGAGTTATTGATATTCGTATACTGGTTGGCAAGATATACATTGATCCCCATCATGCCTGCATTCAATACGTGTGCATTTGTTATTGTAATATGGTTTGTGTTCGTAAGTTGTAAGGCACCTGTCTGAAACTCAACTCTTTCGGTCTGTTCGCTGTAAGATGGCTGTTTGACTCCGACAACTTGAGCTTCCGGCGGGTAAATACCCATACCGTAAACGTCTCCATAATTCCATGCAAAGCTGTAGTAGTCAGGGAAATTAGTGTCCTTAATCTGCAAACCGTCAAAGGTTATGTTCGATGCAGGGCTTGTGCGTGATGAGCCCTTTACTTCAATTATTTTTTCGAGTTTGGGAATGACGATATCCTGACTGCTTATGTCGCCTGATCCTGCAATCGGATAGTAATACAGGTATCCGGTTTTTTTATTGAAGTAATATTCACCTTGCTGATCCAAAAAGCTTAAATTCCCCTGTAAAACATACCTGGCGGCGGCGCCTATGGCAAAATGCGGACGGTATGCCTCGGGATGCCCGGGTGTTGTTTTAAAATTAATTGTACCTGTGGAAGTATTGATGCTTGCAAGCGGAATTGTATCTGTCATCCAATCCCTGTAATCCCAATCCCAAATATACACCTGTGCATCCAGTTCGCCGCGTGCCTGTGCATTTACCAGACCGGCTTCAGATACAGCATCCAGATTATTACCAATGCCGTATTCGGACGACGCTGTAACTGTAGCATTGGGTGAAATATTGACGTTTGACATATTCCATGCCTTAAATTCTGAAAGGCCATTATTACCGCTGCTGCCTGCCACTTGAAATTTCACCCAGGTTATGGTCTTATCTGGAAATGTAACATCTTTAGCCGAGCCATCATTTGGAATTCCTGTTACATCTATTGAACTTCCATCGCTGAAAGTCAATGTACCTCCCTTTGTCCAGTCAGTAGTATTCGATCGGTCATGAAGCGTGACCTTGTTGACAGTCTGGCTGCTGCTCCATCCAAGCTGTATCCATGGATTATTTTCACTGTCGGACGACCACTCGGTATTGGTTGAATTATCCACAGCTTTTGTCTTTATATACGTGCTGCTGGTACTTTTATAAATAAGTGATGATATACTTCCGCCCATCGCCTTCATATATTCCGAAGAGGATGCAGGAAACCCGGGATACTGGTTTAAATTCTTTGTTCTCGCCATTACCGCTCTTTTATCGTTTACATATAACGTATTAAAGTTAACCCCAGTCCCCACATAGGTCTTGTAAACACTGCCTTCTACAGAAGCAGGCATATCTGCGTCTGCTCCAGTACGGGTTACCAAATTCCATGGTGAGCTTACTTTATTCCCACCAATAAATTTCGCGCTTCCCAACTCATCCAAATTCCTATAAATAACGTTAAACCCATTGGTGCCCGAATCGCTTTCATTGAATGAAATCGTATTATTAACGTAATAATCCCCAGCAGCAACAAAAACGTAAATGTCACCCGTCATATTGCTGTTGATCAAGCGAACGGCATCCCGAGCCGCCTCCAGGGTGGCGAAAGGATGATCGTAAGAACCGTCATTGGTATCGCTTCCTGATCTTGATACAAAAAGCTCGGCTTGTATTCTATCCCCATTTGTATTGATAGCGGTTTCAGAAGCATAAACACTATTACTAGTTCCAACTAATGATGTAAAAATCATACAAAAAGCCAAAATAATACTTAGCTGTTTTTTATACAACGCACTTTCCTCCTCTGAAATATCCTCTTAAGAACAGATGTTTATTTGTTATTCAAGCTGACTTATAGCGGTGTTGTGTATCTTGATGGCGGAAGGGTGTTTAATTTTTCTAGGATGGGTGTGCAATAACTGCCGGGAAAGCTATCATGTCCACCTCCTCTCTCTTGACCACATCTTACTTTAACCAGTGCAATAATCCTATTGTAAAAAGAGCATTTCATTGCATTTTTCATTGCAAAAATAGGCACTTTAGTGTACTTATCGTTCAAGTACACTAAAGTGCCTGTTTAAAATCTCATTTTTCAGTTATGAAATCGGATTATTGAATTGTGTTTAATAGTTGTTTATGTAATACATTAATTCCGCCGCTTCCGACAAGGATAGCGATACTTTGTAGCGTAATTCGATATTTCCGGAGGCCAAATATCAATTGTACAATTTAACTTATTTTCTCACATTAAAACCCTAATTAAAATAAACATTCCTATAATATTACTAAAGAATATTCCTCAAATTGTTGTATGATTTCAGTAATGGGGAAATCACTATTGAAGAGGGGGAGAAGCTGTGTTCTCCCCCTCTTTTTCAATGATTAGTTTAATGTATAATAGCTTTGGCTACGATCGCAAGGTCTACAATATCTACCTTACCGTCTTTATTGACATCCGCTTTAGCATTCCAGCCGGACAGACCAGGTTGTTTGCCATAGCTTGAAGAAACAATAGCCAAGTCCCCAATAGAAATAATGCCATTTCCATTCACATCTGCTGTTATTTTGTTGTTCTCAAATGCCTGAACTGCCGCTGCAAGCGCAGCTTTGGCATTATCCACCTGAACCTGTGTAGCATTCGAATCATTAGCTGTTACACTCGCTGCACTTATGGCCGACTGAAGGATTGCATTTGATCCTTGCAAATACTGACCGTCCATATTTCCTTCTACTGCAGCATCATGCTTCGACTGAGCGCTTGCGATTAAAGCGTTCAGTGATGTCTTATCCACCGGTACTGCAGGTAAAATAATTTGTACGCTGGAAGAGGCTCCGTTAATTTGCATTTCGTTGCCCAGACCGTTGGCAATTGTAAAACTGCTTACCCCAAAGGCTGCATTCGTAACTTCGGTTACAGCTTTGGCGGTAAAGCTAAATTTCATTAAATCTCCTTGAGGAACAAATCCATCAGGGTTTGTGCTTGCAAGAATAAGCTGAACATGTCCCGGCACTGTCTCTTTTTGGTCGATGACTTGCAATCCATAAACAAGAGAGGTCACCGTATTCAGCTGCATATTCACCGCATCATAGGTAAGCGTCAGCCCTTGCGCATTAATTAGCTGGAATTCACTCTGTGTAACGTTGCGGAGTCCCATCGTCACATCCAATGCTTCCCCAGTTACTACCTGCTGCCTACTGGATAGGGTAGCCTGAGGTGATACTGGCACTGGTGATACCGTTACGCTAATACTTGTTGTCAGTGCCACGTTGTTCGGATTTGTAACTCCGTCAGGCAAAGTTACTGTTCCGTTCACAGTGAACGTCTGGCCTGCTTGTGAGGACGGATCATAGGATGAAGCATTTACAGCCCATGTCACATTGGCAGTCAGGCTTCCCGCCGTATCGGTTACTAGTAGGGCGGTTGCTGGCAAGCCAAGAGCTGCTGCCGTCTTCGCCGTTCCATTTGCAACTCCAGTGATGGATGCCGGTGCTGTTATTCCCACAACACTTGGTGCTACTGGAATTGCCGGCAAAACAGTCACATTAATGCTTGTTGACAGTGCCACGTTGTTCGGATTCGCAACTTCGTTAGGCAAAGTTACTGTTCCGTTCACGGTGAACGTCTGCACTGCATGTGAGGACGGATCGTAGGATGAAGCATCCACATCCCATGCCACATTGGCAGTCAGGCTTCCCGCAGGATCGGTTACCAGTTCGACCTTTGCTGGCAAGCCAAGAGCTGGCGCCGTCTTAGCCGTTCCATTTGCAACCCCTGAGATCATGGAAGGTGCTGTAATTCCTACTAGCAATGAATCAAATTGATCGATGGAAATATTGCTTGTGCCAAGCAAGTTGCCGTTTTGATCATAAAGCTGAACTGTCATATGATCACCGCTTGAAGGGGCTAAAACATTTACAGTTTGCGTACCCGCTTTTACAACATAGCTTTGACCATTCACTAACACGTACATGCCAACGGCAGCACCTGGATTGTTTAAATTTGTGCCCTCAACATCAATAGTTAGGTCGGTGTTTGTTCCACCGTTTACTGTGCCAGTGGTCGATGCATGAAAGTTCGACACATTATAGAAGTTTGCTGTTACGGTATTATCATAGAACGATGTAGCGAATTCTGTTGATGCGCTGTTCGCATCCGCAAACACTCCTGCATTGGATGTAGTCCAATTAAGGAAGTATGACCCTGCAGCCGGAGTTGCAACAATCGGCATTGCCGTACCCGAAAGATAATTGCCAGCACTTCCTTGGGTTACCGTACCGTTACCAGATGTTGCAAAACTCAGATCAGGTGTGCCGCTTCCAATATCCACTTTGAGAATGTTACTTAGATTGCCTTGTGAATCCTTCTCTTGGATATAGACCGTATATGGCACATACGGTGAGAGATTTGGAATACTTATTGTGTTATCGCCTACATTACTGGTTTCTCCGGCTCCAGATGTGGGAATCGTTGGTTGTGCGGCCGCGCTGTACACTACTTTATAGTAATATGTACCAGCTTGAGTAGCAGTGAATGTCACGGATGCGGTACCTGTAGGCCCGTTAGTGCCATTGCTGATACTGTTTGTAGGGGTTGCGTTCTTAGCTGAGATCTTAAAAGAATTCGCACTCGTCGGCATCGCTACGACATTTAGAGTTGCGGCAGGTGTCGTATAGAGTGCAGGTATGAGCGAGTCATTTGTGTTCGTGATCAAGCACTGATACTTTGTACCATCGTTAGCAACTGATACCGGTGAAGCAGTAGTATACTTGCTGCTTGTCGCCCCACTAATGTTGCTCCATGTTGTACCGTTATCGGTTGAAACCTGCCACTGATAAGTGAGTGTTCCACCATCAGAAGCCCATGCCGATGTACCGAATGTTACAAGTTGAGGATCGGTTACAATCTGTGAACGCGGGTTTGCAAACACAACTGGAGTGGTAGCGGTAGGGTTAGTGATTGTGTAAGCATAGGGCGAGACTGAAGAAAAATTCCCACTGTTGCTCACTTCAACCACTTTCAATGTACCACTGTTATTGATTGGTATAGGACCCGTATACAGCATTCCGTTTGTTGATGGGTCTGAACCGTCCAGCGTATAGTAAACTTTTTCACCAGCAGTGCCGGGTTGCACATTCACTGTTACCGGGTTTGCGTATGTTCCAGCCGCTTTATCAACTGTTGGAAGGAAAGCGTTTGTATTTTGAGCAACCGCAGGTTCAAGATGAGTTCTGGCGTTTTGCAAAACAACTACTGCGTTAACAATATCTGTACTGGTAGCACTATTGTATCCTAACATCGTATTTGCATTGAGTATCGCCGCTTGAAAAGCATTCCAACTTGCAGTTGAATTGTTCCCTTGCGCAACAGACTTTGCACTTGTTATTGCATCATTGAGCGGTTGTTTGTTAACACCCGCTGCAGTCTGGATGGCCGTTGTTCCGTTAATCGTGTAGTTATATCCGACTGTCTGACTGTAAACCCCGCCACTATTAACTTCTACAGCTTTAAGTGTACAAGTAGCATGAATGGAAATCGGGTTGCCGGTATAAAGTGTTCCGTTGATCGCCGGATCGGAACCATCTGTGGTGTAATACACAGAATCACTTGGACTTGCCGGTGTAAGGGTTACGCTTTGCGAATTATTATAAGTCCCGGATGCAATGTTCGCCTGTGGAGGATTAGTAGGATTCTGCACAAGGCTAACGTTTGCAACATCAAATGTTGCATCATATCCGCCAAGTCCAAAGCCGCCAAACGCATTACTAGGATTGGATACTGTCGCAACCTGAGTGTCATTGATGTAGAATGTTATATTTCCTTTGCTGGCTACAATTTTGTACGTATTCCAGTTATTCATGTTGAAGCCGGCAGGCATTTGGATATTGGTTACTAAATTATTGTCGGTAGGGCTGCCACCTCTTTGGTAGATATTCCATTGACCATTCGATAGATTCGGATAATTATACCTCAGTTCATAACGGGATATATTTGCTCCATTATTAGCACTGGCAAATACGGATGGGCCAAAAGTTGCATATGTGCCGTTAGTGTTGCCCGACCATGACACAAATTTCATTTTAGCAGTGAATGTGTAATTTGTAAGTGATGAATTACCCAAACCGTAGTATACAACATTGTCTGGCAATGTAATCCGTTCGACCTGGCCGACTGTTGCGTCTTGTACGATTTGATATTTAGCCAAGTTACCCGAAGGGTCTCTACTGTCTACCCATCCTGTCGGTCTGCCAGTGCTCCCCATCGGGTATCCACTGAAATTCTCGGAATACATCTGGGTTGAGGTTGCTGTGGGCGGTACGATTACAATCGGTTGAACTGGCGGAGCGTCCTGCCCTCCATAAATATACAAATCGCCGAAATCTGTCGAGCTGCCAACCGCTCTTCCATCCGGCCAGCTTGTTCCCCAGTCGCCCATACCAACGTATGAGAAAGCGGTGGAGACACTATCTGCCGCTGTATATGCTGCTACTTGCGTACCATCAATCGAAATTTTGACATCTGTACCCGAGGAATAGTCCATCGTAAGGGTACGCCAACCGAAATCACGGCGCACATTGGTTACAATCGACTGATTGCCCTTTTGAATGGTATAGAAATCTTTCGACACATTACCGTTAGCACCAATTGCCAATATGTTTTTGCCGTCATCGGCACGCAAGTACGTATGCGCAAAAATTGGATCCGCCGGTGAGGTTGTTGGTGAGTCTCCCGTGAAATAATCTTTATGTCTGTCAAAAAACTTGACAGTTACAACCTTATTGAGTGACTGTGCAAAGGGACGACTAACAACAACACCGCTCGGATTAAGTGGTGTATAAATTGGAAGCGAGCGTATACCAAGCCGCGGGTCAGTCGGATTTGCCAATACGCCCATAGACATATCTACATTGCCTTTTTCTACTGCCCACTTTGTCATATCAAGTGTATCTGAGTTAAACGTATCCGAAAAATATATATTTGACGGTATCGTTTGTTGGTAGACGTGTCTATTCGCTCCGAGCAATTCAGTCGGGAAGGACGGCGTTAAACCAATTAAACCGTATTGCATTTTTGACGGGTCAAACGACTTCACGCTAGTTACGCTGTCGACATTGTTTGTGGTATTTTGGAAAATGTACATATCGCCATAGCTGCCAGGACGAATGGCCAATGAGTGACTTTGCGTGTTCAGTGCTTGAATGTTCGAGAAAACAAACCCGGTTGCGCCCATAGCCGTATCCAATCCGCCAACCGAATTTTTTTCATGTACAGAAGCCGCAGTACCTATATCAGAGATAAGCACTTGATCCATATAATTATAACGATCAACTGAAGTATCGATTTGTGAAAGGTTCGTAGTTAGATGGTTAACATCATTTGATCCGTGCTGGGTACCCGAAGAATACCATGTTCCGCCTCCGGCAGTAAGCCAGGACATGAATATAGCGCTATCTTCGCCTGCATCTTGATGTGTGTGGTGCACGTAGATGTATGAGAAATGATTGCCGACAGTATAATTATCTCTTACGTTATCAAAATTCGGATTTGCACCTTGACCGCCGCGAGGGTAACCACCAAGAATAAGCATCGCGCGTTTGGGTGAATTATAAATCTCCAAGTGGCTAAATGTGCTCTGACCACAACTCATAACGGTAAGAGCAACTGCATGACCTACAAGCTGACCGACGTCATGGATAAGAACATTGTTAATCGTATGATGGTTGGAATATTTGCCGACGCCAGGATATCCGCCGTCTATGGAAATCCCCCCGCCACCGGTGTACTCAACCGTGGTGTTCTCAATCGTGTTGTACTGATTGTCACCGAGCATAAAGACGCCATATAAACCGGCATTTTTAATATCGCTGTTTTTGATTGTTATGTGGTTGGTGCCTTGCAACGTAATACTGCCGACTTGGAAAGCCGGACGTTCGGCAGATTCGACATATGCCGGCAGAGTTACGCCCGGCTTCAATGCTACCGGTGGGAATTGACCAATGCCACCATTAGCATCACCATAGTTATAGGTATAGCTGTAATAGTCACTAAACTCTGTGTCCTTTACGGCAAGTCCATCAAAAACAATGTTGTGTACTTGCAGCGTCGGATTGGGTTGATCACCGGGGTTTGCCTTCGGTGTACCCTGCAGATTGATGACCGTTTGCATGGTTGGCGTGACAACGGTTTTGTTTGCCATCGTTCCATCGGCCGGATAGTAGTAAAGTACGCCTGTTGTTTTGTCATAATGGTATTCACCCGGTGTGTCAAGGAACGAGAGGTTATGTTGCAGGAAATATCTCGAACCGTTACTTACTGTATATTTTACTCTATATTGGTATCTGTTATAGAAATCCGAAACATTTGCTTGTGGCTGGTTTAGAGTAATTGTTGAGGTGCCAACGGTTAAACTTGCGACAGGTTCCGTATCCGTAAACCAGTCCCACGTACCGTTAACGCCGCCGGTACCGCCGTCCCAAGTGAACACTTGGGCGACTTCCTCGCCGTTTTGCTGCGCTAGCTGCAATCCGTTAATTTGATCTGCAGTTAAATCACTCTTATTGATTTGAATATTAACGCCATTGGAACTTCCAGATACGCGGTTATAGGTATCCTTGGCTTCGGGAAATCCTGCCTGAGGCATAAGGTTAGGTGTTCTTGCTGTCGTTGCCCGCGCATCATCCACATATAATGTATTAAAAGCCGGTGAATTCAATCCGCCGAATGTTGTGGGATAGTCCGCTTTGTTCAATTGAACCTTCCACACCTTACCTACCATGCTTGTTAGCATACCGTAGTTGGTAATGTCGCTTTGGGCGGCTTGTGTCCAGCCGTTCGAATCAACAAGTTTTCCTCCATAAAGCTTTGCAGCGCCAATTCCGCCCGAGCTTTCATAAACAATGTTGTAGCCGTTTGTGCCGGAATCTTGCGGCGTAAGGTTAAGTGTGCTTGGCATGTAATAGTCGCCTGGCGCAATGCTAACTATGATATTGCCTGTCATGTTTTGATTAATTTGTTGTACTGCTTGTTGCGCCCTTTGTACAGTAGCAAACGGATTGGCCTGTGAACCGTCACCGTAAGTATCATTACCGTTTGTAGAAACATAAATGATTTCCATCACATTCCGTTGAGCTTGAACGTTTACCTCGCTTGCGCTTACTGTTGTATTGGCAAATGTAAATGTTGTCATTACCAATGCTGAAGCCAATGCTACTGATGTAATTTTATTTAATAATTTGCCCAAAAGATTTACCTCCTTCAATTTGTTTTCTAGCTCCGACCCAGATTGTTGCGCATACGTTTTTGCCTACATGGAAATCACCCCTCTACCTGTTATTTGCTAAAATCAGCCGCTGCTGCCTTCCCTTTTTGATACTCCGTATTTTCCCATGCGTAAATTTTATCAATGCCCATTTTTGTAAGATCTGCTTTAGCTGATGCGATCGTCTCATCATATTCTGCATCGGATTTAGCAAGGATTGCTTTAGGGAAAAGCTTATTCAAGTAGTCGTCAACTTGTTTTTGGATTCTTGCCAAATTTTCAGGTAGAGCTGGCATCAAATCTGTAGGAAGTGTATTGTACGCGCCCAATGTAAGCTTTCCTGCACTTACAGCCTTTTCTACAGCTTCGCCTGGATATTGCACGCCGAAAAAGTCAGAGTACGATTTATTAAAAGGACTGTTTTTACTCACGAAAGCTTTCTGTGTTGCAAAGAGATCCAGCGGTTCTCCATCTGATGGATCTTTAACTGCGCCGTCCAGACCTACGAATTGATCAAGACTCTTAATACCAGTCTTCTTAGTGAAATCGGGATCGTTTGATGATTGCTTTAAAACGTCATCTTTCATTTGAGGTTTGCCATCCACAACATCCCAATGAACACCCTTAATGCCGCTATAAACAAGCCTTGCGCCTTCATAAGTGTTCAGGTAATTAAGCAATTCCATAGCCCGTTCTGGATTCTTGCTATTTTTTGTAATGGCTGCAGCATACCCTGACCATCCAACCGGAGAGGCTGCTACAGAATATGTCGCTGGGAATGCAGTTGGGAGCATGCCTAAGCCCGCGTCTGGTCCATATTTCTGAGCGAGCCCAGGGTTCAGCGCTCCGTTAGACCAGCTGTTATTGTTAGAAAGCAATTGTCCTTTTAGAATTTTTTGTTTAACATTCTCATACTTTTGTGTAAAGCTGTCAGGGTCAAGAATACCCATCTGATGTGCTTTATAGAACATATTTAAATATTTCCAAACGACACTGTCATCACTTGTTAGGTTTTCCTTTTGATTGCCTTGCGTATCAGTTGTACTGGTAAAGTCGCTAGCCTTTAATC
The DNA here is from genome assembly GCF_059692035.1 of Paenibacillus sp. J22P143. NCBI lineage: Bacteria > Bacillati > Bacillota > Bacilli > Caryophanales > Paenibacillaceae > Paenibacillus > Paenibacillus sp. J22P143. The sequence goes on from NZ_JCAUAQ010000001.1 coordinate 731,843, forward strand.
CATCGCGGCCATAGTTCATAGTACCTACTCCGGTAACATTCCAAATCCCCCAGTCTGTCCAGTAGGCAAGGCCATATACCTTTTTACCATCTGCAGTCGTCGGGTTCTTATTCTGCATATCGGCGAGTACCTTGAGGTAATCATCCGAATTGTTGACTGCAGGATAACCTAACTCTTTGTAATAGTCCCATCTTACAAAAGCGCCAACCTGATACTCATAATACAAAGGATGCTTTATGTCTTCGACACTGGTTACACCATGAGCTGGAAGGTAAAAAACCTTGTTTTGTCCATCACTCTTATACTGTTTCGAATAGGCTACTTTAACAGGCGAATTCTTGAGGATATCCTGTCCTTTTGATTTAAGAAGATCGTCAAGTGCTATTACCTGTCCACCTTTGATAAACTGCTCTTTATAAACATCTGGTGTTATCACTATATCTCCAAGATCTCCCGACGCAGCCATCAATTTGAATTTGTCACCGTCTGTATTCACATACTCAAGCTTGATGCCAAGCTTGTTTAGAATCTCTTGCGAGACAGCATCACTTGTTTCTATACCTCCGGTATGATTCTGTTCAACGATCCTGATCGTAACGACTTCTTTCTTTGCAAGCGTGCTGGCTGCTGGCGTTGTCGAAGCGCTTTCATATGGTGCATTAGGAATGCTGGGGCTGCTTTTTGTATCGCATGCTGAAAGCAACACTAACGTAATAACACTTAACGAGCGTACTTTTGTTGCGGTTTTCTTCATTCGCATTTGCTCCTAACTTATTTTAAAATATGTGGTCTGACTTTTCACTCAACAAAATACCGATTAATTTAATAATCTTCCTGTGTTTATATATAGTGGGCGAGCCAATTGTACGTTCCTTCGATTTTATTGCACAATCTTCTGAAAAGGCGATAAATAAAAAGACACCCATTGATTGATTTGCAGTGTCTTTAATTCCAATTATTTGATTTTCGGCACTCGAATGATAACCCTTGTTCCGCTGCCTTCTTTGCTTTCGACCTGTATGGCGTATCGCTCACCGAAATGCATCTTCAATCTGCTGTTTATATTGTTCAATCCGATACTGTTCTTTTCTTCTTCAGGCAGGTCACTTATTAGAAGATTGCTGCGAATTTTTTCAAGCGTGTTTGGAGCTATGCCCTTCCCATTATCTTCGACGCAGATCATGATTTCTTCACCATCTTCACGCCCCGAAATGATGATCGTATTATCATGAAACCAATTTTCAAAACCGTGAAAGATCGCATTTTCGACAACGGGCTGTAAAATAAACTTTAGAATTTGATCATTCAAAATGCCTTCATCCATATCAATCGAGATCTTGATCCCATCTCCGTACCTCAGATTAATTAACTTCATGTAGTTCTTTATATATTTTATTTCATCTGAAATACTTGAAAGCGGACTATGACTTCTATAAATTGGGAGGAGCATATTGCCTAGGGAAGTAATCGCCTCTACAATGTTTTCTGCATGCTGGGCAACAGCCATCCATTTAATAAGATTCAGCGTGTTATATAAAAAGTGCGGATTAATCTGGGACTGCAGTGCTTTCATTTCATTCACACGCTTCTGTTCTTCGATTTGTCTGTTTGTATCAATTAAACTTGCAATGCTTTTGGACATTTTATTAAAGCGATTGATCAGAATATCGAACTCGTTCACCGTGCGGTGTTTAATTTCAAAGCCAATTTGACCTATTTCCATGTTATTCATGGCACGTGAAATTATTTTGAGAGGTCTTGTGATTCTATTCATCCATAGAAATGATAAAAAAAGTGCTAATAAAAGGCTCACCAATGTGACTAGGATCACTTTATTTTTTAAGATCAATATATCCCTAACATAATCGTCTAATGGTATTTCTTGAATAAACGTCCAATTAAAATTTTGCATTTGATAATAAATCACTTGCATGCTCTTTTTATTTTGTGTCATCGTGAAGCTGCCGCTAGATTTCTGCGAATCGATATATGTATTGAGGTCACTGCCTTTTCCGACTAGCCCCATATCACTGTTGGATATGATTATTCCGCTTTTATCGAGGATATAAATATTGCTGTTTTGATCATCCAAAACATATTTATAAACCGAATTTATAATTTTTTCATCTACATTAATAACCAAAATGGCCTTTTGTCTAAATACGTCAAGCAACTTGATGGCTCTTGCAGCGGTTATAATGGCCCCTGTACCCGTATTGAGTTCATGATCTAAATAAAGTTTTTCATCTCCAAGTTCCCATGTCAGATTAGAAAAATTGTTTTTGGTATGTTGATAAACCGAAGATTTAAAAAACGTGTTATTCTCTTCCTCACTTGATTCAGAATACGACGCTCTACCTGTAGATCCTATGATTTTTCCATTTTCGTTAAAAATGTATATCGATTTAATATATTTGTAATTTGCTAAATAGCCATCAATCATACTTATCATATTGGCTTCAAGAATCGTATTCGCATATTCTGAATAAGAATCATCGCTGATATAGTCCTGTGTATGCTGATCTACGGCAATAGAAAACGATAATTTCTCTACTTCATCGGAAAAATTGGTAAGGTTATACTCCATTTGTTTAAACTGTTTTAAAATACTCTCGGCGGTTCTTTTCTTTTCAATATCCAACATGCCGGTGTACAAATATCCAAAGCCTAAAACTGTGGTCAGTAGAATAATAACCAAAAAAGATGCAACCAATTGTGTCCTTAACGTAATGCTAAACCTGCTCTTCAGCCGCATGCTGCCCCCGTTTTAAATAACTTTTAAAGTAGCCTCTTGAACGAATTTCCTCTTAAATTCATTCGGCCGGTGACTGGTAATTTTTTTGAATATCCGGCAAAAGTAACTTACATCTTTAAAGCCTGACTGTTCAGAAACTTCATATAGCTTAAAATTAGATTTCAATAACAATTCCTTGGATTTTTCAATTCTGTAGTGGGTCAAGTAGTCTACAAAATTAATGCCCATCTCATGTTTAAATACCGTACTAAGATAATTGGGACTTAGATTTACATAATCAGCAACATGCTTCAGTGTAATTTCAGATTGGTAATTGTCCTTGATATACTGCAAGGCAAGCACCATCTCTCTAGAATAGGCTGCTTTATCCAGTATGGATTTGCATTCTTCATATTGCTCCTTGGCATGTTGGTAACCGCTGCGCAACGAACTTATGGCTATCGTTATAGAGAAATTAAAATAGGCGCTCATCAACCTCTGAATATGATCCACTATTTTGTGAAGCTCATCCTTTATGAGATCCCAACTGTTACAATCCGCAAAACTAAATAAAATTCCATACTGCTTTTCCGTATAATAAACGATCTCACCCCTGTTATAACCGTCTAAAACTTCACCAATGAGATTCATGATAGCTTTGGGTGTAGATAAAGAGCCTTTAGAATTGTTCTCCGCTTCATGACGATCATTATTAATCAAACAAAGAACGAGGTTTTTTTCCTCGAGCCTTAACTTATACTTCTGTACAATCTCATCCAGATCATCAACATGGATCTCATCATGTGTAAAGAAATCTGAGAACGCGTTTGACTTAAGTAATCCTGTTCCTTCTTTATTTACGGTATGATCGCCTTTCACTTCACGTTGCTGCTGTAACTCTTCCGAAACTCTCCTAAGGATGTCATTCATCTCTTCCGATGTCATCGTCAGTTTTAATATATAGTCCGATACTCCGAGTCGCATCGCTTGCTGTGCCAATTTAAACTCTTCGATATTTGAGAGGATAATAATTTTTGTCTCTTTATCTACATCCCTGATCTTAGAAATAAGCTCCAGACCATCCATATGGGGCATTCTTATATCGGTTAGAATAAGATCAGGTTTATTTTTATTATACGACTCCCAAGCCTGCACGCCATCTGCAACATCATCAATAACTTCCATGCCGAATTGCGGCCATGTTATAGAGTTTTTTATGCCAATACGGACGAACAATTCGTCTTCAGCTATCAGTACTTTGAACATTAAATCCTCCTTCATGAGGGCGTTAGAACTGCACCGCTGTGATAATAGATGAATGAGAAAAGAGGAATGAAGCCTTTTCATCCCTCTTTCCGTTCTGCCGTGTTATTCATTTGTGTTTAATAGTTATAAATGTTGTACATGAATTGCGCCGCTTCCGCCCGAGTCGTTGTTCCTTTCGGGTAAAGTTTGTTGTCGTAGCCGTTGATCAACCCTGACTGGACAAGAGTAGCGATACTGTTTGTAGCGTAATTCGAGATTTCCGAAGTATCCGTAAATGAATCAAGTTCTTCTTCCGAAGCATCGATTGCCAGCTGCCCGCTTATTCTAAGCGCCTTTTCCGTCAGCACCATCATATCCTCTCTTGTAATGGAAGCCTCAGGTTGGAACAGGTTATTTCCACTTCCATCCGCAATTCCTAAGCCTCTGGCAATCCTTACGGCTTCGTCATAATACTCACCCTCGTTAACATCTGCAAATCGATCGCCTAATGGCCCTTGCAAATGAAGCGTACGAAGTAACAGCAATAGGAAATCTGCTCGGGTTACTTGCTGCAACGGACTAAATTCGCTGTCTGTCGTACCATTAATAATTCCTTTGGATGCCAAAACTTCAATAGCATGCTTCGCCCAGTCCACGGAAGTGATATCATCGAATGATTTTTGAACGAACGATATCGCATACGTGCTGAAGTGTGTAGTCGAAAATGTTACTAGACCTGTGGCGGCATTATACTTTCCATTCTGTACGGCATGAATGTTGCCTTCTCCGTCAATATACCAGACGACGATATGCTCTGGATGTTTCTGTTCCTCCATAGTAGGAGAATAAGGTATGCTCACGATGATAGGGGCTTTCGGGTTATTGAAGGCAATGGTTTGGCCGCCGGATTGAACGGTGAGCTCAATGACCGGATGAGATCCGACTTTATTCTGGACGCTTGCGTCTAGCTTGCTGATGTCTGCTCGAGAGATAAGCAGCTCTGTCTGGCTATCCGTCAAATCACCTTCTCGGAACATATTGCTTGGAATAACAATAGAGGCGATAGGTGTTTTAATTTCAATTTGATATTGTTTCTTATCGCTTGACATTAAATTTGAAGGTATCTGTTGCATATAGGTCGTTGCATCGGCTGTTTGCGGAATTTCAAGGCTGATTGTTCCTTTACCACTTGGATCAGATTCGGCTTGTTTTTGAGCTTGTTCCCATGCAGCCGCATCAACGGTGGACATTGCAACTTTAGAAGCAGCGTCAACCTTCACTGCAGGTTTGAGGATGATCGACTCTGATTTCGTTTCGCCTTTGCCGCCTCCCGTAGAGCTTGTAGGCTGTATATGGGCTGATACTTTTCCATTGACTGAAATAAGGTCAGCATCTAGCTGTGAATTCACCAATTTCACGCTTTTCAGCACAATATTGGCCGTTCCTTCAACCACTGCACTAAAGGTAAATTCGGCCAATTTCGCGTTGCCATTTTGACCAGGCGTATTTCCAAATTGCGTATGTGCAATTTGAATGTTGTTCCCGTCAACAATAGGTTTTATAGCATAGCCGTTGCTTTGGCTGTCACCGCTTATAAACCTGATCTTGCTAGCATCGTATGTCAGATTAACCTCATACGCATACATGTCGCTTAACTGCTTCCCATTCACCGTTACTTGAAAGCTGTCACCTGCCGCAGGGCTTGCGTTAGAGATGGTCAATAGAAACTGCGGGCCTGCGTCTGCATGAATGACATTTGTGGGGAATGTAGTCACAATTAAAAGGAATGCCAGCATAAATGCGAGCAGTGTTTTCTTCATCGGGTAAGTCATCCTTTCTCATAACCTTGCCAGACAAGCATAATTGGATAAGGGGGAGAACCTGAGTTCTCCCCTCGTTATCATTGATCGTTTTACTGCAACATAGCTTTGGCTACGATGGCTAAGTCGATAATATCTACCTTACCATCATGATTGACATCCGCTTTGGCATTCCAAGCGCTTTGACCCGGTTGCTTGCCATAGCTTGCCGAAACCATAGCCAAGTCCCCAATGGTTACACCGTCTTTTCCATTGACATCTGCTGATATTTTGTTGTTCTCAAATGCCTGAACTGCCGCTGCAAGTGCAACTGCTGCCTGATCCACCTGAACCTGAGTTGCATACGAATCATTCGCTGTCACACTCGCTGTATGGATGGCCGACTGAAGGATCGCTTTTGATCCTGGCACATACTGACCGTTGTTATTTCCTTCTACTGCAGCATCATGCTTCGCCTGAGCGCTTGAGATTAAAGCGTTCAGTGATGTCTTATTCACTGGCACTGCAGGTAAAATAATTTGTGCGCTGGAAGAGGCTCCGTTAATTTGCATTTCGTTACCTAGACCGTTGGCAATTGTAAAACTGCTTACACTAAAAGCTGTATTCGTAACTTGGGTTACAGCTTTGGCTGTAAAGCTAAATTTCAGTAAATTTCCTTGTGGAGCAACGCCTTCAGCGATTTCGCTTGCCATAACAATCTGAACATGTCCCGGCACTGTCTCTTGTTGTTCGATGACTCTCAACCCGTAAACAAGGGTGGTCACCGAATCCAACTCCAAATTCACCGCATCATAATGAAGCGTCAACTCTTGCGCATTGATAAGCTGGAATTCAGTTTGAGTCAGGTTGCTCAGTCCCATCGTCACATCCAATGATTCCCCAGTTATTACCTGCTGTGGATTCGTTAGGGTAGCCTGAGGCGATACTGAAACTGGTGCTGGTAATACCGTCACGCCGATGCTTGTTGTCAGTGCTACGTTGTTCGGATTTGCAACTCCGTCAGGCAAAGTTACAGTTCCGTTCACGTTGAACGTCTGACCTGCTTGTAAGGATGGATCATAGGAGGAAGCATACACATCCCAAGTCACACTGGCAGTCAGGCTTCCCGCCGTATAGGTTACCAGTTCAACGGTAGCTGGCAAGCCGAGATCTGCTGCCGTCTTCGCCGTTCCGTTTGCAACCCCAGTGATGGAGGCTGGTCCTGTTATTCCGACAAGTGTAGGCAGCAGCGGCGCTGTTACCGTGACAATTTGCAACACATCTCCTGCATACGAATTCACATGACCAACCGCTATTATGGTACCTGACTGCGCATACAGGGAAGGGTCTAACGTATCAAAGGTTACTGCAGTGGGTGTTGCACCGGCAAACTCGTAGTTGAGCGTTACATTTTGTGCAAGAATTGGCGCATTTCCTACCGATGTGGATACATCCGGCAAAGCGCTAAGGTCGATTGAACGGATTCCGTCTACATAAACAGTAAAAGTTTTTGTTGAATTTACGTCAACTAACTGTCTACCATCCAAATCCAATCTACCATCTACTGTGAATTGACCCGTTTGGCGAAGAAGTCTGCTGTCAAACGTATCCCAAACAATGCCTACATCTTGGTTTGAACCATCTTCAAAATGAACCTTAACTGTTGCAGGGAAAACCGGAGCTGCACCAGTCGTTGCTGAAATGGTCGCTTCAGGCGGCCATTCAACCGAAGTTGCTTTTACATTTTTAAAGATATTGATCGTATATGTTTTTAAACCAAATACTGTGTTTTCATTGAAAATCAATGTATTCTTTCCGTTTTGCAATGGTAGTTCATATGGTGTTGCAGAAAGCGAGGAAAGTGTTGTTCCATTAAATTTAACCTCGACAGTAGAACCTGGTACAACAATTTGTGGTGCTGTTAGTGTTATCGGTTGGTCAGTATTCGTTTTTGTCCCTTCATATTGTAAGTAATTAGGGTTAAAGGAACCATTTAACGTTACATTATCAAGTCCAAAGTAAGAACCATAATTAACAAACCTCGGATTAGATATAATCTCTACATCATCTAGTAAAACAGTGCTGTTAATTCCTCCGAAAGCAACACCGCCAGAAGAGTATGAACCATCATTAACCGATAATAGTTTGTTGCCATCAATAGAAAATCCGACTTTACCGCTGACCGCCTGAATTTGGAAATCATGCCAGTCCGTCGCAACGAATCCTGCCGGCACCGCAACCTTTCCTAGCGAGACGTCACTTGTTGGAGTATGCTTACTAACTTCAAAATATGGAGTACCAGCAGGAAAACCGGTTACTCCGCCTTTATTTCTACGGTAAATTACCTGATAGGCTGGCGGGTTTGGTTCGGTTCCATTTGTCATAATATAAATCGTAAAATTATCATAGTTTTGACTTAATATGTTATTGGAACCCCAACCAACGAATTTCCATCTCATATTGACAAGATAGTTGTTCCAAGGGGCGCTCGTTTGATAATAACTTTGCCCATCTGCTATCACATTTCGCAGAACTTTATTGCTTGGATTTGCGGGATCGGCAATAACGCTCAAAACTGGAGGCTGTCCGCCCTTAATACTAAAGCTCGGCACAACGCCGTCTTCCAAATTAAGGTCTAGTCGTGTTTTGTCATCATTCGATGCATCATAAGGTGGTATAGCCTGTGGTGCAATAGAATCTAGCGGAGGCGCTGGCATTCCCCCATAAACATAAACCTGATCAAACCAGCTTGCACCCGTACCACTAAGGGAACCTAATTCCAAGTAGTCAAATGGCAGAGCGGACGCATCTTGATACACTTGCACACCATCAATAAACATCTTGACATTTGTTCCCGTGTAATCCCATTTCAATTCGTGCCAACCATTAGAACGCTTTACCGTTGTGTCCTGCTCTACTCCATCAATAATTAAAACATAATTATTAAAGTTTGCGCTGCCTGATTTTGCATTAATTCCAATACCTCTACTACTTACTCCGTCATCCGCTCTTGCCATCGTATAAAAGTTTTTCATGTTAAATGGTCTTCCCGAATCATATCCGGTTGGATTTATAGCAAATGGGTCAAACACTTTTACCGAGACCACTTTGTTTAACGCTTGCGGAAAATCCTTATATAATACAGGCTTGCCAGAACCTGAAGCATCAATCATAAGAGAGCGTCTATCTTGTAAAGGTGTGCCTGCCATATATAGTGAAGTCGTTTTGGGAAGCGTATTTTTATAGTTCCATTTTGTCGTATCAATAGCCTTTTTCTCAAAGCTGTCTTCAAAGTAAATATCTGTTGGTTTATTGACAGCAACAAATGGAGTTTTATATTCCACTGGATAAGCAGCGGTTACACCGATTTTATCAAATTCCATTTTGGAAGGATCAAATGTAGCATCTTTATCATATACCGGTCCATAATTTAAGTTTGTGTTGTCTGAAATAAGCGCGTTATCACCATAAGTAGGTTGGAAATATGAACCGCCCTCAAAATTAAAGTTCTGTGAATTGGTCGCCATTACATTTTTAAAGCTTAGTCCGTTTGCGCCCATGTCTGTATTGATGCTGTTAGGTGTATAGTTTGTCATCGTAGGATTCGAAGCTGTTTGATCGATAATAACTTGTTCAAAATAATTTCTCTTGTAGTCAGGATCAGGATCACTTCCCCTATAAATCCAACCCACAAAGAGTGTGCCGTCATCTCCACCGTCTTGTTGGCAATCATGCACATACACATATTCAAATCGATTGTCATGGATATAAAAATCATTGTATCGGTTTAGAAATTTGTCGCCAAAACCTCCCACATTATTTGGATTTCTCGTATTACCTGCTTGCAGAAGCAATCCTCTACGAGGGCTGTTATAAATCTCGACATATCTTACCGTGTTTCTGCCTGCATTGTTCATTGAAATACCTGCTGAACAAAGCACCAATTCACCCACGTCATGAATAATGGTGTTTTCGATCAGATTATTCCTCGAGTAGCCTTCTCCATTGATGCCTCCATTTATAGGGTCACCAGGATATCCACCCTCAATTTGAATCCCATCGTGACCGACATGTTCAATTAAACTATCACGAATAGTAATATCATGGTTTGCTAAATACAATGAAATACCATTCATACCTCCGTTTTTTATGTGAGAGCGCTCAATATTTATAAATGAGGCATAGTTCAATTTAATTACGCCAACCTGAAATTGCGGACGGTCTATACCTTCGGCATAAGATGGATTGGTTGAATTCATAGCTTCGGGCGGATATTTCCCCATACCCGTACCTGTATCGCCCCAGTTCCAATAAGGGGAATACCAATCAGGAAAATTGGTATCTGCAAACTTGATTCCGTTAAACTGAATATTATGAACCGTATTGTCCTTATCATTTCCTTTGAAAAGGACGATTGTCTCTACTCTAGGCACAATTACATCTAATTGTGTAATATCCCCTGTTGGATAATAGTAAAGATAGCCTGTCTTTTTGTTGTAGTAAAATTCGCCAGGCTGGTCAAGAAATCCTAAGTTACCTTGAACAAAGAAAGAACTACGATCCCCAACCGTAAAGCGGGGTCTGTTAAATTCAGGTTTTGCTGGGTCAGTTTTAAAAGTAAACTTGCCTGCGGTATAACCACTTAGCATGAGTGTATTGCTTTCCCAGTGTCGATCTCCGCCGTAATCATCTGTAAAAACCTGCGCATCAAAATCACCGCGGGCCATTGCGTTTATCATTCCGTTTCTTGTGTTAGCATCCAGAATAGAGTCAGTAAAAGTCATGGATGTAACGTTTGAACCACCTGCCCCGCCACCAGTTGTTTTGTAATAGTCACTAAATGAGCTAGGAAAATTAGGACGTTTATTTAAGTTTGGCGAACGAGCCATAATCTGTCTTGTATCATTTACATAAAGCGTATTAAAGTCTTTGCTTGGATAATCTCCTGTGCCAACAAATGTTTTATAAACCATACCCGAAATATTATCTGGTAAATCTCCATCTGGGTTTGTTGTTGGATCAGCTGTACCGTTAACTGAGGTCCATGAGTCAGGGTTCACCTGTTCTCCGCCAATAAAATTAACAGTACCCAGTCCATTCATTTCACGGTAAATAATGTTGTAACCATTTGTTCCTGAGTCTGCAACACCAAATTCTACTGTGTTTGTTATGTAGTAATCACCGGCTGCAACAAAAACGTAAATATCACCAGTCATATTGGTGTTGATCACGCGAACGGCATCCCGAGCCGCCTGCAGGGTGGCGAAAGGATGCTCGTAAGAACCGTCATTGGTATCACTTCCTAATGGTGATACAAAGAATTCTGCTTGTATGCTATCCCCATTTGTAGTGATAGCGGTTTCAGAAGCATAAACACTACTTCCCGTTCCAATTAATGAAGTGAAAATCATACAAAAAGCCAATATAATACTTAACTGTCTTTTATACAATGTACTTTCCTCCTCTTAAATATCCTCTTAAATATAGTACGATTCCATAACTTTTGAATAAGCGATTATGTTCACCTCCTATACTGTTACACATCTTACTTTAACCAATGCAGAAATCCTAGTGTAAAAAGGGCGTTTTATTGCAATTTCAGCTGTAAATAAGGCAGTTTATTGTATTTAGCGTTCAAAAATCTCATCTTTTCATCGTAGCCGACAAAAGAAACGTACTGATTATCTGACTTTAATTACAATCTCATCCGAACAAAATCGGGAGTGGCGTTATCTACATACCACATAGGGAAATTAGTTACCCAGACATTATTGTGCAAATTCATAACGGTATAGATTATCCGAGCTCTGCAAAATCCTGAAGGGTAACAACCGGAGCTTGCGTGCCATGCAACTCGAATACAATAAACTCATTCTCCCCATCCCTCAGCAGTGGAGCTGGCATATACAACGTTTTTTGCGGGCCGACCTCCCAGTAGCGGCCGAGATTAACACATTCAGTAATTCCTTTTGGATCTTTCAAGTTGTAACCGTAATTAATCCGCCCTTGATTTTCTACCAAAATGCATAAGTTTGCACCCTCGGACGGAATGTCCAGCACGATATCGTTTTCTCTTACATTCGGCTTCACATCGTGCGTGTTTCGTTCGATAACGCCTTGATACACGCCATGTTGACGGTAGCCAAAACATCCGGCACTAGCGTGCCACCTTGCAAATTGCTGTCTGCATACCCGTCTGATGTGAACAATAGGACGTCTATGCCGCGTTCCACCATCGCCTTCTTCAAATGCATCAAATAGTTCTTATCGTTACCATAGCTTCCTTACTCATTTTCGATTTGCATAGCAATAATCGGTCCGCCATTCGAACTAAGATAAGGTACAAATTTAGGCAATAACACATCATAATAAGCATCGACTTTATCCAAAAAAGCCTGATGAGAGCAGCGCGGCCGCATATTGTCTTCCTTAAGAAGCCAGGCTGGCAACCCACCGAATTCCCACTCCGCGTAAATAAACGGACTCGGCCTTATGATCACATGCAGACCCAGCTCTCACGCTAACTGAATGAATCGTTCGATATCGGCAATCCCGTCAAATTTGTACCACTCCTCTATAATAGGAAAGGGAGCTTTCACGCACCAACATCTTGCAATGTCAATGCTTGAAAGCCCCCCATTGCTGAAGATTACTATTGCTTATTTCCCTCTAGTAAGCTTCCATGCATCGATTTGTTTCTGCTCTTCAACGATAATTTTGTCGCTGCCGGCTTTTTTCAGCTTGTCGATGAATTCTGGCAAGAATTGTGCTGGATCAGCTGAACCCGTTTGCAACAACGGCATGTATTGCGCCGTTACGGTAGCTATTTGTGCAATTTCGGTTTTCACTGGATCTGGATTAAATGTGAAACCAAGCAGCGGAGATCCAACTGCAGATTGGTTCATTTTGACCACCTGTTCAGCTAGGCTAGATGTCATCGTAAAGCTGTTCAATGAATTGCCGATTTCCCAATCGAAATCAGGCGCATATCCTCCGTCTTTAATTACTTCTTTCTTGTTGCCGTCTAATTTCTTGTAGTGCTTGCCTTCAATTCCATGCGCCAAAATATTGTAAAGCTCTTTATCTTTAAATAGCAGGTCTAGGAACATAACCGCACGTTCCGGGTTTTTAGAGGTTTTGCTAATACCCGTCATTGTCGCAATAATCGAGCTTGTCATCAAGTAAGGCTGCGTTGTTTTTGCAACATATGCAGGAACATCCGCAATCTTCGGAACAGCGTTTGGATCGTTTGGATCCGCCGGCCCAATGTTACCATTATTCAAGCTAGCGTTTTTACCTGCTTTACGATCCGCCTGAGCATCAGCAAGCGTTGCAGCATCTTTGCGGATATAACCTTTTTGATACCAATCTCTCATCAAATTCACATACGATTTAAACTCTTCCGATTCAAATTGATTCACTACTTTCAAGGAACTATCCGTTAATTTGACCGTACCTGGGATGTTTCTTCCCGCAACCTCATCAAAGCCATAGGCAACCAGATTTGTTCCCCAAGTGCCGTTTTTATCCATTTCATAGGGGACAAGGTCCGGATTGTTCTTCTTGACGTAATCTAAGAATGGTGCCAAATCGTCCAATTTTTTGATGCTTTCCGGTTTAATGTTGGCTTTGTCTGCCAGAGCCTTTTGGAACGACAATCCGTTCGTCATCGTCCAAACCTGATAGTTCGGAATCGCATAAATTTTTCCGTTTACCTTGGCAGCATCCCAGCCAATTTTTGGAATCGTTTGCAGAATGGTCGGCGCATACTTTTGCAGAAGATCATCCACAGGAATAAATGCGCCTTTGCTCACATTCTGATAATAGTTGTTCGCCCAGTTCGCCGTGAATGCAAGATCGTAGTTTTCGCCTGCAGCGTTCACGACTTGCATCTTCTGGTCAAAAGCGCCCCAATCGACGAATTTAAGATGTATCGTTGCATTCAGCTTTTCTTTCAAGATCTTGTTCATTGCATCTTCAACAGAAGCAACATCGGTTGGAGGCGTACTGTCTAAATACCAGGTCAATTCAGCAGGCTCGAGCTTGGGTGCAGTTGATGCCGCTGGAGATACCGCTGTGGAAGCGGCTGGTGCTGTCGATGGGCTGCTTGTAGTTTCACTTTTTGAACCACAACCTGCCAAAATGCTAGACATTGCTAGTCCAAGCGCAAGACTTACGCCCACTACTTTAAATGATTTCTGCATGATTAAGAAACCTCCCTGAGTTTGTTTTTCTATATTGCAACGGCTTTGCCAATTACAACCAACTTTTATAAGAATCTTAGCCTTTCACTGCGCCTACCGTTAGGCCTTTCACGAAATATTTCTGGAAAAACGGGAATACGATTAGAATTGGGCCCGCTGCCAAGATCGCAATGGCCATACGTGCGCTTTCATTAGGAAACTGGCTGATATCGATATTGACTGTATTCGGTTTGATACTGCTCGATAGATACTGAATATTGTTCATAATCCGATACAACATATATTGCAACGGAACCAGTTTCTCATTATCGATATAAAGCAAGGCCAGCCACCAGTCATTCCAATAAATAAAGGCGATGAATAATCCTAATGTGGCCAAAGCTGGCTTCGCTAATGGCAGAATGATTTGATAAAAAATTCGCCACTCTTTCGCTCCGTCGATTTTGGCTGACTCGATAAGTGACGGCGGAATCTCGGACAAAAACCCTCTCATCAACAGCACATGCCACGGCATAATCACATAAGGCAAGATCAAGGCGAGTAGCGAATTATCGATGTGCAAATACTTTTTGATCAATATGTACCAAGGGACGAGCCCCCCGTTAAATAACAGCGTGAAAAAGATAATAAAAGACAGCGCATTAGCGAAGGCGAAATCCTTGCGAGACAAAACATACGCTAGCATGGCCGTAATCAGCAGACTGAGCACCGTTCCGAGCACCGTTACCGTGATGGATACCGAATAACCGGTAATCAGCTGACTCGGATTGTGCAGCAAGTAGTCGTAAGCAAAGGTCGTCAAATTTTTCGGAATCAGCTTATAGCCTTCTTTGGCAATGTCTGACTCTGTTGATAACGAAATCGAAATGACATACAGCAGCGGTATTATGCAGAAGATGGAAAACAAGATAAACCATCCATGAATAAGTCCTTTCGCCAGCGACGCTTTCCGTAAATCCATGTTCTCCACTTCCCTTTTATTCTAAAAAATCGCATTTTCCTTGTTGATCTTTCGAACCATGTAGTTCACCGTCAGTACGAGCACAAGACCAACTAACGATTGATACAGCCCGATGGCCGTTGACATCCCGATATCGCCTGAAACCCGTAAGGCACGATACACATAAGTGTCAATCACATCCGTTGTGGCGTATAACGCCCCAGAATCGGCCGTCAGAAAATAGAACATTCCGAAATCGGAGTAAAAGATTTTCCCTACTGCCAAAAGTGAAATCAGCGTAATTAACGGCGTTAACAGCGGTAAGGATATATGACGAACCTGCTGCCACTTGGAGGCTCCATCGATCGCAGCGGCCTCATAATAACTTTTATCGATGCCCATAAGTCCCGTATAAAAGATGAGGGTAGAATAGCCGACGCTTTTCCATAAAAAAGCAAGACTTAATATAAAAGGCCAATATTTACTTTCCATATACCAATTGATTTCAGCAAATCCTAGCTGTTTAAACAGCTGATTGATGACACCCAATTGCGGGTTAAGAAGAGCATAAGACACATAACTAACTACAACCCAGGATAAAAAATAAGGGAAAAACAACGTCGTTTGATACAATTTGACCGCCTTACGGCTCAATTCGAAGAGCATGAGTGCAAAAGCGATGGATACCAGATTCGTAAGGACAATGAAACTAAAGTTCAATAGAATGGTGTTTCGTGTGACTTGCCAAGCCGCATCCGAGGTGAAAAAAAACTTGAAATTATTCAAACCTACCCAATCGCTGCCCCAAATCCCTTTGCCAAAATTATAATCTTTAAAGGCAAGCACTACACCGAACATCGGCAAATATGAAAAAATGATAACGAATAATAATCCCGGAAGCGCTAAACCAAATAATCCCCAATTACGTTTGATTACTCGCCAGAATGTATTTCGTTTTCTAGCTTTTATAGTTGGGTGCGTCATCACTTGTGGGTAAGCCATTATGTTCACCTCCTCTCTGTTGATCACATTACGTTAATCTATAAAGAAATCCTAGTGTAAAAAGAGCGTTTTATTGCAATTTCGGCTGTAAAAAAGGCAGTTTATTGTATTTAGCGTACCAATACAATAAACTACCTATTTAAAAAATCATCTTTTCAGTTCGTTTCACGAGTTCCCTGCACATGTTTAGTAATAATATATTCTTTCGGCGTAACGCCGTATTTCTTTTTAAACAGTTTGTAGAAGTAACTCTCATTTTCCACGCCGATTTTTTGGAGAACTTCCTTAATACTGCGATTGGAATTTTCAAACCATTCCGCTGCTTTTTCCAATCTTACCTCATTAATATAATCTGCAACCGATCTAGCGTACTGTTGATTGAAAATCTTACTAATTTGCTTAGCAGATACATTCAATTTTTCTGAGATATACTGTAGGCACAAGGCTGGGTTCGCATAATCGGCTTGAATTAACTCGATAACCGTGTTATTGATGATGGAATGTTTATCGGTTTCTGTCCGTTCCGCTTTGGATACGATACTTTTGCAAATTTGCAAAATGTTACCGTATTGCTCATCCAATGTTTCCATACTGAAAAGCTGGTTGGACAGCAAGTTAAAATTAATCAGTAAAGGTTCTAATCTGCTTCTGTTGATTTCCTCTGTCACTTGTTTCAACGTATTGATTAAACTCATGATAGATAACAAAACGTTATTGTAGTTCAGCATGGAAATTTCTTCAAATAGCTTCTTCAACGATTCTTCCGAAGAAAGGACGTTACCGCTTTTTAGCGAATCGACCAGTTTCTTTTCCATGACGGCTGAATAACCGACCTGTGAATTGTCCGTATTGGCTTGTATGATCCTGTTCGTCAAAATACAGGACTTGCCGAATATCAACCGGTATACCGAATTATTCAATGCCACGTCATACTTGCCGGTCAAGTCTTGAAGATTTTCGCAAAGGTCACTAATAAAAATTGAAATCGTTACTTTGAAGTATTGATTGATATAGGATTGCGCCTTATTCCAAATTGCAGTTATTTCCGAAACCGTCTTTTCTTTGTCAGACCCCTCTATATTTAATATAAAGGCCAGATGATCATTTTTCATTTCAACAACTTCAATCCGATAAAATTGAGAAAATAGTTCCTGCGAAATGTTAATAATGCCGAAAGTGCATAGATCACGATCAAACGGATTGAACATCCCCTCAAATTGAGTGCGATTATCAATTTTAACAATGCACACGAGCCCTGGTTTATCTTGTGTTAAGTCGATTCCAAACTCTGATGCAGCCTTAATAAACTCATTGTTAGTAACCGCTTGACTATCTACAAGCAATTTCCTTAAGAAATATGTTTTCATAATTTCACGATCTGATTGTTTATTACGCTTGTATTGGTTTAGTTGATCAAATGAGAGCTGATACGCTTTGTTCAAATAAGATATCTCGTCTTTCGCATGGGATTGATCCATTTCAACAACATTGGATACGACTTGCTTGACCAAATTATCAATCGGTTTGTAAATTTTCCGGGAAATAAAAATAGAAGCTATAAACGCCAGAATCATAAACGCAACGATAATTACAATTAATGTTAATTTCAATGCATTGATTTTCTGAAACACTTCATCGTATAGTTGTGCTTTCACTAATGTCCAATTCATTTTATCTACAAACGTGTAAGTAATCAGATATTTCTTGCCATTTATGTCTTCTGTAAAATATCCCGTGTTATCGATAGAGGCTTGTTCACTATTGTGCTTTTGATAAATCGCTTTCAAAGAATCTTGCAAAGTGCCTTTTTCTTCACTATCCTGACCGACAATTCCACCATTATCGTCAAGGATCATGATTTGATCATCCCGCTTCTCGTCAACCATGTTGATCTCTTTTATACTGTTGAGCAGCCATTGGGTACTAGCGTTAACGATTAATGCACCTTCAGGTTGATTGAACTCACCCTTGAAGTCATACATTACATAAGTGACCACATTCTCGTACCTTTTCTTATCTTTTTCTATGTTGTATTCAATTTTTCTGGGTATTGGCTTCAATTTTGGCAATTCCTGTTTGGAGTGAAGCAATGCTTCAAAATTCGTATCTTTGAATAACAAATCATCCCGCGTTGTGAAGTAAGTATTCGTATGGCTATTATATAAATAGATGGAATGTATGAAAGGGTTGACGCTTACAATTGATGATTTAATTTTGATCATTTCATTAAGTAACTCTGTGAAATCGACATCTTTGTTAAAAATAAGTGGGCTAATTTCAGGATTATAGTACATCGATAAAACAGAATTAACAATCATGTTGTCCATGAAGTTAATATTATATTTTACCTGGTACAATATTTTTTTGTTCGCTTGATATTCATTGTCCAATACTGCTTTCTCTACATTGACAAATGCGATAACTGCAAATGAAATTAGCGGTAAGAGCATGGCTAATGCAATCCACTGATAAATTTTACGTAGATATCTTCGATTATTTTTGGTTTTAGAAAACATGATTCCACCTCGAGGTTTGTTGATCTGTAGTTTATACTAGGGATGTATATTTCAACAAACTTTTCACTAATCCTGCATTTTATCCTTCCCCCGTAAAGTAATTCTATAATATCACCAAACTGTGTACCATACGAATATTTTACATCATATATCAGCCACAATAGTTTAGAAAGATTGCTCTCTAATGTTGTTATCTTGTACAATTCGGAAGACTTGCCTCGTGAACAGGATGGAGATCCGTATTTTTTCATTTTCCAATACAATGGTCTTCATTCCCATATAGGTATATTGATCATGAACGCGGCAGCCATAATTCCGTTGTCCACAGACTTTTGAACATCAACTGGAAAGTTGGAGGCGGTTGCTGTTCGGTTTAGTGCTGGATTGATAGGCGCTTCGGCTGCTGCATTGTATAATTCAAATTCCTTCAAATTTACGCCACTAGCCGCATTTTTTGCGGTAAATAATAACTTTACATATTTTTTGGTCGCGGCTGAACTTGAGATGTCATCCGTTCCACCATTGCCCGCTGTTTCCGTATATGCATCCGTGTAAGTGGTTCCGTCGTCCGAAACTTGGATCTTATATTGCCTTGCATAGGTATTTCCCCACTTAATAACGCACGATTCATCGCTTTGCTTGTTCCAAGATGCCATTATTGGCATTGGGTGCAGTGAAAAGCGATTGTCTTTTTAAACATCAAAGAACACTCTCCCTTACATCATGATTATTGCAAACTATTAATGGTCGTTAAAAACGCCAATCACCCAAAAAGAGCTTCACTGACTACTCACTGCCTGTCAGCTATGCACTTCCGCCACCTCACGGTATGCTGGAGACTTTCACTCCTAAGTCGATGCACTGCCAAGCGCACAAAAGATCAGACCAAAGTGTATTGGTCCGATCTTATATGTAACGTATACCAAGTGTACTTGTTTCTTCAAAAACGATCTTCTCTCTCTTCGTAAGCCGTTTCTTATTCGTAAGGACATTCAGAAGAAATCCCGGGCGTCCTTTCTTCATCAGAATCGGGATCCAAAAACGTCATGTGCGCCTGCATCCAGTAATCGTTCTCCGACATAGGGACAAAACTCAGGGTTCATATCGTCGATATTCGTTTACAGCAATACCATCTCACCTTCTTTGTGCTCTTGTTTATGCTCTGAGAAATCCATCTCTCATACCGTCCCCCTCGATTGGGATATATTAGTCGAAAAATTCCTTTTCCAGCATTACGCACAGTGCATGATAAATCGGGAGATGACATTCCTGGATATCAGGCGTTCTACTCCTTGGCACCTTTATCGTAACGTCGCATAGTTCCGCCAACTTGCCTCCTGTTTCACCAGTCAACCCGATGCTCCTGACCCCTATCGCTTTAAGCGCTGCCCCCATTCCCGCAGACAAGCAGCTTGCCTCGTGCACGGTAAGCCCCCGAAATCTCAAGAAACGCCCGTTCGATATCATCTCGACAACAAGATAAATCTGGATACTTTCCGAAGAGTTCATCCATTACCACTTGTTTGGAATTCCTGATATTCAAATGCATCCTCTCCTTCATTAATTTATCTTTTGCATATATAAGATTTCTTGCGGAGAGGCCGTTCCCGTTGTCCCGATTTTTCGAACAATAACAGAGGCCGCAAGATGCGCGAACGCCATTGCTTCCGGCCCGTCGCTTCCGGCGCCGAGCGCGCAAAGCAGAGCGGAAGCGAATCCATCCCCGGCTCCAACAATATCGATCGGCGGCTCAGCCGCTCGCGTCGGTACAAATACGCAGCGATCCGTTTCTGCCCAGAGGGCACCTTGGGAACCGAGTGTCATACAGCACACTCCGTCTACCACATCTGACAACTGCTTAGCCATTTCTGCCCATTGTTGCTGAGGTCGATCCACATCCTCTGATTGAGGCTCTAACCAGCGGCTCGCCTCTACTTCATTAGGCTTCACAATAACATGGCGGAATGAGCCAATATTCTCCCGGCTGTCCACGACAATGATTTTCCCGCGCTTAGCCCAAATCGCTAACTTAAGCCGGATCACTTCTCCAATTACCCCATGATTTAACTGATCGGTAACTGCAATGATATCGCACCGCTCCGCTAATGCGTCCAGACATTCTGCAAGCTCTAACACAAGTGATTCCGGCAGTGGATGATAGTTTTGAAAATCGATACGAGGCTCTTCCTGTCTGACCTGTTGCAGCCCTACCTTAATCGGCTTGCAATAAGCCGGCGTGCTCCAACTGTCTGCTGTAATCAGAAAAGAAAGGTCGATTTCCCTTTTGGCTAACTGCTCTTTGAGAAGTCCCCCTCGCCAGTCGCGACCGATAACCGAGCATACAAAGACTTCGCAGCAACCAAGTTCTTTCAAATTGGCAGCTACATTACCGGCCGCCCCTGGGGAGTAACGTTCTTCTACGACCGGAAGTGTATGATGCGGCGTTTCGCGGGATAGAACGCTTCGCGTTACATCCGCTTCCCAATACACATCGAGACATACATCGCCGATCACCCCCGCACGCAACGAGTCAATTTGTTGAAGCAATTCCTCTGTTCGCAGCTGAGTAAGTCCTTCGTAAAGCTCTATTTTAAAAGAGGCTTCCGACTCCGGCTTTATCTGTTTCATGAATGAACTTCTCCCTCCTCTTCATAAGAGTCCATGAGTGCACGTTTTAGTGCTGGAATCGTCTGCTGATGCACACCTTCAAAATGATATCCCTCGCCTCCAAGACTTGTCGGGCGGTGAATGATATTTTTACGTGGACGATAATAGTAATCCCAGTCCTCATAACCGACTTTGCGGTGATAGTCTCCAAGCTTCACAACATCGAAATTTGCGGTCGTGATCCGATGTACGGCATATCCCAAATTTCGTGCAATCGACAGCGCTTTAAGCAGCACCTCCGGCCCAGTTACGGTTGAACCGAAGTTGGCATACACGCCACTATCCAGGCGGGTAACCGTGTTCGCATAAATCTTAAAGTCCCTCCCGCTGGATCCTCCCTGTACCGTAAAATCGACATCCGGGTGCTGTTGAATCGCATCGGTACCAAGCGTTACGTGAACCGTGCAGGGTATGCCATTACGGCTACAAGCATTCAGTAGACTAAAGTGGCGATAAGGATATCGCTCTGGATGCGCCACCATGTGAGCCATTAGACTTTCTCCGTAGCCTAACCCTTTGGCGTAACCTTCACGGAGCGCACCGTGCAGTAGCTCTCCTGGTTCCCTCCACATCCCGAAAGTTCCATTCAAGAGCGAAGCGGTATCGCTTTCTTCGGTTTGTCCGAAGGCTGCCAGCTCCAGATCCTGAAATGCCCCAGCCCCATTCATTGCCAAATGGGTGATAAAACCTTTGTCAATCAATTCACACAGGTCTGAAGAAACCCCACTACCAATGACGTTTCCTCCAAGCGAAATGAGCACTTCTTTGCCCTGTTTACGTGCTTCAAGAATGCGTTTAACGAAAGCCTGAAAAGTTGAATCATCTGATTGGGACCAGTTAGGAACTGTAGAAAAGTCTCTTTCATTAACCAAACTTTCCACTTTTAACTCAGCATATCGCTGTTCGATGGGAAAGAGCTTAAGTCGTTCTCTTGACAGTTTCTCATCTCGGACATAATCCGGAAAATCGACTCCTAGTTCCCGTTTGCGCTGAAGCACGCGATGAAACAATTGAGGAATCGTAACTTGATGCAATCCGTGGAACAGATTTCCCTTACCGCCGATCTGGGTCAGACGGTCGATAAAATTACGGCGTGGCCGATAGTAGAAGTCCGCTTCGATTCTAGTTGGAACTGGCTCTTGAAATACCGGAACAATATCGAAGTTGGCTGCAGTGATGGGTGTCATTGGCAACCCTTGATTACGGCATAGACTGACCGCCTTTAGAAAGATTTCAGGTCCTGATATCGCCGAGCCGAAATTTAGAAACACGCCACCCTCCGACATTTCCGATATCGATTGGCACATCGTCTCGAAATCTTTGCCGCTTGTTCGACCAAGCGCTTCGAAATCAACGATCGGATGCTGGTGAATAATATCGGTACCGATGGAGATGTGACAGGTATAGGGAACGCCGGAACGTTGGCATTGTACGAAGACACAATCGTCATAGTGGGGGAACCGTTCGGGATGCCGATTTAAGTATCGATACAAGCTTTCGCCATAGCCGAGATTTTCCGCTGCGCCCTCTTGGATGGCTTCATTCATATAGCGCCCGGTTTCCTCCCACATTCCGAAAGAGCCGTCTTCGATGGCGCGCGCCACGTCTTCCGACGTTTCTCCCATGAAGGCTAGTTCGAAATCGTGAATACTCGTTGCCCCATTACCGGACACATGAGTCAAGATGCCGCTACGTACCATTTCAATTACATATCGGGATAGCCCATTTTTAATAACATGAGCCCCCATCGACCATATGACCGGTTTTCCAGCCGCTCTCACACTGATGATCAGATCGACCAACTCATCGAATGCTTGCTGTTCCGACGGAGATTGCTGCCATTCCCCCGGGGTGTCTTGATAGGGATTAGCCATATTGCGGATGGTGACGAGATTCGTCCGCGTATATACCGAATTCGTCTTGATCGCATCGAACGACAACCTATCGTGAGGCTTCATCAGTCGTTCCCCTCCTCGATCACTTCTATTTTCAACCATGAAGTCAAAGAACCGTAAGGTGCCAGGTGCAAAGCGGCACCTTTCTCCGCTGCTTCCGCAAGCGTCAACTTGGGCAGTACGTTAAATGGCTCCAGCCCGATGTTGTACTCGCAGCTGAAGAAGGGCGCATTCGAGTCGGCGGCGAAGTTCTGCCAATACCAAACATACGGCCAGACGTTGTGATCCCAACTCACTTCAAGCAACATGGACTTTCGACTGTTACGCAACCGGTAGGCGCCTTCAGGCGTATCAACGGCAAGCAGGTCACGTTTTGTACCCGATTGTGCCATCATAGACATATCCGTTGCACAATCGTCCGGAGCATACGGCCAATCCCGTCGCTCCCCTGTAACCGGATGGATGACTTGGGATCCACGAGCAAATTCTACCTTCGTATCACTATCAAGGAATGGGGAACCGAAAGCCAGATGGTGCCCCCAATTGAATTCCATTTGCACTGGCGCTTCATTCCAAACCGTTTCTTCTATGTGCACCGACGACTCCCCAATGCGCATAATGAAAGTTTTCTCGATCACTAACGGCAGAGATCGAAGCCGATTCGTCAGACGAACCCGAAGCTCCTCCCGATCATCTCGCAGACATTCATATTCCCAAGGCGTAACCGCCGATTCTCCGCGATGCACAAGCGCCCCCCGATACAAATGAGTCTCGCTCACTTCAGGAAGCATCTCTTGCCATCCGCCCAGATAAGACATCTGGTAGTCGGGATAAAGCGGATGAGCTGGTAGTAGTCCTAACCGCGTATGCCAGATCAAATCCGTATCGGTCGGTTTATGAAGCCAACGAACGGGTTCTCCCCCCTTATCAAGCAACAGCATAATTTGCAGCTTGTCGTTTTCCAGTAAAAGACTTCTATATCCTTTGTAAATCAAATCATCGGTTAGACGGCATCCATCATTGCGATACTTGCGGTAGGAAGGCGGCATCGGCTTACAGCCCCAACCGCTCAAACCACTCTTCCGCATTCCGGAAGTCGCCGGTTATCCAGTCTGCCCCTGCCGCTCTAAGCCGCCGTTCTTTGACCGGATTGATCCCTTCGCGAAGTTCTTCATCGCTCGCCAGGCCGAACGAAAGCCCTCCTGCTTCTTTCCCCAAGCGAATTTCCACTTTCCCGTCTCCGATGACGGCAAGCTCTTCTCCCGCAAGACCTTTGGAATGAATCAGATCCTGTAGCACCTTCTCCTTGGAGCATTCTGCTTTTCCGAGAGGAGCACCTGCGATTTCTTTAAAATATGGGGCTAGACCTAGTACTTCGGCTTCGCGGACAACGTCGGGATGATCCGTTCCACTGGCTACGTACAACTGGACGCCCCGCCGATGCAGTTCCTTAACAAATTCGGATGCCCCACGAATCAGGAAATCTTCCGCATGAAGCTCCCCCTGACTCAACAAGTTAACCCGATCTTTCACACGAACAAGCAGTCTCCTGTTGTATTCAGCTTTATAATCCCATTCATCCAACACTTGCTTGTTCCAGCCTTTTTCACGAACCGTATCTGTGAGCCACCTCATTTGATAGATAGTTTGAATACCCGTCGATTGATCAATATACGCGTCGATTTCCCGCTCTAAGGCCACTTCCTGTTCTTCAGTCAACTGATAGTTCCCCACTATGGATTCCTTCATGAAGGGTTTCATAATCTCTTCCCACCCTGCACGAAGAGTTGATACTGTTCCGTCAAAATCGAATAAAACAGCTCTTACTTTTTTCATTTGTTGCCCCCCCTTTTAATTTCTTAATCATAAAGATAAATGCGTTCGTGTGATTTCAAGAAAGAAAACCAGTTTTTTAATCCCACCCCATTAATTTCTTATTCATTAAGATATTCACTCATTCGTTAAACTAATTTATAATTCGATTAGATTATATATTGGGAAGGAGATGAGGTCAAACATTTTCTTAATCATTAATTCAATCCCAATTGTCAATTGTAGTTAGTGGCTCCCTCATCAACTGTTCGAAAGTAAGGGCAGCCGCACCGACAGCGCTTTGCGACGAACCGAAAGTTGACGCTTCAATGCGAACACGGTCACGGACGAACGGATACACACGAGATTGAACCTGATTCCGGATTTCCGGCATGTATCCGGCTAAATAAGGGTACAATTTTCCGCTCAAAACAATCACTTCCGGGTCGTATACGTTGAAAAGAGTGGTTAGTGCATCTGCCATATAGGACAGCGTATGTTCCAGACTGCGGACGGCCTCCGACTCCTCTCGATTAACGGCTTCAAAAAAGTCGACAATCGTCTTGCCGCGCCCTTCTGTCCAATGCTGTAAAATGCCCGGAATCGAGCCCACCGTTTCCCAGCAGCCTACGTTGCCGCATGCGCAAAGCTCACCCTTGGGCGCAACGGTAATATGGCCGATTTGACCGTAGAGACCGTTGGCGCCATAGAGCATTTCTCCATTCATCACGACACCGCCACCGATTCCCATTCCCATCGTGATGTGCACGAGATGATCGGACTTACGCCCAAGACCGAACCAACGTTCCGCAAGCGCCGAAGTACGAGCATCGTCATTAATGAGTACCCGTGTGCCAAGGCGCTTCTCAAGTTCAGCACAGACGGGATATTGCTTCCATCCGGGAAAATTAGGTGGATCCAGCAAAATGCCACGTTGCCAATCCATAGGTCCTGGAATGCTCACACCGATCCCGAGAAGATTGTTTCCTTTCTCGAGCGCCATGGACCTCATTCTTTGCACATAAGGAGTAACAAGATCAAGGATGCGGTTCGGATCATCTATCCCGATGGTCGAAGCCTCGGAAGCGGCGATTACCCTTCCGTAAAGATCGGTTAAGACGACTTCGAACGAATTTCGTCCGATATCGATACCAATTAAACGGTGATTCTCGGCGTCCAAACGCAGCAACATCCGTTTTCGACCCACGCTTCCGGAATTAGACTCAGACTCACGTATAATACCAGCTTTGAGCAAATCTTGTGTCAAATTAGTCATCGTTCCGGAAGTCAATTCCGTTTTATTCACTAATTCAATACGGGAAATCGGTTCGAATTCCCAAATATTTCTTAACACGGTAGACATGTTAATTTGTTTAATTTGGGTCAAATAACCTTGTTTGGATTTCATTATAAACATCCTTATCGATCAAATTTGGAATCGTCGTTCCTTGTTCTAAGAATAGGATACGACTGCGAGAATGTAAAGATTACCTTGAACATGTATCCCAAAGGAGGTTTAACTTGAACGATCCTACCCTTCTATCCCTTGACGCCAAAGGCAAGTTGCTCGGGGAGTTGCAGCCGCGAGTTCGATGCAGCCATAAAGCTCGCTTCCGAGATCGGCGTAGAGCATCTGCCGACGGAAATCTCGGAACTGGACAATCAAAGCTTTGTCGCCAATAATCCAGATCGGTGATATCACTGCAAAAAAAGAACTTTATACCCATATGATTGGATACACTAGCTTCAGGATGGGTTCGATAAGTGTTTTCAGTATAGCTGGCCGATCAAAAGATTCAGTGATTTACTTTTATTTAATCAATTGCAATTTTTTCGAATTTCTATCTAATCCCTTGAGAGGAACTCAGTGCACGCAAAGTAAAAACTACTCCAATTTATCCTTCAATAAAACCAAAATAAGCACGTGTGATACTGGGCTCCTTTGGCCCAATATTTCGCGTACTTCATGTTGTGTTTGGATTTATATCTTATTAAATAACCGAATATTTAAACTTCGTAAGCGATTATATCTAATATTTTCTGGATCTCATTTATTTTTGGTTTTGTCCTTGAAACGATGAAAAGAGCTCTGGCAAAGCGTAAGCCTGGTATTATTAACAGCGACCAAGGTAGTCATTTTACAAGTCCACAGTACATCGATTTGCGGAAGGAGAACAACGTTCGAATTAGTACGGATGGTATGTAGTTGAATGCTAAGCATCTTGCAAAAGCAAGTGATACCTGGTTACTGCCAAAATTATGCAAGATAATTTCATCCAGAGTCCCCTAAGCCTTGTCGAAATCACCAATTTTACATAAAATTGATTAATTGCTGTTCCAGCTGAAGAATATCGTAATACCCGATTTCGCTTTCTGATTCCGCGCGTAGATTGATTTCTTCATAGAACAATATCTCTTTGCTTCCCATCACTAGTTTGTATTCCATTGAATCAAGTGCTTCTTGGAAAGTCTGAGAATGGCGATACCTTTGTGAATTCCGCTGATTGACAAGGTCAAATATATCTTATAATGAGAGGCAAGAAACTGCTGAACTTCATGCGCTATACGTTTCAACTCTTGCTATCGATCCGCTTCATTCATCTGTTTAGAATTAATTAGGCACGCGAGAGATTCATTTACTTCTGCTACATAACCAGCATTATTCTGATTGATCGCTAGATTCTAAATAAAGCAGGATTACGGCGAATCATCAGAAAGCACATCCATATTAAAATCAGCTAACGACTCAACTTCTGGAATACTGCTCTCCAAACGGCCAAGCAAGCTGCCCAAACTGCTGAATATAGTTAAATTGCGAACCATCTCCGCTTTCTGCCAATATAACGACTTAGGAATCATGGAAATATAGGTAAGACCCGAATCTTTTGAACACGGTGGCACTCACTCTTTATTAACTCGATGGCTCTAATGCACCGAAATATATATTCTATAGAAGTGGTATTCGAAAAGAGAGATTTTCGTTTGAATGAATTATCGCTTCATTACCATAAAGTTCAACGTGGGATGGTGAATTTCCCATACTATGGAGTGTAATCTTATTATTTTTTAGAGCAGATATCAAAGAAGGTATTTGCTTCTCATCTGAACCATAGAACTCTACCAGAATAGGGTTGTCATTAAATAATACAACTGTATGGTGCATAAAGTGTTTCCTCCTTCAAAAATAGATTCTACTGAGTTTGATTTGATCACTTAAAAGAATCCCCACTAACCGTAGTCAGCAGGGATCATTACAGCAAGCTTATCTAAATTTATTACCGATCTGATTTGATGGTGCAGTGGCAGAATGTTGCCAAGGAGCAAACGAAGAAGGCGTAACTTGAATCGCTAAGGCCTCTGTAACTTGAGCTGCCGCTTGGAGCGCTTGACTAGCAGCTTGATTTGCTGCTTGAGCTGCCTGCGCTGCTTGGATTGCTTGGTTTGTCACTAATTGTACAAGTTGTGTGCTGTTTGCAGGAGAGGTTTGACTCCCAGTTTGGTTGTACATGTTATTCCTCCATGTGTTTGTATTTGGGCTTTTTCACCCTCAATCAATATCCCACATTTATTTTACTGCTATGCAGGTCAACGAATATCGGATCTTAAAACGAAATAAAAGACAAATTTACCTCAGTAAAAGTGCTTTTCCTTTCGATTAAAATACACAGTCATGAATTTTCACTTACGATTATGACGGCAATGGTTAAGTTTCCTTTATGACTGGTCATAAGCGAGAAAAGCCCCTTTACATGGATCTCATATTGCCAATGTAAAGGGGCATCTCTTAGCTTCCTAATTCTTAAAATAATGATTTCGCCTATTCACTCAGTCTAATTAGTTCAAGATTTTCTTAGCAATCGCCGCAAGATCGATAATATCGATGACACCATTGGCATCAAGGTCGGCCGACTTGATCTGATTCCAATCCGGACTGCTCGTGTATTTACCATATTGAGCGGCTGCAAAAGCAACATCGCCGATCGAGATTTTTTTGTCGCCGTTCGTATCGCCAGGCAGACCAGGATTATTAGTCACGACTTCAATTGGCATGGAAGCCGGTTGCGCCTGAATCTCAATTCCCAACGCATTGCCAAGCCGTGCACCGGTTACCGCTATCGTGCTGGCTGCCGGCACTGTTTTCGATCGGAAAGTCAGCTTCACAAGCTCCGTATCGCCGCTAATCGCATTGTCTGCCCCTTTGCTTGCTAAAAGCAGCCTGATTGTGCCCGAACTCGCCTTCTCCGCGATAATGTCCACACCAGTTTTCAGAGCTGTAGCTGACACATACTCGGCTACAGAGGAATCGTATGTCACCGTGATGTCCTGCGCAAAACTGCTGGAAGTGACGCCGTGAAGACCGATGTTGACTTCGAACGGCAGACCGGCAACAACAGTGCCAGGACCTGTTATCACAGCTTTCGGCTGTACTTCTTGCAAAGCATTAACAGTCACTTGGATAGCCGATGTCAAAGGCATTTGTTCGGGTTAGCAACTCCCTCAGGAAGGCTAACTGTACCTGCTACCGTGAACGTCTGTACAGTCTTGATGCTCGGATCGTAATTTGCTGCGTTGACATTCCATGTCACACCTGCATTCACATTTCCGTTATTGGTAGCCAATACCACGGTTGCTGGCAACCCAAGCGCTGCCGCTGTCTTGGCTGTTCCGTTGGCACCCCTGTGACTGCGGCAGGCGCTGTGATGCTTACTAACGTCTTTCCTTGAGCCATAGCGAATGTAAATACGTTCGCATTGAATAAATAGCCCGATCCGCCTGTAAACACAAAATAAATGTCATGCTGCCCGCTCGGAATATTGCTAAGCGCGCCGTTCACCGTCGTCCATGTTTGCCAACCTCCCGTTCCTGGTACCGTCAAGGTCGAAAGCAAGGTTCCGGTTATAGAGTCTGCTCGCACCTCAATCGTACCTCCGGAGGTGGCGGTTGCCACTCTTGCGCTAATGCCAGTGACGTTCTTGAGATCCAGACCTTTAAAGAGAAGCCAGCTGCCATTTTTAATATAGCCTACATTTTTGCCGCCTCCAGTATCGGTAGTGTCCTCTGTCTGGATGCCAGTGCTGGCGGCATCGTAATACTCGGCTTGCCGGTCCGTTGACAATATCTTGATCGTCGCCGTTCCCTTTACTCCACCGTTATCGGTATAGCTGGCAACCAGTTGGTAATACGTATTTTCTTGATTGGTATCGCTTTGAACCGTTGTGAAAGTCCCGGTACAGCCAGTTTGAGGTGTATCGGGATGCGAATCTGCATCATGGCATAAGCGATGGCTGCACCGTAACCTTGGAGCAATCAATCACCTGATCCTCTGCATCCGTTACCGTATAGGGAATCTTATCTCCCCATTTGAACAAACCTCCTGCTACTGGAGTTGTAATACTCACCACCGGCGGCGTATTGACAGCTGCTCGTAATACAGTCACTTGGATAGCCGATGTCAAAGGCACGTTGTTCGGGTTAGTAACTCCCTCCGGAATGCTCACTGTGCCTGCTACCGTGAACGTCTGTTCCCTCTTCATGCTCGGATCGTAATTTGCTGCGTTGACATTCCACGTCACACCTGCATTCACATTTCCACTATTGGTAGCCAAT
This sequence comes from Paenibacillus sp. J22P143, assembly GCF_059692035.1. Lineage (NCBI taxonomy): Bacteria > Bacillati > Bacillota > Bacilli > Caryophanales > Paenibacillaceae > Paenibacillus > Paenibacillus sp. J22P143. The sequence goes on from NZ_JCAUAQ010000001.1 coordinate 762,264, forward strand.
ACCATAGTTGCTGGTAGCCCAACAGCTGCCGCTGTCTTGGCTGTTCCGTTGGCCACTCCTGTGACTGCTGCAGGCGCTGTGACGCTTTGAAGGATTACAACCATCGCCTTTACAGTTACACTGACGTTTGTTGTCAAAGGTACATAACGGTCACCCCGCCTAAAGTTACCTTTACAGCAACAGTTGCATTAAACCCAGTACCAAGTTCGCCTTTTGCAATAATCATAGTGCTGCCTTCAACAACAGATAACCTTGCATCGCTAAATTGATATTCTACAGCAGCACTTGATAAATCAGCGCTTCCTCCTGTACTTAATAAGCCATTAATTGTGGCTACGATTGAATTGTTGAGATTAATTGTATTTTTGTTCAGAGATAAGTCAATTTTACTTAAATAAGGAGCCGCAACTATTTTTCCTGACTGATCAACAGAAAGATAAGTAACCTCTTCAATAGAACGACCGCCTATTGTTGCTCATATGCGAATTTTTGCCATACCTTGTGAAATGGAATACTCGAATACTAAGGATTAGTGTCACTCTAAACTATCTTCGGTACACGTGGAATGAAAGGCGGGAGACATCATATCTCCCCCGCATTTCTTTATCGATCCAACTAATCCATAATCATTCGAAGCTGTTTTATTGCAAGATCGCTTTGGCTGCATCGAGAGCCGACTTCAATTCCGCTTTGGAGCAAGTCACATACAGTCCGTCTGCGCTGCCTTCCACTGCTGCATCGTACTTCGCCTGAGCGCTTGCGATTGCTGCGTTCAAGAGCGACTTATCTTATTCAGGAAATAGATAAGCAGTCTCTGCGAGTGATTGATCGCCTTTGTGTTCAATTATAAGTTCTTTTTCACCGTCTATATAGATAAAATCAAATTCCTCTAAAAACAACGAATTTAAAGCTAAACTGACAATCGCTAATGTATAAAAGAAAGCAAATGGCTGGGCAGGCATATTGTCCTGTCCAACCATCTTTAAATTAATAGATTCCTGATGCTGATCGCACGATTCTTTCCTCCGTTGCATCATCACTCGTCATTTCATCGACAATACAGCCTTCACGCATCACCAAAATTCGAGTACATAGCCTTAATAACTCCGAGAAATCAGATGATATAATGATCATGCCCTTTCCTTCCTGCACGAGATTGTGAATGGTAGCATACATTTCACTCTTTGCCCCCACATCGATACCTTGCGTAGGCTCTTCAAGCATATACAAATCGGCTCCCGCGACCCACCATTTCCCTAAGGCAGCTTTTTGCTGATTGCCGCCGCTTAAATGCTTCACCTTCTGATCGGGGTCTCGAAGTTGAATGTTTAACTGAAGTATAGCATCCAGCGCTGTGTCTTGCTCGTGTTCCAGTGAAAGAAAATGCCATCTGTGCAATTGCTTAAGGCTTGATATCGTTAAATTTTGTGAAATCCCCATGTCAGGAAATAAACCTTTCGTCATCCGATCTCGATGAACCAATCCAACCTGATGTTGAATGGCTTCGCGCGGGCTGCGAAAATGTACATTCTTCCCTTTCCAGTACACCTCGCCGGAATCCCATTTCATTTCGCCGAATAAACTTTGCACTAGCTCTGTTCTTCCGGATCCGGTCAATCCCGCAAATCCGAGAATCTCTCCTTCGTGCAGTTGAAAATGAACATTACTGAACCAGGGATTGTGGGTAAGTCCCTTTACATGCAGAAGCTCTTTACCGACGTTATGTCTAACTTGAGGAAATATTCGCTTCACTTCCTTGCCTAACATAAGACCTACGATTTCGTTTTCGGTTAAACCGTTCAATTCGCGCGTTATGACGTGTTTCCCGTCGCGCAGGATCGTGATCCGGTCACAGAGTTGATGCAATTCTTCCAAACGATGCGTGATATAAACGATGCCGACGCCTTCTTTTCTAAAAAGTCGGAGCAGGTCGAATAAGCACTCTCTCTCCAAAACGGTCAAACCCGTTGTCGGCTCATCCATAATTAAGATTCTCGTACGCTTGGATACAGCCTTTGCAATAGCAACAGCATGCTGCTCGCTCAGTGACAGCCGGCGAACCAGAGTCGCCGGATGATGATAGACCCCAAGCGATTTCATTAAGTGCTTGGCATCTTTATTCATTTTCCGGCGATTGACAAAAAATCCGAGCATCCTCGGTTCTGATCCGAGGTAAATATTTTCAGCAATGCTCAAATCTTGAATGAGGACGGGATCCTGATAAATCATTGACACGCTAAATCGCTGAGCTTCAATGGGCGATCTGACCTGCACATGCTCGCCCTCGATGGCAATTGTCCCTTCTTCGGGCTGATGATAGCCGGATATCATTTTCGCCAGTGTCGACTTGCCGGCCCCATTGCCGCCAATTAGTGCATGTACTTCACCGCTACGGAGATGGAAATTGACGCCATCCAGCGCTTTCACACCATAAAAAGACTTGCTGATATTTTGCATATCCAGAAGCATCCGATCACATCCTCATTCAACATTAGCACTCTGATTAATAGATAATCCTTATTAAATAGTCAATCCTATTTTAAATCAACACTAATGTGCGAAGATCACAAGAATCTGTAACAAATACACAAAGAAATAATTATCCCATTTGAAGAAACCATGAGAAACAAATATAGTGGCTACACAGTACTTATCGTCCAAGTACTGTATAGCAACTATAAGAGTCTTTCTGCCTTCAATTAAATTTGTTTTATTTCAAGATCGCTTTGGAGCCAATCGCATACAGTCCATCTACCCTTATTCATGTTCATGAATCGTGCCCGTCTTCGTCACCAAATCGAAAATGCTCAAAGTATTCATCGTATATTTTTCCCGATTGGTCACCCTCAGCCCAAGCAATCAGCCAACCATTTTTATAGTAAGCGACTGCAGGAAGCTCCTTATAAAACTTTATTAGAGGAATCCCCTTTTCATTTTCCAGGCTTCGGACATCCTTGTATTTATGGAGATTCAATCGCTGAAGCGTAATTCCATTTCTCTCTGCCGACGCATTTATGATCGGCTCCATCTTCATGCATAGTTTGCAATTCGGTTCATACAAATAGATAAAACTGTGCTTATCAGAGTTTATAGTGCCCATTAGCTGGGCGCTAACCTCTTGTACCGTTCCTTTCATTTCATTAAGCCCAACCTGCGATTCGTCCATCTCAGTCGTTGTCCTGTTGTACCAAATATTACCTATACCGAATAAAACGAAAAGAAGCAGCACACCACTCAATAGCCAATAATGTCTTTTCATGCTACTTTTCCTCATCTGCGATTCTCCTTTATAAAAATTCTCATTCCAAAAGATAAGGGGGAGAATAATAGATCTCCCCCATATCATTACCGATCAGCTCTAACTATCGCTAAAGTGCGTCGTAGTTTTATTTCAAGATCGCTTTAACCACGATTGCAAGGTCCACTACGTCAACCTTGCCGTCTGTATTTACATCCGCTTTCGTATTCCAGCCCGCCTGATCTTGTTGTTTACCATATGCACCTGCAACAATAGCCAAGTCTCCGATCGTGATACCGCCTTGTCCATTAATATCTGCGGTTATTCTCATGGATTCGAACACTTGAATTTCCGCATCCAATGCAGCTTTAGCATTATCTACCTGCTGCTGAGTGGCACTCGGATCGTTTGCTGTCGCACGGACCGCATCGATTGCCGACTGCAATTGCGCTTTAGATCCAATCACATACAAGCCGTCCTCAATTCCTTCCACTGCCGCATTGTGCTTAGCCTGAGCGCTTGTGATCAATGTATTCAAGAGCGACTTATCCACAGGTGTACTCGGTGGAGTAATTTGTATTTCGCGGGAAGCTCCGCCGACCTGCAGCTCATTCCCCTGTCCATTGGCAATCACGACATCGTCTACAGAAACTGCCGTGTTGTTCGCCTGAGTTGAAGATTTAACTTTAAATTTGAATGAGATCAGATCGCCTTGTGCAGGTACGCCAAGCACTCCTTGATCCGCTTTCACGCTTGCAGCTACAATCCGGATTTGTCCCGGCACAGACTCCATTTTATCGATAACTTGGAATCCGTCCTGCAGCGATGCAACCGATTCGAACAGCAATTTCGCAGGATCATAGTGAAGCGTTAAATCTTGAGCATACATTACCTGGTGTTCACTTTGCGTAACGTTGCTTAACCCCATCGTTATATTGAATGTTTGGCCAGAAGTCACCTGCTGGGCGCCTGTCAATGTAGACTGAGGTGGTTTGTTAATGCTATACTCCACGATACCGCCTTGGTTTTGCAGTTTCTTCAATACCTGATTCGATTCAGCGGAAATAGCCGCTCCTGTTACATCGAGGTAATGTAATTGGGATAACTCACTTATAGGCGTTAGATCATTTATCCGATTGAAAGCAAGAGAAAGCCATTCCAGTTGGTTTAATGCATTTAGCCCGGAAATGCTGGTAACCTGATTCTCTTCTATATTGAGAGATTGCAGTTGAGTCAATGTCTGTATAGCAACGAGATCATGTATTTGATTACCAGCCAGGTTCAATTCCTTAAGTTGAAGCAAATGTTCCAATCCAGATAAACTTCCAATTTGATTATTAGCCAAATACAAACTCTCAAGCTGCATTAAGGAGCCGATTCCAGTCAGATCGGTTATTTGATTGCCTGTCAACCACAGTGATTTCAACCAAGCAAGGTTGCCAAGCGCATCCCCTTCCGCGATTTCATTTTGGTTAAGGATCAACGTTTCCAGGCCGGATAAGGCCCCCAGTTTCGACACATCACGAATGCTGTTATCCGCTAAATTGAGAGACTGTAACCGAGTCGCATATTCGATACCGCTTAAGTCACTGATCCCTCTGCCGGAAGCATCCATACTTGTTAATCTTTCCATGTCTGAAATTGTGATAACTCCCGCAGGCTTATCCAATGTGTCCCGTACAGCAGCTTCCAGGTTCACATCCACAAAAGAGACATTCCCCTCAATCGCGGAGGACGCACCGGTTATCTTTATTAATAATAAACAAACTAGAAGGAAACTTAGACTTTTCCATTTCAAAGCACCCTCTACTCCTTCCCCGTTGTTATTCGACGATCACATTTCCCTGCATAAACGGATGAATCATACAAAAGTAATTAAACGTACCTGTTTCATTAAACGTATAGCTAAATCTCGTATTTCCATTCGGAGTGACCCTACCATCAAATAGCCCATCATATGAACTAACGGTATGCTCCATCGTGCTCTTCAAAACCCATGTAACCGTAGTCCCTTTTTTGACTGTAATTTGAGCCGAGGAGAATCGGTCATTCATGACTTCTACCAATAGTTCGGAAGCAGATTCGATGATATAGCTTTCCGTTTGGACATCACTGGCATTACCTGAAGTATCTATTCCGATAAATTTCAATATTGTATTTGGGGAGATCGGAATTGGACTTGTGTATATAGCAGATGACTTCGTCGGTGCAGAACCATCCAGCGTATAATAAATTACGGCATTCGGATCATCGTCTTGAATATTTAAAGTCACGTTCTGAGTTGAACTATAGGTGCCTCCTGCCGGAGCGGCCTGAACTACAGGCGCTGTCCGATCGCGATCGGGAATATGGCACTCCTGACCGGTTTGATACTTTATCGTAATCGCGTCTGAAGAATGATCCATGTCAACTGTCGAACATAAATAGGTCGATATCACGCTTAATGGAACCATCACTTTTCCTTTTACTTGCAAGATGGGTGACTGCAATTGTACCTGCTGTCCGTTCATAATGCCTTGCTTTTGTATTAACCATAACTGAAGTTCTGAGTTTCCCGTCTTATAGATATAATTGCGGTCCTTCGCATTCGTCTGTAATGTCCCTCCAAATTGATCGGCGATTAACTGAAATGGAACATAGGTATCCCCCTTTAACTGAAAGGGAGCGACATCGAGCATAACATGCTCGCCGTTTACGGTGGCATGTGTCTCTCCGACTTTTAGGGTGATCGTCTTCTCCCCAGTATTTCCAGCCGGTTCGATATGCGTCATCGTATGCAATCCGCCCGGATAAACTCCGTTATTCGTATTATCAACGATTTTATGGCTATGGAACGGAAAATGACCGCTTTGGTCAAATGTAATCAGAATATCCTTCGTTTCCCCTGGGTCTAGATTAACGGTATCCTTATCTACGGGAATCGGCAAAGGCACTCCATTTTCCGCGATGACCTGAAAGTGATGACCATGAAGATGCATCGGATGTTCATCCCTTCCCGGGTTTATTAAACGGACCATAATTTTTTCCCCTACTTTAGCATGGATCATGATGGAGGGGTCGTTTTCCAAATCAGGGAAGGACTTTGCATTGATTGTCCAATAGCGGGGATGGAACTTTTCATAATCGTAAACATTTCCGGCTTCCGCAGTTTGGTGCCATTCTGTATCGAATTCATTGATGTGGTATACATATTCCTTGTCATAATTCGGTCCGCCGGTCCATGCTTGTTTGGCCGAGCTTTTGGCTTTCACGACAAAAGGTCCATTCAACCCCATCTGAAGTCCATATTGATTGGCATCATAGGAATAATAATAATAGGAACCGGCTTGACTCGCGTTTATTAGCCGGGTGTCGCTTTGACCGACAGACAGAATCCGATCATCGCCGCTCTGATCATCAAGAACCTTGACACGGAGAGGACGTACTTGGAAATCGGCTCCGTTTTTTTGGGGGCCAATATTGGTCACGGTAACTTCAACGATATCTCCTTCCTCCGCTTCAATTTTGGGTCCCGGAAATACCGCGGTTCCTGGTATGTTTTCCTGACTGTAGCCCCAAATATAAACCTGCTTTCCATCCGCCAAGGTATGATAGCCATCCGTAGCATATAACTGGACTTTCCGAGCCTCCGCAGCATTTGCATTTGCGGAAGAAGCAATAAACAGCGCACAGAACGCTGTGAATAAGAGAAAAAACCATTTCATCATTGCGACACGAAACATGCCTCTCATCACCACCATAGTTTCCATATACATATATTGTTACTCTCCATCAACCTTAACCTGATAAGTGCCCGCTTGATCAAACTTAACCAATACATCGTATCGTTCTGCCGATGCCAAGGTTATGGATTGCTTGTCAACGGCCTGCTTCAAAGGCCTGCCATCCGACGCAATAACTTTAAAAGTTAGGCCATTCATACGAAATGTACGTTTCTCATAACCGGAATTAATGAGTCTGATCAAGAAGGTCTCCCCTGCTTGCGCTTGTATTTCAGAACCCTCGCCTTTGGCTTTGAATTCACTATTTACTGTCCAATAATCCGGTATAAAAGATGTCCGGTCATACGTATCTTTGTGTTCAACTGCGTCATGCCAAGATCTATCAATCTCGTTCATATGAAACACCGCTTCTTTGTCATAGGACGGACCTCCTGTCCACGCCTGTTTGGCTCCCATATGCGCCTTCACGATAAACGATCCCGTCATGCCCATCTGCAAATGCTCAATGGTATCTACATGACAGTGATAGAAATAGGTGCCGGCATGATCGACTTTAAAGCTATAGGTAAAGCTTCGTCCCACTAATACCGGAGAGGAAGTGTGCGGAACCCCGTCGTTCCTCTGATCCGTGTCCAACCCATGGAAATGAATGGTGTGAGCGGCAGGAAGAATCCCTGACTTAGAGGGACCCAGATTCGTCAGCGTAATTTCAACTTGATCTCCTTCCTCAACTTCCAGGGTAGGCGCCGGATAAACCGCCGTTCCTTTTTCATTCTTCAAAGAATATCCCCAAATATACATTGAGCTTCCGTCTGGCATCGTAACATATCCATCTGTCGCATACAGATTAATTTTGTTTACGTTTGTTTCGTGCGCGAATATGGATTGCAGCGTGCTGAATTTGAATGCCGCAGTACATATAAAGAGCAGAAAGAGTGCAACAACGCCCCTTTTCCTCATCTGCAATTCTCCTTTATAAAAATTCTTATTCCAAAAGATAAGGGGGGGGGAGAATAATAGATCTCCCCCTCCCCCATTTCATTACCGATCCGCTCTAACTATCGCTAAAGTGCGGCGTAGTTTTATTTCAAGATCGCTCTAGCTACGATTGCAAGGTCTGTAATGTCAACTTTGCCGTCGTGGTTTACATCCACTTTCTCATTCCAGCCCGCTTGACCTGATTGTTTGCCGTAAGCAGCTGCAACGGCAGCCAAGTCTCCGACTGAGATACCGCCTTGTCCATTAATTTCTGCGTTTATTTTCTTGCTTTCTAACACTTGAATTGCCGCTGCCAATGCAGTTTTCGCATCGTCTACCTGCTGCTGAGTCGCGTTCGAATTATTCGCTATTGCAGTAGCCGTATTGATAGCCGACTGCAATGGCGCTTTGGAGCCAATCACATACAGTCCGTTCTCACTGCCTTCTACTGCTGCAGCGAACTTCGCCTGAGCGCTTGTGATCGTTTCGTTCAAGAGCGCCTTATTTACAGGTGTACTCGGTACAGTTATCTGTATCTCGCGGGAGGCTCCGTCGACCTTCAGCTCATTCCCCTGTCCGTTGGCAATAACGACAAGGTCTACAGAAACTGCCGTATTGGTCGCCTGAGTTAAAGATTTAACTTTAAATTTGAATGAGATCAGATCGCCTTGTGCAGGAACGCCAGGCACTGCTTGATTCTCTTTCACGCTTGCAGCTGCAATCCGGATTTGTCCCGGCACAGACTCCATTTTATCGATAACTTGGAATCCGTCCTTCAGCGATGCAACCGATTCGAATTGCAATTTCGCCGGATCATAGTGAAGCGTCAAATCTTGAGCGTACATTACCTGGTAAACACTTTGCGTAACGTTGCTTAACCCCATCGTTATATCGAATGTTTGGCCAGTGGTCACCTGCTGTACACCTGTCAATGTAGACTTTGGTGTTGGCGCCGGCAATACGGTTACACTGACGTTTGTTGTCAATGCCACACTGTTCGGATTTGCCACCCCTGCCGGCAAGGTTACAGTTCCACCCACAGCGAAGGTTTGTGCAGTCTTTAGAGCTGGGTCATAGCTTGAAGCGCCAACATCCCATGTCACATTGGCATTCACTTTTCCAGCATTGGTAGCCAATTCAACGGTGGAAGGCAAGCCAAGGGCTGCTGCCGTCTTTGCCGTTCCGTTGGCCACTCCCGTTATCATTGCAGGAGCTGTTATGCTAGTAAGCGTCTTATTCTCCACAGCGAATGCATACAATTCATGAATGGAAATATATTTATTAGAGATTGATCCCAAATTCACGATTTTAACGTAGCGCGCATCAACGGGCGCAAAGCTCTCGTCCATTTGAACTGCGCCGCTCCAACTGGAATCTTTGCCTGCTACTTTAGTCCACGTTTGTCCATCCGTAGAAACAAGCAAATCATATCCGCGGAAGAAATCGGTGTTCGTTCCGTGATTGGCATAGATACGATTGATATTATTCACTTTCCCCATGTCGAGCTGGTACCACATGCCCGGCACTGCAACCGCGCCAGTTGTCCAACGGGTCGAATTATTGCCGTCAAATGCTCTGGATGGCGTTTCGCCCGAATGGCTGGCTGTTGCCGTCCAACCGGATCTGTTAATTGCTTTGCTAAAGTCCGGGGGCTCAACACAGCTTACGGCACATGCTTCTGGAGGAGCTGCATCGCCAGGAAGTGCAAACTGGAGCCAATTGATGTTTTGTCCTCCCGTCGGGAAAACAATGTAAACATCATGAAAGTCTGTTGCTGTTGATGTTGTTCGGTTTATATTGGCCTTAACTGTTGTCCAATTTTGCCATCCACCGCTGGTTACTCCCGTAGCGTTACCCACTTTCTCGCCAGTCGGGCTGTCCAAACGCACATCGACATTAAGTGCGGCGGATTGGGATGCCATTCGGAAGTAAATTTTCTCGATGTTTTTCATGTCAATGTGTTTGAATAGGAGCCAGTCGTTAGCATCGGTATAGCCGACGTTTTTACCGCCGTAAACATCGGTTGTATCCTCCGTCTGGATTCCTTGATGTGCATCGTAGTCTTCAGCTTGAATGCGCTTAGGCTTGAAGGTAATGGAATCGGTTGCGCTTAACGGCGCTGATCCAACTGCCCCATGATCGGTAACTTCCGCGACGATTTGCCAAGAAATTTTTGCTTCCGGTCCGTGTGCATCGTCCTGCAAGCTGAATACAGCTTGACAACCAGTTTTCGTTTCCACCGGATGGAAGTGGCTGTCATGAAGCAACAACGAAGACCAACGGATATTTCCACACGCGATCTCGCCATCTTCCTCGTCATCTGCAACTGCAGAAGCAGTGACAGTTTGCCCGTTAGTAAAGAATTTTCCGGTCACAGGCGACGTGATTTTCAATGTAGGGACGGTATTGCCTACCGTAATGCTTGTGTTCCAAACGGAAAATTTATCGGTACTGTCCGTTACAGTCAATTTGACGTTGTAAACCCCGTTTGCCGTATACGTATGCGAAGGTTTTGCTTCCATTGATGTTTGTCCGTCTCCGAAATTCCACGCATAAGTAATGGCATCGCCATCCGGATCCGCGGTTCCTGTTGTATCGAAATGGACCGTTAGCGGCGTGCGTCCGTTTGTCGAGTCTACCTTGGCTATGACAACCGGCTTTCTGTCCATTCTTCCATAGAAAACTTTTGAAATGGATTCGTTAGCATCAGGACCCCAAGAGGTTCCAAATTCGACGATATAAAGCGCACCGTCCGGTCCAAGTTTCATGTCAATCGGGGCTTTCAATCCGGATAAAAAATCATCGACTTTTGTGAATTCTCCGTTATCATCTGTTGTAACGGCTTTAACCCAGTTGCGGGAAAAATCGTATGCCAAGAACTTACCTTGAAGGCCTGGAATCGCATTCGGTCCCGTATAGGTATACACCGGACCTGCCATTGCCGTTCTTCCTCCGCTTCCCCATGGTGCTTTATTGGCATATGGATAGAAAGCAATAGCCTTTTTGGTTGGGGCAAATTTTTCTGCAAATCCAGCGTTGCTATAAGCTATGTTGCCAATCCCGTATGGCCAACCGAAATTTTGGCCTGGAGCAGTTACGGCATTGAATTCATCGAAGTCTCCGTTAGCTCCTCCGTTAAAGGTTCCATCCGGGCCAACATCCCCTTCATAAATGACCATTTTGCCGTTAGACTTTGTCTCGAAGGAAATACGGTACGGGTTACGGAATCCTTTTGCATAAATGAAATCTCGCGCATCCCGTTGATTGTTGTCGGTATAGAATGGATTGTCGGTCGGAGCGGATCCGTCCTTATTAATGCGGAGAATGGACCCCCGCATATCATCGTAGTTCTGGGATGTCTGCAAGGCGCCTACTTGCGAACCTTGTGTTGGCGATTGATTGTCTCCGGACGTCAAATATATCTTCCCATCCGGGCCAAAATCGACATACCCGCCTTGATGGTTACCGCTGTCATCCGAAGGAAGATCCAATAAGATCTGCTCCGTGGCTGGATTGAGCACTCCGTTTTCGTAAGTAAACCGTGAAAGATGGTTAATCAGTTTGTTATTCTGTTTCACAGGATTTGTATAAAACAAGTAGATGTAGTGATTTACATCAAATTCAGGATCAAGGGCAATTCCCATTAATCCGTGTTCAGATGAAAGGGTGGTTGGGATATTTAATATTTCTTTTGTATCCCCTTCCTGTGATACTTCATAGACTTTGCCAAGTAAGCTGATCGCAAAGACCGTGCCATCTTTGGCGACATCCAGAGCAACAGGGCTTGTAATAGACTTAGTCAGTGGAAGCTTTTGCAAGCCCACTCTCGGTGAAGGCTGGTCGCAATTCGTATCGGTTGCTTCACCCCATGCATACTGGAGTCCACCTAGAAGATGTTTTTGGAAAGCTTCATCAAACCAAGTTTCCGTATGATGACCCAAGGCCGTATAGAACATTCTTCCTTGGCTGACTGGACTGCACCAAGCATTCGGATGATCCTCAACAAGCGGATCGCCTGTAACACCGTTGCTAGTCATATTCAAGCTTAAGAGAATATGCTTCCCGTTGGCACGGGGATCTCCATTAAAGTAATACACTTCTTCCTTCGCTTCCCATTTTGAACCCAGATGGGATGTAGCCGGATTGTTTTCATCCTCCACGTTGAAGGTTACCGTTTGATCCCATGGATGGTTTTTGAAGGAGGCCCCTATCATGTCGACGTACTCCGCCCAATCAGCTCCGGTATCGGTTGCGGAATGTGCGCCTACAAAACCTTTGCCTGATTTAATAAAATTCAGGAAATCTTGCTTTTGCTGCTCCGTTAAACCCCAAGTACTAATATTGCCAGTCGTGCCTGCAAAAAAGACAACATCATAGTTAGCAAGTTTGGCTGCATTGATGTCTGCGGCATTTTCCGTAAAATCGACTGTAAAACCGTATTTTGCCGCCATCTGAGGCAAAGCTACTTTAGCACCCTGATCAACGGATGCATGTCGAAAACCGGTTGTTTTCGTAAACACCAGTACCTTGTGATGCTCGCCCTCATGTGCGCTTGCTTGTTGAACAGGGATGAAACTTACTAATAATGATGCCAATAACATCAAGCGAAATATGATTAATACTTTAACTTTTTTAATACGCATTTCATCATGACTCCCATCAAAGATAATTTTGACTGTTAGAGCATTTCTCTTCTTCTAAATCAAATTAATTATGGATTTACTACTCTTATCCATATAAACTCAACAAAACGTGCATCGCTCCTTTCCTTCATGTTTGATCCACCGCTTCCATCCAAAAGCAAGCCATAAATTTCACAGTCATGAGAGATGCAGGCTTGAAATGAAATGATGTGTCCCGTAAGCCACCAATTTACTTTATATGTGCACACATTCGGTTATGATAACGCTTCCGTAACCTTGAAGGTGTGGGGGATCGCTGCAAGCGATTATGCTGCCATATTGATCAAGTTTGCAGCATTATCGGTGATAACTGAAATTGGTTGTCTTTGAATTTAAGCAAGATTTTGGAGTAGTTGGAAGCCCATTTGTTGTAAGCCTTTACAATTTGTGATTTAGATGTCGTGGGTGTCGGATCCGATCGAGGCTGTTTAAGTTTTCCAGCATTATAATGCTTATTAAATAATTATTTGCTTTGGACAACAATACGATTTAACAAAGACCGCAAGAATCTAGTACACATGCACAAATTAGAAACACTTGAAGGCATATTTAATATTATGGAATGGAAAGTAAATAGAGCCTTCAAATATCGCCAATAAGGGAGTTGAAGGCTTTATACTCATTCACAGTCGACAAACCACTTGAAGTGAATGTGCTAAACAATAAAAAGAGGCGACGTTTCTATCTGAAAACGAATTGATTCACGTACAAGGGCATCATCAACGTACGATATAAAAGAGCCTTCCTCTTGATTAAGGCTACCCAATCCATTCAGAAGAACGAAACCCGTTTTGCCGGGAACATCTCGTCTGTACCCCTTTTTATTATCACGCGACAAATATCCCTCGATTTCTGTCATCCAAGATATTGGAGGTATTGCATGAAAACCGATAAGTTCCAGAAGCTCGCGATGCAGATCCGCTTCATTTTGCGTCAGAAGACCCAACCGTCTGGAGATCGTTGAAGCACACAGCATACCGAAGGCAATGGACTCCCCATGCGTGTACTTCCCGTTACCGATCAATTCCATGGCATGCCCGACCGTATGGCCATACTCTAACACAACTGCGTGATTTTTTTCATAGGGGTCATCCCGCATAACCGTCATTTTTGCCTCAATACAAAACTCGATAACCTGCTGAAGTTCTTCCATGCGATATTGGCAAGATGCTTTTAGCAGGTTACGCTGTTTCTCCGTTTCATGAGGAAGAATTGCCAACATATTTTTTACAAATTCACAAAGGCCGGAACGGATCTCTCTTTCCGGCAAACTTTGCAGAAACGACAGCTCCACACAGACGACCTTTGGCGTGTAATAAAAACCGACAATATTTTTCCATTGCCCCAGATTCACGCCTTGCTTTAATGATAATACGGAATCGGAAGCGGCAATTAAGGTTGTTGGTATATGAATGAGCGGTAATCCACGGAACAACATCCCGGCGACCATTCCTGCAATGTTTCCTGTTACCCCGCCTCCAAGAGCCACTATCGCTGTTCGTCGATCCGCACCAAGATTAAGCGCCTCCATGCATAAATCTTGAACGGTAGACAAGTCTTTATGCTTCTCTCCAGGAGGAAAAATAAGCAAACTGGTTGTTCCCGCTTTTGCAAATGCAGCTAGCGTTGTAGAAACGATGGATTCCGGAATTCCGCTATCGCTAATTATTATGTACTTATCCGTTGCCAAAGGATCCATCCATTCCTCAACCTGATGAAGTACGCCTTCGCCTGAAATGAAATCATAACAATGAGTACCAAATTGAATCTGTCTTCGAAAAATAGTTACCCCTCCATTCGTTGGTAAGGCCCATCGTAGCCAGAAAGGATCTTGTCGACATATTTTTTTGATTTGCTTACATCTGCAGATGGATCAACAACCGCCCAATCCCGATCCCACCCGACGATCACCCGTCCATCGAATTGGTTATCGATCAACTTTTTAAATATAGGATCAAATTGAATCCAACCGTCTCCAGGGACCGTAAATACCCCTTGTTCCACAGAGCCAACGAAGTCAATTGATTTTTCCCTTACATAATTTAAGACAGACTGCCTGATATCCGTGAGATGAATATATCGAATGCGCTCATAGTAATGATTTAACAGTGCAAGCGGATCGCCCCCGCCATAATACGCATGTCCGGTGTCCAGCAATAAATGCAAGAGATTCGGATCCGTCGCTTCCATTAATTTCCGGATTTCTTTGGCTTTGTCGACAATCGTACCGATGTGATGTTGATAAACCAATTGCATGTTGTTCGACTGACAAATTTCACCCGCCAAATGCAATCCTTCTACGAAAAAATTCCATTGATCGTCCGTTAATCTTACTACCTCTTTCTCGTTATTCGAGCGAGTCGGATCCCAATGCACGGATCCTCCTACTTCACGGATAATAACGTGTTTGCAATTCATTTCCTTCAATAGTTCCACATGTTTGCGAAACGATTCCAGCTCGCTAGGGCGCCACTCAGCATTGGAAAAAATGACGTCCTTCCTCTCGAGCGGCATTCGCAGGTCGCCATGATCCCAGGGAACTGAGGATATTTCAAACAGGAAAGGTAAGTCTATCTTATCGTTCATATCACTTCCCCTTTCTAGGAAGAATGCCCCAGCATATTGAAAATCATTGACGGGATATCCCTTGCATGCCATATGTCCGATTGATTAACGACTTCATGCGATGGACCTATGGCAATAAGAGTTACCAGATCGTCTTCAGTTACTGGAAGAACGCCATGCGAGCCTCGGATGAGTTCAGGTGTTAAAGGAATAGATCTCGTCTTAAAATCCATGAACAGCTCTACCGGATCGTAACCGGGCTTCCGATGGATATCAATGGTTGTTGCATAAGGAGGAGCCGCATCCGGGTCATTCCACCAATAATAGGCAAACCATGCATTTCGATATGCAATCGCTATAAGTTCACCTGCATTCGAATGGTCCAGATTCCATTCCTTTTTACCAGAATCGTCAAGAACTTGATCAACCCCGTTCAACTCTTTTAAAGCTTTCTTCACATCATCGACAATCTTCGGATCATTAATATAAATGTGAGCAATTTGATGATCAACGACGGCAAATGCCTGACTATGAAAGGTATCAAGATACTCTTTGCCGTTAAGTTCAATGACTTGCAACCATCCTTGTTCCCGGAGAAAACGATTTAAGTAAACGGGAGATTCCACAGGATGAAGCGCATATTCGGAGAGTATGACCACAGCCGTATCCTCCAACTCCCCCATTTGTTCAAGTGAGTCCACAAACTGGCCAACAATTTGGTCAATCTCCATGATCGCCTCTCGTTGCTGCTCGCTGTCGGGGCCAAACCGCTGAGCCTGATAATCCAGGTTTGGCAAATAGACGTACGTCAAGGTTGGATGATGATCCTCAAAGATGTGGAGCGCTGCCTTTGAGATCCACTCACTGGAAGCTGCACCCGCCAATGGACCCCAAAAGGAATGGAGCTTGAAAGGACCTTGTTTCTCGGCGATTTGTTCATATAATCCTCGAGGATTCGAAAAATACCATTCCTCCATCCCCTGTTCGAGATGTATGGGAGACGGGGTAACGATGAAATCCGCACTGTCATACTTGATATGCTGCATAAATAAAACTGCGGTCTTCGAGTCGGGATCAAGTCGTTTTAATGTTTCCCACATCCGTTCCCCCTCGAGCGGAGCAATCGTCTGTTCCCACATCAACACTTCACTTTGCTTGCGGTCAAACCGACCATTACCCACAATCCCATGGCGGTTTGGTTCAACTCCTGTCGTTAGTGTAGCTTGCATCGCGCCTGTCACTGCAGGAAACACAGGTTTTATTCTAGATACGCTGCCTTTCGCAGCAATACGATTCAAATTTGGAGTTAATTGGCTGTTCTTTAGATGAGCTGGCGTTAAGGCAACCAGATCGAGAACAATAACACGCTTGGCTTGTCTAGGCATAGTAGTATAGTATTCTCCTCTCGTGTTCTACTAGGTCATGGATATGGATCGTGACAACCACAATGATACGACAATAAGAAGGGCAACGATGAGTGCGTGAAGACTTCCGTCAAAAATGGAAACGAGTGCTGCATTTAATAACAGCAATGACAGAATTCCATATTTTACTCCCCGCTTTATGAATACAGGCTTTGGTTCTCGTATCGCAGGGTAATAGGCCAAACCCTGAAAAAAACAGTATAGTGCAATAAAAAAAAGTTCCATGAATGCAAATGAACCTATTAACATTTCATAACCAATAAACCAAAGCACGATGCCAAGAGGAATCATCGCAATGAGCAAAATCCTTTTTGATGTATAGCCGTGATTCTCCCCTCTGCTCAGAGACGTAACGCCAATGATATGAAGAAAAGGAAGCAATGCAAGCAACGCAAAATCCCAAAAATATTCATGTACAAATGAAAAACCGAGCAATAAGTTCAGCGCCCGGCAAAGAGCCATTACCAGCGCTCCCGGGACTCCGTATTTTTTTGCCCAGATATTGTAGATTACAATACACAAAGCCAAGGCCAAGGAAATATAAAAACTAAATTGACTGAACGCAAGAGACAGGATTATACCGCCAAGCAATAGTAAGCATGACAGCATGAATGCTTGCTCTCTGCCAATTTTCCCAGACGGTATGGGACGTTCAGGACGTTCGATTTGGTCCAGGGAGGCATCCATCACATCATTCAAAACAACGCCTCCCGCATAAAGCATGATCGAAGAAAGAAGCAGAAGCCACAACATCGCGTAGGGACCCGAACTCATGTTGGAGACTATGAATGCTCCGGCTAATACATCACCGGCAGATGTTACTAAATTGGGAACCCGAAGGAGTTGTAAATAGGCTTTCATTAGGAGCCTCTCGTCGCTGTATTTGCGCCCATCACTTCTTTAATCATGGGAGAAATATACGAAAACGCTTTCATCGTGGCGGGTATCGGATCTTCTTCATACGGGTAAAGTTCAATCGTAATAAAACCATCATAGTTTGTTTTTGCAATTTCAGACAGGATCCCTCTAAAGTCAATGACTCCTTCCCCGGGAACCAAATGGTGGTGTATTCTTGAAGACGAAATATCTTCTAGATGATAGTGTCTTGTATATGGCGCCAATCGGCTGACCAATTGCACAGGATCTTCCCCCGCACAGAAGAAGTGACCTATATCAAAATTTAGAGCGATCTGGGGCGACGATATACGTTCCATGAACTTCAAAAATTGAGAAGACGTTTCAATTAATAACTCCGGCTCCGGCTCAATCATCACAATGACACCTTTTTTTTCAGCGTGTTCGGCAATTTCGCGAATCGCTTCCTCAAAGACATCGAGCGCCCAATCTTCCTTCGCGCCATCAAGCGGCCCTCCAGGCTCAATGGACAAATGTGGGACTCCCCACTCTGCAGCCAGATCAATACAACTTAATGTGTGATTGATCCTTTTCCGCCTTTCGCTTGCTTCCCGTTCAATGTAGGAAGGACGCCAGCAATCCCCAAGAGCATATAACATGAAAGCGTTCAAGTTGCATATCTGTATCCCTTTATTTTCTGCTCTTTTTTTAATTTTTTCTCTTTGCGCCTGGGTTAAATCGGGAGGATAGGCATGTGGAATATCACACAAGATTTCTATTCCTTCAAACCCAATTTCTTGCAAAGTATCTATCGTTGTCAGCAAGTCGAATCTTTTATATGCATTTGCACTGAAACCCAGCTTCATTCCCTGTTCCTCCTTCTTGTTATCTTTGGTATCTAAACGTTTAGTTTCCCCGACATTTTATAGAACTGATAAGGATTGTTCCATACGACCTTTTGAATCTCTTCCTGGGAGAAACCCGCTTCTTTCATTTTTTTGCATGTGCGGGGAACACTGATCGGATCAGCAGGTCCCCAGTCGCATGCACTGTTAATCATAACCCGATCCGTTCCATGCTCTTTCATAATGGCTATCGCCCTTTCCGGTGTAATCTTCCCCGGATATACGGTCATTCCAGCCCATGCCCCATATTCCAAAGCGAGGTCTACCGTCTCTTCAATGTTGTGATCCAGCAGCACCTTCTCAGGGCGCATACCGATTTCTTCCAGAATGGCAATTGTTCTTCTCGTACCTTCCCGTTTATTGAAGTGCGGAATATGAACCATGACCAGCATGTCCTTTTTCTTGGCTAGTTCAAGCTGTCTGCGCATCACCGTTTCTTCCGCATCCGTAATTTTGTCAAAACCGATTTCGCCAACCGCCAAGCATCTCGGATGCTCTAGAAACGGTTCCATTCCCTCAACGACTTGAAGAGCAAGCTCCAGATTGTTTGCTTCTTTGGGGTTTGCGGCAATACATGAATAATGTTCAATGTCATATTTTTTTGCTCTTGTCGGTTCAAAGTCAAGAATATGGCGGAAATAATCATAATAGGTGTGAACGGATGTCCGTTCGCTTCCAAGCCAGAATGCAGGTTCAACAACAATTTCAATACCGCTTAAAGACATTCTTTCATAATCATCAACAGTCCTTGAAAACATATGTACGTGCGGATCTATAATACGCATAAGTTAATCCCACTCCTTAGTGTGTGAAGTTGTAATTCAACATGTGCGCAAGCGCACGTTTTGCAGCCCCATCGGGGTCATCAGAGTACGGATATATTTCAAACGTGATATAACGATCATACCCAATTGATTGAAGCGCTTCCAAAACCGCCTCAAAATGAATATCTCCTTCGCCGGGAATGAGATGGTAATGCTTGTGGCCCCGGATATCTTCGAGGTGAATATTCGTAATTTTCTCGCCAAAACGTAGTATGGTTTCTGCCAATGGCTCTCCGAGAACTTCGGCATGTCCAATATCCAAATTAATTCCGAACGAGTTGCAATCGAATGCTTCCAGAACACGCTGGGCCTCATTTGCATTTTCAATTAACAATCCTGGTTCATATTCCATGCCGATTCGTATACTTCTTTTTTCCGCATATTGCAAAATGCGGGCTATAGAATCAACTAACAATCCATAGGCTTGATCAGGATGATTTCCAGCAAGACATTTTCCTGATGTAATACTGACGCAAGATGCCCCCCATTCCACAGCCAGATCTATACACCTTTCGGTATACCGAATTCTTTGAAGTCGCACTTCTTCTCTGCGATTGCATAACGAAGGCTCAAAAATTGTCTCTCCGCTGTTCTGAGCCAGTGGATATACGCAAACCGCAGTATTGGCGTTGATATTACTGACGGACATTCCTCTTTGCTCCAACAAACGTGACACTTGTTTCGCTTCATGATAGGTAACATCGAGAGGACTTACATGAGGAAAGTCGGCAAGGATTTCCAGTGCTGAATATCCGCAGTGATGAATTCTATCAATGGATTCAAGTAATGAGAAACGAGTGTAAACATTACTACTGATTGCGTATCGCATTTGAACCTCCTTTTACCGCATGATGGGTCAATGGATCAAGCGTTTTCATATTTAAGAATTGGGAATAAATTTATTGTAAATTATATGATATTTTGGGTAAATTAACTATATTGAGAGGAAATTATATATTCTTGCGATTTTTTGATATACCGCCTCCATTGATATCTGCGGTGATTAGCTTGCTTGTGAACACTTGAATCGCCGCTTCCAGGGCGGTTTTCTCATTATCCACCTGCTGCTGTGTGGCATTCGAAGCGTTTGCTATCGCTTAGGCCGCATCGATAGCCGACTGCAATTACGCTTTAGAGCCAATCGCATACAGTCCATCTCCATTGCCTTCCACAGCTGCATCGTACTTCGCCTGAGCGCTTGCGATCGTTGCATTCAAGAGCGACTTATCTACAGTTGTACTAGGTGCAGTTATTTGGATCTGACGGGAGGTTCCGCCAACCTGTAGCTCACTCCCCTGTGCATTGGCAATCACAACTTGATCAACAGAAATTGTCGTATTGATTGCCTAGGATACAGATTTGGCTGTGAACTTAAATTTTAACAAATCATAACGCTGAAATTGATACAAAGTTTTATCTCCTTCAGCATTATGCGTAGATTTCAATTTTAGAGCTCATCTACATATACCCAGGATTGGGTTTCAATGGATTGTTCTACAGCCTCGAGTACTTGTTGGCATTTCATTCCATCATAAAAATCGGGATATGTTCTGGGATCGCACGAGTCCATACTGCTAATCATTTCATAAATCAAATGAATGAATGCATGCTCATAGCCTATTGTGTGACCCGGCGGCCACCATTGCGCGGCATATTTATGAACGCTTTCTGTAGCCATAATAGTTCTGAAGCCTTGAAGATGTGGTTCATCCTCACGCAGAAATACTTCTAACTCGTTCAAACGTTCCAAATTGAAACGAACGGCGCCATTGCTACCATAAATCTCGAACGTATTGCCATTCTTCCAACCTGTCGCAAATCGAGTCGCCTCGAAAGTGCCCAATGCTCCGTTTTTAAATTGTGCGAGGAAAGAGGTCGCATCGTCAACCGTCACAGCTCCCATCTCATCAGATGAAACTGCCGTTAACCCGACCATTGATTTGGCAATGGGACGCTGTTTGACAAACGTTTTTTGCTGACCGACAACCTTGTCAATGTCACCGATCAAATATCTAGCCAAGTCAACGCAATGGGCATTCAAATCTCCGTGCGAACCGGAGCCGGCAACTTCCTTTTGCAGCCTCCATGCAAGCGGAAAGTTTGGATCTACGAGCCAATCCTGCAAATAAGTCGCTCTATAATGATGAATTTCGCCCAATCTTCCCTCATCGATAAGCTGCTTGGCCAATTGAACCGCAGGGAGATAGCGGTAGTTGAAACAAACAGCATGCGCAATGCCCGCTTCTTCCGCCGCACTAAGCATTTCTCTGGCATCCTGCAGATTTAACGCAAGGGGCTTCTCGCAAAATACATGCTTACCTGCTTGAATCGCAGCCATGACGATTTCCTTGTGCGAATTACTTGGCGCATTGACATCAATTAGATCAATATCACTCCTTGCAATCAGGGCTCGCCAGTCCGTTTCATACTCACTCCAACCGAATCGCTCTGACGCCTCCTTAACTTTGGCTTCATCTCTTCCACAAATCGCTTTCATTTCAAGGGATTTATTCAAATCAAAGAACATGCCGATATCTTTGTAAGCATGGCTATGCGCTTTTCCCATAAATTTGTAGCCTACCATGCCGACTCGAAGTTTTGGCTTTAAGCCCACCACATTTCACCTGCCTTCTCGTGAATCAAGATGTCATTAAGAAAGCGTACCGCTTTCGTATACCCTTCATTCACAGACATTAAACTATCTTCATGTTCGATACTGATAGCGCCATCGTAACCTACTTTTTGCAGTGTGCTCACAATGCTTTTCCATACTTTAGCGTCTGCGCCATACCCGATCGTACGAAAAATCCATGATCTGTTTAGCTCATCCGAATACGGTTTGACATCCAACACGCCATTTAAGGCAGTATTCCTGGGATCTATTTGCGTATCCTTGGCATGCACATGGAATATTGCGCTTCCTAATGCCTTAATACATTCAACCGGATCCATCCCCTGCCAGAATAAATGAGATGGATCAAAATTGACGCCGATATTATCTCCTGTCGCTTCACGCAGACGCAATGCAGTCTCTGTGTTATAGACGACAAAGCCCGGATGAGCTTCGATGGCTACCCGAACCCCGAATTGCTTGCAAAATTCGGACTGCTCCTTCCAGTATGGAATCACCTTATTCGTCCACTGCCATTCCAATACATGTAGAAAATCCGGCGGCCAAGGACATGTAACCCAGGACGGATATAACGAATGCTCAGAGTCTCCAGGACAACCGGAAAACGTGATGACCGTGTTTACGCCAAGGGCAGCGGCGAGTTTCACAGTATCCTGAAAATCCTTGTGATCAGATAACGCTTGTTCCTGATTCGGATGAAGTGGATTGCCATGACAACTGAGCGCACTGATGGTCAACCCTCGTTCTCCCGTCATCCTTATAATCCTGCTAATCGCTTGCTTATCTTGTAATAGTTCGGCCGGAGCTATGTGGGACTTGCCCACATAGCCTCCTGTACCGATTTCTACCGCCTGCAACCCCTGCGATTGCGCCAGGTCGAGAACCTCTTCCAATTGCTTATCGCCGAACAGAACCGTAAAAACACCTAGTTTCATGAGCACCTGTTCCTTTCAAAGAATCAATAGTTGGCATCCTTCTTGATAAATTGATCTACGTTTTCCGATGTAACCGGCGTTGCTTCCAAAACGATGTGATGCGGAACGGAATTTTCCCAGAATCCTTCCAGACCCTTTTTCTCCAAAATTCTAGTTGCCATGTTAACGGCGGTGCCTCCCATTGTAGGCGCGTATGTCAGGGATACGATAACCTCAGGCAATTGCTTTTCTTTCATCATTTGATAAATTTCTTTCATGCCGCCAGAACTGACGATAAACATTTCTTTATCGCGTTTCGCATCACGGATTGCTTGGACAATACCTATCGTCATATCATCGTCTTGCGAGTAGACAGCATCAATTTGCTTATTGGCTTGTAAAATGTTCTCTGTTGCTTTCAGCGCTTTTTCTCTTGTGAAATCGCCAGGCTGTGTAGCTACGATTTCAATCTCAGGAAAATCTTTAATATAATCGCGGAAGCCTTTCGATCTTAAATCGGTAACGGTAGACGGCACGCCGGATATTTCGATGACTTTACCCGCTGGCTTGCCCTTCTTCTTCTTCAATGCTTCCACTAAATACTTGGCGTCTCCATAACCTATGCCGTAATTGTCACCGCCTATATAGGTACGGTAGCTTTCTGTGTTTACTGCTCGGTCGATAACAATGAGCGGGATTCCCGCTTTGCTTATTTTTTCGGCTGCCGGAGTTAAAGCTGCTGATTCCATCGGCAGCATGACAACAGCGTCAACTTTTTTGGTAATCAAATCTTCGATATCGGAGGTTTGCTTGGCAGGATCTTTAGCCGTGTACAAGATGTACTTCACATTCTTATGCTTTTCCGCTTCCGCCTTGGCGTTGGCGACCATTGCGCCCATCCATCCGTGATCCGCCGATGGAAGCGATATCCCGATCGTATAAGTGCCTGCAGCGTTTGTTGAATCTGTAGACGGACTTTCTTTCGTACTCTCCGTCTTCGTATCAACATTAGGCTTGCTGACGGTTTCCTCCGTACAACCCGTTAATACACTGAAAGAAAGCATTAAAACCATTGGCAATACCATAAATTTTCTCTTCATTGAATGACCCTCCAATTAGTATTTAGTATTATTACAAAACGGCATTTCCTGTTTTCTTCCTAATCCCTCTTTTGCAGCAAAACAGCAGCAACAATAATTAGCCCCTTAACCACCCCCTGTAAGTATGGCGAGATATTTAACAAATTCATAATATTACTTAATACTCCCAGTATCAGAACTCCAAACAAGGTGCCGAGAATGCGTCCTCTTCCCCCGGCCAAGCTGGCGCCGCCAATAATAACGGCAGCAATTGCATCCAATTCATACATATTTCCGGAGGTCGATGTCGATATCGAGTTAAGTCGGGAAGTTTCAATAATTGAACCCACTGCTGCTGTAAATCCACAAATCAAATAGGCGATGATCGTGACTCGGAATACCGAAATGGCTGATAGACGAGCTGCTTGCGAATTGCCTCCAACAGCATAAATGTGTCTCCCTAATACTGTTTTCTCAAGCACGATATAGGAGAGGAATACCATTACGGCGAAAATGATAACCGGAATCGGTATGCCGAGCACATAGTTATTGCCGATTTTGGCATAAAAGGAATTCATTCCCGAGATGGCGCCTGCGTCTGCATAATAGAGAGCCAGAGATCTTGAGATCGTCATCATAGCCAAAGTAGCGATGAATGCCGTTATTTTCCCGTATGTAACCATCAAACCATTGATCAGACCGATCAATACGCCGCATAATAAGCCCAGCGCAATCGAAACGATGACTGAGGAATGATAATTGACTTGTGCAGCCATAACGACTGTGCCAGATAATGCCAATATGGAACCAACCGATAAGTCAATCCCCCCCAGAATGATCACAAACGTCATGCCAAGGGATAAGATGCCTACGATGGAAACTTGCCTCAGTATGTTCGTAATGTTGGCAACACTTAAGAAGTGTTCACTTAATATTGAAGCAAAAATAACTAGCACGATAAGCGCAAATAGCACGCTGTATTGATCCCACACATATTTAATCCAGTTTCGATCTTGCTTAACAACCTTGTTGACTCCCGTTGCAGCGGTTGACATGTATCTTGCTCCTTTTCATTTAAAGTCCTGTAGCTAGTGCCATTACATTTTGTTCATTGGCGACGGTGTGATCGAGTTCTCCCTTAATTTGACCGTGATGCATTACGAGAATGCGGTTACATAATCCAAGAAGTTCGGGCAATTCTGATGAAATGACGATTACAGCCTTGCCTGCAGCTGCAAATCGGGAAATCATCTCATAGATTTCCTTCCTGGCTCCTACATCAATGCCTCTGGTCGGTTCATCTAGAATGAACAATTCGCTATCAGAAGCAATCCATTTAGCCAGCACGATCTTCTGTTGGTTTCCGCCGCTCAAGTTTTTGACGGGTGCTGTTCGTTTATGAACTTTAACATTTAATTCGTTTATTTTTTGTTCCACAAATTGTTTCTCTAATTTGGGGCGAATAAAACTCCATTTGCTTACTTTACGCGAGCAGGTTACAGAAACATTCTGAGTTACACCCAAATCCAGAAAAAGTCCTGTCCGTTTCCGATCTTCGGTTGCGAAGCCGATACCTGCTTGTACCGCATCTAATGGACTCCTGAACGCTGCTTTCTCGCCTTTCCAATACACAGCGCCGGCCTCCGGTTTCCAATCTCCGAAGATGGTTCTTACGAGTTCTGTGCGACCGGCTCCGATCAATCCTGCGAATCCAACAATTTCGCCTCTTCTTATGGAGAAACTTACGTCCTCAAAATTCGGCTTGTGTGTCAGCCGCTCGACCCTCAGGATCTCATCGCCAAATCGTTGGCATTTATCCGGATACAGATCGCTTAACTCTCGACCCACCATCAAATTTGCGATTTCTCTTTCTGTAAGCCCTTCCATAGAAAGGGACGTCACATATTGACCATCGCGCAACACGGTTATTCGGTCGCAAAACCGCTTCAATTCGTTTAACCGATGGGAAATGTAGATAATGGCTACGCCTTTGCTTTTAAACTGATGAATCAGTTCAAAAAGCTTTTGCGCTTCTTTCTCCTCCAGAACAGCAGTCGGTTCATCCATGATTAGGATTTCCGCTTTCATTGACATCGCCTTGGCAATCTCTACGATCTGCTGTTCTCCGATGCTCAGACTGCTTATCAACGCATTCGGGTCAAGTTGTAAATCAAAGGTTTCTAGTAGTGATTTCGTTTCTCGAACCATCGAACCGAAATCGGAGAAGAAGCCCCATTTCCTGTGCTCGCGTCCAAGGAATATATTTTCCGCCACGCTCATGTTAGGGATAAGATTTAATTCTTGATGAATAATGGAAATACCAAGTTCCTTTGAAATGTTTGGCGACGAAATTGTCACCGGTTTTCCATGAAAATTGATCTCTCCATTATCAGGCTGATGAATGCCGGCAAGTATTTTCATCAACGTAGATTTACCTGCACCGTTTTCTCCTACAATTGCGTGTGCTTCTCCCGCATTCAAATTGAAATTCACTTGGTTAAGCGCTTTCTCTTTGAAAAAACTTTTGGATATTCCTTTCACTTCTAGTAGCATTTCTCAACCTACTTCCTGATTTAATAAGGCATACCCCTATCGTAATGGAAAGAGATAGATCGAACAATTAACTAAATTGTGGAAAAAGTTACACATTCTTGTGGTTGTTTAATCAACTTATTGCAATATCAATTTAGAAGTGCTTTAAATGTATAAATGAAGAAGAGACTGTTTGAATAACAATCAGTCTCTTCTCCTTACACGCTGCAAGTTATAAAATTTTCTATTTATCAGAAGGTATCAAGTTATTCAATAAATGCCTTGACTCTTGCGTAAATTTCATTTTGATTTTTCAGCGCGACAACAAGGCGAGCCGGACTGTCCTCAATCACTTCCGCATCAAGATAGTCAATTGCGTAAACGTCCCTGTATCCTTCATAATACATACACTGGGCACTTCAAAATAAGTTAGCATATGGACACTTCGCATATTACCGAAAATTCTGGTCAATTTAATGATATTGTATATTGTCCGATGTGCCTTATCCCCATTTTACTAGTACTGTCCGTTTCTTTAGCAACTGAAAAATCACTCTTAATCGACGGATTACACCTGATACCGAACCAACGAAAGCGCTTCTAGATCCATTGAACAATCGCTTCGTATGCTTCCAGGAGAAAGCACAAGAATGGCAACCTGCATAATGTCTATTGGAGCGGTAAATTCATAGGGGGAATATTGGCTCTAGGTGGTTGATTCTGCCTAAAGGAGGTAATCATAAATTTTCTGGTTACGATTACTTTCTGAACTTACCTGGCGAAATACCGGTCATTTTCTTGAATAATAGATTAAAATAGTTGGCGTTCGGGTAACCGACCTGCAAGGAAATTGCTTGAACAGAGAATTTTGTTCCGGATAGCAGCACTTTCGCCTTTTCTATTCGATATTTGATTAAATACTGTATCGGCGCTATTCCAATTTCAACTTTAAACATATGAGCCAAATGATATGGGCTTACATAAACAATTTCCGCCAAATCAAATAAGGAAAGATCCTTCTCATAATTACCTTCAATGTAAGCCTTCACAATTTGTGAAATGGAATCCGTTGATGATCGAAGGTGATGCTCAGTGAGTCTGAAAATTAAAATAAATAACGTTTGAAGCATGGAAGTGATAAGGTCTAAAAATCCAACTCCAGTTTCGGTCGCTTCTTTATGAATATCAGAAAAAATACTGTTGATTTTGTAAAAATCTTCCCCAATTTTGAGAATTGGCTGTAAATGAGGTTCAAACAAAAGTCCTTGAGGCAAACCTGAAAAGTGTAACCCATCAATTGAAATTAAGACACCTCTAATGCATAATTCCGTAGTTGCTCGTATGCGATACTCAGTGGATGGATGAATGACCAATAAGTCCCTCTCGCTAATCGATAACAACTGCTCCCCGTTGTAAACTTCCCCCCGCCCCTCTTGAAGTAAAAAGATAGACGTATGCGGATTTACAAGAAAATGATGCTCGTCTAAATGATTGCAACAAATCTTAGCAGTTGATATGAATCGAGGGGCATTTATAAATATAACTGTCATGTTATCCTATCTACCTCACTCAAATTTATTGAATTACCAAACATTTTTAAATAAAAATACCATTTGATAATGACCGAAAGAATGTCGTACAAATGTACAATATTGAAGTGCTGAAATGTTTCATTTGATTCCTCCTCCAAAATTTGTTTAAAACGAGCTTAAATCCTCATACTTAGAAATGAAACTTAAAAAAATAAAAATATCTATACTTTCTTTATAAACCTCAACACAATAAAAACAACTTTCTCTAAAAACAACGAATTTAAAGCTAACACGACAATCATTAATGGTACCCAAGAAGTCTCAAAGCCTGATCAAACATTTTTATCCCCTTCATAACAGGCATCCGAACAAGTACTTTTCTAATAAAATCCCCTCGTCTTCAACGATGATCACCCTCAACATGATTACTACTTCCCCCTATCAATCTGCAACGTAATGATACTCGCTTGACATTTGTATTCCATACTTTTCCCAGTTAATGAACTGCAATCTTCTGTGGACATTGTAAAATTCGCGGTTGTAATGCCTGTAGTCGGATTCTGGAACTTATCTTCGGTGAGCCGAATGACATCCCTCTGTGTAGATCATATAGGCTGCAATGATTTGCAGGATAATGAGGATGAATAAGCTTAACACGAATATGTTCAAACTATTCTGCTAGGCGTTCGTAAACTGAGAAATCATTTCTGCGCTTGTAAACAATTCGATATAGTTGGCGAAACCGACAACTTTCTTCGGACCAATGCTATTCCAATGGTATACGCTAATAACTGCCGCGCTAATGATCAGATAAACCACGAATCGCGTATACAGAATAAAGCCTGGAGCGAAGAGAATAGTTCTTTTCTTTACCTGAATTAACTTGCTCACGTATTACAGGCCATGAAATGGTGGGAAGATAATCTCCCCCCATTTCATGGCCAATTAGTCCTCAATCTCGCTAATGCGATTAATTAAGTAATTATTTAAGCCATTGAAACCAACAACCACGACCTGCGCTTCATAGGAGAGTGGGGTCAAATTGCCGGACATTGTGACTTTGTTTCCTGCATAAGTCGTGGTACCTACTTTGTAATTTACGCGAGAGATAGCAACCTCAAGATCTAACTCACGACGGTAATTCTCGACAGTTGTTACTGAGGGAAGATCCAGATACAGATCCCCAAAATTCTGGTAAGCCCCTAGTGACGTTTTGCTGCCCGTCCATACGGAACTCTCGTTAAACTGGAGATGTTCCTGTGTTACGTCACTGGTTAAGCACTTTCTTTTTAAAAAAATTTTAGAGAAGAGACTGCATGAATAACAATCATTCTCTTCTCCATACACGCTGCGAATTTCAGAATTTTCTGTCCCTCTGTCCTGCACTTTCAAGGATGGCAATCATCTATCATTTATGTAAGATTATCGTCTGCTCGCTAAAAGGTTTTATTACAATCGTTTGATATTCAAGCATGATATTTGGATGTAAAGCCATTGTTACATCTTTATACTCTTCAATAAATGCCTTAACTCTTGCGGTAAATTTCGTATGATTTTTCATTACGACAACGAGGTGGAACGGACTGTCCTCAATAACTTCCACATCAATATGATCAAATGCGTAGACGTACCCCGTATCCTTCTGAATATAAACACCGGGCACTTCAAAATAGGTTAGCATATTGGACACTTCACACCAGCAGGAACCGCCGAGAACGCCACCAACATTAGCCTTGCCTTCCCAATCGCTCGTATTGACACGTTCTCCCATCCAACCAGAAGGAGAATAATTATTGCCTGGATCTGAATCCCAAGAAATTCTTAAAGGACGATCTTCCCTAGATACATATTGCGGGATATTATGCGCGATTTCACTTAATAGCTCCAGATAAAATTCGTTCAAGGTGGCGCGATAAAGCTTAAATAAAGAGAGACCCGATAACGTGCAAATTCCTGGTGCAGCGTGCTTATTTTGCACGTTAGCCCAAACAGAGCCTGTTGAACGCAAATCAAGTTTGCTGAATTCAGAAGTTGGCGGGTACTTAAAATCATACGAGACACACCATGTCGAGCAAAGCTTGGCTGTATCCTCCGCCATCAACAACCACTTCTTCTCGCCCGTCACTTCATGCAAAACAACATAAGATTCCAAGAGTGCAAATGCCGACTCACTATCCGGACATTGACATATTTCCCCGGGCGCACCGGTCGTCACACCTTGCTTGACAAAATATTCATAATACATTTCGGCCGATTGTTTCGCAACTTCGATATAGCTGGGCTGGTTGAAATATTGCCCTGCCAAGGCTAATCCCGCTGGGGCGATGCCCGCGGATGCACTGCCTCCGATAATGATCTCTTCCTTATGCACATCAATGAATTGTCCGAATTGCCGGTTGTTGTTCCATAATCGAACAAACGCATCGCAAGAATTTTTAAGCCCTTCTATCCAATGAGACGGTACATCTGCCTTCAATTGGTCGAGAAGCATAAATTGCTTGACAACAAAGTAGATCGCATCTGCATTTTTTCTCACAAGAACACAACTTATATCATCATGGTCTCTGAAATTGTCGCCAAGCAACTTTCCTTTGCAGTAAATTCCGTAGAAAAATCCCGAAGGTGCTTGAACTCTTGAGAATAAAAAATCTATTGTCTTGAAAGACCTCTCTTTAGAAAGCTCGTTGCCAATCGCGAACATCGGGTAAGTATTCATCGCACCGCCAACCCAACCTGTTTGCCATTCGCCAAATACCTCATCCTTCGAAGTCGACGACCGATAAAATTCATCGTCTTGTAACCAGTTATCTCGATTATATTTACTCTCCAAAATATCCCAAGATTCGGAGAAGGGAATCTCATGCCGAAATTGCGAATTACCAGACAAATCTTTGCGAATATCCGTGAAATAATTAAACAGACCCATAATATCGCTGCAATGGAAGAAATATAGACGGAATTTCAGGGTCACTTCATCGTTCTCATGAAAAGGAACGCCGTAATCATCCGATTGCTCTTTCGAATTGCACATGCTGTACTTGTAGCTTCTGAGAGCAGGAGCCGACAGAGTAATAGCCGCTTGCGTCCGCTGATCATTTTCTACCATTGTAATTCCTGAATCCCCAAGCGAGGTTCCCTGAGTCGTTAATAGAAAGATTCCTCTCTTCTGCTCACGCTGAAAGCAGCCTACTGTCGGGGTAGCCAAATCGCCCGTTCTTAATTCGATCCTAGATGGTCCGTCGCTGTGATTTAACCTTGGAACATCCGTTATCGTTGTCGGAATATGGAGACCGATCTCATCGTCCCGAGTAAGCATTGGAGGATACACCTGTTCACTGACTTTAAACCGGTTCCCGTTATAGGCTGCTGCCGGCATTAACACATAGTTCTCCCTAGCCCATTGGTCTAGCACCAAACTGACCGATACATTAGCCTGATTAACATTGCCTTTCGACACCTTGAAAGTTACATGATATTCGATGACATTCTCGTTATTTTCATCATTTAAACAGGTAAAGTCGACACTCCACAAGGAGTCCTCCAGCTTTAGCTTACTATCATCGTTCGACTCTAACAACGTGCTCTTGACCGAGTTCATGATCTGTGAGCCATTATATGTTGCCAGTTTTACTTCTAATCTGCAATTATTTTGTTCCATGATTTGAGAATGATAGCTTTTCACTATGAATACCTCCACTTTTGATCCTCGAACACTGTATGACCATCGTAACAATTTCCAACAAACTACCCTAGCTCAGCAAAGTCTTGAAGAATAACAATCGGATCGTTTGTGCCATGCAGTTCGAACACGATTAACTCATTTTCCCCTTCGGACAGAAGCGGTCCTGGGATATATAACGTTTTCTGAGGACCAATTTCCCAATACCGCCCGAGATTATAGCCGTTGATGTAAGCCACGCCCTTCGTCCAACCTTCCAGTTTCAAGAATGTGTCCCCGACCTCGTCAACATGAAAATTGCCTTTATAAAAAGTAGGCGTAGAAGAACCACTTTCTTGCATCTCCTGGAATTCGAGTTTTGACAAATTGTTTAGAGGAAGCGAGTACATCTTCCAATCGTGCAAAAAACCTCGCTCAAAACGAACCCCTTCTGTAATCCCTTTTGGATCTTTCAATCCATAACCGTAATTAATCCGACCCATATTTTCCACTAAAATACTTAATGTCGCGCCTTCGGGAGGTATTTCTACCAGAATATCATTCTCTTTTATTTCCACTGTCTGATCATGCGTGTTTCTTTCAACTACCCCCTGATAAATCCCATCCAGGAATATGAGCGCCCTGTCATGTACTTGTTGGAGGACGAGCTTATTCTTCGCCCTTGGACCCGATATCTGCGTCGTATACAAAATAAAACCGTAATCCTGATCCAATTGTTCCATCGTAATTGGACATTTACTTGTTATCGGGGTGGATAACTGATCAAGCGAATCAAATAACCTCGTTTGTTCAGTAAGGCGGACCATGCCGTAATCTTTCTTTGGAATGGAAGCGGGAATTTCAATATCCGTCAAATCCACATAATTGGAAAGCAATTCTCGAACTGCGATGTATTTGTCAGTAATATCCCCAGATTCATTCAACATCGCATGATAATCATAACTGGTTGCGGTCGGTTCATATTTACCCAAATAATTGGCTCCATTATAAAAGCCAAAATTCGTACCGCCATGGAACATATAGAAATTAACGGAAGCGCCTAATTTCAGCATCCGGTCCAGTACGTCCACAACATCGTCATGACCTCTCTGGTGATGTTCATCTCCCCAATGATCGAACCAGCCATTCCAATATTCCATACATACCAATGGTTTGTCCGGCTGATATTCCAGCAATTTGGCAAATGCTTCTTCAGGCCGCGATCCGAAATTGACTGTTGCGAACACGTCCGGAAGTAGCGTACCTCCTTGAAGATTGGAATCGTCATACCCATCCGAAGTGAACAGCAGCACATCCATTCCACGGATAATCATGGCTTGTCTTAAATACGCCAGATATTCCTTATCTGTGCCATAGCTTCCGTATTCATTTTCAATTTGCATGGCAATAATCGGTCCGCCACTCGTACATAGAAGGGGCTTAAACCTTGCCAATAATTCGTCGTAATAGGCGTCTATTTTATCCAAAAAAGGCTTGTAGTAACAACGTAATTGCATGGAAGGGTCCTTTAGTAGCCAATAGGGCAACCCGCCAAATTCCCACTCCGCGCAAATATACGGACTCGGGCGAATTATGACGTGAAGTCCCAATTCTCCAGCTAATTGAACAAAACGCTCAACATCGGCGATGCCTTGAAAATTGAACTGCCCTTCTTTCGGTTCATGGACATTCCAGGCTACATAGGTTTCAACTGTATTAAACCCGCAAGCTTTTAATTTCAACAACCTATCTTGCCAATATTCAGGCACAATTCTGAAATAATGCATCGCTCCTGCCAGGATTCGAATAGGTTCACCGTTATAAATAAACTGTTTGCCTTTAATTGTGAACGAAGCCATTTTAACATCTCCCTAATTTACAATAATACATGCGGACCGTTAACGCATTCATAATTCATTGATTCACAAATAAACTTTCTTCTCACTGATCGTACTATTCCTGTTCTTACTAAAGAAACAATAAAAATCGAAGAATCCTCCAATTTCTTTAAAAGCAGTTATCAAAAATAGTAATTTATCTGCAAAATGAATAGAGGGGAGAAAATAATTCTCCCCCCACTTTATGCTTGATTCATATTTTTTTATTGCAAGATCGCTCTGGCTACAATAGCAAGATCTAAAATGTCTATTTTGCCGTCATGGTTGATATCCAATTTCTCATTCCAGCCTGATTCACCTTGTTTTTTGCCGTAAGCTCCTGCTACCATTGCCAAGTCTCCAATCGTGGAACCCTCTTCATCATTGACATTTGCGGTTATCCGCTTGGCGTCAAACACTTGAATCGCCGCTTCCAATGCAGCTTTAGCGCTATCCACCTGCTGCTGTGTGGCGTTCGAAGCGTTTGCTGCCGCTTTGGCTGCATTGATAGCCAACTGCAATTGCGCTTTGGAGCCAGTCGCATACAGTCCATCTCCATCGCCTTCCACTGCTGCATCGTACGCCGTTTGAGCGCTTGCAATCTTTGCGTTCAAGAGCGACTTATCTACAGGTATAGCAAGTACAGTGATTTGGATCTCGCGGGAGGCTCCGCCAACCTGCAGTTCATTCCCCTGTGCATTGGCAATAACAACATTGCCTACGGAAATTGTCGTATTGGTTGCCTGGGTTACAGATTTGGCCTTAAATTGGATTGTGAAAATATCGCCTTGGGCAGGTACGTTCGCGCCCTTGCTTGCAGCCAAAATTCGAACAGTTCCTGGCACCGAATCGTCTTTAGCAACGACTTCGAACCCGTCTTTCAGGGATGTCACTGAATCGAATTGCACACTTGCAGGGTCATACTGCAGTGTGAAATCTTGGGCGTATACTTGCTGGTATACACTTTGCGTAACGTTAGTCAATCCCATCGTCAGATTGAAAGTTTGGCCAGAATTTACTTTCTCCGCTCCGGTTATAACCGTTTGTGGCATTACCGGCACTTCCGGTGAATCAAGACAAACATTGATCTCCGCTGCCGACGCCCATCCGCCAACACCCGCTGTTGCTTCGAGCTTGACATAGGATGCATTGGTCGAAGCAAACGTTGCGTATTTCTCCGCATTGTTGTTATCCCAATTTCCACTTGCAACCTTAGTAAAAGATACCCCATCCGTACTTACATACACGTTATAGCCTGTAATAATTCCATTGCTTCCTGATTGTCTTGGTAAATAGGCGACTTTATTGATTTTGTAGGTTCCTCCAAGGTTTAAGGTAATCGATTGGGGGAGAACGTCTGATTTATTCCACTTTGTATGCCAGATCGTTCCCGGGTTTCCGTCAATCGCCATGGAGGCTGCGTTGTTCTCGCCAGCCGTTTCCTGACTTGTCGCCGTTGCTGTCATTTGTGACTGAGAGACAGTATCAACAACTACCTGTATTGACATCGGACGACTTATAACGGTCACCTCGTCTAAAGTAACCTTTACAGCAACAGTCGCATTAAACCCAGTACCAAGTTCGCCTTTCGCAATGATCATATGACTGCCTTCAACAACAGATAGCCTTGCATCGCTAAATTGATATTCTACGGCAGCCCTTGATAAATCAGCGCTTCCTCCTGTACTTAATAAGCCATTCATTGTGGCAACGATCGAATTGTTAGGTTTAATTGTATTTTTATTAAGAGTTAAGTCGATTTTACTTAAATAGGGAGCCGTAACTAGTTTTCCTGACTCATCAACAAAAAGATAAGTAACTTCTTCAATAGAACGTCCGCCTATTGTTGCTCTTATGTGAATCTTTGCCATACCTTTCGAAACAGCGGTCAGCAGGTTTGACTCGCCCACCGTAATCACACTCAGGTTGTCACTTGTTACCGTGATCATCGCATCTTTCATATCAATCGGAGCACCTGCACCCATAAAAGCATGAATGTCATATTTACCTGTAGCTGAAGTAAGCGGTTTATACTCATATTCGAAACGATCAAATAAGTTGGACATATCCGCTCCGTTTACTGCCACTTCAAGTAAATCAATCGTTGACCCGTTTGAACCTCCTTCAAATCGTAATTTAACGTATTGAGCTTCTGTGTTTACTGCATATTGGTCATAGAATCCGAAATTAGCAGTACCCGTCGGACCGTTGACGGTTGTGACATCAGTCCATGCCACACCGTCAGCGCTGGTTTGAATTTTTATTGTTTTAGGCGTATTGATATATCTTTGTTCCAAAGAATTGAAGTTAAAATTAATATTGGCAATCTGAGCCATTGTCGGCAGCTTAAATTGAATCCATACCTTTTCATTTGCAGGTACCGACCATTTGGATTGATCAAAGTGACTTCCTTCAATTGTTTGTCCATCAACTAAATGACTTACTGCACCTTGATTATGACTAGCTGTAATTTCAGTGGATCCTACAAGGTTTTGGTAGGGCAGCAGGTCCATGAATATTTTATTTGTTGTATACGTTTGGCCGTCTAACGTTACATCAGCCCATACGACTCCCCGTGTAGGTTGTTCTACGAAAGGCGCTATGATTTCATTTGTCTTAAAAGTAAATCCATTTGTTTCTGTGATCGATACAGGCTTATATTTATCACCCGCTTGTAAATCAACGACACCGCCGTGCCATTGAATTTGTGCCGCATCAAGCCCTATTGCTCCGCCTTTCGATGATCTGCCTTCGATTTGATAGCTGAGTTTTTCAAGTGTACCAAACTCGCCGTAAGCTTCTTTTCCACCCACGAGTAATGTTGCGCCAATCATGGTTTCCCCGACATAAATGTTGCCGTCTCTTGCTGTTACTTTTAATGTATCCTGTTTCGTTACACCTTCATAAGTTCCGCTAACTGTGATCGTCGTTGTTCCGTTTGATACCGGAGTTACGATTCCGTCAGCATGAACTGCCGCAATTGCTGGATTCGCACTATTGTATGTTAAACCTGAAAGCTTGGCTTTAAGCGCCGGAAAAGTCATATATCCCTCCGTGTTGACTCTGAGCGATGAGGAGGTCAACTGCTCACCCGTTGCTTTGACATTGGTAAGCATATATTTGCGTGCAGCATTGTCCGTTACAATCTTAATGATTGTGTCAATCGGATCCTCTTGGACATTAGCAAGATTGACGGTCAGACTATCTCCATTTTGTACAAAAGAAGTGACAGGAATATCCTCGTTCAACCAGGTTACGGATTTCACATGATCTGGCACCGGACGAATGGTTAAAGACTTTCCAGTAATGGCATCAAATCCTTTTTTGCTGTCAGGTCCTTTCATAATATGAAGATAAACATTGTTGTCTCTATACGTTGCGTATCCCCATTGCGGGCCTGTTGTGCTGTTAGGAAAAGCAAATTTTTCATAGTTTCCTTTTCCGTCGTCCTCGAAACCGTAGCCGCTGAGGAAATAGGGCATTGTCCCTGTCGTGGATTCATGCCTCTCCGGTTTGTCTGCAGGCGCAAACCATGCGTTCATCGCTTCTCTCACATCTATGAATTGCTGCTCTGCTTTCGGATACCTTGTAGCGATATCCTGAACGGAATCCCAGAAAGGCCCCCGGCTGTCTACGGGTGTCTGATCATTATTGTCCACGTAGCCTCTGCCTGCATTCATCATCATTTCTTTTGCCACTTGCCGGAAATCGTCGCGTTTGCCGTAGTAGGGAGACAGCGCGTTTTTCGTCCGAATCATTTTCCACGGCTCCATCGGCGTCCGTTTCAACAGATGATTCGCCCCGGCATTGTGGTAAATGCCATCCGCTTCCGCCGTTCTTAGATCCGGGTCTCCAAACTCCTCGCCCCAAGCATTGGAATTGACGATAATTCCATCGCTATAATTGCGGATGTTGCTGTACATCACATCATAGTTGGCACTGCGCATAGCTTGAGGACCGTCAAAATAAAGGTAGACCGGATCATATCGCAATATGAGGTCCTCCACATTCTGCATAAACACATCCGTAGAATTATGCTGCAGGCCTCCGCCTTCGGTTGCGTAATAGATACCGAACTTCATGCCATGGCGTTTGACTGCCTCCTCAAAAGGCTTAATGGTGTCGATGAGCTTGCCGTTCTCATCCTTGGGTAAATGCTCATGTCGAGGATGTTTCGGATCTGCAAATTTAGACGGCCAAGTATAAATTTGTTGCAACGATTCAATCGAGACTAATGAATGGCCTTGACGTTTTGCTCTTTCTGCCCATAGATCTGCCGAGAAATTCGGGTCCACAAAGTTGCTGTACGACGGGAAAGCATGAGTTAAAGCGCCCACGCGCCCTTCTTCAAACCATTTATTCGGTCGTTCCTTTACCGTAATCGTCATCTGCTTCCGAGCGGTTTGACCATTGCGATCCGTTACTTGTACGGTGAAGCTGTAATCCCCCGGTGCAGTATTGATGCTAATGATACCTTTGCTGCTATTTAAATCGATATTTCCGTTCACTAGTCCAGTCGCAATCGTCCCATCGGCATTGAGTTCCAAGCCGTCAGGCAGCTTGCCCTCCACGATTTTCCAGGCATAGTCGGGAGCGCCCCCGCTAGCCATAAATTGAAAGGCGGATGCCGCGACGCCGAATTGGGCGCCAGACTTCGATTTATTCCATACATACGGCCATTCCTTGTAACCGATCGGCATCGTACCGGTTGGAAGCGGCGCTGCTATGGCATCCGCGGTTGATAAACCTTGCGTAACAATATTTAAAGTGTCTGCTTCGCCTGCGACCGAATGGATGAGGCCATTAATTTTATTGCCAGATTGATCCGTAACTCGGCCATAAAACCCGAGATAGGCCACATTCTGATCTTTCCCTATCGGGACATTGTTTGCATTTACGTCTTCTGTATACGTATGTTTGATTTGAATCATCAGTTTATTCCAACCCTGCTTTAACAGTATCGCCTGTTTTGTCAAATCCTTTTGCACCTCCACAGGTGTGGACGGTGTCGTTACAGCCTTATCATTGACATACAGTCGATATGAACCGCTGGCGCCTACATTAAAATACGCTTGCTGTTCCACTGGGCTGTATACGTATGTGTGAGCGTATACATATTTGTTTTTAGTATCGATCCCTTTTTTCACAGTATAATAACCATATAAATCTTGATAATCATCGTAGTTTCTGTTATAAATGCGATCATCGAAATATTCCCATTTATGACTTTCGTTATTCAAACTTAAAGGATCACCGATTGCGGGAGCGATCGTAGCAGCGCCAGAACCAGATCCAACTGCTGGCTTGTTATTTACCTCTATTTCTGAAATGCCGGTTATGTTTGGATACGGTGTTCGTCCTTTATCGATTTCAACCTTCATTTCAACTACATTCCTCAACTCGGATTGCATGGCATACACGGTTGGTGCGGATGGGCTGGAAGATGTACTATCCACCTTTCCGGATTCTACTTTGCTGCCATCATTCAGCGTGAAAGTAAGATGATAATAATTGTTAACGTGACGCCCATCGCCCCATTGTGCTATTTTCACTTCATTAATAGCAATAGGCTGACTCCATTTCAGATTCACCCATGGAGCAGAATCATTTTCTGTCACCCACTGACTACTTGTGCTTCCATCAACTAATTTTGAAACAGGGTTTACTGCAAGAGTTGACGATGATGCTGTTATTTGTGATGCCGACGCCGCGTATTTCACGGTTTCTCCCACTGCAGTTCCATAAATTTGATCCACTACAGGGGAAACGAATGGACCTGATACCAACCATGAGTTAATAAATGGTGCGTTACCCGCCACTTGCTGTGCTTCTACTTTATTATTGGGAAAAGCAAACATGGATGTCACGATCATTGCAGATGCCAACGCCACTGAAGTGAATTTTTTGATTTTATTTACCATCCAATTCTTTCCTCCTCGTAAAAGTTAGAAAGGGGGAGAGATACGCTCCCCCCCATTTCATCGCCAGTAAATCCTCAAAGTTGTTTTATTGCAAAATCGCTCTTGCTACAATGGCAAGATCTAAAATGTCAATTTTGCCGTCATGGTTGACATCCAATTTCTCATTCCAGCCTGATTCACCTTGTTTTTTGCCGTAAGCCCCTGCTACCATTGCCAAGTCTCCAATCGTGGAACCCTCTTCACCATTGACATTTGCAGTTATCCGCTTGGCGTCAAACACTTGAATCGCCGCTTCCAATGCAGCTTTAGCGCTATCTACCTGCTGCTGTGTCGCATTCGAAGCATTTGCTGCCGCTTTGGCTACATCGATAGCCGACTGCAATTGCGCTTTAGAACCAATTACATACAGTCCATCTCCATCGCCTTCCTCTGCTGCATCATACTTGGCCTGAGCTCTTGTGATCGCCCCGTTCAAGAGTGACTTATCTACAGGTGTACTAGGTACAGTTATTTGTATCTCGTGAGAGGAACTGCCAACCTGCAACTCATTCCCCTGTACATTGGCAATAACAATATTGCCTACAGAAATGGTCGTATTGGTTGCCTGGTTTATAGATTTGACCGTAAATTTTATGGCGAGCATATCGCCTTGGGCAGGTATGTTCACGCCCAAGCTGGCAGCCACAATTCGAACAGTTCCTGGCACTGAAACATCTTTATCAACGACTCTAAATCCTTCTATCAATGACGTTACAGAATTGAACTCCAATTTGGTCGGATCAAAGTGAAGAGTCAAGTCTTGACCATACACCGACTGGTACACACTTTGCGTAACGCTCAATCCCATCGTTACATCAAATGTCTGGCCAGAGGTCGCCTGCTGCACGCTATTCAAAGTAGCTTGACCTGTAACCGTCTCAACCCCAACTACTCTGTAGATTGCTTTAGCTTTGACTGAGGTTCCTGCTACCGTGCCGTTTACTGTAAATACGCCTGCATGTGATACCATATCTACAGTAATAGGAGCCCATGCAACGTCAACTAATCCAGTTGTTCCATCGTTGTATACAGCCTCGATTTGTGCAGGAAGTGATGGTATTACGCCTAAGTCCGTATCCATAGCAACCGATTTGTAATCTACAATCGTCTTTACAAATTCTTTATTCGGTGTGTATACCTCAAATTCTGTAAGACCTAGTTCACCCTGTTCAGCCGAATTAGAATTTATAAACTTATTATCAGGGTCAATTGTGAATTTAATCCAGCTAGTCACAATCGGCTGGTCAAAAATAACAAAGTTGTCAGGTTTTCCATTCCACAGAATATTCGTTACCTTCTTGCTGCCTCCTTCCCATTCCAAGAGCCCTTCTCCAATCTGATTAACCTGGTGGCCACGGTCGATCAGGTTTACCTTACTGATTGTTAATGGAGTAGCGAAATCTAATTTAATCCATGGAGCCTTGGTATTATCAGTAGGAGATGATGCCCAACTTGTAGACTTATCACCATCTACCGCTTTAATACCAACATATCTGGCATCATCTAACCTGACTGACTTTACGGATACACCTGCTAAATAGGCTATGTTTCCATCTACTAGAGCTGAAATCGTCTTCTGATTGGTCTCCAGAGTTACTCCATCCAGAGTTACATTCGCTTTAACAGTCGAAAGGAATGCTTTATTCAAATCTCCTTTGATCACAATTGTGTTACTACCTGGAACAGCCTCTAATCTTGAATCACTGAACACATACTGTACAGCAGCTCTTGATAAATCTGCCTGTTCGCCAGTATTTAATGTTCCCACTAAAGTCCCGACAATCGGATCGTTCTTCTTGATGACTTGCTTATCAAAAGAAAGCTTAACTTCTTTTAGAGCGAGTTTAAAATCAGCTACTACTCTGTAGATCGCTTTTGCTTGGACCGAGGTTCCTGCTACCGTGCCGTTTGCTGTAAATACTCCTGCATGTGATACCATATCTGCAGTTACAGGGGCCCATGCAACGTCAACTAATCCAGTTGTTCCATCGTTGTATACAGCCTCGATCTGTGCAGGTAGTAAAGGTATTCTACCTATGCCCGTATCACCAGTAACCGACTTGTAATCTACGATAGTTTTGACGACTTCAGCATTTACTTTAAAGACATTGATCTCCGCAGCCGCTGCGAAGCCGCCAGCACCCGCCGTTGCTTCGAGCTTGACATACGATGCATTCATCGGTGTAAAATTT
Source organism: Paenibacillus sp. J22P143 (assembly GCF_059692035.1). Classification (NCBI taxonomy): domain Bacteria; kingdom Bacillati; phylum Bacillota; class Bacilli; order Caryophanales; family Paenibacillaceae; genus Paenibacillus; species Paenibacillus sp. J22P143. The sequence continues at coordinate 803,833 of NZ_JCAUAQ010000001.1, forward strand.
GCGAATTTCACTTTAGTGTCGTTTACCCAAGTTCCGTTTGCAACCTTGGCAAAGTCCGCTCCATTCGTACTTACATATACGTTATAGCCTGTAATAGTTCCATTGCCGCCTGTTTCCCTTGGCAAATAGGCGATTGTATCGATATTGTAGGTTCCTCCAAGGTTTAACGTAATCGATTGAGGGAGTACATTGGAACCATCCCATTTCGTATGCCAGTGTGTATCAGGGATTCCGTCAATCGCCATTGGGGCTCTGTTGTCTCCCCCAAGAAATGGACTAAATTCCTCACTTGTCGCCGTTGCCGTCATTTGCGACTGAGGGATACTATCCCTAACTGCAGCAATTGTCATAGGACGACTTTCAACGCTCACCCCGTCTAAAGTCACCTTTACGGCAACGGTCGCATTAAATCCACTACCTATATTGCCTTTAACAACGATTGTATTGCTGCCCTCAACAACGGATAACTTTTCATCACTAAATTTATATTCTACAACAGCCCTTGATAAATCAGTTTGTTCGCCCGTGCTTAATGTTCCCGTTAAAGCCCCTACGATCGGTTTACCGATCTTAATGGTGTCGCTGCTTAAAGAAATCTTTACTTCTCTCAGATAAGGGGTTAGAGATATTTTTTCGTCAGCATCTACCTCTACAAGGAAGTAATTGCTAGCGCTGTAGTTATTAAGCCTTGCGGTTACATGGATTCTCGTTTTGCCTTTTGCCCCGGATGTAATCACACCATCTGCGCCAACCGCTGCAACGGACGGGTTTTCGCTTGTGATCGTGATGTCCGCATCGGTTAGGTCAAGAGGATCACCTAAGAAGGATGAACCTTCTACATCAACCGTTACCGTTTTGTTATCCGTTCCGATTTTCGGATCAAGCATAATGCTGCCAAGTCCTGTTAAATCTGCTGATGAGAATACTTGAACCTCCAGCACATCAATCGGGCTGCCGCCTTGACCGCCGCCAGGGAAGGATACTCTTACATAACGCGCTTGCACGCCGGGTTTGATCGGGTCAATCGGATAGTTGTAAAACAAGCCCTCTTGCTCCCAAGCATACAAGGTTGTATCGCTAGTCGGAACTGCTAGCGTGTTTTTCGATGTCGGCAACCCCCCCCCGGACAATGTGTTTGTTTCGTTGCCTGCTATCCAATTGGTTCCGTCAACGCTATACTCAATCTTTACCTTCTTCGGCACGTTGTAGTAAGTAACGTTGTTGGCATTCGGCATATGGTGATTAAAGAAGATATTAACGCGGTTAAGGTTTTGCTGTTTGCCCAAATCATACGTGATGCTCGGATTCGTGTCGCTTGCCGGCGCTACCCATTTTGCGAGATTGCCTCCGGTAGAATCGTTGATTATGCCGTCAGATAATTTGTTCGCGTTACTGCTGTTGCTTGTAACTGTCGGCGTAATTCCAACTGCAACGCTTGAATCCGGGATAAGTGTAATGTAGTTGCGCGTCGATGTAAATGTCTTTCCGTCTACAGTGATGTCAGCCCAGTAGCAGTACATCGTAGGGGTGGAAACTTTATTTGTAAATTTCATGGTGTTGCCATTTACAACGAACGGTACTTGAGCTGCTGGCACTTCAGTTACAATCATTTTACCTGCAGAGTTGTTACGGTTACCGTCAACGGTTGCATAGTGGTACGTGATATTGGTACCGCCCAGAATATCAACCGTGCCGCCCTTTTCTGTGAACCCCTGGAATGTCACAGGAAGGTCTTGTTTTGTGGAGAATTGTCCCCATAACAAAGCGCCTTTTGTGAACATATTAACACCAACCAGTGGAAGTGCAGCTGAAATCGCACCGCCCGACACCTTTACAGGATATGTGTCGGTCTTCACCTGAGGAGCGTTCACACCATCATCATAGGTTGCCGTAACTGTGATTGTAGCTGTACCATCACCGACAGCTGTGACCAAACCTGTTGCAGCGTCTACAGTTGCTACGCTTGTATTGCCGCTTGTGTAATTAAGTGCAGCAGGTGCGAACATATTGGTGTAGTTATTCATATAGCTCTCTGCTCTAAGTTTCAGTTTGTTTGCTTCCGTTTGGCTGCTGAACAATTTAACACTTGTCATTTTGTATTTTCTTGCAGGGTTTTTTGTTGTAATTTTAAGGATTGTATCAATGGGGTCAGCAACAACACTTGAAGTGTCAATTGTAATATAGTGTTTGCCATTGTTTTGTTGTTTTGTGAATGGCAGAGAAACACCCTTGTTCAGCAACTCGACCTTGTCAACCTCGTAATCGAAGGGACCAATTCCGCTCATCGAGGCTTGGCCAGTAAATCCTGACTTGCTCGTATTGGGAATCAAGTTTTGGATCATGTGCATATAGACATACTGGTCACGGGACATGGCGTAACCCCAATCCGGACCCTGACCGTGGGCGATAGCCTGCTGCGGGTCGGTTTTCCAACCTGGTTTAATTGTGTAATCCATGGTGTATGGCAAGGTGCCGGACATGGACTCACGCAGGTCCGGACCGCCGGCATTTGCCATCCATTTTGCAATGTTGTAACGCATACCTAGCAAATTTTGTGTGTCAATAGGCACCATGGAGAAGATATTGGTGTTATCCAAACTACTCTTCAGGTTATCCATACCGCGGGTTCTACCAATGGACTGGTCATAATTCATGACATAACCGTGTCCATATTGATCAATGATTTCCTTTGTTAAATAAATCCAATTGTCGCGTTCGTTCCCACCTGCGTATTGCGCCCAGGTATCAAATGCAGATGTATATGGATCGTTCCATTCCTCATGAGCGACTTTTCTTGTTAGTGGCTTAATATGGTCTTTCCAACCGTTGGAATTATAAGGTTCAGAGTACCAGAATCCACGCTCTTCAAGTGTAATATCTTGGTCACCCGTTATAGGACCGGGATTTGCTTGAATTAAAACACGGTCGTTATAGTTGCGGGCAGAACTATACGCCACGTCAACATTAGCATAGCTTTGAGGATTACCATCGAGAAAGACGTACCATGGATTGTATCTTGCTACCAATCCTTGGATATCGGTTTCTATAATATCTTTTCCTTCGTATTGTGACGATATATACACACCGAACTTCATACCGTAGCGCTCGACAGCCTTCTTTGCCTCCATCACTCTGTCTTTTACCTGCCATGTGCCGTTCTCTGACTGGTACAAAGCGTTGTATTTAAACATTTTGTTGCTGTCGCTCGGACTTAAGTTTGCGTTGACTGACGGCCAGTAGTAAATGGTGTTTTGCACGCTTTCTGTCGAAAGCAAGGTCATTCCCACTTCTTTAGCTGCCTGTGCCCACGAGTCATAGTTGAAGTTCGGGTCATATAGGTTCGGAATAGTGCCTGTTGTGTGTGTCAATGCGGACATCTTGCCCTCAATAAACCAATCAACCGGGTTTTCCTTGACAGTGATGGTATATTGTTTTGTTGCAGTAGAACCTAGAGCGTCTGTCGTCTTCACTGTGAAGGTGTAATCCTTTTGTGAAGTGCCGTGAGCGCCGTCTGCAACCTTACCTTCAATGCGACCATCGGCTGCCAATGTCAGGCCAGGCGGCAACTGACCATCGGCAATTGACCAAGTGTAGCTGGGATTTCCGCCCGCAGCCTGGAATGTAAAAGGAGATGCCTGCGGGGCATGTTCTGAAGTATTCAGAACTCCGTCGATTTGCGCAACCATCCATACATATGGATTTTCATCGTAAGCGTATGGAAGTGTGTTTGAAGGGTAGTCGTTTGACGGGGCATTTGCATTGCGGGCATCAAATGCTGTTTTATCAATAGCAAGGCCCTGTGTAACAATTTTCAGTTCGTTGTTTGCTACGTTTGGTCCCGTTACAGAATATGTGAGACCAGGAATTTCATTTCCGTTGTTGTCGGAAAGTCTTGTATAAAAGCCGAAGAAATTTTTATTACTGCTGGGGTTTTTGTGCTGAATTTCGATGAAAAGCTTGTTCCAGCCTTGTTTTAATGCGATTGAATATTTTGTTCCGCTCTTGCTCACACGACTTGAAGTCTGAGTTTGTTGTCCACTGAGAATATCGTTGGCAAAAAGTTTATACACACCCGAACCGCCTACCTGCCACTGAACCGTTTGTGCGGTGGGGCTGTAAACATAGCTCCCGGCCACTACCCACTTATTGAGTGTATCCTTCCCCTGTTTGACATCAAAATAGCCCATCAGGTCATTGTAATCATCATAGTTGCGGTTGAAGATACGGTCGTCGAAATATTGCCAAGTGGATGTTTCTGTGCTGTTCGGATCGGTATAAGACTGGCCAATGACAGGAACGATGTTTCCAAGAGCTTGCTCGTTGGTAAAAGGACCGGAAACTGCCCATTGGTTCGTGTAGGGCGCAGTGCCGTTCGTTCGAGCCGCTTCTGCTTTATTCGTATTAAATGTGATGGATGGAATCATCATTGTGATTGCCAGTGCCAATGCAGCAGATCGCTTTACAAATTTTCTCATGCTATTTTCCTCCTACTACTAATAATTTCTCAGTCATGATAATTAGTTCAGATGAACGCGCTTACACGAAACAGAAGGGAATGCAAGACTCAATCACATAACTGGCCGAATCTGCTTTCCCCCTTGATGAATCCAGCTAAAAAGCTAGCTTCTGTCACTCTGTGCTTCATGCTTACTTGCCATTCAACTTTTTCCATTCGTTGATCTGTTTCTGCTTCTCAGCGATAATATCGTCGGCACCAGCATTCTTCAATTTTTTAATAAAATCGTCATAATATTTGTCAGGATCTGCAGAACCCGAATTGAGCGCATATAGAAGTTCTTTCAAAGTCGCGTCTACGTTGGCCATTTGGGTTTTAACAGGCTCTGTATTAAATACAAATCCCATCACAGGCGATATCATTGCTGTCTTATCAGCTTTATAAATCATGTCGAGAGACTTTTCTTTCGCTGGGACATCAGTGTTCTGATCCCACAGCATCCTGTTATAAGACTGTCCGATTTCCCATTCAGACCAATTAAAATTGTATTGGTCTTTGAGCATCTCAATTTGCTTATCGCCAATCTTCTTGTAATCTTTCCCTTCTTGACCGAAAGCCAGGAGATGGAATAGCTCGTCATTCGTATTCAGCAATTCGATCAGTTGAACTGCCTTCTCAGGATGCTTCGAGTTGGCTCCTACAGCAACTAATGCTTCTGAAGGCTTATTGGCAGAGATATAGGGGTCGGTAAACCTCTTGCCGTAACCGTATACCTTGTCCTCCTGCGGTGCCATAGACATGAAAGATGAGGAGGCAAGCTCAGGCATATCAACCAGGTCAGGATACGGGTTGCCATATAACGAGGCAACTCGTTTGGCTTTTCTGTCCGGTACATAATCCTTCATCGTTGCGGCATCTTTCTTTATGTAGCCTTTTTGATACCAGCTTCTGAACAATTTGAGATAATCCTTATACTCCTGAGTTTCGTATTGATTGATGACCTTGATCTCTTTATCGTTATACCGAACCCAGCCAGGAATTTTATTATCTCCCACAGAATCCATGCCATAAACGACGGACATATCCGCAAAATTGTCTGCCTGATTGCTGTATTCAAAAGGAATCATCTCAGGTTCGCCCTTCTTCACAGCTTCCAGATATGGCGTCAGGTCCTCCCATTTCTTTACCGATTTCCAGTCGAACTGGTACTTGTCGGCCAAATCTTTTCGAAGCGAAACACCTTTGGCTCCCGCCATACCCCATACCTGATAATTAATGGATCCGAAGATTTTGCCATTCACTTTAACGCCTTGCCATATATTCTCGGGCACTCTCGACTTGGTCGTTGGCGCATACTTATTCAAAAGTTCGGTGATATCTTTGAAAGCTCCTTTGGAAGCATTCTGGAAATAGTTCAACTCTCCAAAACTTCCAGTAAAGGCGAGATCAAACGGTTCACCCGAGGAAATCATCAGATTAACTTTTTGCGGATACGTGCTCCAGTCGGTAACGACAAGCTTTACCGTTGCGTTAATTTTTTCTTTAATGATCTTATTTGCCGCTTCCATAATTCGATCCAAGTCTTTAACAGGTGAATTAGCAATATAAAATGTCAATTCTACCGGCTTTTCATTCTCTTGCCCTTTAGCCAGGGCTGTCTGGCTTGGTGACACGTCCACTTTATTTGTATCTGTTCCGCATCCGGCGAGTGCAAGGGGCACTATAAGGGTTAAAGCTAGTACTGATGCAATGTTCTTTTTCTGTTTAAGCATTTTGTCCTCCTTTTTTCTGATCCACATTTAGAGTTTCCTACGATCCATACAGAACATAAAAGCTTATCGAGAAGTTAATGTTTGGCCTGATCTCCCCCTATATGGAAAAGTACTGCTGCAATTGGCTGCAGTTTCACATTAGTAGATTACGGAGATCTTTCATACATAAAAAAATATGGTTTCCTTTGATAATTTAATATGATGATTCTTCAAAAAATTTACATTTCATAAATATCTTATTATTTTAAAGTTTTTATAGATTTCCGACACTCCCTTGATCAGCATCTGTTTCTTCGATATGCGAAAAGAAATTTCAAATACTTTTTGAATCTCAGCCCCAACGGTTGGGCTCGAGTAGTTCGTTCAACCTTATATCAAAAAATAGAAATTAGAGAAACCATTATTTTTTTAAGAACCGTCATAGTGAATTTCAAAGGAAAATATGCTTTTTACTGTTTTATGATTTTCTTTGTTCGGCTATTGTGGAATTGTGTCCAAACAAACAAGACTTTCATTAATGAGGAGTGGGTAAATGAATAACAATGTACCAGCCACAACTGCTGTAAAGAATGGTTTCAAAAAGACCGGCTCCATGCGTCGGCAAGTTTTTTCAATGGAAATTTTCAGACGCTGGCCATTTTACGTCATGGCGCTGCCAGGATTGCTGTATTTCATCATATTCAGTTACTTGCCTATGTTCGGAGCGTTAATCGCTTTCAAGGACTATAACCCGATAAAGGGTGTATGGGGCAGCAAATGGATCGGGTTTAAAAATTTCGAGTTTTTCTTCAAGTCCGATGCGGTATGGAGGGTTACGTTTAATACGATTTTTTACAACCTGATCATCATCGTGACGGTAACCGTGATATCCTTAGTTTTCGCCATCTTGTTGCAGGAAACCGGCAGCCGGTTCCGGACATCGCTTTATAAAAGTGTGATGTTGCTTCCGTTTTTCCTATCTTGGGTCGTAGGGGAGTATATTGTGTACGCATTGCTTAGCGATCAGGGGGTAATTAACGGTTTTCGAAAATCATTCGGTTTAGAAGCGATACAATGGTATGGTGAGCCGCTATATTGGCGTTTTATCATGCCGTTGGCATTTATTTTAAAGTCAGTCGGCTATACTTCAGTTGTTTATGTTGCCGCTTTACTGGGAATATCGTCAGATTATTATGAAGCAGCTGAAATCGACGGGGCGAACAAATGGCAGAAGGCAATACACATTACGATTCCGTTATTGATGCCAGTTGTCATTATCCTTTTACTCCTCTCGCTCGGAAAGATTTTCAACGGTGGGCTTGGCGATTGGGGCGCATTTTTCAATCTACCACGGGAATCAGGAATTTTGTTTTCGACGACCGATGTTATCGATACCTACGTTTTCAGATCATTGCGCACTGTAAATGATATCGGTATGTCAGCTGCAGTAGGACTATATCAATCAGTTGTTGGATTTGTGTTAGTGCTGATTACCAACTATCTGGTCAAGAAATATGATTCCGATAGCTCGCTATTCTAGCGTACTAATTTGAGGAGCGTGTAAAAGTGAAAACGATATCCTTCACAGGATGGAATATATTTCCGAAGATTCTGATCAATTTAATGTTTATCGTATATAGTGCGATGTGCCTAATACCGATATTACTAGTGCTGTCTATTTCCTTAACAGATGAAAAATCACTCTTGATCGACGGATTTCACCTGATACCAAACCTATTCAGTCTTGTAGGTTACAAGTTTGTATTCTCTGGCACTTCATCCATATTGAATGCTTACAAGGTTACAATCCTCGTCACCGTCGTTGGCACATTTCTTCATTTATTTGTGACCTCGCTGATGTCCTATGCTATTTCAAGAAATGAAGTCAAATACAGGAATTATATAGCGTTCCTTGTGTTCTTTACGATTTTATTTAACGGAGGATTGGCTCCATATTACATTTTGATAACCAGATACCTCCACTTGAAGGATACATTTTTTGTTCTAGTCGTCGTGATGCTTGTATCGCCGGTACATGTGATGATCATGCGCAACTTTTTTAAATCGCTGCCTGACGCTATCATTGAATCGGCGAGGATTGACGGCTCGGGGGAATTCATGACTTATTTCCGGATTGTACTCCCTCTGTCTACGCCTGTTCTTGCGACTATTGGGTTGTTTATTTCTGTCGCCTATTGGAACGACTGGTTCACCTGCGCGTTGTTTATAGAGAACAATAAACTCTATAATCTTCAATATTTGCTTCAGTCCTTAATGACGAATATTCAGGTTCTGCTAAGCAACGAAGCCGCCTCTAGATCCATTGAACAGTCGATTGGTATGCTTCCGGGAGAAAGCGCAAGAATGGCTACCTGCGTACTATCTATTGGACCGATCATATTAGCATACCCTCTTTTGCAAAAATATTTTGTTAAAGGGCTTACTCTTGGTGCGGTAAAATCTTAGGAATACTAGCTTACTTGATATATAAATTTTTCTTCAATTAATGAAAATTCGAATTTAATTTGCCGTCGATTAATTTCATTTTTGATCAATTCAATAAATTCAATATCTAATTCTAATTCTACTTTCTTGGCAGCATTTAAAACATTTAATAATTCATCATCCGATAATGAACGCATAATTTATCACCTCAAATTTAAATCGTCGACAAAGACGGTGGAAATATTTTAAGTAGGGGCTTAGTCCGTGAATAGAGAGAAGGAAGGCGGTGTCAAAATAGGAATATTATTTTTTCCCGAAGTAATTCGTGGAAGCTGCTATGAAACGAGAACCTTGCATCTCTAGGAAAGATGTCACCATGACTGTCAATTGTGGGATAATTGCCAAAAACACGACCACAAAAATGGCCGCATGCGCAAATATCCCTCGAATGCCTTCTATAGTAAAATTTCTTCTGGAAAACTTAACGAAATTGTGGAATGTTAAAAACAAGGAAAATAAAGGGTAGACCAGAAATATGGCGAATAATACCGCTATTCCCAAAGTTACTATTGTCCAAAAATCAAACTTAAACTTGAATTTAGCCAAATTTAATCACGCCTTTGATTAAACTCTGTGATCCATCGTCGGTAAACACGTTGATCTTATCACTTTTTGGGACTAGATAAACCTTATCATGATTTTCGTAAAACTTGTTTACTTGGCCCAAATCCTGAACAAATTCGCAGGTCAGACTCTCGTCCATTGTGATATCTTGTTGGAAAGCAACCTCATAATTGATATATTGTCCCAGAAAAGTGCTTTTACTAATGCTAGCTTCCAAGCCGCTCTCCGCAATTGAAAATTCTTCAGGTCTAACCGAAATAATAACGTTCTGTCCATCGCTCACATCATCAACCAAATTATCCATAGGAATGCTATAGCCATTCTTAAACACGATACGTTTATCTTTTCCTGTTAGTTGGATCGTGCCCTTGAAGAAGTTGGAATGACCAATAAAACTCGACACAAATACATTGGCAGGACGAGTGTAGATATCTCTCGGTTTCCCTACCTGCTGAATCACACCTTCTTTCATGACAGCAATTCGATCGGATATGGCCAAAGCCTCTTCTTGATCGTGGGTTACATAGACAGTCGTAATACCAACATCCCTTTGTATATCCCTGATGGCGGTTCTCATGTCAACTCTCAGCTTGGCATCTAGATTCGAGAGTGGCTCGTCCATCAGTAGAACACTGGGGCGTATGACAATAGCCCTAGCCAGCGCTACTCGCTGCTGCTGACCACCGGATAGTTTCTCAGGAAGTCTTTCCTTGTATTTATCGATTTTTACAACTTTCATAATAGTGTCTGTTTTTTTTTGAATCTCTGCTTTTGAAAGTTTTCTTAACTTCAAGCCATATTCTACATTTTGCTGCACCGTCAAGTGCGGGAAGATGGCATAGTTCTGAAATACCATACCGATATTTCTCTTGTGAGCTGGAATATCATTGATGACTTGATCGTCAAAAAATATATTTCCTTCTTCAATCGTGTTAAACCCTGCAATCATTCTCAGTAATGTCGTTTTACCGCAACCGGACGGTCCAAGTAGCGTAAAGAATTCTCCATTCTTTATATCTAAGGACATTCCTGAAATAATTGTAATATTACCATTATCATATTTCTTGACAACATCTTTTACACTAATAGTTACGCTCAGCTAGTTCTCCTCCATTTCTTTATAAGTCTGAATATCAGAAAGTCACAGGATTACATGTTTATTGTAGTCCAAAGCAATCTTGTGGACAATCCGAAAAAAAAGTACAACTATCCGTATTAATGAACATCCTTCTGGACAATGTAACTAGACAAAAAACTCATTAAAGGCACTGACCCTCTCATGAGATTTTTGTTGCTAAATACTTAATCACTTTTACTTTTCTTCTCGCGGATTCTTAGGAACAACACGACTTCCGGGCTTCATAAAATTCGTCGGACTTGCTCCTGTATATTTTTTGAACACATTACAGAAATATTTATATTCACTGAATCCCGTCATACTGGCTATTTCATATATCCGGCATTTACCTGTGGCGAGCAGTTCTATAGCTTTTTGAATCCTGTATTTGTTCAGAATGTCCAAAAAAGTTTGGGATGTAACCTCCTTCAACTTACGACTCAAGTAGCTTGGACTTACTCCCAATTCATCGGCAATAGCCTCAACGGTCAGCTTTTTATGGTACTCATTCTTGATTCTCTCGATCGTTTCACTAACATAATAATTCAGTTTTTGTTCGTCATTAAATAAACTATCCAAGTCGAATAGTTGTGTATCCCCTATCGTTTTCAATTTATTATTGTCGTCGTAAACCTTGCCTTCCCTAATGCCGTTCCTGATATTTCCAATAACTTCAGCTAGTTTGATTTCATCCACAGGTTTAAGCAAATATTCAAACACTCGCAATGAAATAGCCTGCTTCGCATATTCAAATTCAGTATAGATGGTCAGGATGATACTATGAAACGGATATATTCTCAACGCCTGCTCCAACATTTCGATTCCATTCATAATAGGCATTCTAATATCTGTAATGACTAAGTCGGGACGAAGCTCCTCAATCAATTGAAGTCCCTTTTGTCCGTCATCGGTATCCCCTACAACTATGCAACTCATTGACAGCCAATCAACGGTATGAACAAGCCCTTTTCTGATAATCTCTTCATCTTCAACGATGATCAGCCTCAGCATGGTCGCTACCTCCCCTATCAATCGGCATTGTGATTGTTACGTTTGTTCCGCCAAGATGCTCACTTGATAAGTCTACTCCATACTTTTCGCCGTAAATGAGCTGTACTCTCCTATGGACATTATACAATCCAACATGTGAAGAATTGTTATTATTTTGCTCCAAGATATGCCTGATCTTTTGTAAAGTTTGTGAATTCATTCCATCACCATCATCAGTTATGCTGACGACCAGATTATCCCCGGTAATAATCGCCTTGATCTGTACACGCAAGGATTGGCGGGTAGAAAATCCATGCATAATTGCATTCTCTATGATCGGCTGAACGATAAGTTTGGGAACAATACAATCCAAAGCAACTTCATCAATATGGATGTCATACTCAAATTTATTTCCAAAACGATATTTTTGAATGACAAGGTAGTTCTTGGTGTATTCAACATCCTCCTCAAGACTTACATCAGAAATGGTGCTATTGATGCTGTATCTTAACAATTTAGATAGTACAACTATCATCGAATTTGCAGAAGACGGGTTCAATTTTACCATATAACGAATGGTTTCCAGTGTATTGAATAGGAAGTGTGGATTAAATTGGGATTCAAGTTGTTTAATTTCTGATAAAATGTTTTGCCTGGCTTTTTCCTTGTTCGCTTCAATTAATTTTTTAATGTCGTCTAGCATCTGATTGTATGCTTCAGCAAAAACCTGAAATTCATCATGTGTATTGACCTTGAGATGGGTTTCCAAGTTACCATTTTGAACATTCTCGATGGCCTTAACAATGTCGTCAATAACTCTAGTTTTACTATCTGCAATTTTTCTAGCAGATAAGTAGGTTGTCACTGTCAACATGCCAAAAAGTAAACTTAACAACACACCTGACAAAATAAGCATGGATTTAAAGTAACCGATAGAGGTAAATGTATAAATACATATTTCCCCATCAAGAATTTCCGTTTTCTTAATATATTGACTGTCGTCATTTGATTGGACAACACCTGACTTGTCCCTGAAATTCATATCAATTTTCCCTAATTCGTTAATTAACAAATCATTCGTGCTAGCAATCACGTACCCGAAATTATCGGTGATTACGACGCTCGTTGAGAAATTTTTACTGATAAGCTTGACTAGGTCACTTTTGATAAAGTCGAAAGTGATAAAGCCAACAACATGCCCATCCATAACAATCGCTTTGCCAACTATCAAGCTTGGACTATCGGCAGTATAAGCTTGTTGCCTGGCTAAAACAATCTTTTCAGGATTTTCTAGCATCCTTTGAAGTGGTCCCCACTTTAAGGAGCTTTCGTCTTGCGCATATTCAGGAATACGAATCGTGCTTTGTATTAAAGGCTTAAGTTTATCGTTAAATACGAAGAAATTCCCTTTCGTTTCACTTTGATTAACAAAGTTATAAAAACTTTCATACAAATGCGTGTTGGAAAAATTCGTCTTCAGATATAACAATGTGTTTTCATCTCTAGACAATTGATCTACTTGTTCTTGATAAGAATCAAAAATATTCCCAATAATTCCCGATATTTGTTCATTATAGTCATCATTGCTTGAAACAATAGTCTTGTATAAGATGGAAAAAGACAGAAAATAACCTGCCAGCGTAATAATGATTACTGGAATAATCGCGTAGATAATGAATGATTTTCTAATACTTTCCTTGTAATGCCTGAACTGCTTAGTTGCTTCCGTGATTTTCACATTTTATCACATCCATCCAGTGTGAAAATTGAATCTTTCATTCTGGACCCATTTCGAAGTTTTTTAAACTGGCTCAATAATTCGAATCTTACTTTGAATTTACACAAAGAAACACTGTCAATTTTAAACAATCCGACAAATTAAACACATGAAATTAAAAATTCCCCTTATTGCAATCTTTGAATCAACCAATACAAGGCAAGTACAAAAATAAGGCAAGACGTTGAAATCATCACTTTACGATACCAAGGGAACTTTCGCAGCCAAATCAAGAGAGGCAATAATAGGCACAAGATCATGATTTGCCCAGTTTCCACACCTAAATTAAACGTCAGGAGCGCACCAATCAGATTACCCTTCGGAAGTCCAGTTTCAGCCAAGGCCCCTGCGAAGCCCATGCCGTGAATCAGACCAAAAATAGCTGTTAATACCCACCGCCATTTCGCCTTTTGAACAAACATGTTTTCCACGGCCACGTAACAGATCGTCGCCGCAATCAACGCTTCGACCCAAGATGGAATGACGTGAACGCTACCCGACGCCACCAAGAATAGTGTCATGCTGTGGGCGATTGTAAAAGCAGTAACAATTTTCAAAGCTTCTTTAAACCGAGAGGCGATTAACACCAAAGATAGCAAAAATATTAAATGATCATAACCTGTCAAAATATGTTCGATTCCAAGCTTAAAGTATTTCCACAAAACTGGCCCAAGCTTAGGATCGGGAAGATTGATCAATATCTCTCTCTTAGCACTATCAATAACATCATTCTGTAAACTTTCCCCTGAACGGACTATGAGTATACTCGAATGAGCTGGCACTTCATCAAACGCCAGATTATAATGAATATTAAATTGTTCGATTAATTGATCGGCCGTAAATCTCAGTTGAAACACTGCAGATTTTACGGAACTTCGTTGTTCCACCTTCATCGAAAGGACTTCCATCTTTAAGGGAATTGCATTCACATCGATACGAAGACCCTTCTGTAAATACGATTCGAGACTCTCTTTTTGCGAGATTAATTCCCCGTTCTCCAGCGTATTATCGCCATTAGAATCGAATTTTTCAATCAAATCTCTTTCATCAAAATAAAGGTCATAGAATATCTCAGTCCCTTTCACATTTAATGAGGATAGGCCTGTGCTTACAGTATGTGCAAGCGTAGTTGTCGCAAAGCCTAAGCACATAAGGATAATGATCATGGACATGGACAAGAGTGAACGCAGGTTCATGGCTGTACCCCTTTATTGTTTAATCGAGTTCCTTAAGAGGATCGTAATTCGCGTGAAGATTCGGAGTATCCGGGACTCCAATTTTCTCAACCTGTTCAGCGTTTATCATGAAGATATCCTTGCCGTTGTAATTGCCGTTTTGGATTGTGCCTGTGACTTTGACCCAAGTATCTTTGGTGTAGTTCTGCGCTTCTGGGAAATTGATCATGGCCCCATATGGCATGGCATCCGCGGAGCAGCAGTTTATGACAAAACGTCCAACGACAAACTCATTGCTTTTCATGTTCTCTTCCCGGTAAACAAATCCGCTAATCTCGATTTTTTTACCTATGAAATTATGTTTGAACAGATCAATTGATGAGATGATCTCTTTGTACAGAGTCGGCTTGACAACGATCAGATCTTTTTTAAACAGATACATCCCGATCTTGGACAGTTCTATTTCCCACTCATCGTGGAACAATTGCTCAATCTCTGCATCGGTATTAGCAGTAGCTGCCGTAAGCTCCGACGTACTTAGGACTGCACTTGAGCTGCTCTTGGGCCGCTCCTGCTTCGCAGTTGAGAGATTCATCCCTTTGGCCGAAGCTATAGCACTGCCTAACGCGGCATTCGGAAGGCAAAAGCCAACAAGCAAAGGAAGAATCAGCAATCCGTACGACAACGAACTTCGAACAGCAGATTGAGGAACAGGTTGTTCACAGTCGCAAGCCATTCGTTTGCCACGGTAAATACGAATGGCCGAATAACCCTGAAAACAGGCAATAACATATAAGGTAACAGCAGTTATTTTGACGTATATCATCATGCGTGGTGCTAAGTAATACTGGAGTGCGTCGGTTTTGGTCAAAAGTACGATATAAGCAGAAAATCCAAGCAAAATAATCGTCCGAAGCAAATAATGCAAGCACATTAAGCGATTTCCCTTCATCCAAGAACCTCCCAAAACAGCGATCCCGCCAACACGGTAATCGCAACAAGCGTAGATAGTACCACTACGAATCTTGTTTTAAATACAGCGAGCAACATCAATGTGCTTTTGAAATCCAACATTGGACCTATCACTAGAAATGTTAGCAAGGAACCTGCGGTGAAAGTCGACTGAAAGGATGAAGCAACAAAAGCGTCTGAAGTCGAACATAACGACAGCACATAGGCGAAGCCCATCATAAATAAATGTGAGCTCATCGGACCTTGTCCGACGGCGACCAAACTATCACGTTGCATAAAGATTTGGATGACAGCTGTAATTAGGGATCCGAAAACAAGAAACTTGCCCATTTCAAAAAACTCGTCCGAGGCATGGACAAAAACCGTTGTTAATTTATTGCCTTGATGCTGATGTCCTTCCCCTGATGGTTTCTCGGATACGTGTCCACGGCTGTTGCGCAGAGGGTTGCTTTTCAGGAACCGGTACATCAGCAAGCCGATGACAGCAGCGACTGCAAAAGCAAGCCCCATACGCGAATAAGCCATGTCAGGTTGATTGCGAAAGGCCATATACGTGGCGGAGAACACAATTGGATTGATAATTGGTCCCGTAAGGATAAATACGACAGCGACATATACGGGCATTCCTTTCAAAATCAATCTTCTAACGACGGGAATCATGCCGCATTCGCATACCGGAAAAAGAATACCCAATAAACAGGCGAAGATAATGGCCAGAAACGGATTGGAAGGAATCCAGCGACGGATCGTTTGTTCAGATACAAAACTTTGCAGCAATGCAGACAGTAATACACCGAGCAACACGAAAGGAATAGCTTCCAATATAATGCTGATGAAAATGGTTTTAAATGATTGGATTTGTTCCATCGTCACAAAGGAGAGAAACGGCTCGCCTTTGTTTATAATAACAAAGACGACAAGAAAGAAGCATATTGCCGTAGCTGCGTGAATGCTGACTCGCGTATAGGTGGATAGCATCTTCACAGTCTCCTTTAGTAATTATGACTAAAACATATTGCGATTATTTCAAGCTGTCCAAGAGTGTTTTCAGTTGCGGATTAAGGTTTAATGCATTCAAAATGACCGTAAGAGCCTCCGCACGCGTGGATGTACCTTGTGGATCAAAAACCCCATTGTTCTTGCCACTGATGATGCCCGCTTCTGCTGCTTCTTTGATTTGATTTACAGCATAAGAGCTTGCACTTGCAAGATCTGTTAAGTTGCCCTTGGAAACATCTTTGTCCAGCTTACTCAAGTTGACAATACGGGAAATAATAAGAACCATCTCTTCACGGCTAATCGTTTTGTCCGGCTTGAACGTGCCGTCTTCGTAACCAGCAATCGCCCCTGCGTTCGCAAGTTTCTGAATAGCGTCTTTTGCCCAGTGGCTGTCAATATCGTGCAGAATAGCCGATGGATTCGTGCCGTTGGTGATTTCGAATATGCGTGAAATAATCATGGCAAACTCGGCTCGTGTGATTTTCCCGTCCGCTTGGAATGTTCCATCCTCATACCCATCAATAACGCGTAGTTTCACAAACGTATTTATTGTCTTTTCGCCCCAGTGGCCTTTAATATCAGCCAGTTCAACCTTCTCATCATCTTTCTTGGCTTCCGCTACTTTGGAAGTGATCAAATCGATAAGTCTACTCTCATTTACTATATTGCTATTGAATGCATCAACCGGAGGGGTATTGTTGTTTATTGGTTCCGTTGGTTCCGTTGGTTCCGTTGGTTCCGTTGGTCCCGTTGGTTCCGTTGGTCCGTTGTCCGATGAAGTATCACTCTTCGCACTTACCTCTGTACTCCATTCACTGATTCCTGCCGAATTCTTTGCCCTTACCTTGTAGGTATGAGTTGAGTCTGCTGCAAGACCTGTGTGCGCGAATGGACTTGATTTATCCGTATGAACAACTCCGTCTACCATCAGATCATAACCCGCAGCGTCAGTTGAATTGCTCCAAGTTACATTAATCTGTGATGCGCTTGTTGCGGTAGCCGTCAAACCTGCTGGTACAGCAGGAATATGGGTGTTGCTTGGTGCTTGTATAGCAGCCAGTACCTTGGTATTGATTTGAACAACGTCACTCATTAATTTCGAATTCACCACATTAACCTGTTTTATGTTGTCTAGGACAATTTCGGCCGATCCCTGATTAATCGCATGAAATTTCAGCGTAGCCAGCGTTACATCGCCGCTCTGGCCCGGTGAATTATGCATTTCTGTATGTGCGATTTGAATTTTGTTACCATTTACAATAGGACTCACTATATAGAGGTCATCTCTTTTTGCTGTGACTTCTTTTACAAACTCTAAACGGCTTGTATCAAACGATAAATTGACTTCAAACGCATACAAATTGCTTAATTGTTTACCTACCAGCTTCACTTCAAAGTCATTACCTACCGTTATACTTGGTTCCGTGATGGAAAGTACATAGATCGGGCTAGAGTTGGCATGAATAGGAGCCTGTGGAAGCAAGAATATGGTCAAAAGCAATGCCAAACTGAATCTAAGAAGTTTTTTTAACATCGAAATAATCCACCTTTCAAAAGTATATTATTAAAGGATTGGAGATAATAAGAACAGACACTTCTCCTTTCTACATAATAGTTAAAATTCCACTGCAGCAGAATCGGGTGCTTGTCTACCTTTTGAATTCAGCTAAGTAAATGACGAAATAGTGATGACAGTATCATCTTCCTTGATAAGTCATCGAAAACGCTTTCCATCCCATTCAAATACACTATTCATATCGCTGTCATGCAAAAATCGCAGTGTTGATGATCTAATCATAAAATTTCAGTTATACATTGAATATCCTAAAAATATGCACAATTATCTCAAAAAAACGATCTTTTTCGACATTTACAATATATTCAAAAAGCATTGTGAGAATATTTTAGAATTCTCATCAGAAGCCGACTTGATCGTCTATGAATAAGTGATTAAAATACATTCGCTAGTACAATTGCCCAAAGCAGCAAAGAAAAGGGAAGACATGCTCCCCCTTTTCAATACCGATTACTCCTCAATCTCTCTAATTCGATTACTCCAAATTTCCATTCAATAAAGTATTCGGCGATATTTTATTTCAAAATCGCTCTAGCTACAATGGCAAGGTCTAAAATGTCTACTTTGCCGTCATGATTGACATCCGCTTTCTCATTCCAGCCCTCTTGACCTGGTTCTTTTTTGTATGCAGCTGCTACAGAAGCCAAGTCTCCAATTGAGACACCATTCCCATTGATATCTGCGGTTATTAACTTGCTTGTGAACACTTGAATTGCCGCTACCAATGCGGCTTTCGCATTATCCACCTGCTGCTGAGTCGCGTTTGAATTAATCGCTACTTCACTGGCCGTATTGATTGCCGACTGTAATAAAGCTTTGGAGCCAGTCGCATACAGACCATCATCATTACCTTCCGAAGCTACATTGTGCTTCGTCTGAGCGCTTGCGATTGCCCCGTTCAAAAGCGACTTATCTACAGGTACAACAGGTACGGTAATTTGAATCTCGTGGGAAGCACCCTCAACCGGCAGTTCATTCCCCTCTGCGTTGGCAATCTTTACATAATCTACAGAGATTGTCGAATGTGTTGTCTGGGGCAATGATTTCGCCGTAAAGTTGAATACGAACATGTCGCCTGGGGCATATACGTTCGTGTTCACACTGGCAGCCACAATTCGAAGTTTTCCTGGAACAGTATCATCTTGATCGATGACTTGGACTCCTTCTTTCAAGGTAGTCACTGAATTGAATTGCACACTTGTAGGGTCGTACTGTAGTGTGAAATCCTGGGCGTATACCTGCTTATATACGCTTTGCGTAACGTCGGCTAGTCCCATCGTCAGAGTGAAGGCTTGACCAGAAAGTACCTGCTGTGCACCTGTCAATGTAGACTTTGGTGTTGCTGGCGCTGGAGGTGCAACCAGCTCAAACCAGTTAATATTCCATGCGCCTGCTTCTACGCGCAGCCTTATCGTATGTTGGCCCGCAGTTAAGGAAACTTCGTCGGATACGGTACTCCAATTCTGCCAACCCCCGGTTGACGGCAACGATGTTATTTTTTGAGAAACACCATCTACAAGGAAATTGACTCTGCCTGTATTCCCAGTGTTTACAGATACCCTGTAATTTACCTTATAAACTCCTGTCTCTGGCACATTTACAGCGTAGTCCATCCAGTCTCCCGTATCTATATAACTTACGTTCTTTGTCCCTTCCGAGCTGTTCTCTGTCTGAATCCCAGACATAGCAATATAATTTTCAGCTTCTACTTTAACAACATTTTGTACAGATACGCTAACGCTTGTTGTCAAAGGCACGTTATTAGGATTTGTCACCCCAGCTGGCAAAGCTACAGTTCCATTAACAGTGAAGGTCTGTGCTGTATTAACAGTGGGATTATAGTTTGAAGCATCTACCTTCCATGTTACATCGGCATTCACATTCCCCGTATTCGTTACTATGACGACTTGGGCAGGTAATCCTAGTGCCGCCGCCGTTTTGGCTGAGCCAAGGGGCCGTCCCGTAATAGCGCCAGGCGCTGTGATTGCGCTCAGCGTGTCCACCACAAGCAAATTGTTGATGTCCGCCTGCAAAAGCTGGCTCACCTGATCTATTTCTATCCGCTTTGCAGCTACGCTTGCCGTCGTCCAGCTTTCGTTTTTGCCGAAATTCAGATCGCCCGAATTATCCAATCTTATGTTCGAATTTATACTGCCGGGCACGATAGTCGACCACACGCTAGTGGGTGCACGATACGACCACATAATGTACTGCAAATCGCGGTATAGCTTAACAAACTTAGTTCTGTTGAATGGACCATTCTTCAAATTAGCCAAATACACGTTTGACGCTCCGCCGGTAAGCGCGGTTCCGTTTATTCCGTAATTCGCGTAAACGCCCCCGCCGTACACATACCCAGCACTGTGTATGATTTCCCAAGCATCCTGGATCAGCCCATGCAGACCCTGTGTTTCGACCATCATGCTCATTGCATCTTCCAAGTTTTTCACAGCTTTATCAATGTCTGCCTGATTGTAAATTGTGTTATTCACAACTTTCTGGCTAATGATATAATTCGCTTTGGAGATCTGCTGCGTAAGATTCAGTCTCGAATAATAGGAATACTTATAGCTTCCGTCGTGTTTATATCCCTCATCGAGTGCTTTCGCTTCATTAACACGCCCCTGCAATGCATCATAATTGTTGCTGCTGACATTAATGGTGTCATTCGCCATAACATTGAGGTTAATGTTCACACTCGCGAAATCACCGTAGCTTGCGCTCGCTCTCGAAGTAACAAGAATATAACGATATTTGTTGCCTTCCGTTCTCAACCAGGAACGCACATCGGGAGGATTGTGACCAGAATCGTTGGACTGTATTTTATTGAAATCCGATGAAAAAAGTCTGTTTCCGATGGCATTCCACTTATTACCATTTGTATCATAAAAATTGGGCAACTGTGCGCTATAATTCATACCCGCTCCACCGAATTGTGGGAAAATCGTTGCAGGTACGTTAGCATCATTTCCTTCACCCATCCAAGCAAGATACCAATCCTTTTTATCTAA